>NZ_JNWV01000007.1 GCF_000716535.1 Streptomyces flaveolus | reverse complement strand
CGGCGGCAGACCGGCCGCCTCTCCCGCCCCTTGAAGAGCCTCCTCCACCATGGGACGGGGCAGTTCACCGGAGGCGACGAACCGGCCCAGCGCCCGCGCAGCGCGCAGCAGCGTGGCGTTGCGCCCGCCCTCCTGCGTGGCGGCGACGGTGGCGGTCTCGTGCCGCAGGGCCGCCTCCGCGTAGCGACCCCGCCGCCCCGCAGCCACGACCGGCAGCGGGGCGGGCGTGGCTGCGGGGCGGTTGACGGGGTGCGGTGGGGCGAGGAGGGTCAGCAGCCACTGCGGCACCGGCCGCAGCAGCGCTGCCCCGGGGCTGCCCGTGGCGCTCGCAGAGCGCCTTGAAGGACGCCGCGCCGTCAGGCGCGTCCGTATCGCTCTTGGGCTTGTCCAGGTCCACGACCAGCAGCCCTGACGGGCCGGTTGCGATCCCGACGTTGTACGGGGCGTGCGCCCACGCGGCCCGGATGCGGCTGGGGTCGGTAGTGGCCCGCTGCTCCCACTTCCGGTGCCCACCGGCGCAGGGCCCGGTACGGGGGCAGACGGTCTCCCCATGGAGGGCGGGCCGCTTCGTCCCGGGGCGCAGGGGGAAGACGTGCCAGCCGCGCTCCGCCGCCGCGAGGGCGGCACCCAGCAGGTCGCCGCTCATGCCGCCGCCTCCAGGCTGAGGGAGGCGAGGAACGCAGCGCCGAGGTGCGCGGCGTAGCCCTTGGCCAGGCCGCCCGGGCAGCAGAACAGGTCCAGTAAGCGCGGCCGTCGGCCGCACACTCGCCGGATCAGGGTGGGTTGGGTCATGCTGGGAGACCTCCACAGGTCTGTTGACGGCAGGTGGACAGGCGGCGGCCCCGGTTCTTGGCGGAAGGGGGCCGCCGTCGTCTTGGGTGGTGGTTCAGGCGGCGGCGGTGTCGTCGCCACGCGTGGCGGTCAGCCGGCCGTCCAGAGTGCGGACGACCGTGCCGCCGGTGGTGAGGGTTTTGACGGCCTTGGAGACGGCGCCCTTGGACAGGCCCGTGATGGTGACGACGTCCTTCTGGGCGACCGGCTCGTCGGCGGTCTCGATGGCCTTTAGAACGCGGGCAACCGCGCTGTCCGTCGTGGGCTCGTCCGGCGCCGTGTTCTTGACGAGGGTGAGCGTCGGGGCGCCCGCGGCTTCCACCGTGGGCGCGACGGTGCGGGACCAGGGGGTGCGGTCGGGCAGGGCGATGACCACGCTCTTGTCCATGTAACGGACCTTGACGGGGTCGGGCTTGCGCTTGCCGTCCCGGATCAGCGCGACACCGGGGACGGGGAGTTCGTCGGCGTTCCAGCCCTTGGCCTGTGCGTCCTCCCCGAGCACGACGCGGGCCTCGGCCGGGGTGCGGACCGCGAGGCAGATGGAGACGCCGATCTGCGGGGCGATCTGCTTGGGGATGCCGTCGTTGATGCTGGGCTTCTGGGTCATCCACCACAAGTCGATGCACGCCGCGCGGCCCATGCGGGCGATGGACTCCAGCGCGGGCAGGGCGGACCGGTTGACGGTGCGGGTCTTGCCGTCGCCGGTCTCCATCTCGTAGGGGACCTTGTCGGCGGCCGTCATGACCTCGGCGCCCTCGTCGACGACGACCGTGATGCGCGGCCGGTCGGGGGTGGGGGTCCAGGTGTCCTGTCCCTTGGGCAGGATGCTGAGCCGGTCCAGCATCTCCGTCTCCAGCTCGTCGGTCACGTCGATAACTTCGCGCGGGGTGGAGGCGACGCGGGCCCGGTGGTCCCACAACCGGCCTTCCACACGCTTGAGATCGATGATGACGAGCGCGTTCGTGTCACCCTCGGACGCGTCGTACAGCAGCGGCCGGGACGCCACGCTCTTGCCCGCGCCGGACCGGCCGGCGATGAGCAGCCGTTCGCCGAGCGGCACGGTGACCTGCTCGCCGGTGACGGTGTCGACTCCGAGCGAGCGCCGTTCGGGTGTCCACTTCAGATCGTCGCCGTCGGCCGCGCTGCGGGTGCGCAGGATGAGTTCGGCCCAGCCGCCCTGCTTGCCCGCCTTGATCTGCATGCGCAGGCTCGTGCGTGCGCCGAGCAGGGCGCGGATGTGGTCCTCGGCCGCGCGAAGCTTGGTCGCCGTCCACGTGCCGTCGAGACGGACGGCGACGACGATCCCGGCTTCGGTCAGCTTCGGGCGGCCGCTCAGCGTCCTTGGCGGTGCGCAGTTCGCGTTCGGCGCGGTGGGGCAGGGAGGTGACGCCCTCGGGGTCGACGGCGCGGGCCCGTTCCAGGGCGGCGCGGGCGTCGGCCACGAGCGGCTTGCGCTGGGCGCGCAGAGCGGCGCGGCGGTCGGCTTCCTTGCGCCACACGTCGGCGGTCCATCGTGCGGCGGTGGCGGCGTACTGGCGGTGGGCACGCCAGACTTGTCCGTGGCTCACGGAGTCCTCTTCTCAGAGATGGTGGGTCGGTGGTGACGGGCCCTGCGACGGCCCGTCACCACACCTAGGGATTACGCGGAGTGAGCGTGTTTCCGGTTTCCTGGTTTCCGAGGCGGCCCCTACGCGTGCGCGCGCGAGGGCGGAAACTTCCGTCACCCTGCGTCGCTACGGGGCCTGTGGCGGCCGAACAGGCTTCCGGGGGTCAAACCCCACACGGAAGGGGGCTCAGGCGCTCTAGGGGCCGCCTACGGCCTCGGGGTGGTTCAGCGGTTCTTCCGGCCGCGCTTACCGGCGCCCTTGCCGCCCTCGGAGACGGAGCGGACGACGGTGACCACGGCCCAGCCGAGCACGAGCGCGATGAAGGCGAGCGTCGCGAGGTTCGCGGCGATGGCGGTCAGCACGCCGACGAGCAGCGGGCCGAAGTAGACGCCGGCCGCGACCGCGCCGGCACCGACACCGGAGCCGAGCGCGACGCGCTGCACCGTGCGGTCCGGCGGCGCCTGGTGGATGTGCACCACCTGCGGCCCGCTCGGCTGCTGGACGGGCAGGGCGGCGGGGTCGGCGTAGGCGTGGCTGCCGTCCGGGAGCTGAACGACGGTCAGCGGGCGGTGTGCGGGGAGCTGTTCCATGACGCACCCTCCGGGGCGTTGTCGGGGAAAGCGCAGGTCGCGCACATGCCGAGCGAGGGCGGGATGACGTATCCCGCATCCTTGCGGCACTCGGGGCAGATGCGGCGGGCGGCGTTGGCCTTGGCCAGAGCCGCCCACTTCGCCGGGGTCATCGGACGCACCGGCCTGGCCAGGTCGATGCGGTACAGGTAGGCGACCAGCGGGCCCCGCCGGCGCCGAGGCCGCTCCACCTGCGCCGCCACCCCCTGACCACCCGGACGCAGGCCCAGGGCGCGGAGCTGGCGGTAGGTGGCGTAGCCGTCCGGGGCGAGCCGCCACCGGTAGACGGGCAGGGTTCCCATCACTGACCTGCGATCGCGAGTTCAGCGCGGGCGCCCTTGGGGTCGCGGTGCTCGGCGTAGCGGTGGGAGACCCAGCCGACCGACCAGCCGCACAGCTCCGCCGCCTGCCGCACCGACAGACCCGCAGCGAACGCGGCAGCCACGATCCGGCGCGCCTCGTCCTCCGGCAGCTTGCTCTCGGCCGGGCCGCGCTCCAGCAGCGCGGCGCGTTCACGGGCCGCACGCTCCTCGCGCTCACGGCGTTCACGCTCCGCCTGCTCGGCGCGCTCACGCTGCTCGGCTTCGGCCCGCTGACGGGCCTGCTGTTCGAGCCGCAGCCGCTCTTGTTCACGCTGTTCACGCTCGCGTTCACGGCGTTCACGGATCTCCCGCTCGGCAGCCTCCGCCCGCTCGCGGGCCTCGCGCTCCTCGCGCCGTTGCCGCTCCTCCCGCTCAGCCTGCTCACGGGCCAGGCGGGCTTCGTGTTCACGCTGTTCACGCGCCAACTGCGCGGCGTGCTCGCGCTCCTCGCGGGCCTCTTCGCGGGCCCGTTCGGCGCGCTCGCGGGCCGCCTGCTCGCGCCGCTCCCGCTCGGCTTTCTGTTCCGCGTCCAGGGCTGCCACGGCGGCGGCGATGGCCCGGCGGTAGGCGAGGCTGGTCTCCGCAGTGACGATCAGCAGCAGTGGCGCCACCGCGTGGACGGCCACGCCGACCAGGTCTTTCTTCAGCGCGGAGTCGGCTGTGTTGAGCGCCAGGGTCATCAGGCCGGTCATCCACCGCAGGGTGAGGGGCCAGCGTCCGCCGTCCCCGCCCAGACGGGCCAGCACATCATCGAGCTTGACCACGATGACCACGGCGGCGTCCACCACAAGCGGCAGGATCGGCGCCGTCCATGTCCACTCCTGTGCCGTGTGCTCGGCCATCAGCGGCGTCACGGTGAGGATGGAATAGAGCATCGCCCCACACACGATCAGCCACGTGCCGGACGACAGGGCGCGCTCCGCTGAACGGGTCTGAACGCTGTTCACGCCGCCTCCCCGCCGTCGCGCAGGTCGCCGTACTCCCATGCGAAGGACTCGAATTCCGCGTCCTCGTCGCTCTCCTCACCGGGAGCAGCAGGAACGCCGGTGGAGCGCTCGCGAAGGCTTCGCAGCCACCCGACGGCGTTGACGATGACGCTGACGAGCAAGGCGAGGCACAGCAGCGGTTCCCGCAGCGCCAGCAGACAGGCCGTCGCCGTGAGCATCAGCAGCGAGCCGACACGGACGATGACCACGGGCAGGGCGCCCGGCGAGGGGTTCGCGCTCATGCGGCACCCCCCGGCTGCCCGGCCAGCGCGTTGACGTGGTCGCGGTGAGCGGCGAGCACGCGCCGGCGGGCCCGGCGGATGCGCCGCTCGTCCAGCTCGCTCGGCGTGCGGTCCAGGGTGATGATCTGCGCGTCCAGCAGGTCGACGTCCGCCAGGATCAGCGGCATCTCCTGCTCGATCGCGTCCAGCTCCGCGCTGGTGGGTTCCTTCCAGTCGGCGAACGCGGTAACAGCGTCCTGAACAGTCACGATGTGGTCCATGGGTCGTGTTCTCCCTAGCAGGTGGCAACGGCCCGAACAGCACCCCCGGAGTTGCCTCTCCGGGGGTGCGCGCCGTTGAAGTCGGTAGATCCGGCTCCCCTCAGCGCTGCACGTCCGAGACGTGCAGCGGAGGCAACCGGCCCGCAGCAGATGAGCTGCGGGAAGGTCGATGCGCGCCCTTGTCGCGCGATCCGTCTTTTCAACTCGGGGAGACGGGGCCCGCCTATGCAGTTCTCAATGAACGACCAGCTCAGGGCCCCAACTGCACGAGCTATCCCGAACCGACAGGCACGGCCAAGCAGCCCGTGACGACACAGGCAACGAGGCGTTGTAGCCATTGTCCGTACAATGGCTACGGACAGGATGTTGGCAGAGCCCTGACCGATACGCAAGGGCATTGGCAGCATTGACTAGACAATGGAGTCGGTGAGCGGCTTCCATGGGAGGCATGGCAGTGAGTCGTCTCGGGCGAAACCCGATGTACCAGCAGATTGCGGACGCCCTGCGGGAGCAGATCACGTCCGGGGAGCTCGAACCGGACGCGAAGCTTCCAACGGAAGCAGAGCTGCGCGATCAGTACGGCGTGTCACGGGAGACCGTGCGCAAGTCGCTGGCTCAGCTCGTGAACGAAGGGCTCATCGTCTCAGCACGTCCGCAGGGCCACTTCGTCCGGCGTCGCCGGCCGATGGTGTTCCGCCCCCAAGCGGAGTTTCGGAAGCGGCCGTACTCGCCAGAGATGGATGCCTTCATGACCGAGTACTCAGCAGAAGGGCGTGAGCCTCGGCAGGAGATCGAGGTGGCCATCGTGGAGCCGCCGGAAGACGTAGCCAAGCGACTGCACCTGGAGCCGGGGGAGCTGGTCGCGGTGCGCAAGCGGGTGCGCTACCTCGATGGCGAGCCGTTCAACATCAACGACAGCTACTTCCCTCTCGCTATCGTCCGCGATTCCGAGATCATGCGCCCGGAAGACATCTCCCGTGGCGCGAACGAGGTTCTAGCTGAACTCGGATACCGGCAGGTGCGGACGCTGGACGAGTTGTACGTCCGAATGCCCACCCCTGAGCAGGCTCATCGGCTTGACCTTGGACCGGGGACTCCGGTTGGTGTCCACGTCGTAACTGGCTACACAACCGACGGCAAGCCCGTGCGGGTCGCGGTGACCGTGCTCCCCGGCGACCGACACGTGATCTCCTACGAACGACAGCGCGAAGCGCCGAACGAGGATGCATGAGAGACCTGACCATCCGCCCTGGACGTCCTGATGAGCTAGGCGCCGTGGAAGCACTGTTGCGTGAGGCATCCGCTTGGCTTGCCTCACGCGGCATTGATCAATGGCAGTACCCACCACACCGTGACCGCATCACGGCGGCCTTGGAACGGGGCGTGTGCTTCCTGGCTTTCCGGGGCGGCGAGCCGGTCGCGACCATCCAGCTAGACGACTTCGCGGACCCTGAGTTCTGGACTCCAGATGATGAGCCGGACACAGCCCTCTATGTGCACCGTATGGCTGTGAAGCGCGAGTCTGCCGGCGCCGGCGTCGGCGACATGTTGCTCGACTGGGCATCGGAGCGAGCAGCGGCGCAGGGCAAGCAGTGGTTGCGGTTGGATGCCTGGAAGGACAACCAGGGATTGCACCGCTTCTACAAGAGCGCAGGCTTCACGCTCATCCGTGTCGTGGATCTCCCACACCGGAGGTCAGGGGCGCTCTTTCAGCGTGCGACGGGGCACACTCCTGACGGCGATTCTTGACGGCAACGTGCATGCACGCTGCCGTACGTTCAGGACCACGTGAGCACGCTCTGGGCAGCCATCGACCGTCGCGCGGCAGGTCGAAATACCCACCGGTAGAACTCCTAAAGCGGGTGTCGCAGGTTCGAATCCTGCCGGGGGCACAACGCATTACGCCGCTGACCTGGGGTTTCCTCCCCAGGGAGGCGCCCTATTCGGCCTCGGACTCGTCGTCCGGGGCCGTTTGCGTGAGCGGTGCGTGAGCGGACGGGGAGTTGATCTCCCGAATATCGCCCAACGGATCAGCATCATCCGGCACGGACTCCACGTCGGGCTTCTCCTCGCCGTCGGGCTCGGGCTCCGTTTCGGGAGCGGTGTTCTCGGAGGTGGCGCGGGCTCGCGGTACAAGCCGGGCTGCGGCCTCGGCGATGGCGAGATCCGCCTCTGGGAGCAGGCTCGTGTACGTGTCGGCCGTGATGGTGATCGACGAGTGGCCGAGCATCTCCTGGATGTCCTTCAGGTCGGCCCCGGCCGCGTGAGCCAGGGTCGCGGCACCGTGGCGGAGGTCGTGGAGCCGGACCGGCGGGAGGTCGATCTCCTCGTACAGCTCGATAAACCGCCGTGTGACGTTGGCGGGGTGGAGCATCTCACCGTTTTCCTTGGTGAAGACACGTCCGGTCTCCACCCAGGCGCTCTCCCACTCATTACGGTCCTTGTCCTGCTGGGCGCGGTGCCGACGCAGGGCCCGGACCGTGTCGGAGTCCAGCGCGATGGTGCGCGCGCCGGCGTCGGTCTTGGGGTCGTCCTCGTACACCTCCCAGCCGTCCACGACGAGTTGCTTGGCGACGGTGATGAGACCGGCGTCCAGGTTGGTGTCGGTCCACTTCTGGCCGCATGCCTCGCCCCGTCGCAGTCCGCGGAATGCGATCAGGTGGAACAGCGCGTACAGGCGGTCCTCCGCGACGTGGTCGAGGAAGAGCCCGGTGTGTTCCGGCGTCCAGACCATCACCGGCGACGGCTTCTCGCTGGTGCGCTTCCAGTGGAGGATGCGCTCCTCGGTCCACACGAGGGCCTTGGGTCGCTTGCCCGCCTCCAACTCGACGTGGGCTGCCGGGTTGAAGGTGATGAGCTGCTGGGTGATCGCGGCGTTGAGTGCGGCCCGCAGGGTGGAGCGGACGCGCTGGCGGGTGGCCGGACCGACGATGCGGCGGTAGGGCTCCATCTCGGCGATGGCTGTCTTCATCGCTTTGCGGCGGGCGCGGGGCTCGTGCCCCTTCCAGGGAATCTGGGCGAGGTCCTCGAACGCCTTGCGGCGGGCTGCGTTGCCTTCGGCGATCTCGACGTTGGCCTCGGCGATGGCCTCGAACATCTCCGACAGGTGGGCGACCCGGAGGCGGTCCAGCCGGTAGTGCCCGATCCGTGGTTTGAGGTGCACCCGGATGTTGCTCTCGTCGCGGCTGATGGCGCTCTGCCGCCCCTTCTTGCCCGCCAGCCACATGTCCAGCCACTCGCCGACCGTGAGCCTGCTCGTCAGGTCCAGGCCATGGCTGAGGCGCCTGCGCGTCGCCTCGATGTTCGGCAGCGGGGCCTTCTCCTCGGCCACCTTCTCCAGCAACTCGGCTATCTGGGCCAGGCCCTCGGCGTCGTCGGTGTCGGCAAGGCCGACGAGCGCGCGCACGTGGTCGAGGTCGGCCTGGGCCGCCTTGAGGCTCTCGTAGCCGGCGCGGCTGAAGGAGCGGCGGGTGCCGTCTTCGCGGGGCGGGAGTTCCTGGCGTATGGAGTACGAGCCGTGCTTGCGGCTGGAGAGCTTCGGGCACTTCTTGCCGAGCGGCTTACCGGTGTGTGGGTCGCGGCAGTAGCAGCGGCGGTGGGTGGAACCCTTCAAAGATCATTCTCCTCATTGGTGTTGCCGACGTGGGGGTCGACGTCGGCGAGTTCTGGTGGCAGGTGCGGTGGTGTGCCGCCGTCTTCGCGGATGAAGGCGCGGGCGCTGCGGAGGCGGTACTTGGCTTCCAACGCCCTTTCGGCGTAGTCGGCTTGGGCGAGTACGGCTTCCTCGCGTTCGGCCTGGTTGGGTGCCGTCTCGGCTTTCCAGCGCTCGTGCTTCTCGCCTTTCAGGGCGGCCAGGGCGGCACGCTGGTAGCGGACGTGGGCGCGGAAGTTGCGGAGCATGTCGTCTTCCATGCCGAAGTCCTCGATGTCGCCGGTGAACCAGCGCATGGCATCCCAAGTCGGGTCGGAGTGCTGCAGGGGAAGGCGCTGGACTCGGTCGACGTAGCCGACGGGGTAGAGCAGGCAGATGGGATAGGTCCGTAGGGCTTCGGCGAGGACGAGGACGTCGACCAGGGGCAGGTTGGCGCGGCGGCCGGATTCCATGTTGGCGATCACATTGCGCGGGATCGGATGGCCGATCTCCTCGCAGCGGTCGGCCAGGTCCTGGGCGCTCATGCGTAGCTCCTTCCTTCGTCTGCGGACCTCGGCGGCCACCGTGGCCATCACCTGGTCCACCCACTCGGGGACGTCGTCCTCGTCATCTCCAGGATCAAAACCGTGTTGTGTCATGAAGACACATTAGCTTCCCGATGATGGTTAGTGATCGCCTGGAGCCGGACGTGATGCCGCGTTCGCCGAGGGCTCACTCATGAGCGGAGCACTGGATGCGCAACAACGACACCGCCGAGCAGCCCAAGGGCATGACGCGAGAAGAGCTGCTGGCCCTGCCCGCTGCCGTTGACCTGGACACCGGCAACCGGGCGCTGGGCCTGGGGCGGAGCAAGGGTTACGAGCTGGCCAAGCGCGGCCAGTACCCGTGCAAGGTCCTGCGGCTGGGCAAGGCGTACCGCGTCGTGACCGCCGACCTGTTGAACCTGCTCGGCCTGGCCGCATGACCGCCCGAGCCCATAGCAGACGCTTCTGCGCTGAGCTGACACAGAAACGCTGGACTGTGTCGGGGCGTGGACGTACTGTCCGTGTTCCCTCGCCCCGGCCAAGGAAGCGAGAAAGCCCCCGGCGCGCCAACGCCGGAGGCTCCGCACACTCCACTGCCCGCATTCCAACGAACGACCTGCGTGAGTCGGGCCTGCATGCCCGACGTCACCGGATAAGGAGCTGCCCTGTGCAACCTACGACACCCGAGCCGCATTCCGCACCCGGCAAAGCCGCATGGCCGACGGTCGCGGTGCCCGGCCGACCCGGCCACGCGCCCGAAGCCGGCCCGGAGGCCGATGAGCGGGCGCCGGATACGGTTCCGGTGGATCAGCCCGCCGAGGAGGCGGTGCCGGACCCTGCGCCGACGTATGGCTCTGAGCTGCTGAACGAACTGCGTGCCCAGGTAGCCCAGTTCGTGATCCTGCCCTCCCAGCAGGCGCTGGACGCGGTCACGCTGTGGGTGGCGGCGACCCACCTGCAGCCCGCGTGGCAGCACGCCCCGCGCCTGGCGGTGGTGGGGCCTGCGAAGCGGTGTGGCAAGTCACGGCTGCTGGACGTGCTGACCGAGACGGTTCACGAGCCGATGCTCACTATCAACACCACGCCGGCGGCGGTCTTCCGCTCTATCACTGACGAGCCGCCCACGCTCCTGGTGGATGAGGCGGACACTATCTTCGGCACGCCGAAGCAGGCGGAGAAGAACGAGGAGATGCGTGGCCTGCTCAACGCCGGCCACCAGCGCAACCGGTATGTCACCCGGGTCGTCGGCAACGACCACACCCCGCACCGGTTCGCCACCTTCGCCATGGCTGCCCTCGCGGGGATCGGCGACCTGCCCGACACGATCATGGACCGGTCGGTCGTCATCCGGATGCGCCGCCGGGCCGAGGGCGAGAGCGTCAAGCCCTTCCGCTCCCGCCGCGACATCCCAGCCCTCCATGATCTGCGGGACCGTATTGCCGCTTGGGCCAGGCCGCTGCTGGACGAGGCGGCGGATCTGGAGCCGGACATGCCGGTGGAGGACCGGGCAGCTGACACCTGGGAACCCTTGATCATTGTCGCCGACCTTGCCGCCGGGTCCTGGCCCCGCCGGGCTCGCGAGGCGTGTGCGGGGATGGTGGCTGCGGAGGTCGAGGCTGAGGAGGACCAGCCCGGCGAGGCCCGTATCCTCGCCGACATCCGCAGGGTCTTCGTCGCCCAGCGCGAGGTCGACAGCCTCTCCACGGACGAACTGCTGCACCTCCTGCGGCAGAACGCCGAGAGCCCGTGGGCGGAATGGGGGCGCAACGGGCTGACCGCCCGCGAACTGGCGGCGATGCTGCGCCGGTACGACATCAAGCCCGGCAACGTCCGTCTGGCCGACGGAACCCAGCGCAAGGGCTACATGCGCAACAAGTTCCTCGACGCCTGGCGGCGCTACTGCCCCACCGTTCACTCAGTGAACGCCGAGCCAGCCCCCTCCTCGGGCTGAGCACCGCCTCCCCCGGTGACCGTCCCTGCCGTCCCTGCCGTGATCCCGCAGGTCAAACGGCATACGGCTGGGACGGAAACCGGGAGCAAGACGGCAACGCAATCATGACGACCGCGCTGCCACCAACCGGACGCTGCCCGGATCCGTCTCGTGCCGTCCCGCGCGTCCCCGCCGTATCACCGCAGGTCACGGTGCTGTCGGCCGGGACGGCAAGACGGATCCGATCCCTCCACGGCCACCGAACCGCAGCCCCACCGGCCGTGCGGCCCCAAGACGCGCCAGCGCCGCCAGGACGGAACACCGACCCCCCTGCCGTACCGCTCCTGACCTGCGCTTGCAACGGCCAAGACGGCAAAGACGGACCACGCTACTACCCAGGAGAAACCCCGCTTGACCACCCTCTCCACACCCACCCACCGGGACCATCGCCCTGGCGAAGGGCGGCCGATGATGACCAAGCAGGCGGCCGAGCGGTACGCGCTCATGGCGGCGGGCGTTGTCATCGTGGCGCTCACCGCCGGCGGGTTCTGGCTGTCGTACGCGCATCTCGCAGAGGTCGCCGGACAGCACGGCCTCAAGAGCTCCCCGGTCCGCCAGTGGGCCTGGCCGGCCACCCTGGATGCCTTCATCGTCGCGGGCGAACTGCTCATGCTCCGCGCGGGCCTGCGCCGGGTGACCGACGGCTGGGCAATCGCTCTCACCGCCACCGGATCGGTCGGCTCCATCGCACTCAACGTGGCCGGGGTCAGCGGCACGGGCAACGCCAGCGCCGTGCCCCTCCTCGACTACGTGGTCGCCGCGGTTCCCCCAACAGCCGCGCTACTGGCCTTCGGCGTCCTGATGCGGCAGATCCACCAACTGGTCGACCAACCTGCCGACCACCTGGACGCCGCGCCCGTCCAGGCGCCGGAACCACCGGTCACCGCGCCCGCCAAGCCACTGGCCGAGCCGGTCCGGCCTGCTGAGCCTCCGACCGCCGGTTCCGTCCAGCCGCCGGAACCGCCGCCCGAGGTTTCGGAGACCAAGCCGCGCGGTGGTCGTCCGCCCAAGGCCACGCTCGCGGAACTCGTGAAGATCGGCCGGATCGCCCTCGCTGAGCACGGCACACTCAGCCGCTCTCTTCTCCGGAAGGCCGTCAAGGACAGGGACTTGACGATCGGCAGTCAGCGGCAGACCGAGGTGATGGAGATGCTCCGGTCCGAAATCGAAGCCGCCGCCAAGACCGGTCCGAGCAGCGGCTGACCGGAAACCCAGCGGGGTGACCGGAACCCCTTCCGGTCACCCCGGCCAGCCGACCACCGCACCGCTCGCCACACGCATATCCACACCTGTGGATGGAGTGCCGGCCACCAGCTACTCCCCCAGTCCTCCCCGCCGACCCGCCTGCCCCCGCCCTTTCCGGAGAACCGCCCGTGACGCACGACCCGCACCGCTCCGACCACACTCCCGACGAGCCGCTGCCGCTGACGAAGTCCCCTACGCTGATGGAGCGTTTGCGCCGCGCGTTCGGACGGGCTGCCCCTGCCGGAGCCAGTAGTACCCCGAGTCCGACTCAAGGCCGGACGTCGGGGATCTCCGCCCCAGGGGTGGCGGAGACGGCCCAGCACCAGGGGGCGCCGGACCAGGGGGTCGGGGCCGAGGGCGGCTCTGACCTGGACACGCTGCACTCCGTCCAGCGAGCCGTCCTGCGCCCCGAAGACAGCGCCGTCGTCGTCGGCGAGCCTGCCGTGCAGAGCGTGCAGCCCACGATCCGCCGCTTCACCGGCACCAAGCGCAACGACCGTGTCGGCCCGCTGCGCTTCACCGGCGACCAGCGAGCCCGTCTCCAGGAGGCCGCTGCCGAGCACGGCTACAAGGGCGACTCCGGCTTCGCCGCCGACATCGTCCTCGCCTTCATCACCGGCCGGTTCACCGCCAACCTGCCCCTGTCCGAAGACCGCCGCCGCACCCACATCTTCCGCGCCCAGGTCCTGCGCCAGCTCAACCGGATCGGCGTCAACATCAACCAGATCGCCCGCGCCCTCAACAGCGACCACACCCCACCCGACATACGCCAACGCCTCAGCGAACTCCACCACCTGCTGGAGCTGATCGCCGAGGCCCTGCGCCCGCCCGCCGACCCGGAGGAGGCCGGGACAGCGTGATCGCCGCCATCAAGCCCGCCGGGACCAACACCCGGGGCCTGCTCGCCTACCTCTACGGCCGCGGAACCCACGACGAGCACTTCGACCCGCACATCGTGGCCGGCTTCGCGCTGCTCGGCATGCCCGACCCCGGCCGCGACGAGAACGCCACCCTCACCGAACTAGCCCGCTACCTCGACGAACCCGTGCAGCTGCGCAACAGCGAGTTCGGCAAGCCGGTCACCGACCACGTCTGGCACTGCCCCGTCCGCGCCGCCCCCGAGGACCGCTACCTCTCCGACGCCGAGTGGGGAGAGATCTCCCAACGCATCGTCCAGGCCGCCGGCATCGTGCCAGCCGGTGACGACCTGGGCTGCCGCTGGATCGCCGTCCGCCACGCCGACGACCACATCCACATCCTCGCCACCACCGTCCGCGAAGACGGACGCCGCCCCAAACTCCACGACAGCGGCCTCCGCGTCGGCGACGCCTGCCGCGAGATCGAGAAGGACTACGGGCTGCGCCGCCTGAAGAAGGGCGACCGTACCGGCGCCCGCCGCCCCACCCAGGCCGAGATGCACAAGGCCGAACGCCTCGGCTGGGAACAGACCAGCCCCGCCTGGCTCCAGGACCGCATCCGCGCCGCCATCCCCCACGTGACAGGCGCCGAGGAATTCATCGCCTACCTCGAAGCCAGCGGCATCGAGGTCAAGACCCGGCGCGGCTCGTCAGGCGACCTCCTGGGATACGCCGCCGGCCGCCCCGGCGACGTCAACGAGGCCGGCGAACAGATCTACCACCCCGGAAGCAAGATCTCCCCCGACCTCTCCCTGCCCAAAATCAAGGCCCGCCTCGAATCCAGCCAGCCCGAAGAACACCCCACCGCCCGCCGCAACCACCCCAGCACCCCCTGGCACCAAGCCACCAACGCCCTCGACACCCTCCACACCGACCTCACCGACCTCACCAACGACACCCACGCCCAGGCCCACATCACCGCCCTCGGCGAACTGATCGAAGCCACCGCCCAGAAGGCACCCGCCCATCTGCGCGCCGAACTCCAGGCCGCCTCCAAGGCGTTCGCCCGAGCCCAGCGCTCCCAGGTCCGGGCGGAAGACCGCGCCGCCTACGCCCTGCGCAACGCGGCACGCGACATCGTCCACACCGCCACCGGCCCCGACGGCAGCGCCCTGGCCGCCCTGGTCGCAGCCCTCGTCTGGGCCGCCATCGTCGCCGGACGCTGGCACGAAGCGAAGCACCACGCCCACCAGGCCGACGCCGCCCGCCAGGCCGTCCAGCACCTACAGACAGCCGCCGACCGCGCCCTCGCCCCGACGCTCGCCGAACTCACAGCCCGGCCCCCCAGGGATCAAGCCCGCCGCGTTCTCGCCAGCGACGTACGAGCAGCCGTCCCCGACCACGCCGCGCGAATCCTCGCCGACCCGGCCTGGCCCGCACTCGCCACCGTCCTCGCCGACGCCGAAGCCCGCGGCCACCAACCCCACCAGCTCCTCAAGGAAGCCGCTGCCCAGCGCGAGCTGACCACCGCCCGCCAACCCGCCCGCGTGCTCATCACCCGCATCCAGCACACCGGCCGAAACCCAGCACCCAACCGCCGCGCAGAAGCTGCCCGCCTGCAGTCGACCATGGCAGGCTCGATCCCCACTCAGCAGACCGGAAACAGTCGGCCCCCTTCGGCGGCTCCATCGCCTACCGAACAGCAGCACCGACAGCGCCGGTAGACACCGTCAGAACCGCAGGGGTTGCGTTCCTCCGGGATCGGAGGAACGCACGACGCTTTCCCGGATCACGCTATCGCTGGCGCGCAGGGCCGCCGTCAGTTCTCCTCGCAGCTCGTCCGGGAGGATCCCAACACCGAGGGCGCAGGCGCGCACCAGCGCGCGACAGTCCTGCACTTGCCGGTCCGTGGCGATCTCGGTGAACAGAGGATGAGCCAAGTTCTCGCGGGCCGCGTAGCCGTCTTCGGCGTCCGTCGTCCTGCGGTGGAGGTCCTCGACGATACGGTGCGCGGTGAGCGCCCCGGCGGAGCCGATCGCGTCGAGGACTGTAAGTCCGAGCCGGGTATCGAAGACGGTCATCCCAGGTTCGGTCTTCCTTCCGAGGTAGGCCGTCACCAGGTCCGCCATGTGGCCGTCGATCGGCTGCCCGGCGTCGCGGCGGCATAGAACGGTCAGGCATGCCGTGACGGCTTGCTCCCACGGATCGCCGGGCATCGTGTCGGCAAGGAGGACAGCTGCCCACGCCGTGTCACCCGCAGCGAGGGCGGCGAGCACGGCGACCTGTCGACCGTCGAGCATCCGCTTTCCGATGCCATGGTGGACTTCGATGTGCGCCAGCGCCTCGGCCCATCGCCCCTCGGTGGTGAGGGTGCGCGTGCCGTCTGAGAGGAGGACGCGCCACAGCCATGCGCGAACCTCCTGGCGGTCTTCACCGGTCGCAGTGAGGTCCGCAGGTACGTTGACGCCCTCGAACCGGGCGGCTGTGCCCGCCTCGACGGCCTTGTACAGGTTGAGGAGTCGCTGACGGCCCTCATCGGCGTGGCCGGCGCGGATCTGGAGGCGAGCGAGATTGACGACCGGTTCAAGTCCTCGAATCGCGCTCATGCCGGGGAGGGGGCAGGCGTGGAGGTAGGCGGCGGCGTGCTGGTGGCACATCTCGCGGGCGAGGTCGGGGAGGTCGAGGTCGGAGGCGATGAGCGCGGCCTGGTTGTAGACGGCCGATGCGAGCCCCTGGTCGGTCTCTTCCACCGCAGTGTCGGCCAGATCGACGAGTGCCCTTACGCGTGCAGGCAGGGGCAGGCAGGCGGGGCGGAATCGGGCGACGAGCGGGAAGCGCTGGGCTATGGGGCCGTGCGGGTCCATGGATCCCCCGGGGTCGAGAGTGAGGACTGCTGAAGCGACGGTGCCCGCCAGCCGTGTGCCGACGGGCATCGTCCGCTACGCGTGGGGCGTCATCGCCAGTCGACGACGATGCGGTTCAGCGGCGTGTCGAGGGCGAAGAGACCCGGGCGCCGCTCGATCTGAGGGGCGTCGAGGGGCTGGATCTCGAACGTGGCCTCACGACCTCGGTACTCCCTGTCCCAGGTACGGATGGTGTCGGCGACCTTCGCGGCCAGCTCGTCGCTGCCGGGGCCGTGGCCGATGACGCCGAACTCCCAGAGCTTGCCACCCTCGGGAGTCTTCTTCGACAGGCGCCGGGCGAGGTAGGTGACGGCACCCTTGTCGACGACCGCGGTCGACGATGGGTAGGGGTCCTCGGTGAGCAGAGTGCCCTTGGCGCTCTGAGGGAACAGCATCCGGATCAGGCCGGAGGGCATGGAGCAGGTGACGAACAGTTCCATCCACTCCGGTGACTCCATGGCGCGGACCGTCATGCCGGTCCACTCTTCGGTGCGCGGCTGGTCAAGTACGCCCGCGAGGGCGTCGGCGTCGATGTTGAGCCCGGCGGGGGCCTGGAGTCGTACGGCGCCGTCCGTACTGAGAGGGATCACTCGGCGGTCGTCGTCAGCGATGCCCCGCCGAAGCGGCATGAAGGTGTTCATCTCGCTGCCGAGGGACGCCCACCGGCCGTCGCGCTGCTCGTAGGCGATGGAGCGGGAGACGGTGCCCTTGAGGCGCTGGGGGACGAGGAGCCGGCCGCCGGGCGCGAGCTGCTGCAGCCAGGCGTGCGGTACGCCGTGCGCGCCGACGGTGGCGATGATCCGGTCGTACGGCGCTGCTTCGGCGTAGCCGAGGGCCCCGTCGCGGGTCACGGCCTCGACGTTGGTGATTCCGGCGGCGGCGAGGTGCGTGCGGGCACCCTCCACGAGGTCGTCGTCGACGTCGAGGGTGGTCACGTGCCCGTTCTCGCCGACCAGGTGGGCGAGCAGACCGGCGTTGTAGCCGGTGCCGGCACCGAGTTCGAGGATGCGCTCGCCGGGCTGGGCATCGAGCTGGTCCAACATGAGGGCGACGACGCCCGGTTGGGAGGCGCAGGAGATGGACGTGCCGTCGGTGTCGTACTTGATGTGCACGGGTGCGTTGGCGTAGGCGTCTTCGAGCGACGCCTCGGGCACGAACACGTGGCGGGGCACGGTCCGCAACGCGGTCTCGACGGCGGGCGTGCGGGCGTGTCCGTCCGCACGGAGCTGGTCGACAAGGACGTTGCGGAGGCGCTCGGCGTCCGCCGTGGGGGTGGTGATCGTGTCGGTGTTCACCGCGCTGACGCTATCGATGTCGGCCGTTGCCTCGGTGGGCGACTCAGTGTGGTCACTCGTTCCCATGACTACCTCTCGTGCGATGTGGGACAGGGCGCTCTGGTCGTCCCGGAGGAGACCGGCGCGGTTGGCGTGGAAGATCACGTGATGGGCAATGACGGCTCGCAGGCCACGAGTGAGGGCGCCGCGGCCTGCGAGTTCGGCGAGCGTGGCTCCGGCCCGTTCGAAGGCGGTCACCCATTCCTCGTGCGCGTGGAGTGGGCCACCCGGGTGGCAGAGGCTGTGGGCGTCGGCGGTCATGAGCTTCTGCATGGCCGGGGCCAGTTCGGCGGCGCGTTCGGGTGGTTGTGGAGCGGTGGCCGGCCGAAGGGCCGCGACCTTCGCCCATACATCACCCTGCTCGAACCAGTCGAGTCCGGCACCGCGCATCATGGCGCTCGCGAGCAGGACGGCGGTCTCCCGGCGTCCCAAGTGCATCGGGCTCAGCTTGTAGGTGAGCAGGTGACGGGAATCGTTGTGGAACAGTTCGTGGGCTGCGTCCATGGCCTCCGTACCGCCGAAGGTGTCGGTCTCGGGCTCGTAGACGCAGGGCAGGCACGACACGGCCACACCGTCGCCGATGAGATCGCTCAGAAGCGACTCGATGGCTGGTGAGGGCTTGTCGGCGAGGTAACGCAGCGGCCAGGGCTGCTTATTCATGAACCACCAGCCGGTGAGCTGCCCGTCAGTCTCGGCCTCGATCAGGGCGGGGCCGAGTCGTTCAGCGATGGCGCGCCGGGCGCTCTCCCGGTCGACGAAGGTGATGTTGTGCTGCTGCCAGCGGTCGGGAGGCATAGAGGTCCTTCGGTCGGTGGATCAAGCGATGAGGAGGCATGCGTCCCAGGCGGACCGGGGTGGTGCCGCGGTGCTGGGCGAGAGGAGGGCCAGGGCTATGCCGGCGACGCCGTCGAGTAGGCCGGGACCGCCCTTCTCGTCCTGAATGAGCACCGTGGCCATGAGTTCGGGGTCGGTTCCTGGTGGGATGACCGCAGCCAGGAGGGCCGGGATAGCGGCGCGGAGATTTCCCGCGGTCGAGGGGTGGGCGTCGTCGGCTGTACGCGTGACAGCGTGGGCGAGGCCGGCGAAGCCGTGGCAGAGGCCGTTGTCCGTCGTGGCCTTCAGCTGCTCGGGATCGGTGAGGGCTGCCACGAGCGCGTTCTCCGCGTCGATCTGGCGGCTGGTATCGCCGAGGGCGAGCGCGGCAAGTTGCTGGGCGCGGACGAGGCCGGCGGTGCCGTAGCACCAGGAGGGCCGCCTGGGTGCTGACGAGCCGAGACGCCCCCTGCGCAGCTCGCCCTGAGTGACCCAATACGGCCAGACCGGCCCGCCGTCGGCCTTCTCCTTCCAGCGGTCCAGCCAGGCCAAGATGGTGCGCAGTGCTGTGTGGTGCCCGTCGGTGATGGAGCCGCTCCGAGCTGCGAGGGCCAGGAGCGCGAGCACGCCGCCGACGCCGTGGGCCATACCGCTGTTGGCGTGCCCAGCGGGGAATCGGTCGTCCGGGCTGCCGGAGGGCCCGGTCTCCGCCCACCAGCCCGGCAGAGTCTCGCCGTGGTGGGTGATCGGTTCGGTGAGGCGCACGCAGTAGTCGAGAACGGCGCGCATCGTGGAGCTGCCGGGGTTTCGGCGCAGTAGGTAGGCGCCGTATCCGGTGAGGCCCCGGACGGCGTCGAACTCGGCGAGCTGCGGCAGGCGTCCGGCGTCGATGCGGCGATGTGCGGCGTCGAGACGGCGTCCGACATCGACTGCGATCTGTCCGTCCATCACGTCGAGGGCGCGCTGGTAGGAGCCGGGAAGGTGGTCGGCGGCACAGGTCAGGGCATGGGCGAAGGCGGGCACTCCATAGAACGGGTGGCTGTCCGGGCCGCTGGTGAGCGGCTTCCGGGAGGCGGCGGCGAGCCAGTCGTGGGCGCGCTGCCACGGACCGAGACCGTTCGCGGCCAGCTCGATGTGCAGGAGCGCGATTCCGGGCGGGCCGTAGGCGAGGTGCTGCCGGTCCGAGGACAGCATCCTGGAGCCGAGGGGCACGGTGTCGGGGTCGGCGAGCTGAGCAGCGATGGCGTCGACCAGGCCGAGCGCGGAGTGGGCGGTCACGAAGCCCTCCCCCTGGTGCGGGCGGTCCAGGCCAGGGCAGCGGCACGCGCCAGGTAGAGGCACACCTCTTCCTCCGGGAAGTTCACGGCGACGTGGCGCACGAAGTGAACGTGCAGCAGGGAGGTCAGGACGTCGTCGACGGCGATGCCCTGGGTGTCCGGGCCGGGCAGGTGCGGCCGGTACGCGGCGAGCGCCGCTTCCCGGTCGGCCCATCCGGACACGATGGCGTCTCCGCCCCGAACGCTGCGCAGGGCCGACCAGTCGTCGCTCGGGTCGGCGAGCCGTACGGCCTCGGTGAACTGCGGGCGTGGAACGGGCACGGGTGCGGTCGGCGAGACATGGTCGATCAGCCACTGCATCCCAGCCTCGGTGGTGCCGAGGAAGGCGGAGGTGATAGCGACCGTGTGGGCCGCCACCAGCGTGCGCTGGCCCGGACGCTGTGGCTGCGCAAGTTGGGCCAGGACGGCGCGCGAATCCGCCCGGAACACCTCCTCCGCCGCCTCCCATGCGGTGCCGGAGCCCCAGCGGCCCATCTCCCGGTAGGAGGTGGGATAGCGCAGGTCGGCCAGCAGGCCGATGCTTCGTAGCTCGTCGGCCCAAGCGCTCACCGTTCGGGCCGTGCCGGCGAAGGCTTCCGGGTCGGGAAGGGCGATGCGTACGCGGAGGTGCTGGTCCGGGTCCCGGAAGCGGATGAACCACCACGGCGGGTTGCCGAGCTGTTCGAGGAGGCCGGGCAAATGCCGGGAGAGCAAGACGTCTTGGCGGCGGGGGTCGCCGTACAGGGCGGCCAGAAGAACCGAGGAAGCGGCAGGCGTCTGCATCTGGGCCGCAGACAGGGCACGGCCCCGGCTGGGGGCTGGCAGTGGCGGCCATGCCGACGGCCTGGTTGCTTTGAGGGGCACCACGACCTCGTGGGCTCGCCCACCGCACCAGCCAGACGCCTCCGGTTCCGGGGCCTCGACGAGCACGGCCAGGCGCGAATGGTCGAGGTGTCTGCGCAGGAGCGCACGGTGGCCGGCCTCGTCGAGGTCGAGGAAGAGGCGCCGGTCGTCCTCTACGAGATAGACGCGGCGCGGCAGCCCCCGCCGGGCACACCAGTTGCTGAGCGCGGCATACCACTCGGCCCGATGGTGGGCATGGCCGGGCAGTTCGGACGCTTCCAGCCGCCAGCGTGCCGGGGCCAGCACGATCCGGCCGTACCGCAGACGTGGAAGGAACGGCATGGCCTCTGCGGCGCCCCAGTCGAAGACGGTGACCTGCGCGCACTGGGCGCGGGACAGTTCGGTGAGGAACCGCACCAGCGGCGGGGTGTGAGTGTGCAGGTTCAGCGCGTGCATTCCGACGGCCTCAACACGGTGGCCTCGCTCGGGGACGGCGAGGTACATGCGGCGGCCGTCGCACCCCACAGCCAAGTCCTCCAGGGTGAGGACGGTGTCCTGCGGGGCGCGGTGCTCCTGAAGGCTGATCACGGTGGGTAAGACCTGTGAGGAGCGGGTGATGTGGGCGCTCTCGGGGAGCAGGGGCGGGAAAGAGAGCTGCGCGGGCATGGTATTGCCGTCGGCGGCCGGGAGGTCGGCAAGCTCTGCAATCAGGGCCTCCCGGTCGGCGGGGGCCAACACGCTGAGGAATCTGCCCGTGGAAACGCCGGCACCACGGGACACGCTCACGACCTCCAGCCGGAACCACCCGCGCTGCAACTCCTCCAGGCTGGCCGCGTGCACCCGCACCCCGATCTCCAAGTGCGGCGGCAGCCGAGGCTCGTCGGGCCCCACGTCCAGGGCCTCAATCTGTTCGTCCGTGAGGATCACTTCGTGACGGCCGTCGAGCGCGGCGGCCTGAGCCAGCCGTACAAGGGCGTCGTCCCGAGCGGAGACGCGGGGCCTGCGTGCGCTGGCCGGAGCGCCTGGATAACCGTCGGGATAGCCGGTGCCGCTGTCCGCCACGGCCTCCACGAGCGGCACCATCGTGCCGATGCCGTACCGCTCGTAGAACCGCTGGTGGTACTCGTTCCAGGCGGCGGTCCCGTACGGGCGGATACTCAAGCGGGTCAGGATGAGAGCGGCACGCTCGATCTCTCGGGCGACCGCTTCCGGCAGAACGATCTGCGCGTCCAGGCGGAGGTCGAGCGCGACGGGGTGGCGAGGCATGCCAGGGATGAGGTCTCGCATCCGCGCCGCGACGCTGTCCCGGCCGCCGCGCGTGGCGCACTCCTCCAGGCCCGCCCGGACCGCGTGGAGTTCGCGTACGGTCTCCGCGACCGGGGCAAGGCTTCCGGCGTCGATCGCGTCGAGTTGGCCCACCAGATACCCGAGGGCGTCGGTCTCGGTGCTCGGCGCCTGCAAGCTCGTGATCAGCACCCGCCGCCGGATCAGCTCCGCCAGCAGTTGACGCGACTTCTCGGGACCGGCCTCGGGGAACTCCGCCTGGAGCTTGTCCATGAGGGTGCCGAACCGGATCGGCAGTCGGGTCGCGGCAAGGACTGCGCGCACCGGTCCGGTCAGGGCCAGAGACGCCTCGACCGCGCGAGTCCGGTCGTCCTGGACGTCGGGCTGGAACGGCACGATGAGCCGGTCTCCCCGGTACGTCACGGTGTTGTTGATGACGACGGGCAGCCGTTCGAGGAGGTCCGGGCATGACTCCAACCGTGCGACCAGGGCCGCCAGCCACTCTGCCCCCGCGCGGCCGACGGCCACGTGCTCCTCGCCCCAGTCGGCCCGCGCCTGCGGGGCGAACTCCGCGGTGGCCACGCCGGCGAACAGGCCGAAGGGTGTCGCCCGGTGTTGGGCCCGCAGCAGGTAGCGGGCCACGGACAGCACCGCACGCTGCACATCACGGAGGGCTGGGCGCTCGGCCGTCCACAGAGCCCCTACCTGCGAGGCCAGGACCGGGCTGGAGTGCTGGAGTGCCTCAGCGACGTCCTTGTTCGCCCACACCGCGCGTAGCCACTCCACGCGGGCAGAAGCACCACTGGGCGAGCGGTCATCGAGGTCAGGGTATGGAGGAATCGGCAGCGAGGGCCGGGCCACGGCGCGCACGAGAGCAGTGGAACCGGTGCGGAACGCTGCGGGCGGAGCAACCACCGAGTACCTCCGTAGGTGAGGGGGCGGGCGACTGGTGCCGCCGCGCGGAGACGCGGCGGCACCAGACCGGGGTGACCTGGGGTCCGGGTCAGGCAACGTTGGTGGTGCAGGCGCCGCAGGTGGACCCGCAGTTGTCGTCGGTCAGGTTGACCAGGCCCGCCGGATCGGCGATCTCGACGAGGGAGACGTCCAGGTCGAAGCCGTCCGAGGCCCCCGGAATCTGCGGGCGTACTTCGGTGCGGCTGGGAATAACGGTGCTACGCGTCATGCTTCAACTCCTCGCAATCGTGGTGGTGTTACTGGGCTGGAGCGCCCACCAGGTGCCGTCACGGGAGCGTTGCCACACGGCTGCTCCGCGGACGGCTCCTGGCCGCCCGGCACGAGGGGGGCGTGCTCCGCATAGGATTCCTCGCGGGCTGCCTGCCTCATGCCGGGAAGTCGTGTGCCGGAAGTCTGATCAAGCGGACGTCGGCCGCCGCTCCATGAAGTAGGTGAGCGCCTGGGCCTTGAGGCGATCGAGGCACGGCTCACACGCGTAGAAAGGGGCGTGCTGCCCGTCCCACTGCACCGGGCCGAGCCAGATCACCAGGATTCCGGTACGCCCGCAGCCGAGCCAGCAATCACCGGTGATCCACGGCCACTCCATGGAAGGACATCCCCTTTCTCAGCTGGTCGGGATAGCCGATCTGACGGCCTGGCAGTTGGGAGCGCAGGCCCAGAGCAGGAACGGAAAGCCCTGGTGGCGTATCTCGCCCAGCCGTCGACCGCTCGCTCCCAGTGGCCGGGCGCAGAGGGCGCAGTCCATGGCCATCTGCTGGCGGGGCCGGAGTCGGGCGAGATCCGGAAGGGGCGAGGCTGCCGTAGCCGGGACGCTCACTTGCCGTCCTGGGTGCGGAGTTCCGCCCAGACCTCTTTGCCCCAGGGGCGCCTGCCCGAGCCGTGCAGGTCGTAGCCCCAACGGTCGGCGACAGCATCGACGAGGAGCAGCCCGCGCCCCGACTCGTCGTCGTCAGCCACCTGGCTGAGTATGGGCAGACGCGATGGTTCCCGGTCCACGACCCCGACACGCAGTCGAGTCGCGCTCGGCCGCCCAACCATGAGGCGAATCTCGGGACACGAAGTGTGCCTGGAGGCGTTCGCGATCAGCTCCGTGATGATCAGCGCGGCACGGTCGGCGAGGCCGTCGAGGTGCCACACACCAAGGACGTCCCGGACGAGTTCGCGGCCGAGCTCGGCCGTGGACGGCTCGCACGGGAAGGTCTGGCTGTACGTGGGGTGGCCGACGAAGAGGGCCTCAACTGTTGTTCTCAGACTCGTCATTGGGGTGGAGCCTTCGTGTCGTCTCGGCGCCCGGCCCCGCCCCTGCGGGGGAACCTCAGGGGCGGGCCGGGCCGTCAACAGCCGCCCGCACGGTGGGGCGCGGCGGGCGACCAGCACCCAGACAACTCCCTTTCCCAGCAGGTTGGTTAGGACGTTCAGGCGCTCAGTCGGCGGAATGACCTAGGGTGTTTTGACCTCCCCTTTACCTGGCGGGCAGGGACCGCGCGGACTACCGTGCCCGCATGGACACCACCCGCAACACCGTTCTTGAGGCGTGGATGACCGAACACGGCCACAGCTCCAACAGCCTCGCCGAGGCCGTGAACAGGGCCATTGAACGGTTAGCCGGACGCCCTGGTGGACTCGACGGCTCTTCGGTCCGGGCATGGAAGGCAGGCCGGGTTACGTGGCCAAAATCAGCCGCCCGAAGGGCACTTGAGGACGTCACCGGGCTACCCGCCATCGCCTTAGGGTTCGTGCCACGGAGCCGGCCTTCGCCCACCCCGGCCCTACCGCAGCAGGAGGACCCCGACATGAAGCGCCGCACCCTCGTCGGCAGCATCGCGGCGGCTGCCGCCGCAGCAGCCGCACCCGGCACCGCATCGCCGCGCCGTATCGGCATGAGCGACGTCAACCGCCTCAACAAGCGCTTCGCCGAGATCATCGCCAGCGACCACCGCCACGGCGGACAACTCGGCATCGAACAGCGGGCCGCCGCCCTCGCCGACGAGGCGCTCAACCTCCAGAACGCCGGCAGCGCCACCCAACGCGTACGAAGCAACCTCTACGCCTCCGCAGCCGCCTTCCGCTCCTCCGCGATGTGGGCCGCCATCGACGGCCGGCGCTACGACGTCGCCAAGGCGCACATGCGCGAGGCCCAAGCCCTCGCCGAGATGTCCGGCGACCAGGCCATCAAGTTCCGCATCTGGAGTCACGCGGGCACCATGTACCGCCACATGGGCCGACCCGCCGACGCGTTCGCCGCCAACGACGTCGCCCGCAACCTGCACCTCACCCGCCGCGACCCCCTGTTCGCCTCCCTCGGCCTGGCCCGCCAAGGAGCCATCCACGGCGCGGCACAGGACCGCACCGGCACCCGCCGCGCGTTCGAGCAGGCGCAGGACGCCATGCTGCGCGCCGACCCCGCCGACTACCGGCCGGTGTGGATGCTCGCCTTCTACGACCAGGCCGAACTCGACTCCCTGGCCCTCTCCGCACACTTGGCGCTCGGCGACTACTCGACCGCCGAGTACCACGCCCACCGCTGCCTGTCCGCCCTCCGGCCCCACATGATCCGTTCCCGGGCCATCACCACCACCCGGCTCGCACACGCCCAGCTGGCACAGGGAGCCCCCGACGCCGCCACGGCCACCGCGATGAAGGTCCCCGCCGACGCAGCCACCCAGCACGCCCGCGTCACGCGCATGCTGCAGGAGTTCGGGGCCGCGCTGCGCGCCACCGCGCCAGGCAGCTCCAGCGTGCAGACCTGGACCGACCACACCGCCACCTGGAGGATGGCCGCATGACCACGGCGCCCGCCATCGAACTGCGCACCTTCACCACCCTCGACACCGCCCGCGGTGACGTCCTCGACGTGTACGCCGACGTACGCGCTCCGCTGCTCCACCTGCCGAACTACGCGGTCACCGCGTTCGGTGAGCGCCTGGACCGGCACGGCACCGAGCCGGGGTTCACGGCCGTACTCGCGTACGCGGACGGACATCCGGTCGGCTACGCCTACGGCAACACCATCGAGCACGGCGACCGCTACTGGCAGCGCACCAGCCCGACGCCGGCCGAGAAGTACACCGAGCGTCCGGCCGTGGCGTTGAAGGAGATCGGTGTTCGGCCGACCTGGCGGAAGACCGGCACCGCGCGCCGTATCCATGACGCCCTCCTCGCCACCCGCGACGAGCCGTACGTCACGCTCATGGTCAACCCGGCCGCTGGCGATGGAAAGGTCCACACCCTCTATGAGTCGTGGGGGTACGAGGACATCGGGCAAAGCCAGCCCTCACCGGCCTCGCCGGTCCTCACCGTAATGATCCGCGCCAGCCACTGACCCGCGCCCATGTCTCCATTCGACGCGGGGCGGTTCACCTTCGGCTGATCCCATGACGCGTAGAACAGCGCCAGATAGCAGCAAACATCAACCTGGGAAAAGCGTCAGCACGTCAGAGGTGTCCGGCGACGCCGCACCCTCCTCGGATGCATCCAGGACGAGGCGTGGTCTCGTCATGGTCGCAGTCGCGTAGACCTCGTTCGCAAGATCGAACGGCAGGCCCGAGCGGGAGACAAGATCATCAAATGAAACGCCCGTCTCCTCACAGAGGCGGACCGCCTTTTCCAGCAGCAGAGGCGCTTCACGAGGTCCGAGGTCGCAAGGCTCGGGATCGCCGTGCTGAGAGAGCATCATCATGGCACGCTTGTACGTCGTGTCCCGGAAGGCACCGAGAGCATGGGCACGGTAGACGAGAGCCTTGAGAGAAGTCCCCCACCGTCGCTTCAGCCCGTAGAGCGCCTCCCAGTCAAGCCTCTGCGGCAACTCCGCAAGGATCTCAGCGCTGGGCATCAAGAACTCAGCAGCGAAGTCATGCGCCTGGTTCTCGATAATGCGGCTGCCAGGCTCAGCGTCAAGGTGCATGACCAAGTGCCCAGCCTCGTGGGCCGCATCGAATCGCGACCGAGCCTTGTCGTTCTTGGCAGGGTTCCGGAAGACCAACGGCCTGCTCCCGTACCAGTGCGAGAAGGCGTCCACCCGTTTGGACATAGCCGGTAGCTCCAGGACCACGGCGCCATGGGCTTCGAGCAGTCGGGTCACATGGGGAATTGGGCCGCTGGGCACCCCCATGGCATCGCGCGCATCGCGGGCCACGGCCGCGATGTCCGCCCTGCTCGGCTCGGCCGGCAGGGCCAATCGCGGCAGTGCCGCAGGGGGAAGCTCCACGTAGTGCTCGACGGTCGTAACCAGCCGCCAGACGATCTTGCCGAACGCTACCGCCTGATCCCGCTGCAGCTGCGTTGTCGCCCTAAGACTTCGGAAGTGGGCGGCGCTGGGCACCGTTGGGTGCGGGTGCCCCGTGGCGAAGAACGTGGCGGGCACCCCCAAGGCCATGGCCAGCTGCGCAACGACCGTGGCCGAAGGCCGACTCTGGCCCAGCTCGTACTGACTGACCGCTGCCGGCGTGAGATCCACCTTCCTGGCAAGCTCGTTCTTGCGCAGCCCTCGAAGCTGTCGGGCCGTAGTCAGAGCTTCGGGTTCGAAGGAGCGGGAGGCGAGCTCAGCGCCTCTCGATCCTCGCGGCGGTGTCGGCATGGATTTCTCAGTCTGTGTTCTCGCGCTCGTCGCGCGTCTCTTCGGTGCGCCGGCGAAGCGGCAGGTCGTTCTCTTCGAGGTCGGTATGGTCGGGTGCCTTCGGTGCCTTCCCCGCAGCGGGTCGATCCTCGTCCGAATCCGTTTCAGACGGCAGTTGGCCGTCTCGATCCGAAACTCCCTCTGGGGGTAGCCCACCCAGGTCGACGAGCATGTCCTCGGTCGACCGCGGAGCCGGGAGGCTCAGCTGGAGATCATTGTGGATCTCGACGGTGCCATCAAGCCAGGGTGAACCGCCTTCTCGGTTGTCTCGTGGAAGCCCCACCTCGATGACGCAGTTTCCCGTCTCCGGGTCACCCGTGTGCATGATCCGAACATGCCCCTGTCGAACGGCCTCAGCGAAGCTCTCGGCCCAGTCCGGGTCCTGGTCGAACGCCAACTGATCCTTCGGCGCACCGTTCAGCACGGCGCCTCTCAGTCGAGCGGCGCTGCCGTCCCAACTGAGCTGTTCGAGCTTGTCCCGCACCTTGTCAGGGGCGACCAGCGGGAACTTGTAGATCCTCACGACCCAACATCCGGAGGTGACCTCGATGGCCCCGCCGGCGACCTTTCGGACCGGAATCCCTGCTTCGTTGAGCTTCTTGAAGGAGAGGTTGGCGATGTTCCGCCAGACCAGCTGAGCGAAGGTGCCGTTGTCGTCCCCGTGCGACGGGTCATGACGGTCGGCGTTGGTCGCGTACACATCACGCGCGACGTCCCGGATGATCTCCAGCGCCCGCCGGAGATCACTCACTGCCTGCTGCAGAGTGATTTCCACGGATCGGACGATACCAGGAAGCCCCGAACTGTGCGCGAAAATCAAGAGAATGGGTGCACCGATGCTCACACTTCAAGCGAATGAGGGCATCTGCTACCGCTTGCTGAGGCTACAGATGGTCGGCGCACCAGACGGCAGGCATCGCCAAGAGCAGCGCAAGCGCGCCAGGTCGATACCAACGCCGACAAGAGCGCATATTCGGAACCGACCGCAGTGGTCAGCAAGCGTGAGTACGATCACATTTCACCCGTGCGGCCGAGTCGGGCCGCCGCGGTGTCTACTCACCCGCTCTCCAGCTCGTGAAGGTGGATGCATGACAACTCCCACCGTCGGGACGTTGCTTCTGCGGAACAAGTACGAAATTACCGATGGTCCACATGCAGGTGATGGCGAATCTCAGGTCTGGGAGGCGTTCAGCGACGGATACACGTACCTGCTCAAGACATGGACGTACGAGGGCGAGCAACCGGACCGGGTGCAACGCGCCCTGTGGGACCAGGAACTGCGCACTCTGTACAAGGTCGCGAGCAGCCCGAGGTCGGACGACGCACTGGTCGTACTCAAGGACGCCGGCCTCGACCGGGACCACCGGTGCTTCGTCATGGTCCTGGAGGCGCCGGGCTACAAGCGGGTAGCCGACGCACTGCAGCACCGCGCCCGCTACCCGTGGCTCTCGAACCGCGGGACGGCCGCACGCGAACAACTGTGGAGCGGCTTACGGCGCGTCGCCACAGGGCTGAACCTGCTGCACGAGCGACAGGTCCTGCACCGGGGCGTGGACCTCGATTCCATCTTCTTCGACGAGGACCTCGGCGCCGAATCCCTTCGGCTCGGCGGCTTCGAATGGTCCGTCAAACTAGGCCGTCCGGTGGGGACCCAGCCTCCTGACGGCTGGCCGGTTCCGCCGGAGCGCACTGCGGGAGGCTTGACCGCCTGGCGGCAGGACGACGACTGGTTCGCCCTTGGCATCCTCTGCGCACGGCTGCTGCTCGACCTGGAACGCTTCACCACCAATGCCCCGCCCGAGCGTCATGCACGGGTACTCAAGGCCATCGACACCGCCAAGCACGAGCTGACCGAGGCCGAGCGCAAGCTGCTGCTGGACCTCGTCGCCGCAGATCCACTGGAGCGCCTGACCGCGCCGTACGACATCATCAGTCGTATCCAGGACATCACGCGGGCCCTGGCAAACCCCCTGCGCACCCAGCAGGAGGACGTGCAGTACGTCCTGGCCCTCGACCTGCGGCGGCTGGAGTTCATCGATCATCTGATGGAGAGCGGGCTGCGCGACCACTTGCGGCTCGACACCATGGGGACCTTTATCCCCGGGGATCCGGTCCACCGAAAGGAGGCATGCGAGTTCGTCCGCCAGGACCTGCAGAAGCCTCTTTTGTACGCCGTCCCAGGCAGGCCGTACTTCATCCTCGTCGGCGGCAGGCTCAGTCTGAAGATCACGACGCACCGGGGGAAGGACGGCACGTCCAGCTGGCAGGTCGCGGACTGCCGGTCCGCCCAGCCACTACTCTTCAGCGAGGGCGACGACAGCTTCCGCGAACTCCCGCCCGGCCGCGTGTTCGCCTATGCCAGGGACGAGGTGGCCCGCGACCGTACGATCGCGCAGAACGCCACGTCATGGGAGCCCGTGCTGCCGAAGATCGACCGCAGTGCGCAGATCTCACGCGAGCTCAGTCGCTTCCACGAGTTCGTCCGTGTGAGCAACCAGATCGAGCTGCTTCTCCTCGACTCACAAATCTTCCCGTACGAGGTCGTCCGCGGCCCGTGGCTGGAGGACGGGGTGGAGTGGGCCGTGGTCAAGGAGCGCGCGCGCCCGGAAGGACACGAAGTCTTCGAAGCGTTCCAAGTGGACTTGATCGACTTCTTGCAGAAGGAGGTTCGGGGCAGCGACCGGTCCAAGGTCATCCTGTCGGGAGCCCGCGACGGCGCCCGTTTGAAACTCCCGCCGCGGGATCCCCATTCCGACGACGACGGCAACGTGTGGCAGGTCGATGCCATGGACCAGGCGACAGAGTTCGTCACACTCAGCCGCCCCGGCTTGAGCAAGGGTCGAGTAAAACTGGAGACGGAGGGATTCCTTCGCAGCGCCGGCATGCCCGGCCAGATCAGCCTGTTCCGGCGTCGTAAGAAGGCCATCGACGCCCTCGACCAGCACGGATATCTCCTGCGGTCGCTGGCCACTCCGAGCCACGTCCGCATGGACACGGGCGCTTCCGAGCTTCCCGTCGAGCTCCCCCACGAACGGGTCGACGAGCCCAAACGGGCCAGCATCGAGGACATCCTCCGGGTGCGGCCCATCTACACGCTGCAAGGGCCGCCCGGTACAGGCAAGACCACCCTCGTCGCCTGGCTGCTGCGTGAGATCCTCGCAGAGGATCCCGTCGTCCAGGTACTGGTCACGGCCCAGGCCCACGGAGCCGTCGACGTGCTCAGGTCGAAGGTGGGTGAGGCGTTCCAGGACGTACCCGAAGCCGACAGGCCGCTGCAGATCCGGCTGCGGGGATCCCACAAAGCCGGAACCGCACTGCCGGAGGACGGTGTCGAGGGCGTGGCCAGGCAAGTGCTCCAACGCAGCATCTCCCAGCTCAGCGCCATGAGTTCCCCCAGCGAGGTTCAGCTCGCCTGGCTGGAGGACGCGAAGGCCATGGTCGGTGAGATCAACATGATGCAGGAGCAGGGGGATCTCGGCCGCCGCTCGTCGGACTTCGTCGAACTGGTCAAACGCGGCGCGAACCTCACGTACTGCACCACCAGTGCCGGCGACCTGGTCGCCCTCGCAGCAGGCCAAGCGTTCGACTGGTCGATCGTCGAGGAAGCGGGCAAGGCGCACGCGTTCGACCTCGCGCTGCCACTGCAGGCAGGTCACCGCTGGTTGCTGATCGGCGACCACAAGCAACTGGATCCCTACCGGTACGAGGACTACCAGCAGGGAATCGAGAAGCTGAACCCGGTGGCGCAGACCCTCAGCCGCCTCAAAATGAGGGCGTCCGGCCTGCTCGACCAGGAATGGCTCGACTCGTGGGAACGGCGCAGCCAGACAGACCGGGATGAGTTCCGCGAGTACGCCAAGGAGTGGCTGAGGACCTTCCACCGCCTGTACGAGTACTGCGCCGTGGCCACGGGTTCCGACCGTCTCGTCACGGACACCGAAGCAAAGGGAGCGTCCGCGGGGCAGTTGATCGGCCAGCACCGCATGCACCCGGACATCGGCCGGCTCATCTCCGAGGCGTACTACCAGGGGCGACTGGTGAACCGCACCCTGGACAAGAAGGACGAACCGGTGGAGCGCGTGCGCCACGGCTTCCACACCCCGCACGGCATCCGTGACCGGGCCGTGGTCTGGCTCGACGTACCGTGGTGCCGCAACGACGCCGCCACCCGCGAGGTCGGCCCGAACAGCGGCCAGTCGCCGTATACCAATCCAGCAGAGGCGCGCGCGCTCGCCAACTTCCTCCGGGCCCTGGGACCGGATAGCGGGTGCCAGGGCAAGCTCGCGGTGCTGGCCCCGTACTCCCGGCAGGTGAGCCTGCTCAGCCAGCAGTTGCGGGGCACGCCCCTACCTGCCGGACTACAGGTCCAGCTCGGTCTCAAAGCCGAAGCGATCGACGGCAACCGGTTCCCCGCCCACACCGTCGACTCCTTCCAGGGCAACCAGGCGGACGTCGTCGCCATCAGCCTGGTCCGCAACAACGAGGAGGAAATCGGCCGCGGCCTGGGGTTCCTCGACGACCCGGGCCGGATGAACGTGCTCCTCTCGCGGGCGGAGCGCCTGTTGATCCTCGTCGGGTCCTGGGACTTCTTCCTCCACCAGGTGCAGGCAGTGCCTCTTGCGGATGAGTCCCAGCCCCTGTGGTCCTTCAAGAAGATCGTCACCCTGCTCGACGAATGGTTCCTGGACGGCAGGGCTGTGCGTATCCCGGCTGACCTCAGGGAGAACTCGTGATCGTCCTCGTACCTGTGAGCATGTTCAGCGTCAACTTCAGCGTGGCCCGGGGCCGCCCGTACAGCCGTCTGGAGCGGCGGGTCCTGGAGGAGATCGCCGCGCAGGCTGGTGTCGCCCCCCACCAGGGCGCAACCCTGACCTCGCTGTGCGACACCTTCCGGGTCCACGAACGACTGATGGTCGAAGCCGTAGTGACTCTGGTCGGTGCTGGCTGGGTCGCCGTCACCAGCGGCAGGGAAGCCACTTTCGTACTTACCGACGAAGGGCAACAGGCGTGCTCGTCGGGAAAGGACCCGGCATCGGTCGTCGTGGCTCCAGCCCCGCCCTGCACGGTCATCTTCGATCGCACTGCAGGCCAACTGGCCAGGCGTGGTGAAGTTCCGACCGTCTCGAAGCAGGAGGCGCGGCCGGACCTCAACCCGTCCACTCCCCTGCGCATCCTGCGCAACGCGCTGGATGAGTCCCAGATCCAGAAGCTGCTGCCGCGCGCCAGCGGCGAATGGGTGCGCAGCATCGGACGGCCCAGGCTCGTGACATTCAGCCGCTACCTCGCTGTGCGCGTCGACCTCGCCGACCGGGCCATTACAGGGCTTCCCCGGAGCTGGCACCAGGCGCTGTCGGCCGAGATCCTGGCCGTGGCACAGACCAGGCAGGAGGAGCTGGAGGCCGCCCCGAACCTCCAGCCGGCGCCGCAGACCGCCAGTAAGGAATCACCCCTGGTGCCGGCTCCGCCGCCCGCCACCGGCCAGGCGCACCGCCCGACACCGCTGAGCATCGCGGGGCAGAGGTCCCCGGCCTCCGCGGTCGGGGCCCCAGCGCTCCCCCAGACAGACACCTCTTTCCCCTGGCTGGACGAAGCCGATCCTCTCGGGAACGGCGGTGACGATTTCACGGAACAATCGATCAAAGCAGCCTTGTTCTCGGAGGTGTCCGGCGAGGAGTCTCACCAACTCCTGATCACCGAGGCACTGGCCACAGCGGCGAACCACGTCCTGATCGCCTCGCCCACGGTGAATGTCGAGAGCCTGTCAAAGCTCGGCGACGCCATCCAGGCCGCAGTGTCGCGCGGGGTACGCGTGGATGTCCTCTACGGCGACACGGACGAGGGAACCACCCCGCAGGACGTCGTCGACCTACTGAACCGCATCGGCTACCACGCTGCGCAACGTCTGGGCCGGGATCTCGTGAGACCAGCCAAGGAGCCGACGGGTAGCGGTGCTGGCCTCCTGATCTTCGATGGGAAGGACGGTGCCCTCGAAGCAGTCATCGGTGACTACGCGTGGGCCGGGTCGCCGGGCTCAAAGCAGGCACGCTCGGTCCACGTGGGCGGAACCGAGTTCATGACCCAGGTCGCCCGGGCAGCCGCAGGTCTGTGGATGTGGAGCGGTGATCCGGATTCTGCCGACCGCTGGCGGCGCGTGGCGGACCGCTGCCAGGACAACACCGCCGTCTCCGCGGCTCGGGGAGACCGCTTGAAGGATCAGGATCAGGTTCTCGCCGAGCTGATCGTGGACGACGAACACGCCCAGGTCCTGCAGGGCCCCGAAGACAGCGCCCTGCGAATTGGTGGCGCATGTCGGCACGAGAATGGGTCTGCAGTGGGCATCCGCGGCATCTCGGCGGTGATCCGCCGCCCAGAAACCTTGGCCACGCCGTAAGAGTGTTCTCCCGCCGCCGCCATCACGGCGGCGGCGCGGGGGCCTCCTGGCGCAGGTGCTCCGAAAGTCTCGCCGTCCTGGTCGGCTGCTACATCGACGCTCCCTAACCCCGCGCCGTCCGCTATAGCGAGCGGCATGTCCTTGGCTCGGTGCAGCCAGCGATCTCAGCCCAGTCCTCCACCTGGGTCACCCTCTCCTTCTGGCCCTCGATGAAGATCAGGGTCAAAGGAAGATCGCGTTTTGGGCTACCGTGCATTCGCTGATCAGCAGCCAGTTTTCACCCGTCGCCGAGAGGGACTCAGTGGTCACGTCCGGCGGAAGGCTGGGTCAGCTTGGTACGGACAGGGGAGCTCAGCTCTTCGACCGTCGTCGCCAGTGCGGCCCTACGCGGCTCGATCTCCGCCTGCAACTCCCGGCGTAGCCAGAGCTGATGTCGGTAGAGCGTCTCCATGGTGGCCAAGGCGACGAGCGGGCTCGCCAGCGCCGCGGCCACCCGAGGGAGGGTCACCGCGCCGACTGGCCAGGCGAGGGTCAGCACGGTGTTCGCCGTGATCCACACCATGTACGTGCCGAAGGGCCCGGGCATGTCCTCGGTCAGCCAGCGCAGCCGGGATCGCTCTGTCTTCTCCCTCAGCCTGTCCAGCGCCTTCTCGATCTCCATGAGCTCCACATTCGCCTTGTCGCGCTGCTCTCGCGTGAGCGGGTTCGTCCACCCGGCGGCCCGTTCCTCCAGCCGGGCCAACGTCCGGCGCAGCAGTCGGCGGGGCACCCGCCGAGGCAGGCGGGCCGGCCACTGGTTCCAGCGTTCCCGCTCCCTCGCGTCAGCCTGGACGATGTGCATCGCCATCCGGAACAGGGCGAAGGCGAAGACCACGGCGAACAACACGACCCCGGGCTCGACTTCTCCGGTCCACAGGTTGGAGGCGACGGCTAGCACAAGGAGGAAGAAAACGATCAGAGGGCCGGATGTCAGGAGGAGGCGCGTCCGCTCCGAGACGCCGTGCAGCCAGTACTCGAAGCGGTTGAAGGCACCCCGCAGGGGGACGCACAGGGTAAGGACCAGGAGCAGACCGAAGGACATCGCCCCGATCGACACCAGGGCGGGCCAGGGCTTGCTGCGAGCGTCGCCTGCGGCAACCCAAGCCAAGCCGGTGACCACTACTGCGGCCAGGGCCGTCCCGACCGCCAGCCAACGCCCGCTGACCGGGCTCCGATCCGGCTCCGAAGGCGGATAGGGCTCCCACGAGCGGGCGACGTGGGATTCGAGCTTGACGATCAGCGCTTCCTGCCTGGGAACCCATTGCTCGCTATCCAAGGGGCTCAGGAAGAAGGCGTTCTTGAGGGCGAACTCGCGTAGTGCGTCCGGCAGTTCATCGGCGGTTGGCGGTCTCGCTCCCGCCAGCACCAACGGGATGACGGTCTTGTCGGTCCGCAGCGCTGTTTCGATCTCCATCCGGACCCAGTCGTCCTCGCGGGACAGCCTGCGAACACCGTCCCCGTCCCGCTCGGCCGCCCAGCCCTCATGGATCACTGCCAGCAGGACATCGGCGTCGGCCAAGCCCTTGCGCAGCTCGTCCGGGTACCGTCCCCCGGGAGGGATCGAGTCTTGGTCGAGAAACACCTGCTCGGCACCGAAGTGCTCGGCGAGCCGGTCGCGCACCGCGAGGATGGCATTCTCGTGCTGCTCAACTCTGCGGTAGTTGATGAAGATCCCACCCATGGCACGGTCTTATCAGAGGAGGCAGCGCGACACGTGAGGAACGATGACAGACCACCCGATGGGAACTGCGCCTTCTGCGGCATCGTCGCAGATCCTTCCCGTGCGCGTGTCGTCTACGAGGACGACCACACGGTCGCCTTCTTTCCGCTGGCCCCGGCCACCCGGGGGCACACCCTCGTCGTGCCCAGGACCCATGCCGCGGATCTCTGGGAGATGGCCGACGCGGAAGTGCAGCACCTGATGCGCACCGTACTGGCGGTCGGCAGAGCGCTACGCGTGGTTCTCGAACCCGCCGGCATGAATGTCATCCACTCGGCGGGACAGGTCGCTTCGCAGACCGTGTTCCACGCGCATGTGCATTTGGTGCCACGTCTGCCGGGGGACGCCATGGGCGAGATCTGGCCCCCACGAGAGCCGCCCCGGAACGAGACCGATCTGGACGAACTCGCCCAGCGGATCAGATCCAGAGTGCGATGAGCACAAGATCGGCTGCCACCAGAGCCCCGTAGAACAGGACGAGGGTCTGAGACAGGACCGCGCCGCGCAGCGGGGTGTCCGCGAGATACGGGCTCACGTTCATGGACAGGACCTCGACCGTGGTGCCCGGTCGGCGCACGGCGTCGTAGAGCCGCCGGAAAAGTCGCTCTTGCCGCAGGAAGTACCCATCAAGGAACCAGAAGCCGAGCAACGGCACCACGCCGGTGCCCGCCACCTGCCAGCTCTTCTGGTTGACCGAGAGCGCGAGGAAACCGGCGGCCAGGGTGAGCGCCCAGCCCTTGATGAGGAATGAGTTGTTGCCGAGGCGGGTGATGACCGCTTGAATGAACTCCAGGTGCTTCAGCCGGTCGGCGTCCACCGGCGTCCAGCCCCCTGGGGCACCTGCGCCAGGCTCTCCGTTCAGCGCGGCCACTCGTCAAGTCCCCCATCTTGATGATCTGTTCGTCGATGATATCGACGGAGTTGAAAGGCGCGCCAGACGCAGTGAAGGAGCTGCGCGAATCGCGGAGAGGGCAGGCCGGACAGTCGATGTCCATTTCCAGCTGGGCCCGGGTGAATGCTGGTGTTCATGGGGCCGGCGGTCGACTATGGCTGCTTCATCGTTGCTGGATCGTCCGCTCCAGGCCGAAGCGCCTCGTCAAGCTCGGAGTCCTCGACGAACCCGAAGCCAGCCAGGCCGACGCTCTGCCGTCCTGTCGACGGCCGTCCCTCTCGGCAGCGGTGATCACGCCAAGTTGACGAGGGCCGACCAGGTGTCCGGGCCCACGATGCCGTCGGCGGCGAGATGACGATCGGTCTGGAAGGCGGTCACGGCCTGGGTGGTCTCCTGGCCAAAGACTCCGTCGGCTGTCACGGGATGGCCGTGCGCGGTGAGCAGACGCTGGACGGCCATCACAGCAGGACCTCGGTCACCGGCGCGAACGTTGACAATCAGGGCGTGCCACGTGTCCGGGCCGACGATGCCGTCGTCGGCGAGGGAGCGGTCTCGCTGATAGGAGGTCACTTGTGCAGTCGTCGCGGGGCCGAAGACCGCGTCAGCGTCGGTACGGTGCCCGTGGGCTGCCAGCAGGAGCTGAATGGCGACGACAGTCTCGCCCTCGGCGCCGGACCTGACGAGGGGCCACGCACGGGGCCCGGTTCCGGGCTGGCGTGCCTCCGTCCCGGCCAGTGCGGGAGGTGGGGTCTGTGTCGGGACTGCTCCGGTGTCGGCGCCGGCCTCGCCGCGGGCTTCCATGTCCTCGGCCTCGCTGCCGGTGCCCACGTCTTCACCGGGCGGAAGGCATTCGGTCATCGCGCAGCCATCGAGGGTCGGCGCGGCAGCCGACGGCGGTGTGTTGTCGGTACGTCCCTGGGCATTCTGGTAGGCCGACGCGGCCAGAGTGATGGCGGCGACAACAGTGACGCCTATCGCCAGCGGACGGCGACGGAGCCAGCCGAGCAGCTGCCGGATCACTCTGGCAGGTCGGCGCGAGGGGGCGGCACGGTGCGAAGCCCGTGTAGCGGTCAAGGTCTTCTCCAAGGAGGACTGGGACTTGTGAAGGATCTGGAGCCGTCGGCGGGGGCGGGCGCCGACCGCGCCCGCCCCCGCTCAGCGGTGTGACTGGGTTACTTCCAGGCGCAGTGGACGTGCGTCTTGTGGCCGGCGGACGGCGGACCGATGACCTCGGTGGCACCGAGCTGCGAGCAGGCCGCCATCAGTGCCCGGTGCGGCGCGCCGCTGCCGACGTGCCGACCGTTGATCTCGTTCACGTCGAAGCTGAGGCCGCGGTAGTGCCGGGAGTTCTTGCTGTGCACGCCGCCGACGAACTCGGTGATGTGCAGCCGGTAGCCGTACTTGTCGTGCAGGGTGAGCAGGGCTCGGAGCATCCGGGCATCCAGCTGTACGCGCTTGGCCCCGACGTGGCTCTGGGGGCTGGTGAGGGCGCCGCGGCCGGCGGCCATGTCGACGATGTTGGCGTAGGCGGTGGAGCCGCGGTGCCGGGTCTCCGAGTGCTCACGGGCGAACTTGATCCCCGGTGCCTTGAGGACCTGCTTCGCCAGAGCGACGGCGCTACCCGCCGGAACGTCCGTTCCGCTGCCGTCCCGGTCGGCGAGCAGGGCGCTCCAGGTGCGCGGGCCGGCGATGCCGTCGGCCTGGAGCCCCTTGGCGCTCTGGAAGGAGCGGACAGCGGCCGTCGTGGCGGGGCCGAATACCCCGTCCGTGTCGATCCGCGCGCCGGAGGCGTTCAGCTGGTGCTGCAGGGCCTTGACAGCGGCGCCGCGGCTGCCCTCCTTCACCGTGACGAGCAGCGCACCCCAGGTGCGAGGGCCGATGATGCCGTCCGCCTGAAGCCTCTTGGCGGACTGGAAGGACCGTACTGCGGCCGTCGTGGTCGGGCCGAAGACACCGTCCGCGTCGATGCCTGCGCCGACCGCCTTCAGGAGTTCCTGCGCGGTGACGACGTCGGTGCCGCGGCTCTGCGTCTTGAGTACCGGCGCCCCGGTGACCGGTGGTGTGGTCGGCTGCTGGGGGGCGGGTGTGGTGCTGCCACCCCCGCTACTCAGGTGGGCGAGCTGTCGCAACTCGGCTAGGGATCCTCGGAAGACGTTCAGGTCCACCCTGTTCGTCGACGAGATGCCGGGCACGGTTCCGGTCTCCGTGTACTGCCAGATCTTCCAGCTCTGCCCAGCACGCGGCACGGCGGCGGGCTCGTTCGAGCCGCTCTTGTAGCGCGGCTGCCACAGGACGTGGCCGGCGAACATCGACCCGTCGCCGTTCATGCAGGCGTCGACGAACGGCTTGTTGGTGTAGATGATCGGCTTGACGCCCATCTGCGTGTTGATCACGTTGAGGAACGCTCTGATGCCAGCGGTGCTGAAGTTGGCCGGGCAGTTCCCGCTCTTGTTCAGCTCCAGGTCGAGCACGGGCGGCAGCTCACCTGCACGCTTGCCGGTGTAACCGGCGGCCTTCACGGCGTTGACGAAGTTGCGGGCCTGGTCGGCGCCCGGGGTGCGGCCGTAGAAGTGGTACGCGCCGTGCATCAGCCCGGCCTGCTTGGCGCCTTGGAGGTCGCGGCTGAACCAAGGGTCGCTCCAGTCGGCGCCCTCCGTCGCTTTGGCGAACATGAACGCCTGTCCGGAGGAGCGGACCTTGTTCCAGTCGATCGCCCCACCCCCGCTGTGGTTGTGGTGACTGGTGTCCACACCCTTGACGCTGAAGCTGGCGGGGGAGGCCGCGTCTGCTGGCAGGACGGTCATGCCGGCAAAGAGCATCCCTCCGCTCGCGAGCACCGCGCCTGCCCAGCTGGCGGTCTTCTTGGTCGTCTTCTTCACTGCTCGGTCCTCTCGGTCCCGCCCGTGCCGCGCACCTGTGGAAGCCGGGGCGCGACACCGGGGCTGTGGTGAGCCCTGTCGCTCGTTCGAGAGAGGAAGATGACCATCCCGCCGTGCCAGCGCTAGAGTCTGGGTGACAACGGGTCAGATTAGGATGTACAAGCCGCTGACCAGCACGTTTCAATGCCACCGGGGGCGCTGTGGGACAGTTCGGGACGGGCGGAGGACACGATGAAACAGCACGGGACGGCTCTGCCGAAGCGCCAGAACCCACACCGGAACTCGATGAGCTGCTGAACCTGATCCGCCGGTACATGGCGGAACTTGGCTGGTCCTACAACGTGATGGGGCGCAAGACCAGCACGTCGTCCAGCACCTGGAACCGCTGGTGCACCCAGATGAGACTGCCCCGGCGGGAGGCGCTCATCAGCTTCGCCGACGCGGCACCCCGCGTGGTCAACCGGAAGAAGCTCCTCGGCCTGTGGGACGCCGCGTGGACGGTCCAGGAAGCACGGCAAGCGCAGGCCACGGCCTCTGAACCGGCTGAGGAGCAACGCCACGAGCCGTCCACTGACCGAACCGAACAGGCCGAGCCAGCTCCGACCACCGCAACGGCACACGCAGCGCCCGCACCGGACGGCCGTCGCCGCATGTCACGGGGAACCCTGCTGTCCGTCTCCGGCCTCGTTGTCGCCACCATCGCGGGCGGCGCTTTCTTACTCTGGGCCCTCAACGCCAACGCGAACGACCCCTCCGGCACAGAGGGCGCACCACCTGCTTCCTCCGTCTCGCCCACCGCGCCGCCGCCGTCTCCCACGGCCAGCTGCCACGGCACCGCATGCACCTCGCTGGAACCGGCCCAGTCGATCTGTTCCAAGGACGCCGTCACGGCGTACACCGGCAACAAGTACGGCGCAGTGATCGAGCTCCGCTACAGCGCCCAATGCGGTGCCGCCTGGGCCAAGATGAGCAAAACCTCGACCGGTGACCGCGTGATCATCACACCCGACCAAGGTCATGCCGAGGAGTACCGCCAGCAGTACGGGCGCGACGCACACACCCGCATGGTGGCAGTTGACAACCCCGAGGACGCCCGCGCCTGCGCGATCATCCAGGACCGCGGCACCGTCTGCGCCACCGAACCGGCTGTCCCTCCTCCATCACCAACGTGACAGCCCGGCCGTAGTTTCTGGAACGTACAGATCGGGTCAGGATGTGCCGCTCTCACGGACCGGTGAACTGCGCCCCAGCCCAACCCGCCCTGGCCACGCGTGAGCGATGCGTGAGCGGACTGCCCAGCACGGGGCGTCATGAGCAGGACCGGGTAGGCAACCGCCCGACGCCGACCAGGGGAAAGAGCATCCCCTGGCAGCACCGAGCACCCCACGGCAAGGATCCAATCCCACTCCTAAAGCGGGTGTCGCAGGTTCGAATCCTGCCGGGGGCACAGAGAAACACCTGGTCAGAGGCCCTCCCGTCCGACGGACGGGAGGGCCTTCGCACTCGCAGCACACACATGGCACACCCGAGCTGCGGGCGGAGGTGGGGAGCTGTGCGATATCCCCGCGAAGGACGAGCTGGCCCGGCGTCGGTAGGAGAAGCTGGTGGAGCGGCTTGAGTCGCTGATGCAGGGCGCTTTGAAGCCGGAGTACCAGGGCTACTACGGGCAGCTGGCCCTCGGCGCGGACGATCTTGCGGCAATGGGCGAGCTGAAAGACGTCCGACGTGCTGCCCGGGAGGCGGGACGACGTCTCGGCTGGAAGGCGACCACTCACCTCGTCGGCGGAAGGCTCTTCATCCTCAACGAGCGACGCAAACGCGGTCTCCGGCTCGTGGACAAGCTGCAGCTCCGCCACCGCTCGGCCAGGCCAGGAACCCGGGCGTAGGACGTTTCGCTCGGATGGGCTCGGGGACACGGCGAGCGGAGGTCGCGGCGCGTGCGGGTTCGGAAGTGAGCTGGCATTCAATTCGTCCGCCTGCGCTGCCGTCCGGCTTCGATCGCGGGCGGCAGTGTTGCGCTGTGTGCAAGGAGACGGCGCGGTGGCCAGTGCCGTGTCCGGAGCGGCGCATCCGGTGGCACTTGATCGCTGTGGACCATTGGCGTGCAGCGGTGCCTGGAGTGGTGCTCGGGCATGAACCCCCGGCAGAGCCGGCGAGGTGGTGCCCCGCCCCTACCCCGCCGGCCCTCGGCATCTGAGGTGCACACGTACAGCGCAGCCACTTCCCGTTGCGGCCGACGTACGGTTGAAGTACCGAGGGCACCACGCACTCCGGCCGCTCCGCCGGGTCGTCCTCGGCGAGAGACGAACCCCGGGCCGCCCCTGTGGTCGGCGCGGAGACGGGTCGGCATCATGGCCGCCGCGGTCGAAGCAACTCCGCGCAAACTGGGGGCCGCGGTGAGCACCCGTACAGGTCCGCAACCCGGCCGAGGGGAGGCGTGATGGTCCTTTCCCGGCTGGACATCCATCGGCGGAACCGAGGAGAGCAGACGCTGGTCACGCTTGCCGGCGACATCGGGCCGGCCACGACGCCGCTGCTGCGGGCCGCAGTGGAGCAATGTCTGCTGGACGGTGTCACCGTGATCGACATCGACCTGACCACGGTCGGCTCCTGTGACGCCAGGGGCTTGGACGTCCTCCTGTCGGCATCACGGCGGGCTGGCCGGGTCCACGCTCGCCTGCGGCTGCACCATCCGTGCGCGCAGATCACCCGGCTCCTCGATGCCACCGGATCCGCTTCGCTGCTCCTTACGGCCCCCGTGAGTCCCGTCCCGCCCGCCGCATCCGGTGGCCTCATGAGTACCGCGACGCGGGCGCCCGAGGACCCCGCTCGTCGGCCGGGGCAGCCGGTCCTCAGGGACGGGATCCGCCTTCGCCGGCTGACCCGCTGGCAGGCCGAGGACATGCGCGAGGACATCGCGGACCTGGCTGCGGAGTCCGTCGCGGGCACGGCCGGCGAGGCGAACCACGACCGCGGAGACTTCCTGCACCGTTTGGCGGTCACTGCCCACCGCCCCGGCTTCGCCCTGCTGGTCGCCGAGACGACGGTGCTGGTCGGTTGCGCCTTCGGTTTTCCGGTGGGCCCTGACGGCTCCGCCCGCCGGGGGTTCGACGGAACGCTCCAGGAGATCATCCAGCGGCTCACCTCCCGCGCACGGTTCGTCGTCCTCACCCAGGTCGTGGCCCATCCGCACGCTCAGCACCGCGAGATCGCCCGCCGCCTGCAACAGCGTCTGCTCACAGACCTGCACTCCTCCCTCGGTGTCACCCTGCTGCATCCTGCCGACCGGGCAGGACGGGCCGCCTTCTCGTTCTGGGGCTGGCAGAAGCTGGGTGAGGTCGTCGGGCTGCCCGGCCCCGTCGCCCCCTGCGTGTTGACGCTGTCCGTAGAGGGGGAGCCCTTGGCACGCCGATGATCTGGCAGAGCAGCGATGAGCCGACGGTCGTACCGGCCGGGGCGGTCACGCCTGCCGTCGTCCGCCGTACGGACGTGTCCCGACGCGACGGTTGCACGCCACTCCGCTTGCCACGGCCGGGAGTAGCCTGACAGGTACCGAGAACTTTCGTGCGCACGACCACGGCGGCGCCGTTCCCGGCGAGTGACAGACACGGGCAGCCGAAAGCCGCCCGGAATGGGATTCGCATGATGAACGCCATCACGAAGCCCGCCGAAGGTACGGCGCCAGGCGACGGACACTCCTACCGGATGCCCTTGCCCCGGCTGCGCCTCACGCCCGACGTCAGCCATGGCCCGCTGGACGGCGCATGGTGGCCGCGCTGCGACGCACTGGAACTGGAGCTGCCCGCGCTGGTCGGCTCCTTGGATCCGAGCATCGGCACGGTCACCCGCGTGACCGTGGAGACCGCCGCCTGGCCCGACGCCCCGCAGCAGGTGATGGCGCCCGGCCATGTGATCGAGGTGGTTTTGACCGACCTCGCCGCCGAGGCGCATGCCATCACCGTGGACTGCGGCACCGTGGGCCGCTGGGAGCTGCTGGTGATCCCCCCGGACGAGCCGGCCGGTGCGGCCACCCGGTTGCTGACCGCTGCCGCCGACCCCGGGAACACACTGCCGGCTCCGCGCCTACTGGCACTCGCCGAGAGCGGCCTCGACGGACAGGACACATGGGAGTCAGAAGGAGGGTTCGGCCTCAGGTGAGGGCCCGATCCGGACGGGCCCGGGTGACGGGGCCAGCGCCCCGGGGCGTCCACGACCCCTCGATGGAGCGATGACACTGCCAGACCCTGCGCCCCGGCCCGCCGCTCCGATCGGCTCTGATGATGACGGGTGAGGGGATGACGGCCGTACAGCGCGCGGACCGCTCCGAGAGCTTCGGGGAAGCTCTGCTGGGAGAGATCCTCGATCGGGCGCATGAACTACCGCCCCATCTCATCGGACCCTTGGTCGCCGACGTGGTGGAGCGGCTAGGGGGCCGCCGACCGCAGGTGCTGCTGCAGGACTACGGCCAACTGCTGCTCGTACCCCTGCCCGGCGACGGCCTCACGAACGGCGAACCGCAGGTGATCGACGAGTCCGAGGCGGGCCGCTGCTTTCTCGACGCTCACCCCGTCGAGGTGTCCGAGGACGATGGCGTGCGCATCTTCCTGCCGCTACTGGACGGCGGCGACCAGGTCGGGGTCATGGCAGTGACGCTGGACAGCGTCGATGACGACGACCGCCGCATACTGCACAGGATCGCCGGTCTCGTGGCCGACCTGCTCGTGACCAAGCACGGCTACTCCGACCTCTTCTTCGGTGTCCGACGCAGGGAACCGATAAGCGTCGCCGCCGAGATCCAGTGGGCTCTGCTGCCACCACTGGCGATGATCATGCCTCGGGTCGCAGTGGCCGGCATCCTGGAACCCGCCTATGACGTCGCGGGTGACAGCTTCGACTACGCACTCAACGGAGACGTCCTCCACGTGGCCATGATCGACGCGATGGGGCACGGACTGGATGCGGCCACGATGGCGACCGTGGCCATCGGCGCCTACCGCCACGCCCGCCGCGCCAGCACCGGGCTGCCGGAGATCTACGCCTTCATGGACCGCGCTGTGGCGGACCAGTTCGGCCCCGAGCACTTCGTCACCGCGCAGATGCTGCAGCTGGACACCACGACGGGACGTCTCCAGTGGGTCAACGCCGGGCACCCGTCACCGATGCTCGTCCGTGATCACCGCGTCACACTGCGGCTGACCGGTCCGACGACCCTCCCTGTCGGCCTCGGGGGTCCGGAGCCGCTGACGAGCGAGATGAAGCTGGAGCCGGGGGACCGCCTCTTGTGCTTCACCGACGGGCTGATCGAGGAGCACGATGCCGGGAAGGAGGAGTTCGGGGAGGAGCAGATGATCGACTGGGTGAACCAGTTGGAGAGAACCGGCCGCGGAATCCGGGCGGTGGCACGCTCCCTGTCCCACACCCTCAAGCAGGCGCGGGGCGGACACACCACGGATGACGCGACGCTGCTCCTCGTGGAGTGGCGCGGCTGACCTCACTGCGGCACCTGCGCGCTCGCGGTGTCGATGAGCATCTGATTCGCCTGGGTGACGTTGCCGGCCCGGACGGCCTGGGCCATCGCAGCGTGGGCGGCCTCGGGTGCTGTGTCCGGCGGAACCAGTCGATGTGTACCACCCGGTCGTCGACGACGATCCGCGTCGGGAGCCCTACCCGGGCCGTGGTGTCCAGCCCGACGCGCGTGACGGGGCCGAGATGACCGGTGAGGGCGCTCAGCAGCGCGGGCAGTGTTCCAGGTTCGAATCCCGCCGGGGTCTCTGTGTCCGATCAGGGCGTCCACCTCCCCGGGTGGTCGTGCTGATCCACTGCGGCAGTGCAGAGAACAAGGGGCCTGACCACACTGGAAGCATGGAAGGTCGGCCTCCCGCGCAGGATCCGCTCATATCGCACGCCGGCACTGCGGAGCCGCGCGATTACGCGGGAGCCGTGTACGGTTCGCTGCTCGCGGCCTCGGTGGTGGTCGGGGCCGGCTCGCTCGGTTCCTTTCCCCGGCTCGAACTCGCCCTCCTGCTGTTGAGCACCGGGGTGGTGTTCTGGGCGGCGCATGTGCTCGCCCGGCTGTTCGGGGCGAGGATCATGTACGTGCCCCTGGGCGTGAACGAGATCCGGCGAGTGTGCGTGGCCGAGTGGCCCATCGTCGAGGCGGCCGTCCCACCGGCCGCGGCCGTCGCCGTCACCCCCCTGCTGGGCATCGGCCCGAGAGGGGCGGCTTGGCTGGCCCTGGCCGTGGCGCTGGCCGGTCATGTCGGCTGGTCCACGGTCGCTGCCGTGCGCGCGGGGGCCACAGGCCGCGCGGTGGTGACCGCCGCAGCGGTCAACCTGGTGCTCGGCCTGCTCATCGTGGTCCTCAAGGTCGCCCTGACGCACTGACGTCGTCGCCACCCGATGCGTGGATCAACAGCGCTGGTCGCCGCGGTTGCCGGTGATCGCCTCCACCCCGCTCAGCAGGCACACCCAGCCGTCGGGTGCCAGGCTGGAGGTGAGTTCCGGCCTGGGAACGCGGCAGGAGCCGACATGGAGATCAGACCGCAGGCAGTCGTCCTCCCCAAGGAGACCGGTCATCCGGAACATGGGTGGTACGGCCCCGTCTTTCCCGGAACCCGCGCTGGAGGAGGATCCGTCTCTTCTTCGACACCGACTTCGACAAGTACACGGAGGACGCCGTCGCCCTGTTCGGCAGGACGGGTGCGAACACCGCGTTCGAGAAGCTCGAAGGTTTTCCCGAGGAGATCAAGAAGGCTCTGCGGATCAAGAGCGCCCTTTCGGAGATGCTCGACCAGACGCGATGAGACGAGACCGCCTCCCGGCCCGACGCCCCGTCGACGATCATCGCGCCCGGCCACGTGGGGTCCGAACAGACCTCGCCGCCGATGCGCACGCCACCACCCCGGACTGCGGAACGGTGGGACGCTGAGAGTTGCTGGTGATTCCGCCCGACGAGCCGGCCGGAGTGGCCGCCCGGCTGCTGACGGCCGCCGCCGACCCGGAGAACCCGGTGCCGGCGCCGCGCATGCCGGCACTCGCCGAGGAAGACCTCACCGAAGAAGCCACGAGAGAGGCGGAAGGAGGAAACGGACTCGGGTGAGGGCCCGACACCTGTCGGGCCATGTGACCGGCCGGCCGGCCGGTCGTCGACACCCCCGGTGGAGCGACGGCACGGACGATCTCCTGGTCGCCTCACCCATCGCAACCGATACGCCCGGATCATGGCGGGAGAGCGGATGACGCCCGAACGGCCTGCGGACCGCTCCGAGAGCTTCGGGGAAGCGTTGCTGGGAGCGATTCTCGATCGCGCGCACGAGCTTCCCCCCCACCTCATCGCACCGCTGGTCGCCGACGTGCTGGAGCGGTTGGGGGGCCGCCGTCCGCAGGTGCTGTTGCAGGACTACGGCCAATTGCTGCTCGTACCCCTGCCCGGGGAGGGCCTCACGGACGGGGAACCGCAGATGATCGACGGCTCCGAGGCGGGCCGCTGCTTTCTCGAGGCCGTCCCCACCGAGCTGTCTGAGAACGACGGAATACGGATCCATTTGCCGCTGCTCGACGGCGGCGATCAAGTGGGCGTCATGGCAGTGACGCTGGACGGCATCGATGACGACGACCGCCGCCTGTTGCTGAGAATCTCCGGCCTGGTGGCCGACCTGTTGGTGACCAAGCACGGCTACTCCGACCTGTTCTTCGGTGTCCGGCGCCGCCAACCGATGAGCGTCGCCGCGGAGATCCAGTGGTCCCTGCTGCCACCACTGGCGATGATCATGCCTCGTGTCGCGGTCGCCGGCATCCTGGAACCCGCCTATGACGTCGCGGGTGACAGCTTCGACTACGCCCTCAACGACGACGTCCTCCACGTGGTCATGATCGATGCGATGGGTCACGGACTGGACGCGGCCACGATGGCCACCGTGGCCATCGGCGCCTACCGCCACGCCCGCCGCCTCGGCATCGGCCTGTCCGCGATCTACGACTTCATGGACTGCGCCGTGGCGAAGCAGTTCGGCCCTGAACACTTCGTCACGGCGCAGATCATGCAGCTGGACACCACGACCGGACGGGTCCAGTGGGTCAATGCCGGTCATCCGCCGCCGATCCTCGTCCGCGACCACCGGGTCGCACAGCGTCTGGTCGCCCCGACGACCCTCCCGGTCGGCCTGGGGGGCCAGAAGCCGCCGGTCAGCGAGCTGAGGCTGGAGCGCGGGGACCGGGTCCTCTGCTTCACCGACGGACTGGTCGAGGAGCACGAGAGGGGCGGGGAGGAGTTCGGGGAGGACCAGCTGATCGACTGTGTGAACCAGTTGGAGAAGTCCGGCCACGGGATCCGGGCGGTGACGCGCTCGCTGTCTCACACGCTCAAGCGGCGGCGGGGCGGGCGCACCACGGATGACGCGACGCTGCTCATGATGGAGTGGCGTGGCTGACCGAGGAGTCCCTCCCGCTCCCGGTGTCGATGAGGATCTGTTCCGCTCGGCTGATGTTGTCTGCTCGTACCGCTTGCGCCATCGCGGCGCGGGCGGCCTCCGGTGCCGCGTTCGGCGGGACCACCAGCAGCGAGAAGATGTCCTGGTCGCCCCGGGTGATCAGGACCGTGTCGTCGCCGACCGGGAAGGAGTCGATGTGCACCACCCGGTCGTCCACGACGATCCGCGTCGGGAGACCTTCCCAGGCCGCGGTGTCCAGCCCCACGCGGGTCACGGGTCCGAGGTGTCCGATCAGAGCGCTCAGCAGCGCGGGCAGCTCAGCCCCGATATCGCGCGAGCGCGGCCACCACGCACCGTCGAGGACGCCTTCGCGCGACTGTGTGGTCTCCAGCCGCAGCAGGGCGCACCCCGGCCGTACGGCCTCATGGACACCGCTGGGCAGCCGCCGCGATACAGGAGGTGAAGGGGAGTCGGCCATGAGGACCACCCGTCTTCGGAGAGCCGGGGCGAAAACGGGACTCGCCTCGCACCTGCCACGTTACTCCTGGTGCCCCGCCCGCCGACGTTTCGGAAGACGCCCCTCCCGGCGAGCCCCGGCCAGAACGGATCCAGCATGCCGGACCCGCCGTCCCTCCCCGTCGGCCGCGCCTCGATGTCAGGACCGAGACCGTTCCCGCACGGGCGCGGCGGAGGGGCGCGGCGGGGCTTGTCCGGCAGCCGTGGACAGCGCCAGCGTCGTGATGAGCGAGGCCGCCGCCATCGCGGTCATCGCCGTTGCGGGTGAGGTGAGCTGGGCCACCGCGCCGGCCAGCGCCGCGCTCACGCCCTGGAAGGTCAGCATGCCGGCCGAGTGCAGTCCCAGCGCCTGGCCGGCCAGGGTGTCGGGGGTCAGGCTCATCAGCCGCTCCTGCTGGACCAGGCCCGCGCCGAAACCGGCGGAGGCCACGGTCACGCAGACCACCGCCACCGGCACCGGCGGGTGCGCGAAGAACACCAGGTACGGCGTCGCCAGCAGCAACAGGAGCGGGGTGGCCAGCCGGCGCCGTACCGCGGGTCGCAGCAGACGGCCCACCGTCACGTCCCCGGCGAGCATGCCGAGCGCGGCACAGGCGAACAGGGTGCCGGCCGCGTGCGGGGCGTACGACACGTAGAGGGACTCGCAGCCGACCACCATGCCGTTGGGCAGCCACAGGCCCAGGTAGGTGAGGCGGCGCGGGCGGGACGACCACAGCCCGACGTTGGCGTGCCAGGTCGCCGACGGCGAGGGGCGGCCCGTGGCGCGGGGCGGACGGTCGGTCAGGCCGAGGCGCAGGACGAGCGCGGCCGTCAGGTACAGGGCAACGGCCAGCAGGAGACAGGCCCGCGGGGAGAGGGTGGCGAGCAGGGCACCGCCGGTCGCGAACCCGGCGACCTGCATGAGCCCGCTCATCATGTTGAACAGCGAACGCCCCGGCAGATAGCCGTCCTTGGCGAGGATCTCGTTCAGCAGGCCCCAGCGGACCCCGCCCCCGAGGGAGGCGACCAGACCCAGGACCAGGACGACGGCGAACAGGGCGCCGACCGGCAGACCGGGCAGCGCCTGCAGTGCCGTACCGACGGCGAAGGCCAGCGAGATGGCGGCGAGGGTGGTGCGCGGGGGCAGGCGGTCGGCGCCGGAGAGCAGGAAGGTCGCGCCGAGCACCTGGGCCAGCGAGGAGCCGAACATGCTCAGCGCCGACAGGAGGGGCGAGCCGGTCGACCGGTAGACGAGCGTGCCGAGGGCGAGGCCACCGACGGTCCCGGCGGCGTTCTGGGCGGCGGCGCCGAGAAAGAGCGGGGTGAACTCCGGGGTGCGGAACAGGGATCGGTAGCTGGGCATGTCCCGGAGTCTCGGACGGGCCGCAGCGGGCTCGTTATTGTTTCGCCGTCGTGCGAAAGGTCCGTGCGCGAAAGGTCCGTACCGAGAGGTCCGTACCGAGAGGTCCATACGCGGCGTACGAGGAGGCGCTCGTGGGGTGGTGGCAGCTCAACGCGGACACCCTGGCCCGGAGCCGGTTCGTCATCTCGCCGCTCGCCGAGACCTTCGCCGGGCTGAAGCTGCTGCACGCCGGGCAGGGGACGCATCCCGGTGAGCACTCCTGGCTGAGCACGCATCTGCCCGCCTACCGGGACAGGCTCGCGGCCGACCCGGTGACGGCCCGGCTGGTGCGGGCGGGGCTGGGGCGGGAGTGGATCGCCGACTTCCTCACGCCCACGCCCCGCGACGGCGAGAGCTTTGCGAACGGGATCGCCCGGGTCCGCGCCACCCGGCCGGCGGACGCCCGCGCGCACCTGCGGCTCTCCCTCGCCGGACCGCTGCCCGCCGAGCTGGACCGGGACGATCTGCCCGAGCGGGCGGCCGTACTGCTGGAGTGGGTGTGGGAGGAGACCGTACGACCGTCCTGGCAGCGGCGCCGGCGGGTGCTGGAGGCCGATGTGGTGGCGCGGACCGCGCAGGCGACCCGGGGCGGCTGGGCGAGCGTGCTGGACTCCCTCCGGCCGGGCGGCACGCGGTGGCTCGGGGACAACCGGTTCCAGATCAACCTGCACGAGTATCCGCCGCGCGAGATCTCCGGCGCGGAGCTGGTGTTCGTGCCGGTGACCGCGCAGCGCATGGGCTGGGTCGCCTGGGAGGACCATGCGCGGTACGCAGTGGTCTATCCCTGTGCCGGTGTCCTGGCCGGGGACGGGGGCCGGGTGGTGCCCGCCGGGCTGAGCGCGCTGCTCGGACCGGGCCGGGCCGCGGTGCTGGTGCTCCTCGGCTCCCCCATGAGCACCACCCAGCTGACCGCCGTGACCCGGCAGGGGCTGGGCTCGGTGGGCCGCCATCTGAAGGTGCTCCGGGAGGCGGGGCTGGTGACCCGGCGGCGGGCCGGGCGGTCGGTGCTGTACGTGCGGACGACGGCCGGTGACGTCCTGGTAGAGGCGGGGCAGGGAGGAGCCGAGGGCCGGTGACGTGGGGAGCCGGGAGCCGGGGGCCGGTGACATGGGGAGCCGGGGACCGGAGGTGAGGAGCCGGTGGCGTCTTGGGCGAGACGGGCAATCGGTGTCGTCTGGGCGAGGCCGAGCAAAGAGGCCCGTGACGTACGGGGCGGGGCCGGGCGAAGAGGCTGGGATGAGGCCCCCGGAGGTGGGCCAGGGTGCGGCCGCGGAGGAGGGCGGGGCAGGGCCGCGCAGGAGAGTCGGTGGTGTGGGCGAGGCGGGCAAAGGGGCCTGTGACGTACGAGGCGGGCCGGGCGAAGAGGCTGGGGCGAGGCCCCGGAGGTGGGCCAGGGTGCGGCCGCGGAGGAGGCCGGGGCGAGGCTCCCGGAGGTAAACCAGGGTGCGGCCCCGGAGGTGGGCCGTGGCGAGGCCGCTGAGGAGGCCGGGGCAGGGCCGCGCAGGGGAGGCGGGGGTGTCTGGGTGAGGCCGGGCAGGGGGGCGGGGGCCGGCGGGGCTAGCATCCGGGCATGACGACTACTGAGCACAGCGGCTCCCCGCTGGACGTCGAGATCGGGGCCCTCCAGGGCGGCTCCGCGGATCTGTCGCGGTTCGCGGGCAAGGCCGTCCTCATCGTGAACGTGGCCTCCAAGTGCGGCCTGACCCCGCAGTACACCGGGCTGGAGAAGCTCCAGGAGCGGTACGCCGAGCAGGGCTTCACCGTGCTGGGCGTGCCCTGCAACCAGTTCCTCGGGCAGGAGCCCGGCACCGCCGAGGAGATCGCGGAGTTCTGCTCGGCGACCTACGGCGTGACCTTCCCGCTGACGGAGAAGGTGGAGGTGAACGGGGCGGGCCGGCATCCGCTGTACGAGCGGCTCGTGGGGTTCGCCGACGCCGAGGGGCACAGCGGGGACATCCGCTGGAACTTCGAGAAGTTCCTCATCGGCCGTGACGGTCGGGTCGTCGCGCGGTTCTCGCCGCAGACCGAGCCGGAGTCGGCCGAGGTCGTCTCCGCGATCGAGGCCCAGCTGGGCTGAGCACGGCTCGGGCCTCGCGGTGGCCCGGAAGAAGGCGGTGAGCCCTCTCGGCAAGGACGGCGACTGGTCGAGAGGGCTCTCCTGGTGGTGCGTGTGCAGTTGTTGTACGGACCAGGGTCAGGGAGAACCCCTCACGCCTTGACCGAGGACACGAAGGCGTTCCACGCGTCGGCCGGGAAGGCCAGGATCGGGCCCTCGGGCGTCTTGGAGTCACGGACGGCGAGTTCGGCGGCGGTGGGCGACTTGACCTCGACGCAGGCGCCGTTGCCCGCGGAATAGGAGGACTTCATCCACGTCTCCGAAGCGCCCTGAATCAGTGCCATGTCCACTCCTGTTGCGAGTTGCGTAGTGCGGTTCACGCCAACCATGTCGACTGGTTGGCGTGATCGACGCTACCGGGCAACTGCTCGCCGCGGAGGAGCCGTTCACTCGACCGGATGGCATATTCCAGGTGAGCCTTCCACTGGAGTGGACCGGCGGTGTACGATCCCGCGCCTCGCGCGATCTCGCATCAGTCGGCGTACTCTTTCGCCACATCGGCGATGAATTTCCGGGACGCCTCCACATTGAGGGACTGCGCCCGCAGGTGCTCGTACATCACGGCGTACTTCTGCACGTCCTGCGCCTTCTCCAGGTACAGGTCGCTGGTCACGCCCTCCAGGTACACCACGCTGGAGTCGGCCGCGTCGGCGAACTCCAGGATCGCGTACTGGCCGTTGAGCCCCGGATGCGCGCCCACGTCGAAGGGCAGCACCTGCACGGTGACGTGCGGCAGCTGTGACATCTCGATCAGGTGCTCCAACTGCTCGCGCATCACCAGCCGGCTGCCCACGACCCGCTTCAGCGCCGCCTCGTCGAGCACCACCCACAGCCGGAGCGGGTTGGCCTGGGCGGTGATACGTTCCTGTCGGCGCATCCACACCTGGACACGCTTCTCGATCTCCGCGGTCGACGTCTCCGGCAACGCGCCCTGCACCAGCGCCTCGGCGTAGGCACGGGTCTGCAACAGCCCGGTCACGAGCTGGGGTTCGTACACCCGCAGCGACTCGGCGTCCGTCTCCAGCCCGATGTACACGCTGTACGGGATGTCGCCGAAGGTGTGCCACCAGCCCTGCTGTCTGGAATCCCGGGCCATCTCCATCAGCGAGTCGACGATCCGCTGGTCCTCGACCTCGTACACCCCGCACAGATCGCGCACGTCGCGCTGGCTGATGCTTCTCCGGCCGTTCTCCAGCCGGCTGATCTTCGACTGCGACACCAGCAGCCGCTCCGCCACCTCTTCGGCCGTCATGCCCTTGAGCTCACGGAGCCTGCGCAGCTCCTGGCCCAGCCGGCGCCGCCTGACGGTGGGATTGACATTGGACGCCACGGGACGTGCACCTCCGGCTGCCTGCCTGTTGCTTAACACTTTGCGTATCTGCTGTTGAGCAGACTGCCACCAAGGTGCTTTCTACCGCTGGGAAACCGTGGATATGCAGCCGGGGACGCGGTCGAGCGGGGCGGCGAGACCACAAGGATCTCACCGCCCCGCTCGGACCAGCGGCTCCCGAACCGGGTCTGTGGGGACCGGGGTTACGGCTCAGTGGGCCACGGCGCGCGCCATGGACCCGCGACGCGGCTGCATCGGAACCCCGCGTGCGGGTTCCGGCGCGGGCCTGGCGCCGGGCGCGGGCTGACGGCCGGCCGAGGCCGGGCCGCGGCGCGGCTGGGCGGCCGCACCGTTCTGAACGTCCATGACGGCGTGGGCGACGAGCCCGCCCATGGGGTCGTGCCGGATCAGATCCCGCAGCCGGGACCGGGACGACCGTCCCTCGTTCCCCGGATACAGATGCTTGCCGAGCCCGACGGCGTGCGCCAGGGCGGCGAGCGCCGCGGTCCGCGGGTCCGGCGGTACGCCGGTGCGGATCGCGGAGTCCAGCCGGGCACGGATCTCCCGGCTGATGTCGTTGTCCGTCGCCTGGTAGCGCGTCGTCGGCAACACCCCGCACATCTGACCCGGCACGGCGGCGACCATGCCGCACCGCTCCAGATGCGAGAGGTAGGTCTGGCGGAGCCCGAGTCGGGGCCCGCCGATCCAGTGGACGGCACGCACGGGAGCGCCACGCCTTCGCAGCAACTCCAACGCGCAGTCCAGAGTCGGATCTCCTGTCGGCCGTGGCACCACCACGGCGATACGATCCCCGTCTGGGGCTATCCGTCCGGCCAGCGCCAGCTCCACTAGCTGTGCACCGGCCAGACCGAGGTCGAGCGACTGCGGCTGTGCAGTGGTACCCGTGGTCGGGTCCAGTGCCAGCAACAGAAGCTCCTCCGGAAGTGTTCTGCGGCTCCTGCCCATCCATGCCTCCCCGCGTGGATGAATGACAGGGTGACCCCTCTCACATTGGTCTGTCGAGGGTGCGTGACCGGTTCGTGAGGGAACCGGTAGGTATGTCGTTCTCGTCTACCGCAGGGGCCAAGCCCTCACACAGGACACTGGTACATGGTTCGGACAGGGCGCGCGCGTAGGCGTGCGGCGCATGGAGGAGGCATCGGTGGCGGGCGAGTCCCCCGACAGGTCGAAGCAGCGCGAGTCGTCGGCGGAACCGACGTCGGGGAGCGCGGGTTCGGTTCCCGAGGCGCGCGATCCGCGTCTCGCGGTGTCCCGCGAACGGAAGTCCTCGGCCGGCGACACGGCGACGAAGGTCCTGACGGTACGACCCGGAACCCCGACCACGCGGAAGCAGTCGGCCGACCCCGAGGACACCGACCTGCAGGCGGCGGTGTCGACCTGGGTGCGCGAACCGAGCCCGGACGCACCTGCGAACGCCGACGACGCCGGGGAGGAGCCGGCGAAGGCCACGAAGCCGAAGACCGGGGCGGAGGCAGAGGCAGAGGCCGAGGAGCCGTCTGACGCCGATGCGGAGTCCGAGGGCACGTCTGACGCCAAGGCAGAGACCGAGGAGCCGTCTGACGCGGACGCAGAGGCCGGGGACACGTCTGACGCCAAGGCAGAGGCCCAGGAGCCGTCTGACGCGGAAACGGAGGCCAAGGGCACGTCTGACGCCAAGGCTGACGCCGAGGAGCCGTCTGACGCGAAGGCAGAGACCCAGGAGCCGTCTGACGCGGACGCAGAGGCCGAGGACACGTCTGACGCCAAGGCTGACGTCGAAGAGCCGTCTGACGCGGACGCCGACCGCGCCGAGCCGGCCAAGGACGAGGACGCCAAGGCGGGCGCGGAGGCCGGGACGGACGCGGAAGCCGGCGCGGAGAGCGTGGCGGACGCCGAGGCCGATGCGGACGCGAAGGACCCGGCGGACGCCGAGACCGGTGAGGGCGCCGAGGGCGGTGCCGGTGTCGCCGTCGGCGGCGAAGGCGTAGCCGAGGCGGTTGCGGGCGACGACGGCCCGGAGGACGCCGACGGTGGGGACGCACCGCAGGGGTCACCCGCAGCCGGCGCCGAGAGCCGCACCGGTGATGCGGGCGGGAAACCGGACGCCGAAGGCGAAGACGAGGCGGCGCACCTCGACCAGCCCACCACCGTCTTCAAGGCCGTCCGCCCCAAGACACCGCCCGTCGACCAGCCGACGACCATGCTCAAGCTCGGCGGCAAGCCGAAGGCCCCGGAGTCCGAGTCCGAGCGCACCAGCAAGTTCGTCGCGCTCAAGGACGACCTGCGCAAGCCGGCCGCCGAGGCCAAGGCGGCGGACGCCACCACCCCCGTCCCCCAGATCGGCCCCGAGCGCACCACCCAGCAGCCGCTCCCGCCCAAGCCCCCGCTGGACCTGCTGGCGGAGCTGACGAACACGCCCCCGCCCCCGGAGACCCCGGTCCGCACGCTCGTGCGCCGGATCAAGATCTGGACCCCGCTGGTCCTGCTCCTGGCGATCATCTTTGCGGTCGTACAGGCCGTGCGCCCGCTGCCGACGCCCACCCTCGCGCTCACCGGCAAGGACAGCTACACCTTCGCCGGCGACCGCACCCAACTGCCCTGGCCCGGCGAGGGCCAGGGCTGGATGGACGTGGACGGCGTCGGCACGATGGGGCACTTCGGCAAGCAGACCCCCGTGGCCATCGGCTCGGTCGCCAAGACCATGACGGCGTACATCATCCTCAAGGACCACCCGCTGAAGCCGGGCCAGGAGGGTCCGAAGATCAAGGTCGACGCGACGGCGGAGAAGGAGGGCGGCTACAACAAGGCCGGCGAGTCCACGCTCGACACCGTCAAGGCCGGTGACACCCTCACCGAGAAGCAGGCCCTGTCTGCCGTCCTGATCCCCTCCGCCAACAACATCGCGCGGCTGCTCGCGCGCTGGGACGCGGGCTCGGAGGCGGCGTTCGTCAAGAAGATGAACGCCACCGCCAAGGAACTGGGGATGACCGGCACGACGTACACCGACCCCTCGGGGCTGAAGGAGACCACCGTCTCCACGGCCGAGGACCAGGTGAAGCTGGGCCGCGCGTTCGTCAAGGTCCCGGCCCTGGTCGCGATCAGCAGCGCGGCGAGCTGGACGGACCCCTCCGGCAAGTTCTGGCCGAACTACAACGAGCTGCCGTACCGCATCGGCGCGATCGGCATCAAGACCGGCAGCACCACCGCGGCCGGCGGCAACCTGCTCTTCGCCTCCCGCAAGCAGGTCGGCGGGCAGACGGTGACGATCGTCGGCGCGATCCTCGGCCAGCACAAGCCGGAGATCCTGAAGACGGTCAACGCGGTCAGCAAGACGGCGCTGCTCGCCGCCCAGGACGCGCTGACCTCGGCGAGGATCGTGAAGAAGGGGGACGTCGTCGGCTACGTGGACGACCGGCTCGGCGGCCGTACCCCGGTCGTGGTGACGAAGGACGTCACGGCGGCCGGCTGGGCCGGGAAGAAGGTCGAGCTGTCCTTCGCGTCCGGGACCGTGCCGCACACCGCGAAGGCCGGCACCCGGGTCGGGACGCTCACCGTGGGTGACGGTACGGCCGGCGCGGTGAAGGTCCCGGTGGCCCTCCAGAAGGACCTGACCGAGCCCGGCATCGGCGCCAAGCTGACCCGGCTGGGCTGACCCGCCGGGCCGGCCGTACGCCCCGCCCACCCCGGCCGTACGCCCCCGCCCGCCCGTCCCCGTCCCCCGCGCACCCCGTCACGGAGCCCCCACCCGGGAGCCCCGTGGCGGGGTGCGTGCTAGCGTCACGAATCGGGGCAGGTCGCCGGTCCCGGGACAGGGCCGCGAACTGGACGGAACGCGGCCGGGTACTCCGAGGGAAGCGGCCGAGAACAGAAGACGGGACACGGGGAGTGCCTTCAGGTGGCCACAGCGGAGCCGACACACGCCGACGACGCAGATCCGGGCCCGGGATCCGGCCCGCGAATACGTCTGTCCACGACTGACCCGGGCCGGCGCGTCGCCGAGCCCGACGCCGGGGTGCGCCCCGGCGGACGCGCCCGTCCGCTCGCCGCCCTGGAACCGCTCCGGCAGCGGCTGCTCCGGCACCCCGCGCTGTCGATGACGGTGCTGTCGGGCGTGCTGCACATCATCTGGTTCTTCACCTTCGCGAACAGCGGTGGCGATCTCGCGGCGCAGGACGCGTGGGCGGAGTTCGTCGGCCGGCACCCGGACTCGGCGTACAACCTCGCCTGGTACGGCGGCATGCACCCGGTGTCGTACAGCGTGGTGTCGCCGTACCTGATGTCGGTCCTCGGCGTGCGGACCACGATGATGATCGCCGGTACGGTCTCGGCCGGTCTGCTGACGACGGTGCTGATCCGCAGCCGGTCGGTGAGGAACCCGCTGTGGGCCTCGCTCGCCGGGGTCTTCGCCTTCCTGTGCAACGCGATCTCCGGCCGGGTGACCTTCGGGCTCGGCACGATGTTCGCGCTCGGCTCGGTGGCGGCGGTGTTCTGCTGGCCGCACCGGTGGCGGTTCAAACGCTGGGCGAAGGCCCTGGTCGCCGCCCCGCTGGCGGCGCTCGCCACGATGGCCTCGCCGGTCGCGGGGCTGTTCGTGGGCCTGGTCGCGGTCGCGCTGTTCCTGCAGAAGCGGCGGCCGGGCGCGTGGGCGCTGGGTCTCGCGCCGTCGGCGGTGGTCGCGGTGTCGGCCTGGCTGTTCCCGTTCTCCGGCACCCAGCCCATGGGCTTCGGCTCGGTGGTCATGCCGCTGTCGTACGGCCTGCTGTGCCTGTTCCTGGTGCCGAAGGAGTGGGTGACGGTCCGGCTGACGGCCGCCGTCTACAGCGTCGCCGTCGTCCTGGTGTGGCTGATCAGCTCGCAGATCGGGTCGAACATCTCGCGGCTGCCGATGATGTTCGCGGGCGCGGCCCTGATCGCGGCCCTGCCGTACACCGTGCCGAAGTCCCGCAAGTGGTACGTGACCGTGCTGGCCTTCCTCGGCTTCGTCGGCTGGCTCGGCTTCAAGTCGGTGGACGACATCATCCACACCACCCCGGCCGCCTCCTGGGCGCGGGAGCTCGCGCCGCTGGTCAACGAGCTGCAGAAGGTCGGCGCCGAGAAGGGCCGGGTCGAGGTGGTCCCGGCCCGCTCGCACCGCGAGGCCTCCGCGCTCGCGCCGTACGTCAACCTGGCCCGCGGCTGGAACCGGCAGGCCGACATGGAGCGCAACCCGCTCTTCTACGACGACACGCTCAACTCGGCGAACTACCACGAGTGGCTCCAGCGGTGGGCCGTGCACTACGTGGTGCTGCCCAAGGACAACCCGGACGGAGACGGCGGCGAGCGCGAGCGGCAGCTGCTGCGGCGCGGGATGCCGTATCTGAAGCAGGTCTGGGGCGACGCGAACTGGCAGCTGTTCAAGGTGACCGATCCGGCGCCGCTCGCCGAGCCGAACGCGGTGGTGGACCGGGCCGAGCAGGGCGAGATGACGCTGCGGGTGAGCAAGGCCGGGCGGATCCTGATCCGGATCCCTTACTCGCCGTGGCTGAGCATCGTCGACGAGCACGGCAAGAGCCAGTCCTACGACAAGGTCAAGGCGTGCCTGATGGCGACGCCGGAGGACGTCGACGGGGACAAGTGGACCACGCTGCTCGCGCCGAAGCCGGGCACGTACCGGCTGGCCGCGCCGTACCAGTTGCCGCGCGGTACGCCGTGCCCCGACGAGCTGAAGAAGCCCTGACGGTCAGCGGAGCCGGTCGGCGTACGTGTCCGTGCCCGGCACCGTCGGGATGAACGGCGCCACCAGCTCCACCCGGCCCGGTCCCGCCGCGGCCACCTGCCCGTCCAGCCCCGTGAAGTGCTCCTCCCAGCACTCCCGCGGGTCCCGCTCCAGGAACCACAGCAGGGTGAGCCGGGTGTCCACGCCCTCGACCTGCCGGACGTAGGTCATGCGGTCGCCCGGCAGCGGGGTGGGCCGGAACACGGTCACCATCGCCGCCGGGGAGCCGGCGAGCCGACGCGGCAGGTGGCGGTCGCGCAGCCACTCCAGCAGAGCGGTCCGCCGCTCGGCGGACTCGGCGTCGATCACCTCCAGCACCAGGCCCGCGTACGGGTGGTCGAGGGCGTGGAAGTCGCGGGGACCGGCGGCGCCGTCCCGGTACACCGTCGTCTCGTGGTCCTGGAAGGCCGTGAAGACGTGGGTGCGGTCGTGGTAGACGCGGGCGTCCCGGTTGAGGCGCTTGTTGATGGCGACCGTCCACCTCATGTGGTCGTCGTAGCGGCCGGCGGCGATCCAGTAGGTGGAGAGGTAGCAGCCGGCGGTGACCGGCTGGGCGACGGCCGACTTCTCCGGGCAGCGCAGGAGTTGCAGCTCCCGGGGCGCGACCCAGCGGCGGCCGGCGTACATCCAGGGCATGGCCATCGCGCCGGCGTAGTAGTGGTCGTCCTCGTACCAGCGGTTGTACGCGTACTCGTGGCCGGGGTGCGGTTCGACCATGGTGATCAGGGCGTGGCCGGGGCGGACGCCGTACGGGCCGACGGCGGCCAGTTCGGCGTACCGCTCGCTGCGGGTGTCCTCGCTCATGCGGTTCCCCTTTCCTGCGGTCGCCCATACTCTGACGCCCCGTCAGATGAAGCGCCATACCGAAGGAGGGCCCATGTCCCTGCTCGCGGGCAAGACCGTCGTCGTCTCGGGCGTCGGGGCCGGGCTCGGCCACCAGGTCGCCGCGGCCGTCGTGCGGGACGGCGGCAACGCGGTGCTCGGCGCGCGCACCGAGGCGAACCTCGCCAAGAGCGCGGCCGGGATCGATCCGGAGGGCACGCGTACGGCGTTCCGGGCGACGGACATCACGGACGAGGGGCAGTGCGAGGCGCTGGCGGCGCTGGCGCGGGAGCGGTTCGGCGGGATCGACGCCGTGGTGCAGGTGGCCGCCTGGGACTCGTACTTCGGCGGCCTGGAGGACGCCGACTTCACGACCTGGCGGTCGGTCGTCGACGTGAACCTGCTGGGGACGCTGCGGATGACCCGGGCCTGCCTGCCGGCGCTGAGGGCGGGCGGGGGCGGGTCGGTGGTGTTCATCGGGACGCAGTCGGCGGTGGCCGCGCCCTCGCAGGTGAAGCAGGCCGCGTACGCCGCCTCGAAGGGGGCGCTGACCAGTGCGATGTACTCGCTGGCGCGGGAGCTGGGGCCGTACCGGATCCGGGTCAACACCGTGCTGCCGGGCTGGATGTGGGGGCCGCCGGTGCAGGCGTACGTCCGGTTCACCGCGCTGACGGAGGGGGTGCCCGAGGAGGAGGTGCTGGCGCGGCTGAGCGAGCGGATGGCGCTGCCGGAGCTGGCCACCGACGGGGATGTGGCGGATGCGGCGGTGTTCCTCGCCTCGGACCGGGCGCGGGCGATCACGGGGCAGTCGTTGCTGGTCAACGCGGGCGAGCTGATGCGCTGAGCCACTTTCGCGAGACTTTTCCGCCGTTCACACTGATGAACGTCGATCAGCAAGTCGAACAATTTTACCGTGACTTGACCTTACGCTTGCTTGTCGTGTTCATGTGGGCGGACCCACGATCGGGCACATGAACAGTCTCGACTGGGCCGTGCTCATCGGCTACTTCGGTGTGATGGTCGCGATCGGCGTCTGGTCGCACAAGCGCGTGGACAACGTTTCCGACTTCTTCACGGCCGGCGGCAAGATGCCCTGGTGGCTTTCCGGCATCTCGCACCACATGTCGGGCTACAGCGCCGTGATGTTCACCGGATACGCGGGCATCGCCTACACCTACGGCGTCACCTCCTTCATCACCTGGTCCTTCCCCATCGCGCTCGGCATCGCCATCGGGTCGAAGCTGTTCGCGCCGCGCATCAACCGACTGCGTTCCCGGCTCCATGTGGCCTCCCCGCTGGAGTACCTGAAGAACCGTTACAACCTGCCCACGCAGCAGGCGCTCGCCTGGTCCGGCATGCTGCTGAAGATCGTGGACGTGGGCGCCAAGTGGGCGGCCATCGCCACCCTGCTGTCGGTCTTCACCGGCGTCTCGCTGAACCAGGGCATCCTCATCACCGGCGCGATCACCGCGGTCTACTGCACGATCGGCGGCCTGTGGGCGGACGCGCTGACCGAACTCGGCCAGTTCGTCATCCAGTTGCTCGCCGGCATCGCGATGTTCGTGGCCGTCGTGCTGAAGCTGAACGACAAGAACATCGGCTTCTTCGGCGCCTGGGACGAACCGGCCCTGCACGGCCACGGCAAGCCGCTGGTCGGCCCCTACGGCACGGTGTTCCTCCTCGCGTTCCTCTTCATCAAGCTCTTCGAGTACAACGGCGGCATGCTCAACCAGGCCCAGCGCTACATGGCCACCGGCAGCGCCCACGAGGCCGAGCGCTCGGCCCGGCTGTCGGCGGTGCTGTGGCTGGTCTGGCCGGTGGTGCTGTTCTTCCCGATGTGGATGTCCCCGCTGCTGGTCCACGCGCAGAAGCCGGACGGCTCCGACTCCTACGCCCTGATGACCGAACAACTGCTGCCGCACGGCCTGTTGGGCCTGGTCATCGTCGGGTTCTTCTCCCACACCATGGCGATGTGCTCCTCCGACGCGAACGCGATCGCCGCCGTGTTCACCCGGGACGTGGCGCCGGTGCTGTCGGCCAAGGCGCGGGGCTGGAGCGAGCGTTCGGGGCTGATCGCGGCCCGGGTCACGACGGTCGTGTTCCTCGGCCTGTCCATGGCGGTAGCGACCCAGGTCAACTCGCCCACCCTCAAGGACATCATCACCGTCGTCATCAAGTGGGTGGCCGGTCTGATGGGCCCCATCGCGATCCCGATGATGCTCGGCCTGCTGCGCACGTTCCGCCGCTCCGGCCCGACGGCCGCGCTCACCAGCTGGGCGGCGGGTCTGCTGGCCTTCTGGCTGGTCAACTACCCCATCAACTGGAGCGTCGACGGCGGTGTCCCGCTCCAGTACCAGGTCTCGATCCCGCTCGCGGTCTCCCTGGTCCTCTACATCCTCATCGGTTACCTGAAGCCGGAGGACACCCCGGCCCGCCTGGCCGTCATCGAGAAGGTCAACACGGACGGCGACGCGGTGGCGGCGGTACCGGTGCCGGCCACGGCGGGCGACGACGTGGTGGGGGCGCCGTAGCGGCTGTCACCGGGACTCCGCTCACGCCCGCGGATACCGGGCCAGCCACCCCGGTGACGAACCGGCCGGGCCGTGCAGCGCGGGGCCCTGGGTCATCTCCATCGCGAAGTCGTCGGCCAGTTCGAGGATCGTGGGACGGCCCTCCAGTTCGGCCAGCCAGGCCGGCGGGAGGGCCGTTTCGCCGTGCAGGGCGCCGAGGAGGCCGCCGGTGAGGGCGCCCGCCGCGGCGGAGGGGCCGCTCTGGTTCACCGCCAGGCACAGCCCGTGCCGTACGTCCTCCCCCACCAGCGCGCAGTACACGGACGCGGCCAGCAGCCCGTCCGCCGTGCCGTCGCCGGCCAGCTCCTCCACCCGGGCCGGGGTCGGCATCCCCTGCCGTACCGCTCCGAGGGCGTGCTGGAGGGCGTCGGAGACCGGCTGGTGGCCGGGGCGGACGGCGAGCAGGGCGAGGGCCCGCTGCACGGCACCGTCCAGGCTGTCGCCGCGGGCCAGCCCGTGCACGATCACGGCGTACGCGCCCGCCGACAGGTAGGCGATGGGGTGGCCGTGGGTCTGGGCCGCGCACTCCACGGCCAGTTGGACGACCAGTTGGGGTTCCCAGCCGACGAGGAGGCCGAAGGGTGCCGAGCGGGCGACCGCCTCCGGGCCCAGCTCCCCCGGGTTCTTCGGGGACTCCAGCGTGCCCATGGTGTCGTCGCCGAACCCGATGAGCAGCGCGCGGGTGGGGTCCCGGCGGGCGTACAGCCACTCCTCGCGGGCCAGCCAGCCGTCTTCCTTGCGGCGCTCGTCGGGCCCCCAGTCCCGCTGGGTGGCCGCCCAGCGCAGATAGGCCCGGTGCAGATCGGTCGGCGGATGCCAGGCGCCGGTGTCGCGGCGCACCTGGGCGCGTATCAGCCCGTCCACGGTGAACAGGGTCAGCTGGGTGTGATGGGTGACCGTGCCGCGCCGCCCGTGCCCGAAGGCCAGGTCCAGCAGCCCCTCACCGCCGTACGCGGCCCGGATCTCCTCCAGGGACAGCGGATCGGCGGGCCCGCCCAGCGCGTCGCCCACCGCGGCCCCGAGCAGTGTCCCCCGCACCCGGCTCCGGTAGTCCTGCTGTTCGGCACGCCCCCAGACGGCACCGGCTGTCGCCCCCACCAGACCTCCCCTGGCACCGTCCGCCTGTACGACGCCCAGCACTGTAATCGACCGGGAACGGTCCGTTCAGCGCCGCCCGGCCGGATTCTGGCGCAATGCGTACGGCGGACCGGGGCGGCCACCGGGAAGAATCCAGCCATGACCACCACCCCCACCCATCACACCGGCCTCAGGCTCGCCGCCGGTGTGCTCACCGGCATACTCGCCCTCTACATCGCCCTGGTCGCGCTCGGCAACATCACCGACTTCGGGACCAACCAGCAGTTCGTGCGGCACGTACTGGCGATGGACACGACGTTCAAGGACGACGACCTGATGTGGCGGGCCGTCACCAGTACGGCACTTCAGGACACCGCGTACGTCCTCGTCATCGTGTGGGAGACCGTGGCGGCGCTGCTGCTGGTCTGGGGGACGTACCTGTGGGCGCGCCGGAGGGACGCCCTCGCCCGGCGCTGGTCCACCTACGGCCTGCTGATGCTCCTGCTGCTCTTCGGTGCCGGGTTCATCGCGATCGGCGGTGAGTGGTTCGCGATGTGGCAGTCGAAGACGTGGAACGGCCTGGACGCGGCGACCCGCGTGTTCCTGCTCAGCGGCGTCGCGCTCATCGTCAACCAGCTGCCCTCGGGCGGCCGGGACGCTACTTGACCACCGCCACCCGGGTGCCCTGGTCGCCGAAGGCCCACAGGACGGCTCCGTCCTCCTTGTGCAGGCGGATGCCGCCCAGTTTCTGGCCGTTCGCGGGCGGGGGCGAGGAGCCGTCCAGGGCGTTGGAGAAGGCGACGTTCACGCCGGACACCTTGGTGAAGTACATGACGTGCTCGATCTCCACGCCGTCCGAGCCCTTGAGGGACTGGGTGCGCAGGGTGATCGAGTAGCGGCCGGGCTGCGGGCTCACCGTGCCCGGCCACACCGTGAACGTGCGGGCCGCCTTGCCGGTCGCGTCGACCAGCCAGATCCGCTTCTCACCGAGCGAGTACACGATCCGGCGGCCCTCGCCGGACTCGTCCGGCAGGGCGGGGGCGGACGGCGTCCTCGGTGTCAGGGACGCGTGGGGGCTCGCCGATGCCGACGCGCTGGGCCTGGTCACGGCGGCCGTGGGATGCGGCCCGTGATTCGCCTGCACGGCGAGGGCGACGACGGCCGCGGTCGCCCCCGCCGTCAGACCGGTGACCCAGGCCCACGAGGGCAGTCGGGCAGCCACGGGACGCATCTCCTCCGCTACGGGTCCCCCTTCTCAGCACAGGGGTCGGATCATCGTACTCAGTCCGCGGAGGGGGCTCGGTCCAGAGGTCGGTCCCGGCCTCCCGCCCCGTCAGGCCGGTCCAGGGGTTCGGCCCGGGACCGCTCAGTCCAGGACCGGCAGCAGGTCCGGCAGGTGGCCGTCGGACGCCTCGGCCGCCCGCTGCCGTTCCTGCGGTACCTCGCCGTAGAGCGTGGTGCGCGGCTTCGCGGGGCGGCCGGCCGCCTCCGCCACCGCGACCAGGTCGCGGACCGACTTGTACGAGCCGTACGAGGAGCCCGCCATGCGGGAGATCGTCTCCTCCATCAGCGTCCCGCCGAGGTCGTTCGCGCCGGAGCGGAGCATCTCCGCCGCCCCCTCGGTACCCAGTTTGACCCAGCTTGTCTGGATGTTGGGGATCCACGGGTGCAGCAGGAGCCGGGCCATCGCCGTCACCGCCCTGTTGTCCCGCATCGTCGGGCCGGGCCGGGCGATCCCCGCCAGGTACACCGGCGCGTTCGTGTGGATGAACGGGAGCGTCACGAACTCCGTGAAGCCGCCCGTCTCCCGCTGGATCCCGGCCAGCGTGCGCAGGTGGCCGAGCCAGTGCCGGGGCTGGTCCACATGCCCGTACATCATCGTGGACGACGAGCGGATGCCCAGCTCGTGCGCGGTGCGGATCACCTCGATCCAGGTGGCCGTGGGCAGCTTGCCCTTGGTCAGCACCCAGCGGACCTCGTCGTCCAGGATCTCCGCCGCCGTACCGGGGACGGAGTCGAGACCCGCCTCCTTGGCGGCCGTGAGCCACTCGCGGATCGACATCCCGGTCCGGGTGGCGCCGTTGACCACCTCCATCGGGGAGAAGGCGTGCACGTGCATGCCCGGGACGCGCTCCTTCACCGCCTTCGCGATGTCGAAGTACGCGGTGCCCGGCAGGTCCGGGTGGATGCCGCCCTGCATGCACACCTCGACCGCGCCCACGTCCCACGCCTGCTGGGCGCGGTCGGCGACCTGCTCCAGCGAGAGCGTGTACGCGTCCGCGTCCGTGCGGCGCTGCGCGAAGGCGCAGAACCGGCAGCCGGTGTAGCAGACGTTGGTGAAGTTGATGTTGCGGGTGACGATGTAGGTGACGTCGTCGCCGACCGCAGACCTGCGGACGTCGTCGGCCACCCGGCACAGCGCGTCCAGCGCCGGACCGTCCGCGTGCAGCAGGGCGAGGGCCTCGGCGTCCGTCAGCCGGGTGGGGTCGTCGGCCGCCGTGCGCAGCGCCTCGCGCACGTCGGTGTCGATGCGTTCCGGGGCCATGCCGGGGGCGGCAGCCTCCCGCAGGGCCTCCCAGTCGCCGTACACCTCGTCGAAGTCGGCGCGCCGGTCGGCCGTTCGGCCCTCGGTGTCGATGGAACTGTGCAGGTCCGTGCGGCCGGTGGCGGTGAACACCTCCTCCGGCTCCTGCCAGGGGCGGCCCGTGACCGGCGCGTCCGGCAGCGCGAGTCCGGTGACCGGGTCGGCGAGGGCGGACACGTGCGGACGCAGCCGCGGGTCCAGCCAGGGCTCGCCGCGACGGACGAACTCGGGGTAGACGCAGAGGCGTTCGCGCAAGCTGAAACCGGCCGCCCGGGAGCGCTCGGTGAGTTCCTCGATCTGCGGCCAGGGGCGTTCGGGGTTGACGTGGTCGATGGTCAGCGGGGAGACCCCTCCCCAGTCGTCGATGCCGGCGCCGATCAGCCGCTCGTACTCGGCGTCGACCAGGTTCGGCGGGGCCTGGAGGCAGGCCGCCGGGCCCATGATGTGCCGGGCGACGGCCACCGTGGCGACAAGGTCGTCCAGTTCGGCGTCCGGCATGCCGCGCATCGCCGTGTCCGGCTTGGCGCGGAAGTTCTGGATGATCAGCTCCTGGATGCCGTGGTAGGCCCGGGAGACCTTCCGGAGCGCGAACAGGGACTCCGCGCGCTCCTCGTAGGTCTCGCCGATGCCGATGAGCAGGCCGGAGGTGAAGGGGACGGAGGAACGGCCGGCGTCCTCCAGGACGCGCAGCCGGACGGCCGGTTCCTTGTCCGGAGAGCCGTGGTGCGGGCCGCCCGGCTCGGACCACAGGCGGGTCGCGGTCGTCTCCAGCATCATGCCCATGCTGGGCGCCACGGGCTTCAGCCGCTGGAAGTCGGTCCACGTCAGCACGCCGGGGTTGAGGTGGGGAAGGAGTCCCGTCTCCTCCAGGATGCGGATGGAGATGGCGCGGACGTAGGCGATCGTGTCGTCGTAGCCGTGCGCGTCGAGCCACTCGCGCGCCTCCGGCCAGCGGTCCTCCGGCTTGTCGCCGAGGGTGATCAGGGCTTCCTTGCAGCCGAGGGCGGCGCCCTTGCGGGCGATGTCCAGCACCTCGTCGGGGGACATGAACATGCCGTGCCCGGCGCGGCGCAGCTTGCCGGGCACGGTGACGAACGTGCAGTAGTGGCACTTGTCCCGGCACAGCCGGGTGAGGGGGATGAAGACGCTCTTCGAGTACGTGATGACGCCGGGCCTGCCCGCCGCCTCCAGGCCCGCGTCCCGCACCCGGGCGGCGGAGGCGGCGAGGTCGGTGAGGTTCTCACCCCGCGCCTGGAGCAGCACCGCCGCCTCGGCGACGTCGAGGGCGACGCCGTCCCGGGCGCGTTTGAGGGCGCGACGCATGGAGTTCTCGGTGGGGCCGGTTCCGGAGGTCGCGGAAGTCGTCATTCCTTGAGCATACGTTCGCGTTTGATCACTGTTGCGGGGCACTGTCCGGCAGCAGGGGGCCGTAGGCGTCGAGCGCGCGCAGCACCTCCGCCTCCCTGGCCGGCGGCAACTGCACCACGACCTCCTCGATGCCCAGATCGGCGTAGTGGGCGAGCTTGCCGGGGGTGGGCCGGACGGCGTACGGGACGACCTGGAGGGCGGCCGGGTCGCGGCCCGCGTCCGCCCACACCGAGCGCAGCACGGGCAGCGCCTCGGAGAGCCCGCGCCCGCCGATCGGCAGCCAGCCGTCGGCGTACTCGGCGATGTGCGCGAACAGCTTCGGCCCGGCCGCCCCGCCGACGAGCGTGCGCGGGCCGACGACCGGGCCGCGCGGCTTCTGCACGGGCTTGGGGTGGGCGAAGCTGGCCCGTACGGCGCCGAACTCCCCCTCGTACGCGGTCGGCTCCTCGCTCCACAGCGCGCGCATCAGCGCCATCCGGTCCCGGACCAGCTCCCGGCGGGTCCGCCAGGTCACGCCGTGGTCGGCGGCCTCCTCCACGTTCCAGCCGTAGCCGAGGCCGAGGGTGAAGCGGCCGCCGGACAGGTGGTCGAGCGAGGCGATCTGCTTGGCGAGGTCGATGGGGTCGTGCTGGGCGACGAGGGTGATGCCGGTACCGAGCGCCAGCCGCTGGGTCACGGCGGCGGCCTGGGCCAGGGCGACGAAGGGGTCGAGGGTACGGCCGTACTCGCGGGGGAGGTCGCCGCCGGCGGGGTAGGGGGTGGTGCGGTCGACGGGGATGTGGGTGTGTTCCGGGAGGTAGAGGCCGGAGAAGCGGCGTGCTTCCAGCTCCTGCGCCAGCCGGACGGGGGTGACGGTCTCGTCGGTGAGGAAGATCGTGACGGAGATGCGCATGAGGCATCGTACCGACTGGTCGGTCGCTCGTCAGGGGCACGCGCGGGTGCGGTGTGGCTCGTCGTGCCCACGCGGCGCAGGCGCATATCGACACTGTCCCGCGCCCCTTGGGGCGCCTACCGTGGACCTCGTGACGACCTTGCGCGGCACCTTGGCACCCGGTTCGCCGGACTACGTGTACCTCCCTTTCGAAGTGCCTTTGGGAATCCGCGAGTTGCGGGTCTCCTACACGTACGACAAACCCCCCGTCCCGCCGGGCACCCCCGGCAACGCCCTCGACATCGGGCTCTTCGACCGGCGCGGTACCGAGCTGGGCGGGCGGGGGTTCCGGGGATGGTCGGGTGGGGCGCGCAGCGAGTTCTTCGTACGCGCGGACGAGGCCACGCCCGGGTATCTCCCCGGGCCGCTGTCCCCCGGCACCTGGTACATCGCGCTCGGTCCGTACACCGTGGCGCCGCAGGGGCTGTCGTACGAGGTGACCGTCACGCTGACGGAAGGGGCCGCGGGACAGACGCCCGAGGCGGTGTACCCGCCGGACCGGGCCCGGGGGCGGGGCCGGGACTGGTACCGGGGCGACTGCCATCTGCACTCCTGGCACTCCGACGGGCGCCGCACCCCGGCCGAGATCGCGGACCTGGCCCGCGCGGCCGGACTCGACTTCCTCAACAGCTCCGACCACAACACCCACGCCTCGCACGCCCACTGGGCCGACGCGGCCGGCGACGACCTGCTGGTGCTGCTCGGCGAGGAGGTCACCACCAGGAACGGGCACGTGCTGGCGCTCGGCACCGATCCGGGCACCTTCGTCGACTGGCGCTACCGGGCCCGGGACGGCCGCTGGGCGCACTTCGCGCGGCAGATCCGGCGGGCGGGCGGTCTGGTCGTGCCGGCCCATCCGCACGCCGACTGCGTGGGCTGCGGCTGGAAGTTCGGGTTCGCGGAGGCGGACGCCGTGGAGGTGTGGAACGGGCCCTGGACGCCCGACGACGAACTGGCGCTGGCGGCCTGGGACGCGGGGCTGGTGGCGTCGGTGCGGGGCGAGCGGACGTGGCTGCCGGCGATGGGCGACAGCGACGCCCACCGCGCCCCGGACGTGGTCGGGCTGCCCCAGACGGTCGTGCTCGCCGACGATCTGACCCGGGAGGCGATCCAGGAGGGGCTGCGGGCCGGACGGTCGTACGTGGCCGAGTCACGGCACGTCTCGGTGGCGTTCTCCGCGACGGCCGAGGGAGGCGAACGGGCGGGGATCGGGGAGCGGCTGGCGGTCGGGCGCGACACGCCCGTGACCGTCCGCCTGGAGGTGTCCGGGGCGCCGCGCTGCTCGGTGCGGTTCGTCACCGACCAGGGCGTGCTGTTCACCGGCGGACCGCTGCCGGTGTCCGGCACGGGCACCGTGGAGTGGCGCACGACCCCGGAACGCGCCGCCTATGTGCGGGCCGAGCTGCGGCACGAGACGGCACTGGGACCGGTGCCGGGGGCGATGGCCGCGCTCACCAACCCGGTCTTCCTCGGGCGGGCCGGAGACGGCAAGCCCGGGGCGGCCCGGTGAGGCGCGCCCGGCCCGCGCCCCCGTTGCGCTCAGTCGTGGCCCCGGTGGAGGCTGGCATCCTCGTGCCGGAAGAGAACAGGGGAGCCGGAGTCGTGTCAGGCCACGCAGACCGCAAGCACCGCGTCGTGACCCGCGTCCAGCGGTACGTCGCCAACCCGCTCAACCGGCGCCTGCCGTTCCAGACCCTGCTGGAGACCACCGGCCGGACGTCCGGTCTGCCCCGGCGGACCCCGGTCGGCGGGCGCCGGGTCGGGAACTCCTTCTGGCTGGTCTCCGAGTTCGGCCTGAAGTCGCAGTACGTGCGCAACATCCAGGCCGACCCCACGGTCCGGGTCCGCATCGCCGGCCGCTGGCACCACGGCACCGCCCACCTGCTCCCCGACGACGACCCCGTGGCCCGGCTGCGCACCCTGCCCCGCCTCAACAGCACGGCGGTACGGGCGCTCGGCACGGACCTGCTGACCGTACGGGTGGACCTGACGGACTGAGCCCCGTCGACGGCCGGTCCCTCACCCCGGCCACACCAGGGACTGCACCTCGCCGCACGCGTGCGGGGCGTACACACCCACGTCCCGGCCGACGCCGCTCTTCCTGAACGTTCCGTCAGCTCTCGGTGCCCGCGTCCGGCATGCGGAGAGGTTGTGAGAGCTCTGTGCACCCAGGTGTGGCCCTCTGTGATCGGCGTCTCCCACGGCTGACGCAACCGCCCGGAACAAGGCAAACTGACGGGGTTGTTCGTGATGCCGAGGGGGACGAACGCATGGACGGTGGGCCGCGAGTACCCGAGCAGCGGCGTGCCGGCTCCGCGCCCGTCGCGGAGCCCGGCCCGCTGCGCTTCGGCGTGCTCGGTCCGGTGCGGGCCTGGCACGGCGAGGACGCGCTCAGCACGGGCTCCCCCCAGCAGCGCGCCCTGCTGGCCGCCCTGCTGCTGCGCGAGGGCCGTACGGCCACGGCGGCGGAGCTGATCGACGCGCTCTGGGGGTCCGAGCCACCGTCACAGGCACTGGCGGCGGTCCGCACGTACGCCTCCCGGCTGCGGAAGGTGTTGAGCCCCGGCGTCCTGATCAGCGAGTCCGGCGGGTACGCGGTCCGGGGCCTGCGCGAGGGCGCCCTGGACCTGGCGGTCGCGCAGGACCTGGCGACGGAGGCGGAGAAGGCGCGGGGTGCGGGCGACCTGAGCCGCGCCCGATCGGTCCTGAACCAGGCCCTCGACCTGTGGGACGGCGAACCCCTGGCCGGCGTCCCCGGCCCGTACGCCGAGGCCCAGCGGGCACGCCTGGAGGAGTGGCGGCTCGGCCTGCTGGAAACCCGCCTGGACCTGGACCTGGAACAGGGCTGCCACGCGGAGGCGGTCTCGGAACTGACGGCCCTGACGGCGGCGCACCCGCTCCGCGAGCGCCTGCGCGAGTTGCTGATGCTGGCGCTGTACCGGAGCGGCCGCCAGGCGGAGGCCCTCGCGGTGTACGCGGACACCCGCCGCCTGCTGTCGGAGGAGCTGGGGGTCGACCCCCGCCCGGGCCTGAGCGAACTCCAGCAGCGCATCCTCCAGGCGGACCCGGCCCTGGCGGAACCTTCCGCCCCCGTGACGGAACCGACGGCGACCCCGGTCCGCCCGGCACAGCTCCCGGCCTCCGTCCCCGACTTCACGGGCCGCTCGTCCTTCGTCTCGGAACTGACGGACGTGCTGTCCTCGGCGTCGGAGGCGGAGGGCCGGGTGATGGCGGTCTCCGCCCTGGCCGGCATCGGCGGCGTCGGCAAGACCACCCTGGCGGTGCACGTGGCCCACCGGGCCCGCCCCGCCTTCCCGGACGGCCAGCTGTACGTGGACCTCCAGGGCGCGGGGCCGAGGCCGGCGGAGCCGGAGACGGTGCTGGGCTCCTTCCTGCGGGCCCTGGGCACGGCGGACGCGAACATCCCCGACACCCTGGAGGAGCGGGCAGCGCTCTACCGCTCGGTCCTGGACGGCCGCCGGGTCCTGGTCCTGCTGGACAACGCGAAGGACGCGGCGCAGGTGAGGCCGCTGCTGCCAGGGACGGAGGGCTGCGCGGCCCTGGTCACCTCCCGCGTCCGCATGCTCGACCTCGCCGGCGCCCACCTGGTCGACCTGGACGTCATGTCCCCGGACGAGGCGCTGGCGCTGTTCACGAAGATCGTCGGCGAGGAACGGGTGGCGGCGGAACGCGAGGCCGCCCTGGACGTGGTGGCGGCCTGCGGCTTCCTCCCACTGGCGATCCGCATCGCGGCGTCCCGCCTGGCGGCCCGCCGCACCTGGACGGTCTCGGTCCTGGCGGCGAAGCTGGCGGACGAGCGGCGCCGCCTGGACGAGCTGCAGGCCGGCGACCTGGCGGTGAAGGCCACCTTCGAACTGGGCTACGGCCAACTGGAACCGCCCCAGGCCCGGGCGTTCCGCCTGCTGGGCCTCGCGGACGGCCCGGACATCTCGCTTGCCGCTGCCGCCGCGGTCCTGGACCTCCCCGCGGAGGAGACGGAGGACCTGCTGGAGTCCCTGGTGGACACGTCGCTGCTGGAATCCGCGGCGCCCGGGCGGTACCGGTTCCATGACCTGGTACGGCTCTACGCGCGGGCTTGCGCGGAGAGGGACGAGTGGCCGCCCAGCGAGCGGGAGGCGGCGATGTCTCGGGTGCTGGACTTTTATCTGGCTACGACTGCCGGTGTATATGCGATGGAACGCCCCGGTGACCGCTTGGTGGACGATCTGGAGCCGACGGAGTACCCAGGGCTGCGGTTCGCAGAAGCGGCGGGAGCACTCGACTGGCTGTACACCGAGGCGGCACCGTTGCTGGCCTGCGCCCGACAATCGACTGGTTCACATCGGCTGCGACGTGGTGTCGATCTGCTCTGGGCGGCGAAAGACCTGACCGAGTCCGGGGCCAACTCGCACCAGTATGAGATGACGGCCCGGGCGATGTGTGAGGCGACCCGGAGAGCGGGGGACGCTCGGGCAGAGGGTAGAGCTCGCACCGTGCTGACCGATGTGCTGCTGGTGTCCGGGCGCATACAGCAGGCGGAAACGGAAGCCCGTATAGCGATGGAACTGGCCGAGAAGGTAGGCGACTCCACCGCTGTGAGCTGGGTGGCCAATAACCGCGGGCTCATGTGCCTGCATCAGGGAAGGCACGCAGAGGGCAAGGCGTTCTTCGAGAGGGCCATCGACGGACTACGCGCGGCTGGCAACCGGCCATTCGAAGCAACCAGCCTGGGTAATCTGTCCCGCGCGTACCTGGGGTTGGGCGACATCACGCGAGCAGTTGAGATCGCGCAGCGTGGAGTGGCCGCACATAGCGAGATAGGCCGGACGGTACGACTCGCCAACAGCCACTACGCGCTGGGCGTTGCCATGATCCAGGCCGGTCGCCACAGCGAAGCGCTCAGCCAGTTTTCCGACGCACTGCGTATCTTCGGCGACCACCGGCAGAGGCTCTGGGAAGGTACCGCCAACTTCCGAATCGCCGAAGTTCACTTGGCCGCTCATCATCCCGCTCAGGCCGCCCAGCACGCCGAGCAGGCACTCGCGCTGGGCTGCATCGGCGGTGACCGCATGCGTGGGAACGTGCTGACTCTACTCGGGCACTCCCTGACCAAACTCGGACAAATGGATCGCGCAAAGGCTTGTTGGCGCGAGGCACTCAACCTGTACGAGCAGAGCGGTGCCCCGGAGGCCGACAGCGTCCGAGCACTGATCAGACCGACGTCAGCCGCCTGAGGCGTCGGGACACACGCACACGCTCCGGAGCCGTTCAGCATTCGTTTATCGGCATCAGGCACTCTCATACGTGCCGGACCGTCGCGTCGGGGGGCAGGCGGTCTGACAGGAGCCCAACCCATTAGAGTGCGGCTCCGAACGCCCGTCCGGTGGCCCTCGGGGGAGCCTCTGGGCGGGCGTTCCTCACTCGTCACAACAGCAGAGGATCACGAGATCATGAGCGACCAGATCAAGGACACCGCAGCGACTCCGCAGGACAACGCGATGCCCACACCGCCTGCCGAAGACGAGACCGTCACGACGCTCGACAACGCAATGCCGACGGGACCCCTCAAGGACACCATCAAGACGATGGATAACGCCATGCCCGCCCCGCCGGCCCTGGACCTGAACGGCAAGTAAGCCACCACCCCGACGGGGATCGGCCGCGGCGGCGCGGAGGGGGAGCCGCCGCGGCCGAGGTGTGTGCGGAGCAAGATCCAGCCGTTCTTCGGCGGGAGTTGACGTCGAGTCCGCCGATACCCGTCCAACAAGGCAATGGCGTATGACGCTCACCAAGAAGGATGTGGCCACCGTGGCCTGATCCTCGGAGCCACCGCCGCTGCTGCGAGCCAGGCGCTGGCGGACAGCCACGCGCCGTGACACGGCAGCGCATCTGCCAGGGGCCGGGCGGGAAGCTCGGCCCCTGGCCGTGTGCCCCGCCGAGGCGACCGGTCACTCTCCCTCCGCCAGCTCACACCACACGGTCTTCTCCACCCCCTGCTCCACGCCCCACCGGAGGGTCACCGCGTCGATCAGCGCAAGGCCGCGCCCCGCCTCGTCGTCGTCCGCGGCGGGCAGGAGCACAGGCACGGCTTTCGCCTCCGGGTCGGTGACCGCGACGCGGATGCGCCCACCCTCCGTCCGGGCCACCCGTACGCGGACACAAACCCCCTCCCCCACGTGCCGGATCACGTTGCCCACGAGTTCGGTGACGCAGAGCTGGACGTCGGCGCAGGGTGCGTCCAGGTAACGGCGGACGGTACGGCGCAGCCCTTGCAGCGCCTTCGGTACGGCGACCACCTCGACGTCCAGCGGCGGTCGGCTCGGTGCACGTTCCTCACCCCGCAGCGCCCTCGCCAGCTTGCGCGCCGTCGCCGCGTTGCAGTTGCCGAGCGCGACCAGGCCGGCCGGGGGTTCGTATCTGCCCGCGAAGCTCGGCAGGTCCACCCGGAGGGAGGGCAAGGTGATGCCGTGGGCGGAGAGCGCCTCGCGCAGGTCGTCCACGCAGAGGGTGGTGTCGTAGACGGAGTTGGCCCGCTGGGTGGAGGGAAGATTCGAGGACGACACGGTTGCGTACGCCTTCCTGTGCGCTCTGTGACGAAACAGTCACACAGTGATGCCCGCGCCGGTACCTTTTGAAGAGGTTTCGGCTGCGCAAGCGCAACAGGCAAACGGCGGTGACGACTTATGCCCCCACGCAAAGACCCGGACGCCTCGGCGAACGTGCCCTCCTTCTACGGTGCCGAGTTGCGCTATCAGCGTGAGCTGGCGGGGCTGACCTTGGAGCAGCTGGCGGAGGGCAGCTTCCGGGGCGTGCCGTTCCTGAGCCAGATCGAGCGGGGAGAGCGGCGGATGCCGGTGGATCTGGCCCGGCACGTCGACAAGGTGCTGGGGACGGACGGCTTTTTCGAGCGGCGGTGTGAAGACGCGCGCCGGGCCCGGCAGTCGGGGCACGCGGAGTACTTCGCGGATGTGGCGGAGATGGAGCGGCACGCGGAGACGATCGAGGACTGGGCGCCGATGCTCGTACCGGGACTGCTGCAAACGCAGGCCTACGCGGAGGCCGTCGTCCACACGTCGCTGCCCTGGCTGCCGCCCGCGACCGTCGACAAGCAGGTCCGGGCCCGGCTGCAGCGCGCGAAGATCTGGGACCGGGAGGAGCGGCCGTCGTTCTGGGCGGTGCTGCACGAGTCCCTTGTCCGCAAGCCCCTGCTGCCCCCGGCGGAGATGGCGGAGCAGTTGGAGCACATCGCTCAGGTGATGCGCTCCACGCAGGGCGTTCTGCAGATCCTCCCGGAAACGGCGCACGCCCATCCGTTCATGATGGGCATGATGAGGGTGATGACCTTCCCGGACGCCCCACCGGTGGCCTACACCGAAGGGCTCCACAACGGCCAACTCATCGACTATCCGGCGCTCGTGAAGGACTACCGCAGGTCGTACGATCTGCTCAGGGCCGCGGCACTACCGCCAGAGGCGTCCCTGGCCATGGTCGAACGAGCGGCGGAGGACTATCGAGATGGCAAGCACCGGGACTGACCTGAGCACCGCCGTGTGGCGCAAGAGCAGCTACAGCAACGGCAGCGGCGGCGAGTGCGTCGAAGTGGCCGACGCACACCCCGGCCTCGTCCCCGTCCGCGACTCCAAGAAGCCCCAGGACGGACCCGTACTCCTCTTCCGTCCCCTCGCCTGGAGTGCCTTCCTCGACTCTCTGAAGGGCTGACCGCACCCGGTTCACCCGGCGTGCATGTGAGGCGCGTTCGCGCCACCCTGCCGACGGTGCGCAGGTAACTGGCCCGAGGGCCCGGTACCGGGCTGGGCCACGGCCCAGCTAAGCGGCTTGCGGCCGGTGAGTGGGGCGCGGCAGCACCTCGCGTGCACGCCGGGTGAATCGGCGGCTGCGGCCTTCCCCGGGAATGCCGCATCGCCCCTTCACACGGTGATCGGCGGATTCGGGCCAAGATGCGGGGTAGGTCTGGTGCCGCGACGGCCGGTGAGGGTGGCCCGAATCCGCCAATCACCGGTGCTGTGTGACCTGAGAGACTCATGAGACGCCTGCCAGCCCAGCCGACGGGAGGGCCCCGCACCGGTGAGGCGCTTGAGAGTCACCAGTGGTAGGAGGCCACCGGGTCCAGGTCGCAGTGGTCGACCTCGGTGGCGTTCTCCTTCGCGTTCGTCAGCGGCACCCGGATGGTGCTGGTGCCGCTCGCGGGCACGTCGACCTCCTTGATGGTGCCGTCTACCGTCATGTCGTCCGCGTCCTCGAAGGTGATGTGGACGTCGAAGCTGCTGTCGGCGGCGTTGGGGTTGGTGACCTCGATGGTCGCATAGGGCTTCTTCGCCGTCGCGCAGCTCACCAGCCGTGCGGTGCCGTCCTGGTGCTCGGAGGGGGTCGGTGTGCCGGCCGAGCCGCCGGACGAGCCGGCGGAGGTGTCGTCGCCGTAGTAGTCGTCGTCATCGTCGTAGTCGTGGTGCGTGCCCGAGCCGTAGCCGCCGCCCGACGACGTGGACGAGGAGCTGTCGTGGTCCTGGCTGGAGCTGCTGCACCCGCCGCCGCTGCCGCCGTGTCCGTGGCCGCGGCTCTTGAATCCGGTCAGCGCCAGAACGACCAGGACCGAAACCGCCGTCAGTCTGAGCATGTGCCCCCGTCGATGCATGCCGAGCACTCTAGGGGATGGCTGTCACGGCCATGTCACTGTGTGGCGACCGCCGCGTACCCGGCGTAGCGTCTGCCCTGAGAGCGGGGGACGAACCCCGCTCCCCCGCGACGACGGCCGCCGTCCCAGGCCCTTCCGTGCAACCGGTACGACGGCCGTCACCCGCTCAAGCGGTCCGCGCGGTGCCCGTGCCCTTCTCCGCGTCCAGCGCGTACACGCACCGGTCCTTGCTGCACGCGTACACCACGCCGTCCTTGACCACCGGGGAGCCGGTGATCTCGCCGCCGGTCGCGAGCTTCCAGCGCAGGCGTCCGTCGTCGGCCTTCAGGGTGTAGAGGAGGTGGTCGGTGGAGCCGAAATGGATGCGGCCCTCCGCCACCGCGGGCGCGCCCACGACGTCGCCGCCCGCCTGGAAGCGCCACTTGGGGGTGCCGGTGACCGCGTCGAGGGTGTAGAGGCCCTTGCCGCTGCCGACGTGCACGTGCCCGGCGGCCACCAGGACCGGCTCGACGGAGGAGCGGGCCTCGGTGGCGATGCGCCAGCGGTCGCGGCCGTCGGCGGCGTCGAGGGCGTAGACCGTGCCGAGGTAGTCGGCGAGGTAGATGCCGCCGCCGGTGACGGCCGGTCCGGGAGCGAAGGCCGGCGGGCTCAGGAAGACCGCCGGGGCCTCGAAGTGCCAGCGGACCATGCCGCTCACCGCCTCGATGGCGAGCACGCGGGTGCCCGCGGAGACGTAGACGCAGCCGTCGGGGGCTGGGGAGAGCCGGACCGGGACACCACCGCAGGAGGCCGCGTCACCGATGGGGTACGACCAGCGCTCCTCGCCGGTGCGGGCCTCCAGGGCGCGCAGCCGGGCGTCCTGCCAGACGTAGACCGTGCCGTCGTGCACGACCGCGCCCGCCTCCGGGGACTCGAAGTCGGTCTGGCAGCCGGTGATCTCCCACAGCTTCTGACCGCTCGTCGCCTCCCAGGCCTGGACGCCGCCGCCGCGGGTGCCGGTGACGACCGTGCCGCGGTCCGCCTTGAGGGAGTACACCCAGGCGTCCGTGGACAGCCGCCACAGGTCGGTGCCCTCGCGGGCGTCCAGGGCGAACAGGGTGGGGCCGTCGGAGGCGTGGATACGGCCGTCCGCCACCGCCATGGACCAGGCGACGTCCCGGGTCTTGAAGCGGCGGCGGCCGGTGGCCACGTCCAGGGCGTGCACCTCGAAGGAGGTGACGTAGACCAGGTCGCCGTCGACGGAGGGGGTGCCCCACACGTCGTTGGACATGCGGAACCGCCAGGGGCGCCAGCCCGCCGCCGTCTCCGGGGGCTGCGGCGGCACGGGCGGTACGGCCGGATCGGCGCCGGCCACGCCGGGGCGGGGCCGGGACCAGCTCGCCACCAGGCCGGCCTCGGGCGGGGGCGCCTTGACGGCGGCGGCGCGGGCGTCGGCGACCCGGGGGGCCGGGGCCGATGGGCACCTGGGCGCCGGCCAGCCGGACCGGGCCGGTGTCGGGGGCGCCTGTCGGGACGGACACCGCGGCGCTCGCGGGCGCCGGGACCGGCGGGTCGTACGGGGGCGGCGGGGGCACGGCCTGCCGGCCGCCGCTGCGCGGGCCCCCGGTCGGCGCCGGGGCGGGCTTGGCGGCGGGGCGTCCGCCGCGGCGGGACTCGATGAGGCCGACCGCCTTCTCCGGCAGCCAGGCGGAGGCGGTGCCGCTGTCGTCGGAGCCGGAGCCGAAGAGGTGCGGGGCGAGCTGGGCCTGGAGGTCGGCCGGGGTGGGCCGGGCGGTGGCCTCCATCTGCATGCAGGCCTCGATCAGCGGGCGCAGCTCGTCCGGCAGGCCGGTGAGGTCCGGGCCCTCGCGCAGCAGCATGAAGACGGTCTCGACCGGGTTGGCGCCGTGGAAGGGCGGGTGGCCGGTGGCCGCGAAGACGAGGGTGGAGCCGAGGGAGAAGACGTCGCTGGCGCCGGTGACGCTGCGGGAGTCCTTGGCCTGCTCCGGGGACATGTAGGCGGGGGTGCCGACGGCGACGTTCGTCATCGTCAGGCGGGTGTTCGAGACCCCGGAGGCGATACCGAAGTCGATCACCCGGGGTCCGTCCTCGACCACGAGCACGTTGGAGGGCTTGAGGTCGCGGTGGACCAGCCCGGCGCCGTGGATGGACTGAAGGGCCTCCGCCACGCCGGCCGCGAGCCAGCGCACGGCCTGGGCCGGGAGCGGCCCGCACTCGTTCACTATTTCCTCGAGCGAGGGCGCGGGGACGTAGGCGGTGGCCAGCCAGGGCACGGCGGCGCGCGGGTCGGCGTCGACCACGGCCGCGGTGTAGAAGCCGGAGACCGCGCGGGCCGCCTCCACCTCGCGGGTGAAGCGGACGCGGAAGAGCTGGTCCTCGGCCAGCTCGGTGCGCACCGTCTTGATCGCCACGCGCCGGCCGGACGCCGAGCGCGCGAGATAGACCAGCCCCATGCCGCCGGCACCCAGCCGGCCCAGCACCTCGAACGGCCCGATCCGCCGCGGATCGTGCTGCGTCAGCTGATCCACCACTGCCTGCCACCTCCCCGTACGAGCCGCGCCACTCTCCATATGTACGCGACCGAAGTGCAGCGTCTCACCACCGCACCGCCATGGCGGCACGCACCCCGATTCTTCCTGGCCGGGCGGCTGGTTGCGAACCCGGCGACAATCAGGGTGTCTCACACTGAAACCCCCCAAAGGGGGTGCATCAGCGCTGGAGCAGTGCGAACGACGCCCCCTGATTGTCGGTGACGACGGCCACCACTCCGTACGACGTCCCGAAGGGTGGCGCCTGCACCCGCCCGCCGAGCCGGTGCACGGCCCCGAGGGCGTCCGCCAGATCCGTGACCCGGAAGTGGACGAGGAAGTGCGGGGGCATCTCGGCAGGGAAGACGTCGGTGACCTCCGCGCGCCCGAAGTCGGGCCCGGCCTCGGTGCCGAACAGGGCGTCGTGGAAGAGACCGCCGTAGAAGGTGTTGGCCGCGGCGGTGTCCCGGGTGTACAGCTCGGCCCAGACGAAGGTGTTCGGCTCCCGCCGCCGCCCGAAGCCGCGGTGGGTGCCGGGCTGCCACAGGCCGAAGACCGCGCCCTCGGGGTCGGCGGCCAGGGCGGCGACGCCCAGGTCGCCCACCGGGAACGGCGCCATGACGAGCTGCCCGCCGGCCGCCGTGATCCGCCGGCCGAGGGCCTCGGCGTCCGAGGTCGCGAAGGACACCGTCCAGACCGTGGGCATCCGGCCGTCCGTCTTCGGGGCCAGCGAGGCGACGAGGTCGCCGTCCAGCCGGGCCCAGACGGAGGAGCCGTACGCCTCCTCGAAGGTCCACCCGAAAAGCTCACCGTAGAACCGCTTGCCCGCCTCGACGTCGGGCAGCTGGGCGTCCACCCAGCAGGGGACGCCCTCCCCGTATGTCTCTTCGTTCGTGGATGCCCTGTTTTCGGCCATGCCGCCAAAGTAACCGGGCCACGCGCACCGCGCAGACCAGGCACACCACCCCCGTTGCCCCCGCGCACCCCATTTGCAGTCGGCCGAATCGCGCTCCGATCACCCCTCGGTAAGCTGACGGCATGACAGGACAAGTGCGTACCGTCGACGGCCGCGTGGCCGGCCGGCGTGGGCAGGCGACCCGGCAGAAGCTGCTCGACTGCCTCAGCGAGATGCTCAGCTCCTCCCCGTACCGGGACGTCAAGGTCATCGATGTCGCCCGGAAGGCGGGCACTTCGCCCGCGACCTTCTACCAGTACTTCCCGGACGTCGAAGGTGCCGTCCTGGAGATCGCCGAGCAGATGGCGACCGAGGGCGCGGGACTGACCGAACTCCTCGAAGGGCGCACCTGGGCCGGCAAGTCGGGCTGGCAGACGGCGCAGGAACTCGTGGACGGGTTCCTGGAGTTCTGGCGCAGGAACGACGCGATCCTGCGGGTGGTCGACCTCGGCGCGGCCGAGGGGGACAAACGGTTCTACAAGATCCGCATGAAGATCCTGAACTCGGTCAACAACTCCCTGGCGGACTCGATCGCGGAACTCCAGTCCAAGGGCCGGGTGGACAAGGACGTGAACCCGGCGGCGGTGGCCGGTTCGCTGGTCGCGATGCTCGCGGCGGTGGCGGCCCACCAGAAGGGCTTCTCGTCCTGGGGTGTGAAGCAGGCCGAACTCAAGCCGAATCTGGCGCTGTTGGTACACCTGGGCGTGACGGGCAGGAAGCCGTCCAAGTAAGCGCTCAGCCCCGGCCGGGGATCAAGTCCTGTCTTTCAGGCGGTGGTTCACGCGAGTGGGCCACCGCCTGTTCCCGTTTCCCGGCCTGCTCACGGCCGCCCCGCGGGCAGCGGCCGGTCCCGGACCACGTGCTTCATCACGAGCGTCGACGTCAGCCGCTGCACCCCCGGCAGCGTCGCCAGCCGCTCGTCGTACAGCCGCTGGAAGGCGGCCAGGTCGGCGGTGGCCACCCGGAGCAGGTAGTCCGGCTCGCCGAACAGCCGCTGGGCGTCCAGGACGTGCTCCAGCTCGCCGACCGCCCGCTCGAACTCGGCGACCGTGTCCCGGTCCTCCTGGCGCATGGACACGAAGACCAGCGCCTCGAAGTTCAGGCCGAGCGAGGCCGGGTCCACCATCGCGCGGTAGCCCTGGATGGCGCCGGACCGCTCCAGCTCGCGCAGTCGCCGGTGGCACGGCGAGACGCTGAGCCGCACCCGGGCGGCCAGCTCGGTCACGGTCAGCCGCCCGTCCTGCTGGAGCTCGGCAAGGATTTTCCGGTCCACGTCGTCCATGAAGAAGATCCTTGCGCAGAAGACGCGGTCCTGGGCAAACTTCGGGAACACTTTCGGGCCATTCGCGCCTAATGTCCCCGGCATGGACTCAGGACTGCTCTTCTCCTTCCTCGCCGTGGACCTGCTGCTGGTGTGCGTACCGGGGGCCGACTGGGCGTACGTCATCGCGACCGCCCTGCGCGGCGGCTCGGTCCCGCGCGCGGTGGCGGGCCTGGTCTGCGGCTACGCCCTGCACACCGCGCTGGCGACGGCGGGCCTGGCGGTGCTGGTGGCGGGCTCGCCCCGGCTGCTGACGGCCCTGACGGTGACCGGCGCGGGGTACCTGCTGTGGCTGGGCTGGGGCGTCCTGCGCCACCCGGCGGTCCCGGACGCCGACACCGCGGTGACGCCCGACGGCCGCCTGTTCCTGCGCGGCGCGACGATCAGCGGCCTGAACCCCAAGGGCCTGCTGCTGTACCTCTCCGTGCTCCCCCAGTTCCTCACCCTCAGGGGCGCGCACCTCCCCGTACCCGCGCAGACGGCGGCCCTCGGCCTCCTCCACATGGCCTGCTGCGCGGCCGTCTACCTCACCGTCGGCACCCTCGCCCGCACCCTCCTCGGAGCCCGTCCGGCCGCGGCCCGGGCGGTGACCCGCACATCGGGCGCGGCGATGCTGGGCGTCGGCGCGCTGCTGCTGGTGGAACGGCTGGCGACGCTCTAGTCCGGGTCCCGGGTGAGCCGGAACAGCCGGATCTCCCGCTCCACGCGTGCCTGATACGTGGCATACGGCGGCCAGAACGCCAGCAGTGCCCGCCAGACGGTGTCCCGCTCCCCCCCGGTGAGCAGCCGGGCCGTGACCGGGATGTCCCGGCCCTTCCAGCTCACCGAGGCCGCCGGGTGGGCGAGGAGGTTGTGGGTCCAGGCTGGATGGCCGGGGCGGCCGAAGTTGGAGCCGATCAGCACCCAGGTCCTGCCGTCCTCCTCGGGCATGCAGGCCAGCGCGGTCCGGCGGGGCCGTCCCGTCCTGGCTCCCGTCGAGGTGAGGATCACGCCCGGCAGGAGCTGGGCGCTGAGCAGGATTCTTCCCCCGGTGAGCCGGTGCACGTTCCGGTCGAGGGCCGGGACGACGTGCGGGGCGACCTTGGCGAACAGCCGGGTGGAGGACACCCTCTGGACGAGCCGGACGACGATCGCCGCGGCCATCAGACGGCCACCTCCCCGCCCGTGAACAGGCCGGCCACCGCCGCGGCCCGGTCCCGCAGCCGGTGTACCGGTCCGAACAGCAGCTCGTCGCCGGCCGCCCGCTTGAAGTACAGGTGGGCGTCGTGCTCCCAGGTGAACCCGATGCCGCCGTGCAGCTGGATGCCCTCGGCGGCGGCGTGGCGCAGCGCGTCGAGGGCCTGGGCGAGGGCGAGCCCGCCGGCCCGTTCGCCCCGGCCGGCCGCCCAGGCGGCGTAGTACGCGGCCGAGCGTGCCGCCTGGACCGCCACGTACACATCCGCCAGCCGGTGCTTCACGGCCTGGAAGGACCCGATGGGCCGTCCGAACTGCATCCGCTGTCCGGCGTACTCCACGGTGCGCTCCAGGACGCGGTCCGCCGCCCCCACGGCCTCGGCGGCGAGCACCGCGGCGACCGCGTCCCCGGCCTGGGCGAGGGCGGGCAGGACGTCCGCTTCCTCCGACCCCAGCAACTCCGCCCGCACGTCCCGTAGTTGTACGCGCCCCAGCGGGCGGGTGGCGTCCAGCGCGGCCTGCCGGGCGCGGACCAGTCCCGGCGCGTCGCCCGCCACCAGGAAGAGCAGGGTCCGCGACCGGGCGAAGCCCCCGGTGTGCGCGGCGACGAGCAGCACCCCCGCGCTGTGCCCGTCCAGCACCTGCCCGGCCTCCCCGTACAGCCGCCACCCGCCCTCCGCCCGCCGTGCCTGCACCCCGCCGGCCCGTCCGCCGCCGGCGCGGTAGCCGTCGTTCGCGTCGGTCAGCGCGAGGGCGGTGGCGAGCGCGGGCCCGGGGACGGCGAGGGCGGCGGTGCGGGACCCGGTGGCGAGGCGCGGCAGCAGTTCGGCGCGCTGGGCCCCGGTGCCGAGGGCGAGGATCAGCGGGGCGGTGAGGACGGAGGTGGCGAGCAGCGGCGAGGGTGCCAGGGCGCGTCCCGTCTCCTCGCAGGCGAGGGCCAGCTCGGTGACCGAGCAGCCGACGCCGCCGTACCGCTCGGGCAGGGCGAGCCCGGGCAGGCCGAGCCCGTCGGCGAGGGCCGACCACAGGCCGGGGTCGTGACCGGCGGGCGTGTCGGCGGCGGCCCGCACCTGTGCCGGGCCGCAGCGGTCGCGCAGCACCTCGCGCAGGGTCCGGCGGATCTCGTCCTGTTCGGCGGTGAGGCGCGTGTCCATGGCCTTCCCTCCTTGTCTGACGGTCCGTCATATTAGGCAGGCCGGAACGAGATGCACAGAGGGAGGAGCCCTCTCATGGCTCGCGGGAGCAGGAAGGTCGCCGTGGTCGGCGTGGCCCTGTCCGACTGCGGACGCGTGGACGACGCGACGGCGTACGCGCTGCACGCCCAGGCGGCCCGCCGGGCCCTCGCCGACGCGGGCCTGGACCGCACGGTCGTCGACGGTTTCGCCTCCGCCGGCCTCGGCACGCTGGCCCCGGTGGAGGTCGCCGAGTACCTGGGGCTGCGGCCCACCTGGGTGGACTCCACCTCGGTCGGCGGCTCGACGTGGGAGGTCATGGCGGCGCACGCGGCGGACGCGATAGCGGCGGGCCACGCGAACGCCGTGCTGCTGGTGTACGGCTCGACGGCCCGCGCGGACGTCAGGGCGGGCCGGCGCACGGGCACCCTGTCCTTCGGCGCCCGGGGCCCGCTCCAGTTCGAGGCCCCGTACGGCCACACGCTGATCGCCAAGTACGCGATGGCGGCCCGCCGGCACATGATCGAGTACGGGACGACGATCGAGGAGCTGGCCCAGGTGGCGGTCCAGGCGAGGGCGAACGCGGCCCTCAACCCCGGGGCGATGTTCCGCACGCCGGTCACCGTCGACGACGTCCTGTCCGGCCCGCTGATCGCCGACCCCTTCACCAAGCTGCACTGCTGTGTGCGCTCGGACGGCGGCGCGGCGGTCCTGCTGGCGGCCGAGGAGTACGTGCGGGACTGCCGTACGGCCCCGGTCTGGGTCCTCGGCACCGGTGAGCACGTCTCCCACGCCACCATGTCCGAGTGGCCGGACTTCACGGTCTCCCCGGCGGCGGTGAGCGGCCGGCTGGCCTTCGGGCGGGCCGGGGTGCGCCCGGCGGACATCGACTTCGCACAGATCTACGACGCCTTCACCTACATGACCCTGGTCACCCTGGAGGACCTGGGCTTCTGCGCCAAGGGCGAGGGCGGCGCGTTCGTGGGGGAGGGCCGGCTGCTGGTCCGGGGCGGAGAGCTGCCGGTCAACACGGACGGCGGCGGCCTGTCGGCCCAGCACCCGGGCATGCGGGGGCTGTTCCTGCTGGTGGAGGCGGTGCGGCAGCTTCGCGGGGAGGCCGGGGAGCGGCAAGTCCGGGGCCGGGACGGTGGCTTGCCCCGGCTGGGTGTGGCCTCCGGGACCGGGGGGTGGTTCTGCTCCTCGGGGACCGTGGTGCTGGGAAGGGAGTGAGGATACGGCCCCGCGCCGCCGGGGCCGGGAGCCGGCCCGGGTGATACTCGCCCCATGGCACAGCACGATCTTCACGAGCTGCTCCGGTCGCTGCGGGTCTGGGACGCCCAGGTGACCGAGCTGCGGCCCTTCGACCCGGACACCGCCCCGCCCACCCCGCTCACCCTGTTCACGAACTGGTTCGCGGAGGCCGTCGCGGCGGGGCAGCCGGAGCCGCACACCATGTCGCTGGCGACCGTGGACGAGGAGGGCAGGCCGGACGTGCGGATCGTGATGCTGCACGGCGCCGACGCGGACGGCTGGGCCTTCGCCACGCACGCCACGAGCCGCAAGGGACGCGCGCTCAGCGCCCGGCCGTACGCGGCCCTCGCCTTCTACTGGCCGGTGCTCGGCCGCCAGGTGCGGGTGCGCGGGCCGGTGACCTCGGCGCCGGCCGAGGAGAGCCAGGCCGATCTGCACGCGCGGTCCACGGGCGCGCTGGCCGCCGCGCTGACCGGTCGGCAGAGCGAGGAGCTGTCCTCGGTGGAGGAGCTGCGGCGGGCCTCGGATGCGGCCTGGGAGCGGGCCCGGGAGAACCCCGTCGAGCCGTCGCCGACCTGGACCCTGTACCGGCTGCACCCGGAGACGGTGGAGTTCTTCCAGGGGGACGCGGAGCGGCGGCACGTACGCCTGGAGTACCGCAGCACCGGGTTCGGCTGGAGCAGGGTGTTGCTGTGGCCGTGAGGCTCAGCTTCCGGGCGCTGCCCGGAACACCGGGAATCCGTCCCGGAACGTGACCCGGAGCGGCATCCCGTCCCGCAGGCCGTGCTCCGGGCTGTCCACCAGTTCCGTCATCATCCGCGGCCCCTCGGCCAGGTCGACCACCGCGGCCAGGTAGGGGACGCGGGCGCTGAACGGCGGCAGGTCGTTGCGGTGGACCGCGGACCACGTGTAGAGCGTGGCCCGGCCGCTCGCCTCCTCCCAGGCCACCTCCTCGCTCCAGCAGTGCGGGCAGAACTCCCGGGGGTAGTGGTGGGCCCGGCCGCAGGCCCCGCAGCGGCGGATCAGCAGCCGGCCGCGCGCCGCCGCCTCCCAGTAGGGGTGGGTGAGGGCGTCGGTCTCCGGGACGTCGTGGCGCGGGCCGTCCATCAGAACCAGCCCAGCGCCGCGTCCAGCGACCACGTCTGCCAGGACATCCCGAAGAAGCCGACCAGACAGATCAGGGCCATCATCGAGTTCTGGCCCTGTTCCGCCCAGTCGTGGATCATCAGGACGAAGTAGAGGAGGTTCAGGAGCAGGCCGCCCAGCAGGGCCACCGGGGTCAGGAAGCCGGCGATCAGGCCGAGGCCCAGGGAGAGTTCGGCGTAGGCGACCACGTACGCCATCAGCTTCGGGTGGGGTCCGACCACCGTGGCGAAGCCCGCCCGGACCGGGGTCCACCGGTGTCTCGCGGCCACGTCCGCGGCCCACGCGATCCCGCTGCCCCGCTCGAACCAGGCCTTCTTGTCCTTGTGCCGCCAGCTCTCCAGCCACCACAGGCCGAGGCCGATGCGCAGCACCGCCAGCCACTGAGCACCGTCCAGCCACAGAGCGTCCATGGATCTGACGGTACGTCAGATGTGTCGCGATGCCCGGTGCGGGCGCCCTCCTTCACGGGCGGGGCACCCTTCCCGTACACCCGTGATCAATCCGCAACCAATTCCGGTCTTGACCGAGACCCATCAACCGGGTGTGTGATTACGCTCCCGCTCATGGCCGTCTCCCGTCCCTCCCCCGCCCACCCGTCGCCGACCCCCGCCGACCGCCCGGTCTACGTGATCGGCGCCGGTCCCGGAGGGCTCGCCGCCGCGTACGCGCTACGGGCGCGGGGCATACGAGCCGTGGTGCTGGAGAAGTCCGACCGGGTGGGCGCCTCCTGGCGCCGCCACTACGACCGGCTGCACCTGCACACCACCCGGCGGCTGTCCTCGCTGCCCGGGCTCGCCATCCCCCGGAAGTTCGGCCGCTGGGTCTCCCGGGACGACGTGGTCCGCTACCTGGAGAAGTACGCCGAGCACCACGAGCTGGAGATCGTCACGGGGGTCGAGGTCCACCGCGTCGAGCGGAGCGGGGACGGCACCGGGTGGCTGCTGCACGCCTCCGGCGGCCGGGAGCTGACCGGCAGCGCGGTGATCGTCGCCACCGGCTTCAACCACACCCCGCGCATCCCCGACTGGCCGGGCCGCGCGTCGTACGGCGGCGAGTTCCTGCACGCGGGCGAGTACCGCGACGCCGGGCCGTACCGGGGCCGTGACGTGCTCGTCGTCGGCATCGGCAACACGGGTGCGGAGATCGCCGTGGACCTGGTGGAGGGCGGGGCGGCGCGGGTACGGCTGGCGGTGCGCACGGCGCCGCACATCCTGCGCCGGTCGACGCTCGGCTGGGCCTCCCAGTACACGGGCGTGCTGGTCCGGCGGCTGCCGGTGCGGCTCGTGGACCGGCTCGCCGGGCCGGTGGGGCGGCTCAGCACCCCGGACCTGACCGCGCACGGACTGCCGCGGCCGGACACCGGCCTGTACAGCAGGGTGAAGCAGGGGGCGATCCCGGTCCAGGACGTCGGCCTGGTCGACGCCGTGCGCACGGGCAAGGTGGAGATCGTGGCCGCCGTGGAGGCGTTCGAGGACGGCAAGGTGGTCCTCGCCGACGGCAGCCGGATCTCGCCCGACGCGGTGATCGCGGCGACCGGGTACACGCGGGCGCTGGAGGGGCTGGTCGGGCATCTCGGGGTGCTGGACGGGCGCGGCAGGCCGGTGGTGCACGGCGGCCGTACGCCCGCGCCGGCGCCCGGCCTGTACTTCACCGGGTTCACCAATCCCATCAGCGGGATGCTCCGGGAGCTGGCGATCGACGCCGGGCGGATCGCGAAGGCGGTCGCGAAGAGGCTGACGTAGCCGCGCGGCAACTTTGCCGTTCCGACCGGTTCCCTGACGCTCCGTCAGTCCAGTGATCTGACAGTGCGTCAGGTAACTGGTGGCTGTCTCACAGGAGGCGGGCGGAACGATGCTTGGATCGACCCACGGCACCCTCACCACCGACTCCCGCCGGGCCCGGGTCATCGCCTGCGGCGACCAGCGGCCCGGACCCGCCGTCCACGACCGGGTGGCGGACCTCGATGTCAGCGGTCGCCCGCTGCACGCGGACGTACCGGACCTGAACCGGTTCTTCCGGCCCGGGTCGGTCGCCGTGATCGGCGCGTCGGACGCCGAAGGACGGCCGAACACCGGGATCACCCGGCAACTGCTGGACTGGGCCGCGCGGGTGGGGGCCCGGGTGCACCCGGTGCACCCGACCCGGACCTCCGTGTTCGGCCTGCCCTGCGCGGCCTCCGTCGCCGAGCTGCCCGGACAGGTCGACCTGGCCGTGCTGCTGGTGGCCGACCCGCTCCCGCTGGTCGAGGAACTCGCCGAGGCGAAGGTCAGGTTCGCGGTCGCCTTCGCCTCCGGGTTCGCGGAGACCGGCCGGGCGGGCGCCGAGGCACAGCAACGGCTGGCCGAGGCGGTACGGCGCTCGGGCCTCAGACTGCTCGGCCCGAACACCAACCTGAACGCCTTCGAACGCTTCCGGGACGACCTCACCGGGCCGGCCATCGCGCTGATCACCCAGTCCGGGCACCAGGGCCGGCCCGTCTTCGCCCTCCAGGACCTCGGCGTCCGGCTCTCGCACTGGGCGCCCACCGGCAACGAGGCCGACCTGGAGACCGCCGACTTCCTCTCCTGGTTCGCCGAGCAGCCCGAGGTCGGCGCCATCGCCTGCTACATCGAAGGTCTCAAGGACGGCCGCGCCTTCCTGCTGGCCGCCGACCGCGCCGCCCGCCGCAAGGTCCCGGTCGTCGCCGTGAAGGTGGGCCGCACCGAGGCCGGCGCCCGGACGGCCGCCTCGCACACCGGCAAGCTCACCGGTGCCGACGACGTGGTCGACGCGGCCATGCGGCAGTACGGCGTGATCCGTGTCGACGCCCTGGACGAACTCCAGGACACGGCCGCCCTGCTGGCGCGGGCGCGGGCGCCCCGGGCCGACGGCGTGGTCGTCTGCTCGATCTCCGGCGGCACCGGCGCGCACGTCGCCGACCTGGCCGCCGGGGCGGGGCTCCGGCTGCCGAGGCTGTCGCCGGAGAAGCAGGCCGAGCTGCACCAGTGGATACCGGAGTACCTGAGCGTGGCCAACCCGGTGGACAACGGCGGTCACCCGGTCGGCGACCGGCGCGGCCGGAAGATCATCGACGCGCTGCTCGCCGACCCGGCGGTGGGCGTCCTGATCTGCCCGGTCACCGGCCCGTTCCCGCCGCTGAGCGACCGGCTCGTCCAGGACCTGGTCGAGGCGGCCGAGGAGACGGACAAGCTGGTGTGCGTGGTGTGGGGCTCACCGGCCGGCACCGAGCCGGCGTACCGGGACGTCCTGCTCGGCTCCTCCCGCGTGGCCACCTTCCGCACGGTCGGCAACTGCCTGACCGCCGTGCGCGCCTGGCTCGACCACCACCGCTTCGTGACCGACTACCGCTCCCCCTTCGACACGGCCCCGCGCACCCCCTCCCCCTCCTTCCGCAAGGCCGAGGCCCTGATGCAGCCCGGCCGGCAGCTCAGCGAGCACGCGGCGAAGCAGCTGCTGCGCGCGTACGGCATCCGCGTGCCGCGCGCTCTTCCACCGGGGGCGGTTCGCGCGGCTCGACGGCGGCTGAGCCGCGCGGTTCCACGGCGTGGCCGAGCCTGCCCGTCAGCGCGGGGCGAGGCGCCACAGGGACGTGGTCTCGGCCGCGCGGGCCGCGTGCAGGGGGTCGGCCTGGTCGGTCGAACGGGGGTGGACGGGGCGGGTGTCCGCGCGGCCGGTGACCCGCAGGCCCGCCGCCTCGATCGCCGTCAGCAACTCGGCGCGGGTGCGTAGGCCCAGGTTCTTTCGCGGTGTGCGTTCGGTGGTGCGGCTCAGGATACGGCGAGCGTGCGGGCGGCCGGTGCCGTGCGCCGGATGACCAGCGCCATGAGGGCCGCCGCCGCGCACAGCGTGCCGGAGGCGTACCAGACGACGTCGTAGGAGCCGAAGACGTCCCGGGCGACTCCGCCGAGATAGGCGACGAGGGCCGCGCCGACCTGGTGGGAGGCGAGCACCCAGCCGAAGACGATGGCGCTGTCCTCGCCGAACTGCTCGCGGCACAGGGCCAGGGTGGGCGGGACGGTGGCGACCCAGTCGAGGCCGTAGAAGACGATGAAGAAGAGCATCGGCGGGTGGACGGCGGGGCCCAGCAGCATCGGCAGGAACAGCAGGGACAGGCCGCGCAGGGCGTAGTAGACGGCGAGCAGGCGGCGCGGTTCGAAGCGGTCGGTGAACCAGCCGGAGGCGATCGTGCCGACGACGTCGAAGACGCCGATCACCGCGAGCAGCGAGGCCGCCGTCGTCACGGGCATGCCGTGGTCGTGTTCGGCGGGCACGAAGTGCGTCTGGACCAGGCCGTTGGTGGAGGCGCCGCATATCGCGAAGGTGCCGGCGAGCAGCCAGAACGTGCCGGTGCGGGCGGAGGAGGCGAGGACGCCGAGCGTGCGGCGGGCGGCGCCGGTGACGGGCGGCGGCTTGGGCACGAACTCCCGTGCCCCGTACGGCGCCACGCCCACGTCGGCCGGGTGGTCGCGCAGCAGGAGCCAGACGAAGGGGACGACGGCGAACGCGGCCAGGGCGACCGTGACCGCGGCGGGCCGCCAGTCGTGGCGCTCGACGATCCAGGACAGCAGCGGCAGGAAGACCAGCTGGCCGGAGGCGGAGGCGGCGGTGAGGATGCCGGTGACCAGACCGCGCCGCTCGGTGAACCAGCGGTTGGTCACCGTCGCCGCGAAGGCCAGCGCCATGGAGCCGGTGCCGAGCCCCACCAGCAGGCCCCAGCACAGCAGTAGCTGCCAGGCCGCCGTCATCCACACGGTCAGACCGGAGCCGAGCGCGATCACGGTGAGCGCGGCGGCGACCACCCGGCGGATGCCGAAGCGGTCCATCAGCGCGGCGGCGAAGGGCGCGGTGAGGCCGTAGAGCGCGAGGTTGACGGAGACGGCGGCGCCGATCGTGCCGCGCGACCAGCCGAACTCCTGGTGCAGCGGGTCGATGAGCAGGCCGGGCAGGGATCGGAAGGCCGCCGCGCCGGTGATCGTGACGAAGGTGACGGCGGCGACGAACCAGGCACGGTGCACACGGCCGCGCCGGGCGGGCGGGACCTGGACGGGAGCGGCGGCTGGAGTTGTCTGAGTCACGTCCCCCACCCTCCCGTGCGCATGCTCACGCATCGAGTGGCCCGCTGGACAGCCTTCGCTATGATCGGGCCATGACGAGCGCAGCCGCAGGGGAATTCCGGCCGCACCGGGTCGCCGTCCTCGCCCTGGACGGCCTGCTGCCCTTCGAGCTGGGCATCCCGCACCGGATCTTCGGCCGCCCCCGGGACGCCCAGGGGCGGCGTCTGTACGAGGTCGTGACCTGCTCGGCCCGGCCGCCCGGCACGGTCGAGACCGACGCCGACTTCGCCGTGCAGGTCGCGCACGGCCCGGAGGCGCTGGCGACGGCCGACACGGTGATCGTCCCGGCGTCGTACGAACTCGGCCCGCTCTACGAGGAGGGCCGGCTCACCGACGAGCTGGCCGCCGCCCTCGCCCTGATCCGTCCCGGCACCCGGCTGGCCTCCATCTGCACCGGCGCCTACGTCCTCGCCGCCGCCGGCCACCTCGACGGGCGCCCGGCGACCACCCACTGGGCCGACGCCGAGCACTTCCAGCGGATGTTCCCGAAGGTCAGGGTGGACGCGGACGTGCTGTTCGTCGACGACGGGGACGTGCTGACCTCGGCCGGGGTCGCCGCCGGGATCGACCTGTGCCTGCACATGGTCCGCCGCGACTTCGGCACGGCCGTCGCCAACGACGTGGCCCGCCGCACGGTCGTACCGCCGCACCGCGACGGCGGCCAGGCCCAGTACATCCACCGCCCGGTCCCCGACCCCCAGGTCGCCACGACGACCGCCGCCCGGACCTGGGCGCTGGGCCGGCTGCACGAGCCGATCCAGCTCCGGGACCTGGCCGAGCAGGAGGCCATGTCGGTACGCACCTTCACCCGCCGCTTCCGCGAGGAGGTCGGCATCAGCCCCGGGCAGTGGCTCACCCAGCAGCGCGTGGAGCGCGCCCGGCACCTGCTGGAGTCCACGGACCTGTCGATGGACCAGGTGGCCCGGGAGTCCGGCTTCAACACGGCCCAGTCGATGCGCCAGCACCTACAGGCCGCCCTCGGGGTCACGCCCACCGCCTACCGGCGCGCCTTCCGCACCGGCGGCGGCGCCGAGCGGCAGGACGGCGTCGGCACCCCGCGCTGACCGGCCGGCCCGTCTCTCGCCCCACCAGCCGACCGCCGTCAGCAGCAGGGTGAGGGCCACCCCGGCCAGGATCGCCGTGGAGGGCGCGGTGCGCGGCAGCAGGGCGCCCGCGAGTGAACCGGTCGCCGCGTAACCGGCGCCGACGGCGGCGTACATCACCGAGTAGCCGGCGGCCAGGACGTCCGGCGGGAGCACCTCGCGCAGGGACAGGTTCCGGGTGAGCATCGCGCCGGACTGGAGCAGCCCGGCCACGGCCAGCGCCGCCGCGATGCCCGGCGTGCCGGGTATCAGGGCGAGCACGGCCACCGCGGCCGACATGCCGGTCATCAGGACCGCGCTGCGCGTGCGGAGCAGCCCCGGCCAGGACCGCGAGCCGTACAGGAAGGCGCCGACGGCGGAGGCCACCGCCATCACCGTGAGCAGCGGGCCCGCCCAGCCCACCCCGATGCCGCGCTGTTCGAGCAGGGCGGGCAGGACGAGTTCGGCGAGGGCCAGCAGGGAGAGGCTGGCCGCGCCCGTGACGTACACCGGCCAGGCCCGGGCCAGCAGGCGCGGCTTGGACACGCCCTCGCCGTCCCGCCCGGCCGGTCCGTCGGGCTCGTCCGTCGCCCAGCCGGCGGGGAGCAACCACAGGCCCGCGGCGGACGACGCCATCAGGACGGCGGCGAGCAGCGGCGGGAGGCGGGGGTCGGCGCCGAGGGCGAGCCCCGTGACGGTGGCCGGGGAGACGGCCCAGACGCCGAACGTGAGCACCGACTCGGCGGACAGCGCCTGGGCCGCCGCGTGCTCCGGCACCAGGGAGGTGAGCAGGGTGCGCAGTCCGCCGGGCGCGGCGGCGGGCCCGGCCCCGGCGAGGAAGGCGAAGGCGGTGAGTATCGCGGCGGGCGCGCCGGGGAACGCGCCGAGGCCGGCGAATCCGGCGGCACCCGCGGCGAGCCCGGCGGCCAGGTGCGGGCGGGCCCGCCGGGGGTCCAGGCGCATGCCGAGCACGGGAGCGCCGAGGATCTCGCCGATGACGTAGGCGGCGGCGAGGGCCGCGCCCAGGGAGTAGCCGCCGGGGCGTTCGCGGACCAGGAAGACCAGGGACAGCGGGGCCATGGCCACTGGCATGCGGGCGCCGACGGCCACCAGGGCCCAGGTCAGGACCCGCCGGGAGACGACATCGCGGTAGCTCATGCCTCGACGGTAGGGGCCACCACCGACAACCGCCGCCCCCTTTCCCTTTACCTGTGGACAAGTTCGGCCACCGGCGCCTGACGGGGACTCAGCGCGGTCAGAACGTCAGCACCGCCCGTGCCACCCGGCCCGCCTCCGCCTCCGCCCGGGCCTTGTCGCAGTCCTCCACCGGATAGACCTCCGTCACCAACTCGTCCAGCAGCAGCCGCCCCCGGCGGTACAGCTCGGCGTACAGCGCGATGTCCCGCTTGGGGCGCGAGGAGCCGTACCGGCAGCCGAGGACGGACTTGTCCAGGTAGAGGGAGGAGACCAGGAAGGACGCCTCGGCCGTGGCGGGGGGCACGCCGAGCAGGATCGCCTGTCCGGCCCGGTCGAGCAGGTCGACGGCCTGGCGGATCAGCTCCACCCGGCCCACGCACTCGAAGACGTGGTCGGCCCCCGTGGGCAGCACGTCCCGCACGCCGTCCGCCGAGGTCAGGAGTCGGTCGCGCCGAACCGCCGGGCCACCTCCTCCTTGGCCGGATTGGTGTCCACGGCCACGACGGCGAGGGCGCCCGCGAGCCGCGCGCCCTGGATGACGTTCAGCCCGATCCCGCCCGTGCCGATGACGACCACGCTGTCCCCCTGGTCCACCCGGGCCCGGTTCAGGACCGCGCCGACCCCGGTGAGCACCCCGCACCCGATCAGCGCGGCGGAGGACAGCGGGACGTCCCGGGGGATGCGCACGGCCTGCACGGCCTTGACGACCGTGCGTTCCGCGAAGGCCGAGTTGGCGGCGAACTGGTGCACCGGCCGCGTGCCCCGCGTGAACGGCCGCGCCGGGCGCCCGATCGCCTGCCGGCACATGGTCGGCCGTCCCCGGTCGCACTCCGCGCACGTCCCGCAGTTGGCGAGCGTGGACAGGGCCACGTGGTCACCGGGCGCGACATGGGTGACGCCGGCGCCCACCGCCTCCACGACTCCGGCACCCTCATGGCCCAGCACCACCGGTACCGGGAAGGGGATGGTGCCGTCCACCACCGACAGGTCGCTGTGGCACAGCCCGGCCGCCGCGATGGCGACCAGCACCTCGCCGGGGCCCGGTTCCCGTACCGTCAGATCGTCGACGACCCGGACCTGCCTGCCGTCGAACACCACACCCCGCATCACACGGCCCCCTTCGGCTCACCCGGCAGACCGAGCACGCGCTCGGCGATGATGGTGCGCTGGATCTGGTCCGAGCCGCCGTAGATGGTGTCGGCCCGGGAGAACAGGAACAGGTGCTGGTCCGCGTCGAGCGCGTACGGCGCGACGGGCGACCAGTCCGCGGGACCCACGGCGGCCGACGCGCCCCTGACCTGGACGGCGAGTTCGCCCAGCCGCTGGTGCCAGTTCGCCCACAGCAGCTTGGCCACGCTGGACGCGCCCGGGCCGGCGGGGCCGCCGAGGGTGCGCAGGGCGTTCCAGCGCATGGCGCGCAGTTCGGCCCACTGGCGGGCGAGCCGGGCGCGCAGCACCGGGTCGCGCACGGCACCGGTCTCCACGGCGGCCGCGACGACCCCCGCCAACTCCTGGGCGAAGCCGATCTGCTGGGCCAGGGTGGAGACCCCGCGCTCGAATCCGAGCAGGCTCATCGCCACCCGCCAGCCCTGCCCCTCTCCCCCGACGACGTGCTCCACGCGCGCGCGTGCCCCGTCGAAGAAGACCTCGTTGAAGTCGCTCGTGCCGGTGAGCTGCCGGATGGGGCGGACCTCGACGCGGCCGGGCTGGTCCATGGGCACGAGCAGGAAGCTGAGGCCGTGGTGGCGGCGGGCGTCCGGGTCGGTCCGGGCGAGCACGAAGCACCAGTCGGCCTCATGGGCGAGCGAGGTCCAGATCCGCGCTGCACCTGGTGGAGATGGGGATGCTCCAGGGCCAGAACTGGAATCTCGAAGAGTTGTCCACAGCCTGTGGAGAAACAGGCCGGTACACGTTCCTGCTGTCGGCGACGCCCGAGCCGTTCGCGGGCGCGACGGGGTCACCGGTGGCCCCGGTGGCGATCCTGTGAGCGACGGCGGCACGACGGCCGTACAACGCGGCACGACGGCGGCACGACTGCCGTGCGACGGCAGCGCGGCCGCGGTCGGCGGCGCGTGCCTCCCCCCACCGTCACGCGCACGCGCCGCCGTCCGACGCGACCCGCACTCGGCGAGGACCGCCGTCGCCCGGGCCCTCGCCGTCCCCTCGCGGCGGATCGACGCACCCCAGCCTGATCAGGCACCCAGGGAACGTCAACGCCGCTACGGGCCTGTGTTGCGGCAGCCCCGCTCACGGCACCCGCGCACGGGCGCACCCCCGGCGCACCACCGCTCCGGGCCGCTACACCGCTTCGAAGGCGAGATCCTCGTACGCGGACAGTCCGCCCCCGTACGCCATCGCCGCGCTCTCCCGGGGCTGTGAACAGCGGTCCAGTTCGCACCAGATGCTCTTGCCGGCGTCCTCGGGGCTCCAGCCCCAGCGGTCGGCGAGACAGTTCACGAGGGCCAGACCCCGGCCGCCGGTGGCGTCGTCGTCGGCGCAGCGGGGCACGGGCGCACGCGAGCTGCGGTCGGCCACCTCGATGCGCACCGTGGCCGACGGGCACTTCTCGGCCGCCGGACCCGGCAGACACAGCCGTAGCACGGCCGGCCGGCCGGTGTGCACCACGGCATTGGTCACCAGCTCGGAGACGAGCAGGATCAGGGTCTCGGCCAGCGGCTCGTCGGCCGTTATACCCGATCCTGCGAGCCGCGAGCGGGCCCACCTCCTGGCCCGCCCCACCTCCGCGGGGTCGGGCCGGATCTCCAGCTGCACTTGAAGCACCTGCACCGCTCACACCATCCGAACCGGCGGATCCATGACCCCACGCCAACCGCGCTCCGCGGTCTCAGCCGCGGCGGCGATCACGAGGGCCACGATCCTAGCCATTTTCTGCATGGCCAGAACAACGGCCAGAGCAAGGATCACGGACCGTGACTCCCTTGCGAGACAGCATGGTTGACGTACAGTCACCCCAACAAGCGCTTCGGGCATATTCCCGCGCGAAGGAGTACGCGTAGGGCATACTGTGCGACGCTCGTGCCGGGGAGTCGAACAGACGGGGACAACGCACCTGACCGCCCCGCGAGCTGCGGCGCGCACCGCACGACCCGGCACCGCCCCAGGGGCACCGCCGGCCCGGCTCGTACGCGCAGCCACTCGCATCTCACACAAGGTACCCGAGCGGACACCCGACTCCGGGCCGTGACGAGTCCCGCGAAGGACACAACCCGGTATCAACGCTCCGTTACCCCGGCAGGCCACGATCCGCTACATCGCGGGCCACGGCTTCCCGGGTGCGGCGGCCCGGGACGCCGCCGGCGGCTCAGCCCGCCAGCGCGGCGGCGAGCAGCTCCTCGCTCTCGGCGCTCCCCCCGGCGCGCCGGGCCCGCACCCACGCCCGCTTCAGGTGCAGATGCACGTCGGCCTCCCAGGTGAACCCCATGCCGCCGTGCACCTGGAGGCAGTCGCGGGCCCCCCGCACGGCGGCCTCGTCGGCGAGCAGCCGGGCGGCGGCGATGTCGGCGGGGTCGGCCGTGACGGCGGCGGCGTAGACGGCGGCGCGCGCGGTCTCGGCCCGCACCAGCAGGTCCGCGCACAGGTGCTGGACGGCCTGGAAGGCGCCGATCGGCCGCCCGAACTGCTTTCGGGTCCGGGCGTGTTGCACGGCCAGTTCGCACACCCGTCCGGCGGTGCCGAGCTGCTCGGCGGCGGTCAGCAGCACGGCGACCGGGTCCGGGGGGCCGGGAGCGGGCACCCGGTGCAGCGGGGTGAGCGGGTCCACCGACCGCAGCGGCACGGCACCGGAGGCGTCCCCGCGGACGACGTCCGCCGCGTCCAGCCACTCCACCAGCTCGCCGTCGACGGCCGCCACGACCGTCTCCCCGCGCGCGGCGCCGGGCACACCGCCGGCCGCGAGATGGGTGGCCACCAGCGGGCCGGGCAGCAGCGCCCGCCCGGCCTCCTCGAAGGCCAGCACGGCCTCGGGCAGCCCCAGTCCGACCCCGCCGTCCGCCTCGGGCAGCCGCAGGGCGAAGAACCCGGCCTCCCCGAGCGCCCGCCACAGCGTCCGGTCGAGCCGGCCCGGCGTGGCGACGGCCGCGCGCAGCGCCTCCCGCCCGAAGCGGCGTTCCAGCAGGCCCCGCACACCCGTCCGCAGGGCCCGCTGGTCATCGGTGAGCCGGAAACGCACCGGACCTCCCCTCCGCGCACCCCGCGCGGTCCCGCGTGAGCCGAGGACGCACGCTCACCTCCCCCTGGGCAGGCCGAGGATGCGCTCGGCCACGATGCCGCGCTGGATCTGCGAGGTCCCGGCGGCGATCGTGTACGACAGCGAGGACAGCCGGTCGAGCACCCAGGGGCGGTCCAGATCCAGGCAGTCGGGGCCGAGGACCTCGGCCGCGGTGTCGTACAGCTCCTGCCGGGCGTGCGAGTAGCGGAGCTTGAAGACCGAGCCGCCGACGCCGGGCACCCCGCCGTTCGCCTCCGCCTCGCTCACGTTCCACTGGGTCAGCCGCCACAGCGCGCGGAACTGAGCGTCCAGCCGGCCGAGCCGGCGCCGCAGCACGGGATCGTCCCAGCGGCCGTTCTCCCGTGCGGCGCGCGCGAGCTCGCCCAGCACCCGGCGGCAGGCGACGACCTCGCCGACGAAGGCCGTACCGCGCTCGAAGGAGAGGGTCACCATGGTCACGCGCCAGCCGTCGTTCTCCTCGCCGACCCGGTTGGCGACCGGCACCCGCACCTCGTCCAGGAACACCTCGGCGAACTCCGCGGACCCGGCGAGCGTGCGCAGCGGGCGTACGGTGACGCCCTCGGCGTCCATCGGCAGGGCCAGCCAGGTGATGCCCCGGTGCCGGGGCGCGGCCGGATCGGTGCGGACCAGCAGCTCGCACCAGTCGGCGACTTCCGCGTGCGAGGTCCAGATCTTGGACCCGGTCACCACGTAGTGATCGCCGTCCCTGCGCGCGCGGGTGCGCAGGGACGCGAGGTCGGAGCCGGCGTCCGGTTCGCTGAACCCCTGGCACCACACCTGTTCGCCGCGCAGGATCGGCGGCAGCCAGCGGGCCCGTTGTTCGGCGGTGCCCTCGGCGGCGATCGTCGGCCCGGCGTGCAGCAGTCCCACGAAGTTGGCGCCCACGTAGGGCGCGCCCGCCTTCTCGGTCTCCTCCAGGAAGATCATCCGGATGGTCGGGGAGGCGTCCCAGTGCACGTCGGCGTACCCGGCGTCGTACAGCGTCCGCTGCCAGCGCAGGTCGTAGGCGCGGCGGCCGGGCCAGTCGTCCGGGGACGGCTTGGCCGGCAGGGTGGGCAGCACGGTGGCGAGCCACGCCCGCAGCCGGGTCCGGAACTCCTCCTCCCCGGGTGTGCAGGAGAGGTCCATCACCGGTCCAGGTCCAGGCCGAGCATGCGGATGGCGTTGCCCCGCATCAGCTTGTGGACGGTCTCGTCGTCCAGGCCCCGCACATGGTCGAGGGCGACCTCCTTGGTGTGCGGGAAGGTGGAGTCGACGTGCGGGTAGTCGGTCTCGAAGGTGGCGTTGTCGCGGCCGACGACGTCCAGCGAGGCGACGCCGTGCTTGTATCACCATGGGCGACCCCGAGGACACGCCCGGGAACCTGGCCACGACCGAGGGGCGGCCCCCGGAGGGCATGGAGGTCCGGATCGTCGACGGCGAGATACGGCTGCGCGGCGAGGCCGTCTGCCGGGGCTATCTGGACCCCGCGCAGACGGACTCCGCCTTCGACGCCGACGGCTTCCTGCGCACCGGCGACCTCGGGCACCTGACGGAGTCGGGCCACCTCGTCCTCACCGGCCGGCTCAAGGACGTGATCATCCGCAAGGGCGAGAACATCTCCGCCAAGGAGATCGAGGACCTGCTGGCCGCGCATCCCGCGGTGGGCGACGCGGCGGTGATCGGCCTGCCGGACGCCGAACGCGGCGAACTGGTCTGCGCGGTGGTCGAACGGCGGCCCGGATCAGCCGGGTTGATGCTCCCGGACGTCGTGTCCTTCCTCCGCGCGCAAGGGCTGTCCGTGCACAAGCTCCCGGAGCGGCTGGAGGTGGTGGACGCCCTTCCGCGCAACGAGACACTGCGGAAGGTACTGAAGTACAAGCTGCGGGAGCGGTTCGGGTGACGGCGGGCGGGCCGCCGCCGGACCGAGCCGCGGCGCCCCGCTATTCGGGGACCGTGAAGTAGCGCGCGAACGCCGGTACGATCTCCGCCTCGCCGACCCTGCCGTCACCGTCGGTGTCGAGGGCGGCGGCGGCCCGGCGGGCGGTCTCCTCCGGGACGTGGAACACGCGCAGCACGCGCGCGGTGTCGGCGGTGCCGATCCGGCCGTCGGCGTCCGTGTCGGCCACCGCGAGCGCCGCGTGCAGGAAGGGGCGGGCGATCTCGGCGAAGCCGTCGGGGTTGTCGCGCAGTCGCTTGACCGCGCCGGTGACGAACTCCTGGCGGGTGATGCGCTGGTCGCCGTCCCGGTCGGCGATGCCGGCCATGCCCTGCCAGAACGCCTCCGCGCCCGCGTACAGCGCCTGCCCCTTGTCGGAGCGGGCGGGCACGCCGAACTCGGTGAGCAGTGCCTTGGCCGCCGCGTTGAAGTCCTCGCGGTCGATGTAGCCGTTGCCGTCCTGGTCGAAGGTGGCGAACCGGGCGGCGATCCTGCGCTCGTACTCGGTGCTGACCATGTCTGTTCGGGCCGCCTTACATGAGGGTCGTACGGGTGGTCCTGCCCGTGGGTGGGGGTGACCTGGCAGGGAGCGTACGACGCGGACGGCCTGCGAACGGCGGGAAACCGACGGTTGTGCCAAGACCGGGGGAATTCCGCGACAAACGGTGTGGCCGTGTCGCGACGCCGTGACGGCCGCTCAGGCGGAGAGCGGCCCGGCCTCGTCCGTGGTCGCGGAGTCGAGGTCGGCGCGGACGTCGAAGAGGCGGCGCACCCCGAGCGCGCCGAGGACGCGGTTGACGTGCGAGCCGTCCTCGGCGCCGCGGTCCGGCAGGATCAGCCGCAGCCGGCCCTGGCAGGAGCGGATCAGCCGCCGGGCGGCGATGAGGACGCCGACCCCGCTGGAGTCGCAGAAGAACACGTCGGAGAGGTCGACGACGAGGCTGTGGTGGCCCTCGGCGACGACGTCGTGCACCCGCTGGCGCAGCACCGGCGAGGTCACCAGGTCCAGTTCCCCGGACACCCGGAGGACGGCCCACTCGCCCTGTTCGACGCCGGTCACGTTGAATGCCACGGCCCTGCCCTCCGCTCGCCGGATCTCCCGGAACCGCCCGGAAACGGAAGCAGTTCCTACGTTTCCTTTCGCGCGGCTGCCCAGCGGCCGTTCCCTGAAACGTGACGCGACAAACGGCAGTCGATCGACTAGGGGCTTGTTTCGGTCACTATCGATCCTGTTCGATCAGAGGTGTACGCGCCTTGTGTGAAGGATGTGTGAAGGGGGCACTATCACCTGCGGCCCTTCAAGGGGCGCACATTGACACAAAGGGGCGTGCACCGTCAGCCGTGCCGACTACATTCGAGAGGGCAGGACCGACAGGCTGGACGGACCGGACAGGGTGAGGGGAGGGGACCGCATGGCCAGGAAGGACGTACCGCCCCGCTGGGACCGCAAGATGCAGCAGCGGCTCGCGCGCGGTGAGGCGGCCGCCCTCGGCGAGCTGTACGACCGCTTCGCCTCCCTCGTGCACAGCCTCGCCCACCGCGTCCTCGCCGACGAGCGGGACGCCGACGCCGTCACCCGCGAGGTCTTCGCCCACGTCTGGGAACACCCCGAGACCTACGACCCCAAGCAGGGCCCCCTGCGCTCCTGGATCGCCGCCGTCACCCACCGGGTCGCCGTGCAGCGGCTGCGCGACCGGGAGGAACGGGAGCAGCCGCGCCGCGAGGAGCTGGAGAGCGAGGTCCGCCGCGCCTCGGTCGCCGCCCGCGCCGACTACATCGTGCACTCCATGCCGGCCCCGCTGCGCGCCGCCCTCGACCTGGCCTACTTCCAGCGCCGCGACTACCGCCAGACCGCGGCCGACCTCGGCGTCACCGAGGACGAGGCCCGCCGCCGGCTCCGCCTCGGCCTCCAGCTCCTCTCCACCGCCCACGACACCGGCACACCGCCGGGATACCGGGGTGCGGTGTGAAGGGGACGGGCGGCTTCGGGGCGCACGACGAGCACGGCGAGTACGACGAGCACGGGGAGTACGGCGGACACGCCGGCCACGGCGGTGACGCGCGCGGGGAACGGCCCAGGGGGGACGCCGGCCCGGGCGGGCGTGGGTCCGCGGACGAGGGTCGTGGTGCCGGCCCGCGCGGCGATGACGACAGCGGGGCGCCCGAACGTACCGGTGCCGGGGGTTCCGGTGGGCGCGGTGGCGGCTCGGGGGATGTGCCGCCCGGTGCCGGTGGGTCCGAGCCCGCCCCGGCTCCGCGGATACCCACGCCCCGCGCGTCCGTGGAGGACAGCGGGCTCCCGCTGCCCGACCTCGCCGATCTGGGGGATCTTTCACCCGTGCCGCTCGACCTGTCGCACGACGTCCTGAAGTCGCTGCTCGGCGCCTGGGCGCTGGCCGCCTGCTCGGCGGCGGAGACGGCGGCCGTCGAGGAGCACCTGGGCGACTGCGGCGCCTGCGCCGACGAGGCCCGCCGGCTGCGCGAGGCGGTCGGCCTGCTGCACCAGCCGGAGAGCCTGGACCTGAGCCCGGCACTGCGCACCCGGGTCCTGGCCGCCTGCCTGAACCGCCGGCCGCCGCGCATCCCGGTGCCCGACTGGGCGGCGCCGTACGACGCCGAGACCGCGCGGCTGGACGCGCTGCTCCAGGACTTCGGGGACGCGGAGTGGCACGCACCGGTGCGGCTGCGCTGGTTCGAGGACGACGCGCCGACGAGCCGTCGTACCACCGTCGCCGGGGTGATCGCCCACCTGCTGTCGGTGGACGGGCTGGTCGCGACGGCGCTCGGCCTGGAGGACCCGCTGGCCGAGGTCGCCGACGCCGACAAGGACGCCGTGGGTCCGGCGGGCCGCACGGAGGCGTTCTGGCGGGCCTCCCACTTCCCGCCGACGCGCTCGGTGCGGGGGCCGTGGCGGGAGCAGAGCCACGGCCTGGTGCGGACGGTGTCCTTCACCGGCAGCCACGCGGGCGGACTCACGGTGCCGTACGGCGACTTCGCGCTGCCCCTGCACGACGCGATGCTGGACCGCGCCTTCGAGTGCTGGGTGCACGCCGAGGACATCGCCGAGGCGGTGGACTATCCGTACGCGGCGCCGGCCCCGCGGCACCTCAACCGGATGATCGACCTCGCGGCCCGTCTGCTGCCGACGGTACTCGCCGCGCGCCGCCGGGCGGGACTGTCCGCGCCGGGCCGCCGGACCCCGCACCTGGTCCCGGCCGGCGCGCCCGGCCGCAGCCTGCGCCTGGAGATCGAGGGCGCGGCCGGCGGCGAGTGGCTGATCCCCCTCGACTCACCGGCCGCGGTGGGCTCCGCCGACCTCGAGGTGGCCCACGTGGCCCTGGACGGCGTGGAGTTCTGCAAGCTGGCGGCAGGCCATGTGCCTCCGGAGGAAGCGGCGGCCGATCAGCTGGGCGACCGGGAGGCGATCAGGGACGTGCTGTTCGCGGTCGCGTCGCTGAGCCGGATGTAGCCACGTACGAGAGGGCCGGAGCGCCCCGGCTAGGCGAACACCACCGTGCGGCGCCCGTTGAGCAGGATCCTGCGCTCCGCATGCCACTTCACGGCCCGCGCCAGCGCCTGGCACTCCACGTCCCGGCCGATGGCCACGAGCTGGTCCGGCGTCACGTCGTGCCCGACCCGCTCGACCTCCTGCTCGATGATCGGCCCCTCGTCCAGGTCCGCGGTGACGTAGTGCGCCGTCGCACCGATCAGCTTCACACCCCGCGCGTGCGCCTGGTGATACGGCTTCGCGCCCTTGAAGCTCGGCAGGAAGGAGTGGTGGATGTTGATGATCCGGCCGCTGAGCTGCTTGCACAGGTCGTCGGAGAGGACCTGCATGTAGCGGGCGAGGACGACCAGCTCGACCTTCTCCTCGCGCACGATCTCCAGCAGCCGCGCCTCGGCCTCCGACTTGGTGTCCTTCGTCACCGGAATGTGGTGGAAGGGGACGTTGTAGGAGCCCACCAGCTCCTCGAAGTCCGTGTGGTTGGACACCACACCCACGATCTCCACCGGCAGCGCGCCGATCCGCGCCCGGAACAGCAGGTCGTTCAGGCAGTGCCCGAACTTGCTGACCATCAGCAGGATGCGCATCTTCTCGTCGGCCCGGTGGATCTGCCAGTCCATGTGGAAGGAGTCGCCGATCGCGGCGAAGCTCGCCCGCAGCTTGTCCACCGTCACCGGCGCCTCGGCCGAGAAGTGGACGCGCATGAAGAACAGTCCCGTGTCGTGGTCGCCGAACTGCTGGCTGTCCTCGATGTTGCAGCCGGTCATGAAGAGATAGCTGGACACGGCGTGCACGATGCCCTTTTTGTCCGGGCAGAAGAGCGTGAGGATGTACTGGTCGGCCGGGGCGGCGGCGGAAGGGGCGGACTGTTCGGTCATGCACCACAGGGTCCCACACCGGCCACCCGCGGCGGGGCGGCCGTCCGCTACGCGGACCGGGTCATGATCCGCAGCACTTCCAGGCTCTTCGGCGGCGTGTCCGGGTCGTCCCCGTCGCTCACCGACATCCGCACGTGCGCGTCCCGGGCCGCCCGCACCGCGTCCGGCCAGCCGGAGTGGTCCAGGTAGGCGGCGACCGGCGCGTCCGGGCCGACCTGGTGCATGATCCGCAGCACCCGCAGCACGGCGGTGTCGACGAGCGCCGCCTCCTGCGAGTCCCGGAATATGGTGCCGACGTACTTCTCGGCCGACCAGTTGTCCAGCCAGGTGTCCTCCACCAGCCGGTACACGGCGTCCGTGACGTCACCGTAGCCGTCCGTACCGGCCAGCCAGACGTCCCGCTGGAACACCGGGTCGGAGAGCATGTGCAGCGCTGAGCGCACATTGCTGCGCCACCGCCACCACGGCATGTCGTTCAAGGGCATGCCGCCCATGGTGGAGGAGCGACGGCCGCGACGGGAAGAGTTCTCCGAACCTTGCACGGTCATCGATCGTACGTTCCCCGTCCCATCAGCCTCAAAGGCCCCCGTAATTCACCTCCGCGTCACCCTTCGTTGACCAAGGGTCACTCCTGGGTTAGTGCTGTGAGGGAATCGTGTGTGTGCATGACCGGCAGGCGACGCACGTGCAGCACCCCTCTTCCCGTCCTTCCCCGCCCCGTCAGAGCCACCGCCCTCGCGGCGGGCGCGGTGGCCCTCTGTGCGTCGCTCACCGCCGCGTGCGGGGTCATCCCCGGTGCCACGGGGGGCTCCGGGGACGACCCGGTCAAGGTGATGACCTGGGCCCCGCAGGACACCGACGCGACCAACAAGCCCGGCATGCCCGCGATGGCCCGCGCCTACGCCAAGTGGATCAACTCTCAGGGTGGCATCAACGGCCGCAGGCTCGAGGTGCTCACCTGCAACGACCACAACGACGGCGTGGGCGCCGCGAAGTGCGCCCGGCGCGCGGCGACCGAGAACGTGGTCGCGGTCGTCGGCTCCTACAGCCAGTTCGGCGACTCCTACCTCGCCCCCCTGGAGGGCGCCGGCATCCCCTACATCGGCGGCTACGGCGTCACCAACGACGAGTTCACCGGCGCCATGTCCTACCCGGTCAACGGCGGGCAGCCCGCCCTCCTGGCCGGCCTCGGCAAGGCCCTCGCGGAGGGCTGCGGCAACGTCGCCCTGGTCCGCCCGGACAGCATCGCCGGCGACCAGCTCCCCGCGATGCTCGACGCCGGTCTCGAGGCGGGCGGTCACGCGGACGCCGGCGACCAGCTCGCCGCCGACGACGCCACCGAGTACGGCGGCCAGGCCGAGCAGGCGCTGCGCCACGCGACCAAGGACGTCACGAGGAAGGGCTGTGTGGTGCCCGCGCTCGGGGACCGCACGGACACCTTCATGGACTCCTTCCGGCGGGCCCGCGAGAACTTCCCGGCCGTGCGCACGGCGACCGTGCTCGGCAGCGTCGACCAGTCCGTGATCAACGCCACCGGCGGGGCGTCCGGGCCGTACGAGGGGGCGTACATCACCGGCTGGTACCCGGTCGCCTCCGACCCCCGCTGGGACCCGATGAAGAAGGTGATCAACGAGGAGGCCTTCGGCGACAACCGCATCGACCCCGCGGACGCCGGCGTGCAGACCACGTGGATCGCCTACACCGTGCTCAAGGCCGTCCTGGAGAGGATCGGCGACGGCGAGGTGAGCGCCGACACCGTGCGGCGCACCCTCAACGACGGCCTGCGGGTATCCACCGGCGGCCTCACCCCGACCCTGCACTGGCCCTACGAGAGCAAGCTCGCCGCGGTCGGCTTCCCTCGCCTGGTCAACGCCGACGTCACCCTCCAGGTGGTCCAGGACGGCAAGCTGGTCGCGGCCCGCAAGGGCATCGGCGGCGCCAACGGGATCGCCGACATGACCTCGACCCTGGAGAACGCCGACGTGCCCTGACGGCCGGCGGTCAGAGCTGGGTCGGCTGGCGCTGGGTCAGGCCGTACTTCGTCGCGATCGCGTTCCACAGCGCCGCCGCCTTCGCCTTCTGGGCGCTGGCGGTGCCGCTCTCCCGGTTGCCGGCCTGGGTCTCGCCGGTGGTGCGGGCGTGCCCCTTGCGGCAGACCTTGTGGCCCTTGGCCTGGTCGGCCCAGGCCGCGTAGTGGTTGTCGGCCGCGGCCGACGCCTGCCAGGCCTTGGTCAGCGCGGCCGTCAGGTCGGCGTTGCCGGGCAGTTTGTCCACGGACAGCTTGCCGAGCCGCGTGACGAGCTGGCCGCGCTGCCGAGCGGCGTCCCGCAGGTTGGAGGCGGCCTGGTCGAGGTTGTCGCACTGCTTGACGTCCGCCACCGCCTGGATCACCGAGGCACGGCTGCTGCCGCTGTCCGCGAGCAGCTTGTCCAGCTCGACGGCCTGCTGCCGGGCCGGGTCGGCAGCGGGCGAGGCGGAGTCCTGGGTGGCCGGGGAGGCGGCGGCGACCGTCTTGTCGTCCCCGCCCTGGTCCTTGTCGCCCCCGCCGCTGAGCAGCGCGCCGGCGCCGACGCCGAGCACGACGATGCCGACGCCGATCGCGGCGATCAGCGGCACCCGCGACCGGCCGCGGCGCCTGCCGCCGTCGTCGTCCGGACCGGCGTCGTACGACGGCTGCGCCGGGCGGTACGACGACTGCGCCGGGCCGGGATAGGCGTCCGGCTGCTGCACGCGCGGCAACTGCTGGGTGGACCCGGCCGGGCTGTCGCCCCCGGGGCCGCCGCGGAAGAGGTTGTCGAACTCGGCGGGCGGCTGCCGGTCCGCCCCCTGCGCCTGGGCCGCGTACGGCGGGATGTACTGCGTGGCCTCCGCGTCCGAGGGCGCGGGCGCCGCCTGCCGGGGCGCCTGGCCGAGGTACCGCATCTGATCACCGGCCGACTCCGGCGGCAGCGCGCCGGGCGCGACCGGCGGTATGTACTGCGTGGCCGCCTCGTGAACGCCGCCCCCGGCGGGGACCGGCGGTATGTACTGGGTGGCGCCCTCGTCGCCGGTGGCGGCGGGGACCGGCGGGAGGTACTGGGTCGCGCCGTCCGCGCTCGGCGGCAGCGGGGCCCCCGGGGACTGCGCCGGGTACGGCTGCTGCTGCGCCTGCTGCTGGTAGGGGTCGGGCGCGCCGTACGCGGGCTGCTGGGCCGCGCCGTAGGCACCGGCGCCGTGACCGGCCTGGCCGCCGTACTGCGACTCCTGGCCGCCGTACTGCGGCTCCTGGCCGCCGTAGGAAGCCGCCGGGCCGCCGTAGGCCGGGGCCTGGCCGCCGTACGACGGGGCCGGGGCGCCCTCCGGGGGCAGCGGGCCGGGGTTCGTGGCGGACGGGGGCCGCTGGTCGGGGCCGTCGGGGGCGTCCCACTGCGAGGCCGCCGCCGCGGGCCAGCCCTGGCCCGGCTGGGGCGCCTGCTGCTCGGGGCCCCAGGAACCGCCCCAGGCCTGTCCGCCGGCCGGGTGGGCGGGGGCGGGCGTCCCGGTCATGCCCGGCAGCAGGGGCTCTCCTCCGTCGGAGGGCAGCACGATGCCTTCGCGCGCGGTCCGCGCCGAGGGCTCCTCGCCCTGTCCACTCTGCGTCACCGGGACTCCTACTAATGGGGGACCTTGTGAATCGTCGGCTCACGCTACCGGCTCCCCCGAGCCCCGTGCCACGCAGCGCGGGACGCGACCTCCTCCCTGTGACGGCGGTAACACCACCGCTGCGCGAAACCGTTGACGGCACCCGGCGCACACCCGGGTGCCGTTCGCCGTTCGTTCACGCCCCGGCGGGGCTGATGTTCACGCGGCCTGCTGGAGGTCGAGCCGCGCCCCGAACTCCCGTACCACCGCCTCGTCCCGGAAGGGCTCCAGCCGTTGCTGGAGGTCGTCCAGGTACTCGGCGCCCCGGTTGGAGCGGAGCGTCTCCAGCAGCTCCACCGCCTTCGTCCCCGTGGTGCAGGCCTGCTCGATCTCGCGCTGCTGCACTTGGGCCGTGGCGAGCAGCACATAGCCGATGGCGCGCCGGCGGGCCCGGGACTCCGGGTGCCCGGCCAGCGACTGCTCGGCATACCGCGCGGCCTGGTCGGCCTGTCCGAGGTCGCGGTGGCAGTGCGCCAACTCGTCGGCCAGGTAGGCCTCGTCGAAGTGCGCGATCCACGCCGGGTCGTCCCCGGCGGAGTCGTCCGCCCGTTCCATCGCCGTCACCGCCCGTCCGCCGGCGGCCTGCGCCGCGCGCGCGTCACCGAGCAGGGCGTGCCCGCGCGCCTCGGCGGCATGGAACATCGCCTCCGCGCGCGGGGTCACATGCCCGCGCGCCCCCTCCTGCGCCGCCCGCGCCAACTGCGCGATCTCGCGCGGGTTTCCGAGCTGCGCGGCGAGGTGGCTCATGGACGCGGCGAGCACGTACCCGCCGTACCCACGGTCACCGGCGGCCTGCGCGAGCCGCAGCGACTGGATGTAGTACCGCTGGGCGAGCCCCGGTTGGCCGGTGTCGACGGCCATGTACCCGGCCAGCTCGGTCAAGCGGGCGACGACGGCGAAGAGTTCCCGGCCCACCGCCTCCCGGTAGGAACCCGCGAGCAGCCCGGAGACGACGCTGTTGAGGTAGTGCACGACGACCGGCCGCACATGCCCGCTGCCGTACTGGTGGTCGAGGTCCACCAGCGCCTGGGTCATGGACCGCACGGCCGCCACGTCGGACTGGCCCACGCGCGGGCCCGCCTGCCGGGCCACCTGGGGGTCCGGCGCCGAGATCAGCCAGTCGCGGCTCGGCTCGACCAGCGCGGAGGCGGCGACGGAGGAGCCGGACAGGAAGTCCCGGCGCCCCACGTCGCTGCGCCACAGCTCGCAGACCTGCTCGATGGCCCCCAGTACCGTCGGCGAGAACTGGAGACCGACCCCCGAGGCGAGGTTCTTGCCGTTGGCCATGCCGATCTCGTCGATCGTGACCGTCCGGCCGAGCTTGCGCCCGAGCGCCTCGGCGATGATCGCCGGGGCCCGCCCACGCGGCTGCTGGCCGCGCAGCCAGCGGGCCACGGACGTCTTGTCGTAGCGCAGGTCGAGGCCGTGCTCGGCGCCGCACATGTTGACCCGCCGGGCCAGCCCGGCGTTCGAGCACCCCGCTTCCTGGATGAGTGCCTGCAGCCGTTCGTTCGGCTGCCTCGCCACGAGAGGCCTTGCGGCCATGTGCTACCCCCTGCGTTGCGATCCCCTGGAGCGTGTTGCGATCCTCCGGAGCACAAAGATCCGGCCGGGAAGATCACTGCCCAGCTGACATAACGTCAATGCGTGACATATGCGGATTGCCGGGGTAAAGACGGTTCCCCCCATCCCTGGCTACCCATCTCACGCCCCGCCCCCTCCCGCGCGCCCCCGCCCGTGCACCCATGCGCCCCGACTGCCGAATCGATGCTCCTCCCCCGCGCGCGTTACGGCCGTAACTCCAGGTGGGCGCGGGAGTTGAGTGGAACGTGGAAGAGACGATCGCGGGCGCCCAAGACACTCAGATGGCAGGTCACATCCCGCAGCAGCGCGGGGAGTCGCTGCTGGAGACCGCCGTACGCTACGCCGAGGAGCGGCACTGGGACGTGTTCCCGGGCACCTGGCTGGAAGCCGTCGACGGCAGGCAGCGCTGCTCGTGCGGCGACGCCTCCTGCCCTGCGCCGGGTGCGCACCCCGCGCGCCCCGACTGGGCGACCCAGGCGACCGGCAGTGCGACCGTCGCGCGCCGGATGTGGCAGAAGCAGCCGACGGCGTCGATCCTGCTGCCGACGGGCCGGACGTTCGACGCGTTGTCCGTCCCGGAGAGCGCGGGGTTCCTGGCGCTCGCCCGTATGGAGCGGATGGAGCTGACGCTCGGTCCGGTCACGCTGACCCCGGACCGGCGCATGCAGTTCTTCGTCCTGCCCGGTGCGACCGCGAAGGTGCCGGAGCTGGTACGGAAGCTGGGCTGGTCGCCGGCGTCACTGGACCTCATGACCCTGGGCGAGGGCGCGTACGTGGCGGCGCCGCCCACGCGGTTCGGGTCCCGGGGGGCCGTGCAGTGGGCGTGCCGGCCGACGCCCGCGAACCGGTGGCTGCCGGACGCGGAGGAGTTGCTCTCACCGTTGGCCTATGCGTGCGGGAGGGATCGGTAGCCGGCGCCCATTCGTCCGCCGGGTGCCGGTGACTTGGCGGCTACCGGTTCGTCGTGGCTGGTCGCGCAGTTCCCCGCGCCCCTGAGGGGGCGCGGGGAACTGCGCGAGCACGCACCACCGGCCCGCGCCCGCCGACGCCACGAACCCGGCAGACGCGTAGGCACTCACCCCACGGGCAAGCCGTCGAGGAACGGCGAGACGGCGCCCCGCCAAGCCACCGGCAGGTCGTAGTGGGCCAGGTGCCCCGCGTCCGGGACCTCCGCGTACTCCCCGCGCGGCAGCACCCGCACCATCTCCTGGGCCTCCGCCCGCCCCAGCTCGCCGTCCACGCCGCGCACCACCAGCGTCGGGCACCGGACCTGGGCCAGTTCCTCCCAGTGGGCGTCGTAGACCCATGTCTCACGGGAGCTGAGCATCTGTTCGGGGTCGAAGACCGGCCGCCAGCCGTCCTCGCACTCGTGCATCACCTCGGCGTAGAAGGCCCCGCGTGCGGGGCTCGGCCGCTCCACCCAGGGGTCGTCCTCGCCGAACCACTTGCGGACGTCGGCCAGGCTGGCGAAGGGGACGGGCCAGGAGCGGAACCAGTCGGCCCACTCGCGCTGGGAGGCCGCGCCGAGGGCGGAGGCCCGCATGTCGCAGATGATCAGGCCGCGCACCAGATCGGGGCGCTTGGCGGCGAGCTGCCAGGCGGTCAGCGCGCCCATGGCGTGGCCGATGAGGAGGACGGGGGCTAGGCCGAGCTGTTCCACGGCGGCCTCCGCGTCCTCGACGTAGGCCTCGCGGGTGTACGCGGGGCGCGGGGGCTTCTCGCTCTGGCCGTGGCCGCGCTGGTCGAGCGCCACGGCGCGGTGGCGGCCGGCGAGCCAGCGGGCGGTGGGCGCCCAGTGGGAGGCGCGGCCCATCAGACCGTGAAGTAAGAGCACGCCCGGAGCGCCGGGCCCCGCCTCGCCTTCGGCGTCCGGCTCCGCCTCCGGTTTCGGAGGGTCGGCGAACTCCCAGGCGGCCAGGCGCACCCCGCCCGCTCCCGTCACATCGATACGCCGTGCCATCGGCCTGGCACCCCCCAGCTCCGCCGTCCTCGTCGTCCAGCCACTTCAGGCTATCGAATGCCTATTCGAAAATTGCGTATCTGCGGACAACACCCCTCATTTGAGTGACACCCCTCAAGGAATGATCGCCTCAGCCGAGGGGATGTTTCTGGCGGGAGGCGGACCGCTCGGGGAAAAGCCGGTCCGAGGGGGATGACCCTGAGAGCTCGGGGCTCCGGGTCAGCACAGGGGAGGACAGGCCCCGGCGCGCAAGCGCCGGGGCCCTCTCCGTCTCAGCGCTTGGCGACGAACACGTGGGAGGCGGTGTCCGCCTCCAGCTCCGCCGCCTCGCCGCCGCTGCCCACCAGCACGCCACCGGGCGACTCCGTCACGCTGACCACCGAACCGGGCTGCACGCCCGCGCGCCGCAGCGTGTACATCAGCTGCGCGTCCGTCTGGATCGGCTCCCCGATGCGGCGGACGACGACCGTCTTGCCGTCCGAGCCCGGGTCCAGATCGGCCAGCGACACCATGCTCTCGTCCAGGAACGGGTCCGCGCCGTCCTTCTCGCCCAGCTCCTCCAGGCCCGGGATGGGGTTGCCGTACGGCGACTCGGTGGGGTGCCGCAGCAGCTCCAGCACGCGGCGCTCCACGGCCTCGCTCATCACGTGCTCCCAGCGGCACGCCTCCGCGTGCACCTGCTCCCACTCCAGCCCGATCACGTCGACGAGCAGGCACTCGGCCAGGCGGTGCTTGCGCATCACGCGCGTCGCCAGCCGGCGACCCTCGTCGGTCAGCTCCAGGTGGCGGTCGCTGGCCACGGAGACCAGGCCGTCGCGCTCCATGCGCGCCACCGTCTGGCTCACCGTCGGCCCGCTCTGGTCCAGCCGCTCCGCGATGCGGGCGCGCATGGGGACGACGCCTTCCTCTTCGAGTTCGAGGATGGTGCGGAGATACATCTCCGTGGTGTCGATCAGTCCGGACATACGTGCCCCTCGATTACCTCTGCCGGCGGCCGGCCGCGTGCGCTGGCCCTGGCATCAATTCTGCCGGATCCCACTGACAAGCGGGCGGCACCGGGAAAACGGGTGCCGTCTGGGGGTGCGGCGCGTTCCGGGGTGCGGGGCGCTCCCGCCCGGCCGTATTGACACCGCACTGGTCCAGACCGCACGGTGATCCGCGACACAGACGCTGTGAAGGGGCACCGCATGAGCGACGGCACGCCTGCCGACCTGTTCCTCGACGCCGCCATCGGCCTGCTGCGACGGGTCCGCGACGAGGAGGCCGGGGCGATCACCGCGGCCGGCACCCTGCTCGCCGACACCGTCGCGGCCGGCGGCCGCCTGTTCGCCTTCGGCGCCGGGCACTCCTCCCTTGCCGCCCAGGACGTCGTCTACCGCGCGGGCGGCCTGGCCCTGATGAACCTGCTCGCCGTCCCCGGTGTCGTCGGCGTCGACGTCGTCCCGGCCACCCTCGGCTCCGCCCTCGAACGCGTCGACGGCCTCGCGAGCGCCGTCCTGGAGACCTCGCCGCTGCGCGCCGGCGACGCCCTCGTGGTCATCTCCCTCTCCGGCCGCAACGCGCTGCCCGTGGAGATGGCCCTCACCGCCCGCTCCCTCGGCGTGAAGGTCATCGGCGTCACCTCGGTGGCGTACGCCTCGGAGACGACGTCCCGGCACGCCTCCGGCACCTTCCTCAAGGACCACTGCGACGTCGTGCTCGACTCGAAGATCGCCGTCGGGGACGCGGAACTCACCCTCGACACCATCCCGGCGCCGTTCGCCCCGGCGTCCACGGTCGTCACCAGCGCCCTGATGCAGGCCGTCATGGCGACCACCGCCGCCACTCTCGCCGACCGCGGCATCGAACCCCCGCTGCTGCGTTCCGGCAACGTCGACGGCGGACACGAGTGGAACGGCCGGGTGATGACGGAGTACGGCGACCGGATCTTCTACCGGCACTGACAGCCGTCCGCGCCGCGAGGGTCCGACCGCCACGCGCCCCGCACGCGCGCGTCGAGGCGGCTACTCCTCCGGTCGTTCCCGCACCGCCTCCGCCAGGTCCAGTGCCGTCGCGATCCGGGTGGCCACGTCCTCCGCGTACGCCGTGTCGGACCGCGTGAAGCGGCTGCGGCCGGAAGCGCGCAGGAACGTCACGACGCCCAGCGTCCGGCCCCGGCTGCGCAGCACCGCGCACAGGGCGTGCACCGCGTCGCCGGGCCACTGGCGCTCCAGCGCCCACGCCCGCGCCCGCTCGGCGGAGACCGATCCGGCGTCCGCGCGCACGGTGCGGGCCCGCTCCACGCACTGGAGCGCCGGGTGGCCCTCCGGGTAGCGCACGGGAAGCCCTGCCGCGCCCGTGAGCAGGCTCGGGCCCGGCGCCCCGGCGGGCGTGGCCGCGAGCCGTACCAGCCGGGCCGGGCCCGGGCCGTCCGCGGCCTCCGCGCGCGGGCGGTCCGCCATCCGGTCGAGGAGGGCGTGGTCGGCGAAGCCGGCGAGGGCGAAGTCCAGGTGGACGGTGGCCGCCTCCGCCGGGTCCTCGCACTCGGCCGCGGCCCGTGCCGCCCGGTGGAGCTGGTTCGTCCGGAACCGCAGCAGGGCCGCTTCCTGCTCCCCCTGCTTGGCCTCGGTGACGTCCTCGAACAGCCATCCCACCCCGAGCGGCACCGGCTCCTCGGCGAGCGGAGAGGACAGCCGCAGGAACCCGCTGCGCCAGCAGCGCCGCTTCTCGCCCTCCGGGGTGCGGACGGTCACCCACATCTCGGCGGGCGCGGGCGGCGCGCCCTCGGCCAGGACGTGGGTCAGCGCGGCCTCCAGCTCCTCCACGCCCTGCGCGAGCAGCTCGCCCAGCGGACGCCCCAGTACGGACGTGCGCCCCACCCCCAGCGCCCGTGCCGCGTGCGCGTTCACCACGGCGGGCCGCAGATCGGCGTCGACCAGCACGACTCCCCACGACGCGTCCTCGAACAGCGCCTCGCTCAGCGCTATCGACCGCTCCAGGTCGATCTGCGCGTGCACCTCGCTGAACGCGCAGTACACCCCCGCGGCCTTGCCGTCGGGTCCGCGCACGGCGGCCGACTGCGTCCGTACGAGCACCCGCCCGCCGCCCTTGGTGACCAGCGCGAACTCGTGCACCTGCCGGCCCGGCGCCCGCATCGCCGACATCAGCCGGGTCTGCACCTCCTCGGCGTCGGCGCTGCGCACCGCCCAGCCGGCGAACCCGTGCCGCCCGACGGCCTCGGCGGCCGTCCAGCCGAGGATCCGCTCGGCCTCCCGGTTCCAGTGGGTCACGACCCCTTCGGCGTCGAACGCGCACAGCGCCGCGTCCATGCCGTCGAGCAGCGCGGCGAGCAGGTCGGAGCCGCCGGACTCACCGGGCTCGTCCGGCCCCAGTTCATCAGTGGTCCCACTCCGCCGCGAAGCACTCACCTGGACCCCCTGGAGACTGCGTCCGCGCACGCACGGCGCTCGGTTCGCTCACTGCCCCTCATTCAACTGGAACGTGACACACCCCACACCCTGTTCCCGCAAGATTCCGGGGATCAATGCCCCGGGCCGCCCGGGGAGAGCCGCAGGTCCACCCACTCGTCGTGCTCCCCGTCCAGCACATACCGGTCGATCTCCGCATACCCGTGCCGCACGGCGAACCGCAGCCCGTCCTCGTTCACCGCCAGCACGCACGTCTCGACGGCTTCGGCGCCGAGCACGCGCGCGTGGGCCAGCGCGTCCGCGTGGATCGCCGTACCGAACCCGCGCCGCCGGAACCCGGGCAGCACGCGCGCGATGACGGTCGCCACCCTCCGCTCCCCCGCCGGCGGACGCACGGTCGAACACCCGACGAGCACCTCGCCGAGATAGGCGTTCGCCAGCCGGTACCGGTGCTGCCGCTCCCGCGCCTCCTCCAGGGACATCGCGGCGGGCGGGACGACCACGTTGTGGACGTGCCGCCACTGCTCCAGCATCCCGTCGCCGTCGACGTGCGCTATTCGAAGATCCGTCACGCGAGCACCTATACCAGTCACCGCACCGCCGAAAAAAACAGTTGAGCCCGCCGCGGCGACTTCTTAGGGTGTCGGTTACACGAGAAGGGAGGTGGTTCGGCAGATGTATGAGAACCGGACGCGTGAGGTGGCTGCGGGCTAGCGGCCCGTCACCACACCATGTGCGGTGCCGGACCGGCACGCGAACGCGTGCAGCCGGCCCAATCCCAAGCAGTCACCCGACCCGCGGGCTGCCGGTACGTCCGGCCGGCTCCTCCTGGAGGAACCCAGCCCGCGGGTCGTCTGCGTTCCCGCGCCTTCCCGCCCACACCTCTCCGGGCCCCGGTCAGGGGCTGAGGCGTTCGACCTTCCAGGTGCCGTCCGGCCGGGCGACGTAGCGCAGGCGGTCGTGGAGGCGGTTCTCGCGGCCCTGCCAGAACTCGACCGTCTCCGGGGTGACGCGGAAGCCGCCCCAGTGCGGTGGGACCGGGACCTGCTCGTCCTCCGGGTAACGGGCTTCGAGTGCGGCGTAGGCCGTGTCCAGCTCCGTGCGGGAGGCGATCACCGTGGACTGGGCGCTGGCCCAGGCGCCCAGCTGGGAGCCGTGCGGGCGGGTGCGGAAGTAGGCGGCGGTCTCGTCGCGGCCGGTGCGCCGCGCGGTGCCGGTGACGATGACCTGGCGGGCCAGCGGGTGCCAGGGGAAGAGCAGCGAGACGTGCGGGTTCTCCGCCAGGTCGCGGCCCTTGCGGGAGTCGTAGTTGGTGAAGAAGACGAAGCCCTCGGTGTCGAACTGCTTCATCAGCACCGTGCGGGAGCTGGGGCGGCCCTCGGCGTCCGCCGTGGAGACGACCATCGCGTTGGGCTCGTAGAGCGTGCCGTGCAGGGCCGCCCGGGCGGCGTCCTCGAACCACCGGGTGAACTGGTCCATCGGATGGGTGGCGAGATCCTCTTCGGCGAGGCCGTCGGCCCGGTACTGCTTGCGCATGGCGGCGGGATCGAGGACGGGATCCAGGAGCGGGTCACGGTCGGTCACGCGGTCATCTTGCCGTATCGAACGGGTATGGCACTCAGTGTCGTGTGGTCTCCCCAACTGTGGCACCGGGGGTTATCGTGCTGCTCCCTTTGCGGTTGGGTTGACCACGGGTGACCACCGGCAGATCGGGGCATCACCGGGGTGACCGCCGCCCACACACCACGAGGAGCCGCCTGATGTCCGATTTCGTACCCGGGCTCGAAGGAGTCGTCGCGTTCGAGACGGAGATCGCCGAACCGGACAAGGAGGGCGGTGCCCTGCGCTACCGGGGCGTCGACATCGAGGACCTGGTCGGTCACGTCTCCTTCGGGAACGTGTGGGGGCTGCTGGTCGACGGCGCCTTCAACCCCGGTCTGCCGCCCGCCGAGCCGTTCCCGATCCCCGTCCACTCCGGTGACATCCGCGTGGACGTCCAGTCGGCGCTCGCCATGCTCGCCCCTGTGTGGGGCCTGCGTCCCCTGCTCGACATCGACGAGGCGCAGGCCCGGGAGGACCTGGCGCGGGCCGCCGTCATGGCCCTGTCGTACGTCGCCCAGTCCGCGCGCGGCCAGGGGCTGCCGATGGTGCCGCAGCGGGAGATCGACAAGGCGAACTCGGTGGTGGAGCGGTTCATGATCCGGTGGCGGGGCGAGCCGGACCCCAGGCACGTGGCGGCCGTGGACGCCTACTGGACCTCCGCCGCCGAGCACGGCATGAACGCGTCCACCTTCACCGCCCGGGTCATCGCCTCCACCGGCGCGGACGTCGCCGCCGCGCTGTCCGGCGCGGTGGGTGCGATGTCCGGGCCGCTGCACGGCGGTGCGCCCTCGCGCGTGCTCGGCATGATCGAGGAGATCGAGCGCACGGGGGACGCGGAGGCGTACGTCAAGCAGGCGCTGGACCGGGGCGAGCGGCTGATGGGGTTCGGGCACCGGGTGTACCGGGCCGAGGACCCCCGGGCGCGGGTGCTGCGGCGGACGGCGCGGGAGCTGGGGGCGCCGCGGTTCGAGGTCGCCGAGGCGCTGGAGAAGGCCGCGCTGGAGGAGCTGCACAACCGGCGGCCGGACCGGGTGCTCGCCACCAACGTGGAGTTCTGGGCGGCGATCATGCTGGACTTCGCCGAGGTGCCGGCGCACATGTTCACGTCGATGTTCACGTGCGCCCGTACGGCCGGGTGGTCGGCGCACATCCTCGAGCAGAAGCGGACGGGGCGGCTGGTGCGGCCTTCCGCCCGGTACGTGGGGCCGGGGCCGCGCCGGCCTCAGGACATCGAGGGGTACGCGGACATCGCCCACTGAGAGGGGCCCGGGGCGCGGGGGCCGGCTGCGGTCGCGTCGTGGTCGCGGCGGAGCCCCGTATGGGTACGGCCCCGCGCCCCGGGGGGTTGATCACGCCGGGGTCAGCAGGTCCCCGTGGTGCCGCCGCGCCACCAGCGGGTGGGCCCTCAGCTTGCCCTTCAGCTCGTTGTAGCCGTACTCGGCGTACAGCGGGTTCGTCGGGTCCGTCGTGACGCCGGGGGCCTTCGAGGCGTGCGGGAACGGGAGCGGCTCGATCCGCGCGTCCAGGCGGGGGTTGTAGAAGAACGGGACCGAGAAGCGCTCGGTGGCGCCGGGCGGGCTGACGACCCGGTGGTTGGTGGCCAGGAGGTAGCCGTTGGTGGCGACCTCCAGCAGTTCGCCGAGGTTGACGACGAACGCGCCCTCGATGGGCGGGACGTCGTGGAAGCGGCCGTCCTCGCGCTGGACCTGGAGGCCGCCGACCGTGTCCTGGAGGAGCAGGGTCAGGAAGCCGTAGTCCTTGTGCGCGCCGACGCCCTGGCCGGTGCCGTCGTCCGCGCTGCCGGGGTAGCGGACGAGCTTGAGGTGCGGGTGGGCGTGGTCGCCGAAGACCGGGTCGTAGAAGTCGGCCGGTGCGCCGATGGCGGTCAGCAGTTCGTGCAGGAGCCGGTGGGCGACCCCGCTCAGCTTGTCGATCCAGGCGAGGGCGGCCGTGCGCAGTCCCGGCAGCGCGGCCGGCCACTGGTTGGGGCCCTGGAGCCACCAGTACGGCGGCTCGCCGGGGCCCGGGACACGGGCGGGGCGTTCGGCGCCGATGTCGAGCTGGTCGCGCCAGTCGCGGGCGCCGCCGGTGCGCTCGTCGCCGGTGCGGGTGTAGCCCCTGAAGTGCGGGGAGCCGACGTTGTCCAGGGCGAGCCGGTCGGCCTGGGGGAGGGCGAAGAAGGCGCGCATGGCGGTGAGCAGCGCGTCGGTCTCGGCCCGGGTCACGCCGTGGCCGACGAGCTGGAAGAAGCCGACGTCGTGGGCGGCGCTGTGCAACTGGGTGTGGAGCAGGGCGCGGGCTTGCGGGTCGCGGTCGGCGGCCGACAGGTCGATGATCGGGAGCTGGTCGTACGACGTCACTGTGTGCGTGGTCATGATGCGTCCGCGGGGTGTACGGGGCACGGGTGACCGCCGAGGGGTGGTGGCGGCCCCCGGGTGCCGGAAAAGGGAGAGAGAAGAGAAGAGGGGGCTGGTCAGGCGGAGAGGCGCCGACAGCCCATGCTCGTGACGCGCACGTAGTCCACGTGGCGGCGGCGAACGAGCATCGGAAGCATGGGCCCAAGGGTAACGCGCCCGCACGGTGGCTCCCCGGCACGATCCCGGATCCGGCACGGCCGGGCCCGGCCTCAGCCCAGCGCCTCCTCCAGCAGCGCCGCCCACTGGGCGACGACCCGTTCGCGGCGGGCGGTGTCGTCGGTGAGGAGGTTGGCGAGGCCCAGGCCCCGGGCCATGTCCAGCAGGCCCTGGACGGTCTCGCGGACGCCGGGGCGGGACTCGTCGGCGCGCAGGAGGTCCACGGCGATGCGGTGGGTCTCGCGGCCGACGCGGGCCTCCAGCTCGGTCACGCGTGGGCGCAGTTGTTCCTCGTCGGAGGCGGCGACCCACAGGTGCAGGGCCGCCCGGAACAGGGGGCCGGTGTAGAGGTCGACCAGGGCCGACACGACGGCCCGGCGGTCGGCGGCGCCGTCCGGGAACAGGGCCCGCAGCGCGAGGGAGCGTTCCTCGGAGACGTACTCGACGGCGGCGGTGAAGAGGTCTTCCCTGGTCGGGAAGTGGTGCTGGGCGGCGCCCCGGGAGACTCCGGCCCGCTCGGCCACGACGGCGACCGTGGAGCCCGCCCAGCCGCGCTCGGCGAGGCAGGCCACGGCGGCTTCCAGGAGCCGCTGCCGGGTGGCCCGGCTGCGGTCCTGCTTGGGAACGCGCTCCCGTTCCGTCGTCCTCACACCACCCATGCCGCATCACGTCTTTCCAGGAAGGCCGTCATCCCCTCCCGGGCCCGGGGTGAGGAGAACAGCCGCGCCGAGAGCGCGGTCAGCTCGGCCGCGTCCCGGTCGAATGTCTCCAGCACCCTAGCCGTGAGCAGCCGTTTCGTCTCGGCCAGGGCCTGCGGGGAGGAGCGGCGCAGGCCGTCCAGGACGGGGGCCAGGGCGTCGTCGACGTCGTCCGCCGTCACCGTCAGCAGGCCCAGGCGCACGGCCTCGGCCGCCTCGAAGCGCTCACCGGTGAGGTAGTAGCGGGCCAGGGCGCGGGGATCGGTGCGCGGGATCACCGGCAGGGAGATCACGGCGGGGGCCACACCGATGCGCACCTCGGTGAAGGCGAAGGTGGCGGCGGTGGAGGCGGCGGCGATGTCGCAGGCGGCGAGCAGGCCGAGACCGCCGGCGCGGACGTGCCCGGTGACGCGGGCGACGACGGGTTTGGGCAGCTCCACGATCTGCCGGAGCAGGGCCACCAGGGCGTCGGGGTCGGGCGGGTCGCGCAGGTCGGCGCCGGCGCAGAACGTCGTACCGGTGTGGGTGAGGACCACGGCCCGTACGTCCGGGTCCTTGCCGCAGTCGGCCAGGGCCTTCGCGAGTTCCGTGACGAGCGCGGCGGACAGGGCGTTGCGGGTGCCGGTGGAGTCCAGGCTGAGGGTCTCGACGGCACGCGCGCGCGTGCGGCCGATCAGTGCGGTCGGGTCGGTCACGTGTGCTCCCTGAGCTCTCGGCGCAGGATCTTGCCGGAGGCGGCGCGGGGGACGGTGTCGATGAAGGTGATCCGGCGGACGCGCTTGTACGGGGCGACCCGCTCGGCGACGTGCAGCAGGACGTCGTTCTCGGTCAGGCCGTCGGCGGTGGGGTGGCGTACGACGAAGGCGTGCGGGACCTCGTTGCCGTCCTCGTCGTACGCGCCGATGACGGCCGCGTCGGCGATGCCGGGGTGGGTGAGCAGGAGCGCCTCCAGTTCCGCGGGGGCCACCTGGAAGCCCTTGTACTTGATCAGTTCCTTCACCCGGTCGACCACGAACAGCCAGCCGCCGGCGTCGACGTACCCGACGTCCCCGGTGTGCAGCCAGCCGTCGGCGTCGATCAGTGCGGCGGTGGCGTCGGGGCGGCCGAGGTAGCCCTTCATCACCTGGGGGCCGCGGATCAGGATCTCGCCGGACTCGCCGGTGCCGAGGTCCTTGCCGGGGTCGTCCAGGGAGACGATCCGCATCTCGGTGCCGGCGATGAGCCGTCCGACCGTGCCGGCGGGCGCCTCGCGCAGCCGGTCCAGGGGGACGACGTGGGTGCCGGGGGACAGTTCGGTCATGCCGTAGGCCTGGCCGATCGGGGGCAGGCCCAGGCGCTCGGCGCAGGCGACGGCGAGCCGGGCGTCCAGCGGGGCGGCGGCGCTGATCACGTACTTCAGCGAGGAGAGGTCGTAGCGGCTGACCGCCGGGTGCTTGGCGAGGGCGAGGACGATCGGCGGGGCCACGTACAGGCCGGTGATGCGGTGCTTCTCGATCGCCGCGAGGAAGGTCTCCAGCTCGAAGCGCGGGAGGACGACGACCGTGGCGCCCTTGCGCAGGGGCGCGTTCATCAGGGCGGTGAGGCCGTAGATGTGGAAGAACGGCAGGACGGCGAGGATGCGGTCGCCGGGTCCGGCCGGGACGGCGGGCTCGAGCTGGGCGAGGTTGGTGGCGATCTGCCGGTGGGTGAGCATGACGCCCTTGGGGGTGCCGGTGGTGCCGGAGGAGTACGGCAGCGCGGCGATGTCCTCGGCCGGGTCGATGCCGGCCTCCGGCTCGGGGGCGGTGCCGGCGAGCAGGTCCATCAGCGAGCGGTGCCCGGGCGCGCTGTCGCACACGAGTATCTCCCGTATGCCGCCCGCGAGTTCGGCCGCCCGGCGGGCGGTCTCCAGCAGCGGGGAGACGGTGACGATCCAGCGGGCCGCGCTGTCGCCGAGCTGCTTGGCGAACTCCTCGGCGGTGGCCAGCGGGTGCACGGTGGTGACGGCGGCACCCGCGCGCGTGGCCGCGTAGAACGCGGTCGGGAACGCGATCGTGTTGGGGCTGTGCAGGGCCAGCACGTCGCCCTTGCGGACGCCCGTGTCGGCGAGGGCGGCGGCCAGACGCCGGTGGAACCGGTCCAGCTGCTCGTACGTGAGGGTGGTGCCGTCCGTGCCGTCGATGAGGGCCGGCTGGTCGCCGAAGGCGGCGGCCCGGCCCAGGACGGCGTCGTGGATGGGGAGTTCTACGGGCGGAACGTCTGCGTACTCGCTGCGGAACACGGTTCCTCCTCGCACGGGGCGCCTAGTACGACTTGGGCAGGCCCAGGGTCTGGTGGGAGACGTAGTTGAGAATCATCTCCCGGCTCACCGGGGCAATACGAGACACGCGCGCGGCCGTTATCAGCGAGGCGAGCCCGAACTCGCGCGTGAGCCCGTTGCCGCCGAGGGTGTGCACGGCCTGGTCCACGGCCTTCACGCAGGCCTCGCCCGCCGCGTACTTGGCCATGTTCGCGGCCTCGCCCGCGCCGATGTCGTCGCCGGCGTCGTAGAGATGGGCCGCCTTCTGCATCATCAGCCGGGCCAGCTCCAGGTCGATGTGGGCCTGCGCCAGGGGGTGCGCGATGGCCTGGTGGGCGCCGATGGGGGCCTTCCAGACCGTGCGGTCGCGGGCGTACTCGACGGCCTTGGCGAGCGCGTACCGGCCCATGCCGATGGCGAACGCGGCGGTCATGACGCGCTCGGGGTTGAGCCCCGCGAAGAGCTGGAGGAGCCCCGCGTCCTCTCCCCCACTGCCGAAAGCGTGGGAGGGACCCCCACCGACCAGCGCGTCGGCGGGCAGCCGTACGTCGTCCAGGACCAGCTCGAACTGCTTCTCGGCGGCGTTGAGTTCCATGTCGATCGGACGTTTCTGGAAGCCCTCCGCGTCCGTCGGGACGATGAACAGGCAGGGCTTGAGGCGTCCGGTGCGGGCGTCCTCGGTACGGCCGACGATCAGCACGGCGTCGGCCATGTCGACCCCGGAGATGAACACCTTGCGGCCGGTGAGCAGCCAGTCGGCACCGTCCCTGCGGGCCGTGGTGGTGATGCGGTGGCTGTTGGATCCGGCGTCGGGCTCGGTGATGCCGAAGGCCATGAGGCGGCTTCCCCCGGCGAGTCCGGGGAGCCAGTCCCGCTTCTGCTCCTCCGTGCCGAAGCGGGCGATCACCGTGCCGCAGATCGCCGGTGAGACCACCAGCATCAGCAGGGGGGAACCCGCGGCGCCCAGCTCTTCGAGCACGATGGACAGTTCCGCTATGCCGCCGCCTCCACCGCCGTACTCCTCCGGGAGGTTGACGCCGAGGTAGCCGAGCTTTCCCGCCTCGCTCCAGAGTTCGGCGGGGGGCTTGCCCTCCGCGACGGTGCGGGTGAGGTAGTCGCGGCCGTAGCGCTTGCCGAGGGCGGCCACCGCCGACCGCAGGGCCTTGTGTTCTTCGGATTCGACGAGGGTGGTCATGCGATTCCTCCGCGTGCGGGTTGTGGATGGCTGGTCGCGCGGTTCCCCACGCCCCTCAGGTCGGCCGCACCACCGCCAGCACCGTGCCGGGCTCCACCTGCTGCCCGGGCTTGGCGTTCAGCGTGCCGAGCGTTCCCGCCGCCGGGGCCGAGATCTGGTGCTGCATCTTCATCGCCTCCAGCCATATGAGGCCCTGGCCGGCCTGAACCGTTGCCCCTTCGGTCAGGCCCTCGGCGATCCTGACCACCGTGCCCGGCATCGGGGCCACGAGCGAGCCCGGCGCGAGCTGGGACGCCGGGTCGGGGAAGCGGGGCAGGGCGGTGAGGCGGGTGGCGTTGACGTGGACCTGGTCGCCGTACCGGGCGACCTCGAACTTGCGCCGTACGCCGTCCACTTCGAGCACCACCAGACCCGCGTCGGCGTGCACGACCCGGACCCCGTCGGCGACCAGGCCCTCCCTCGTGTGCCAGTACCGGACCTCGTGCTCCTCGCCGCCCATCTCGTACCGCTTCACCTGCGGCTGGGACGGGACGTTGCGCCAGCCGCCGAAGCGGGAGCGGCCGTGGGCGTCGGCGAGGGCGGCGGCCAAGGGGGCGTGGGGGTCGGGCGTGGGTTCGGTCAGGGCGTCGAGGTGGCGGTCGTAGAAGCCGGTGTCCATGCGTCCGCTCGTGAACTCCGGGTGGCGCAGGGAGCGTACGAGCAGGTCGCGGTTGGTGACCGGGCCGTGGACCGCGGCGGACTCCAGCGCGCCCGCGAGCCTGCGGATCGCCTCCGCGCGCGTGGGGGCGTGGGCGACGACCTTGGCGAGCATCGGGTCGTAGTGGACGCCGATGGTGTCGCCGTCGGTGTAGCCGGTGTCCAGGCGGACGCCGTCGGGTACGGCGAGCCGGTGCAGGGTGCCGGTCTGGGGGGCCCAGCCGCGGGCGGGGTCCTCGGCGTAGAGGCGGGCCTCGACGGCGTGGCCACGCGCGCGTGGGGGCTCGCCGTCCAGGGCGTAACCCTCGGCGATCCGGATCTGTTCCGCGACCAGGTCGAGGCCGAAGACGGCCTCGGTGACGGGGTGTTCGACCTGGAGGCGGGTGTTCATCTCCAGGAAGTGGGCGCGGCCGTCGGCGACCAGGAACTCGACGGTGCCCGCGCCGGTGTAGGAGACGGCGCGGGCGGCGCGTACGGCCAGCGTGCGCAGCTCCTCCGCGAGCGCCGTGGTGAGTCCGGGCGCCGGGGCCTCCTCGACGACCTTCTGGTGGCGGCGCTGGAGGGAGCAGTCGCGGGTGCCGAGCGGCCAGACCGTGCCGTGGGCGTCGGCGAGGATCTGCACCTCCACATGGCGGCCGTGTTCGAGGTACGGCTCCACGAAGACCTCGCCGTCACCGAAGGCGCTCGCGGCCTCGGCGCGCGCCCCCTCCAGCGCGCTCCTCAACTCGTCCAGGCGGCGCACGATCCGCATCCCGCGCCCCCCGCCGCCGGCCGCGGCCTTCACCAGGACGGGCAGGTCGGCGTCGGTGACGGCGGCCGGGTCGAGGGGGGCGAGGCCCATGAGCCGCTTGGCGCGGGTCTTGGACGCCATGGCCTCGATGGCCTCCGGGGGCGGGCCGATCCAGACCAGGCCGGCGTCGATCACGGCGCGGGCGAAGTCGGGGTTCTCGGAGAGGAAGCCGTAGCCGGGGTGCACGGCGTCCGCGCCGGACGCCAGGGCCGCCTTCACGATCAGGTCGCCGCGCAAGTACGTCTCGGCGGGCGCCGCGCCCGGCAGCCGTACCGCCGTGTCGGCCACGCGCGCGTGGAGCGCGTTCCGGTCGGCGTCGGAGTGCACCGCGACCGTCCGGATTCCCGACTCACGGCAGGTGCGGAAGACACGGCAGGCGATCTCGCCCCGGTTGGCGACGAGCACACTGGAAATCACGGGATCCCTCACATCCGGAAGATGCCGAAGCCGCCGCGCGCGCCCTCGTAGGGCGCGGTGTGCAGGGCGGACAGGCACAGGCCGAGGACGGTGCGGGTGTCGCGCGGGTCGATGACCCCGTCGTCGTACAGCCGCCCGGACAGGAACATGGGCAGCGACTCGGACTCGATCTGCTGCTCCACCATGGCGCGCAGGGCCGCGTCCGCGTCCTCGTCGTACGGCTGGCCCTTGGCCGCCGCCGACTGCCGGGCGACGATCGACAGCACGCCGGCGAGCTGCTGCGGGCCCATGACGGCGGACTTGGCGCTGGGCCAGGCGAACAGGAAGCGGGGGTCGTAGGCGCGGCCGCACATGCCGTAGTGCCCGGCGCCGTACGACGCGCCCATGAGGACCGACAGGTGCGGGACCCTGCTGTTGCTGACCGCGTTGATCATCATCGCGCCGTGCTTGATGATCCCGCCCTGCTCGTACTCCTTGCCCACCATGTAGCCGGTGGTGTTGTGCAGGAACAGCAGTGGGATGTCGCGCTGGTTGGCGAGCTGGATGAACTGGGCGGCCTTCTGCGACTCGGCGCTGAACAGGACGCCCTGGGCGTTGGCCAGGACGCCGACGGGATAGCCGTGCAGGGCCGCCCAGCCGGTGACCAGGCTGGTGCCGTACAGCGGCTTGAACTCGTCGAAGTCGGAGCCGTCCACGATCCGGGCGATGACCTCGCGCGGGTCGAACGGGACCTTCAGGTCGCCGGGGACGATGCCGAGCAGTTCCTCCGGGTCGTACTTGGGCGGCTCGGCCGGGCCGGGGTCCGGGTGGGCCTTGCGGTGGTTGAGACGGGCCACGACCCGGCGGGCCTGGCGCAGCGCGTCCGGTTCGTCCAGGGCGAAGTGGTCGGCGAGGCCGGACACGCGCGCGTGCATCTCGGCGCCGCCCAGCGACTCGTCGTCGCTCTCCTCGCCGGTCGCCATCTTCACCAGCGGCGGCCCGCCGAGGAACACCTTCGCGCGCTCCTTGACCATGATCACGTGGTCGGACATGCCGGGGATGTAGGCGCCGCCGGCGGTGGAGTTGCCGAAGACGACGGCGATGGTCGGGATGCCGGCGGCGGAGAGCCGGGTGAGGTCGCGGAAGATGGCGCCGCCGGGGATGAAGATCTCCTTCTGCGAGGGCAGATCGGCGCCTCCCGACTCCACCAGGCTGATGCAGGGCAGCCGGTTGGCGAGCGCGATGTCGTTCGCGCGGAGGGCCTTCTTCAGGCTCCACGGGTTGCTGGCACCGCCCCGTACGGTCGGGTCGTTGGCGGTGATCAGGCACTCCACGCCCTCGACCACGCCGATCCCGGTGACGAGGGAGGCGCCGACGGGGTAGTCGCTGCCCCAGGCGGCCAGCGGGGACAGTTCCAGGAACGGGGTGTCGGGGTCCAGCAGCAGCTCGATGCGCTCGCGGGGCAGCAGCTTGCCGCGCTCGCGGTGCCGCTGGACGTACTTCTCGCCGCCGCCCGCGAGCGCCTTGGCGTGCTCGGCCTCCAGTTCGGCGAGCTTGGCGAGCATGGCCTCGCGGTGGGCCTGGTAGTCGGGGCCGGTGGGGTCGAGAGCGGTCCGCAGAACCGTCACAGCAAAATCTCCGGGATGTCCAGGTGGCGGGAGCGCAGCCATTCGCCGAGGGCCTTGGCCTGTGGGTCGAAGCGGGCCTGCGCGGCGACGCCGGCGCCGAGGATGCCCTCGACGACGAAGTTGAGCGCGCGCAGGTTCGGGAGCGGGTGCCGGGTGACGGGCAGGTCGCGGGTCTCGGGCAGCAGGTGCCGGAAGGCGTCGGTGGTCAGCGTGTGGGCGAGCCACCGCCAGGCCTCGTCCGACCGCGCCCACACCCCCACGTTGGCGTTCCCGCCCTTGTCCCCGCTGCGTGCCCCGGCGACCAGACCGAGGGGCGCCCGGCGGGTCGGCCCGGGCGGGAGGGGCTCCGGGAGGGGCGGGGGCGGTACGGCGTCCAGGGGCCGGGTGTCCTGGGGCGGCGGCACGGGGACACGGCGTCCGTCGTGGAGGACGGCCCTGTGGTCCGCGTCCCCATGGGGCACGTACACATCCTCGAAGACCCCATAGGGGGCGCCTTTTCCAGGTGGGGACAACACATGGAAGCCGGGGTAGCTGGCGAGGGCCAGCTCAACAGCGGCCCCGCTGAGCGCCCGCCCCACGACCCGCTCGTCCGGGTCCCGTACGACGAGCCGCAGCAGCGCGCTGGCCGTCTCCTCGGTGTCCGCGTCGGCCCGGTCGGTGCGCACCAGGTCCCAGCGGACCTCCCGCGGCGGCGACTTGGCGAGCGCGTCGGTGAGCTGCTCGCGCACCAGGGCCGCCTTGGCCTCGATGTCGAGTCCGGTGAGGACGAAGACCACCTCGTTGCGGAAGCCGCCGAGCCGGTTGATCCCGACCTTGAGCGTGGGCGGCGGCGCCTCCCCGCGCACCCCCTCGATCCGCACCCGGTCCGGCCCGTCCTGGCTCAGCCGTACGGTGTCCAGCCGGGCGGTGACGTCGGGCCCGGCGTACCGGGCGCCGCCCGTCTCGTACAGCAGTTGCGCGGTGACCGTGCCCACGTCCACGAGGCCGCCGGTGCCCGGGTGTTTGGTGATCACGCTGGTGCCGTCGGCGTGGATCTCAGCGAGCGGGAAGCCGGGACGCCGTACGTCCCCCTCGCCGAAGAACGCGTAGTTGCCGCCCGTCGCCTGGGTCCCGCACTCCAGCACGTGCCCGGCGACGACGGCACCGGCGAGGCGGTCGTGGTCGGCCGGCCCCCACCCGTAGTGGGCGGCGGCGGGGCCGGTGACGAGCGCCGCGTCGGTCACCCGGCCGGTGATCACCACGTCGGCGCCGGCCCGCAGGCAGGCGGCGATGCCGAAGCCGCCGAGATAGGCGTGGGCGGCGAGGGCGCCCGGGTGGGCGGCGGTCAGGTCGTCGCCCTCGACGTGCGCGACCCGGGCCGGGATGCCGAGCCGGTCCGCCAACCGCCGTATCCCGTCGGCGAGTCCGGCGGGGTTGAGGCCGCCCGCGTTGGTGACGATCCGCACACCGCGTTCGTGGGCGAGACCCAGGCAGTCCTCCACCTGGCGCAGGAAGGTGCGGGCGTACCCGGCGGCCGGGTCCTTCAGCCGGTCGCGGCCGAGGATGAGCATGGTGAGTTCGGCGAGGTAGTCACCGGTGAGGACGTCGACCTCGCCGCCGGTGAGCATCTCGCGCAGGGCGCCCGCGCGGTCGCCGTAGAAGCCGGAGAAGTTGCCGACGCGCAGCGGGTTCACCGGCCGGTCCCCTTCGCCGGGCGGCCGGTGCCGGGCGGGCCCGCGAAGGCCTGGGCGATGTCGAGCCAGCGGTCGGCGTCCGGGCCGGCCGCCGACAGCGCGAGGTCCCCGCGGTGGGCGCGCTGGGTGACCAGGAGGCAGAAGTCGAGGGCGGGGCCGGTGACGCGCTGGGCGGCGCGCTCGTCGCCGTACGCCCACACCTGACCGGAGGGCGCGGTCAGTTCCACCCGGAACTCCTCGGCCGGCGGGGTCAGTCCGTGCACCCCGAAGGCGAAGTCGCGCGTCCGCACCCCGAGCCGGGCCACATGCCGGAGCCGGTCGGTGGGTGGGCGCACCACACCCAGGGCGTCGGCGATGTCCAGCCCGTGGGCCCAGGTCTCCATCAGCCGGGCCGTGGCCATGGAGGCGGCGGACATGGGCGGGCCGTACCAGGGGAAACGGGCACCGGCCGGTGCGCCGCGCAGGGCCCGGTCGAGGGCGGTACGCCCGTCGCGCCAGGCCGCCAGCAGTTCGGCGGGCGGGAGTACGGCACCCTCCTCCGCTCCCTCGTCCACGAACGAGCCGGGTGCGGCGAGCGCCTTCTCGACCAGCGTCTGGAAGGCGTCGGCGTCGGTGACCGCCAGCAGGGCCGAGCGGTCGGTCCAGGCGAGGTGCGCGATCTGGTGGGCAACGGTCCAGCCGGGCGCAGGGGTGGGCAGGGCCCACTGCTCCGGGCTCAACTCGGCCACGAGCAGGTCGAGTTCACCGCTCTCGGCACGCAGGTCGTCGATGACGGGCGTCGGGTCGGCCATGAGGGGAGCATGGCAGCGGGGGCAGAAACAATCAAGCGTGCTTGCATGAATTGGCGGCCGACAGGAGCCTGGTGCGCGGATGAGGGCAGACCGGCACGCCCGGGCCGGAGAAGTGACACTGCTGCCCGACCGGCGGCCACACGGCTGCCCGACCGGCGGTCACACGGCTGCCCGATCGGCGGTCACACGGCTGCCCGACCGGCGGTCACACCACAGCGCGCTCGGCCCCGACAGGACCGGCGGTCACACCGCTCCCCGCAGCCTCGACCGGGGGTCGGTCACATCGCTGCCCGCACGACCCCGACCGGTCCGAAGGCCACTCCACTGCCCGCACCACCCCGACCGGAGGCCACACCACTACCCGCACCACCCCGACCCGACCGGAGGCCACACCACTACCCGCACCACCCCGACCCGACCGGAGGTCACACCACTACCCGCACCACCCCGACCCGACCGGAGGTCACACCACTACCCGCACCACCCCGACCCGACCGGAGGTCACACCGCTTCCACCGGTGGATACACCGGCTCCCAGCGGGTCGCGCGTACCGCCGTCTCGATGTCGTCCAGGTCGGCCCGGGCGACGCCCTCGTCCACCGCCGCGCGGGCCACGGCCACCGCGACCGCCTCCGAGGTGGTGCGCAGGTCGCGGATCGGCGGGAGGACCGGCGCGTCGGCGTGGGCGACCTCGGTGTCACCGGTCCGGTGGGCCACCGCGTCGGCCGCCGCGCGGAGCATGCGGTCGGTGATGCGGGAGGCGCGGGCGACGATCACACCGAGGCCGAGGCCGGGGAAGACCAGCGCGTTGTTGGCCTGGCCGATCTCGTACGTCGTACCGTCCCGCTCAACCGGGGCGAAGGGGCTGCCGGTGGCCACCAGGGCCCTGCCGCCGGTCCAGTCGAGCAGGTCGACGGGGGTGGCCTCGGCGAGGTCGGTCGGGTTGGACATCGGCAGGATGATCGGGCGTTCGGTGTGCCGGGCCATCTCGCGGACGAGCTCCTCCGTGAAGGACCCGCCCTGGCCGGAGGTGCCGATCAGGATGGTCGGGCGGACCCGGCGGACCACCTCGTCCAACGGGATGCCGCGCAGGCTCTCGTCCCGGCGCCAGCCGGCCACCTCGTCGGCGGGGCGGGCGTACTGCTTCTGCACGTCCCGGAGCTGGTCGCCCTGGTCGGTGGTGAGCAGTCCGTACCGGTCCACGCACCAGAAGCGGGCGGTGGCCTGCTCGGCGGACAGGCCCTCGGCGATCAGGGCGTCGCGCAGCTGGTCGGCGACGCCGATGCCGGCGGTGCCGGCGCCGAAGACGACGATCCGGTGCTCGGGCAGGGGCATACCGGTGGCGCGGACGCCGGACAGGACGGCGGCGAGGTTGACGGCGCCGGTGCCCTGGATGTCGTCGTTGAAGGTGCAGACCTGGTCGCGGTAGCGGTCGAGGATGCGGCGGGCGTTGGCGGTGCCGAAGTCCTCCCAGTGCAGCAGGGCGTGCGGGAAGAGCCGGGACGCGGTGGTGACGTAGGCGTCGATGAAGGCGTCGTAGGTGTCGCGGTCGGCGCGGGGGTGGCGGTTGCCGAGATACAGGGGGTTGTCGAGGAGTTCCTGGCGGTTGGTGCCGACGTCGAGCATGACGGGCAGGGTGCGGCGCGGGTCGATGCCGGCGGCGGCCGTGTAGACGGCGAGCTTGCCGACGGCGATGTCGATGCCGCCGACGCCCCAGTCGCCGATGCCGAGGATGCCCTCGCCGTCCGTGGCCACGATCAGGTCGACGTCGTCAGCGCCGAGGCCGTGGGCGCGCAGGGAGCGTTCGATGTCGCCGGGGGCGTCCACGGAGAGGTAGACACCGCGCGGGCGTCGGTACTCCGTGCTGTAGCGGCGGATCGCCGTGCCCACGGTGGGCGTGTACACGATGGGCAGCATCTCTTCGAGGTGGTCGCCGACGAGCCGGTAGAACAGCACCTCGTTGCGGTCGTGCAGCGCGGTCAGGTACACGCTCTTCGCCAGGTCGCCCGACTGGTCCCGGAACTGGCCGTAGGCGCGTTCGGCCTGCTCGTCCTGGGTCAGCACGCGGGGTGGGACCAGCCCGACGAGGTCGAGGGCGCGACGCTCCTCCTCGGTGAAGGCGGTACCGCGATTGATCCGCGGATCGGCGAGGACGGCCCGCCCCCGGGCGGTGACCTTCAGCGGGCTGAGGTTGGTGTCACGAGCGTCGGTCACGAGATCCGCCTTCCGTCCGTCTTCGCCCCTTCAGGCCACACACAGGAGTGTGCGGGAGCGCAGCGGGACGTGCAGGGTGAGCGGGGTGCGGATCTCGTGGAAGCGGGCGGCCGTCGAGCGTCAGGCCTCGGGTGCCCGCAGGCCGGGCTTCGGTCGGGACGTCTGGGTGCGTACCGCACCGATCGTCGCCGCTATGACCAGGGCGATCGCGGCGGCCTCGGTGGGGGTGAGGGACTGGCCGAGGATCAGGAAGCCGGCCGTGGCCGCGATGGCCGGTTCCAGGCTCATGAGGATGGCGAAGGTGGGGGCCGGCAGCCGGCGCAGGGCCAGGAGTTCGAGGGTGTAGGGCAGGACCGAGGAGAGCAGGGCCACCGCCGAGCCGAGGGCGACGGTGGTGGGGTCAAGGAGCCGGGAGCCGGCCTCGGCGATGCCCAGGGGGAGGAAGAGGAGGGCCGCGACCGCCATGGCCAGCGCCAGGCCGTCCGCCTGCGGGAAGCGGCGGCCCGTACGGGCGCTGAAGAGTATGTAGGCCGCCCACATGGTGCCCGCACCCAGGGCGAAGCCGACACCTGTGGGGTCCAGATTGCCGAAGCCTCCGCCGCCGAGCAGGAAGACACCGGCGAGGGCCAAGCCGGCCCAGAGGGCGTTGATCGCGCGGCGGGAGGCCAGGACGGACAGGGCCAGCGGGCCCAGGACTTCGAGGGTGACCGCCGGGCCCAGCGGGATGCGGGCGACCGCTTCGTAGAACAGGCCGTTCATCGCGGCCATGGTGATACCGAAGACGATCACCGTGCCCCAGTCGGCCCGGGAGTGGCCGCGCAGCCGGGGCCGGCAGACCAGCAGGAGGACGACGGCCGCGGCGAGCAGGCGCAGGGTGACGACGCCCAGGGCGCCGGCCCTCGGCATCAGCGTGACCGCCAGCGCGCCGCCGAACTGCACCGAGATGCCACCGGCGAGCACCAGCCCGACGGGTCCGAGTGAGCCGAGGGGGCCGCGCGGGGCGGAGGGATGCCTGCCGTCTCCGGAGGTGGTCGGGGTCGGCGTGGTGGTGCTGAGTGGGGCGGTCACGAGCGGTCCTGGGCTTGATCGGGTTCGTGCATCTCGATGTACTACCAGGTCCAGGGTAATGGACTTGGACAGGTGCGTGAACCCTTGACGGGACTGTCCCGGATGCTGGGATCAGGTGCCCCCCGGCCACGCCTCCTCGTCACGGAACAGCGGACGGCCGTCCGGCAGGGCCGAGGGCACGGACCCGACGCTCCCGTACGCCGGGGCGTTCGCCGGGGCGTATGCCGGTGGGTCTGCCGGGAGGTGTGTCGCTGAGGACGCCCGGGCGTACGCCTCATGCCCCTTCGCGTCCCCGTTCCCGTACGCGTGCCCGCTCCCGTACCCGAAAGCTGGGAGTTCGGCCAAGAACCTGAGAGCGACCTCAGCGGCGGGCCATATACATGTCGAAGGCCTTGTGCAGCAGCCGGTTCAGCGGGAAGTCCCACTCCCCCGCGTACTCGACGGCCCCACCGCCCGCGCCCACCTTGAAGCGGAGCAGGCCGAGCAGATGGTTGGACTCCTCCAGGGTGTCGGTGATGCCCCGGAAGTCGTAGACGTGCGCGCCCAGTTCATGGGCGTCGCACATCATCCGCCACTGCAGGGCGTTGTTGGGCTGCACCTCGCGCTTGCGGCTGGTGGAGGCGCCGTAGGAGTACCAGACGTGCCCGCCGACGATCAGCATGGTGGCCGCGGCGAGGACGTCCCCGTCGTGGTGGGCGAGGTAGAGCCGCATCCGATCGGGGTGCTCCGCGGTGAGCGCGGTCCACATGCGCTGGAAGTACGGCAGGGGGCGCGGGATGAAGCGGTCGCGCTCGGCGGTCTCGGCGTAGAGGTCGTAGAAGACCGGCAGGTCCTCCGGGCCGCCCCGGACGATCTTCACGCCCGCCTTCTCGGCCTTCTTGATGTTGCGCCGCCACTGCTGGTTGAGCCCGCGGTGGATGTCCTCCAGGGACCGGCCCGCGAACGGGATCTGGCACACGTAGCGGGGCTGCCCGGCGGCGAACCCCTCCTCCCCGCCCGGCTCGGTCTGCTGCCAGCCCATGCCGCGCAGCCGCTCGGCGAGGTCCAGGCCCCGCTCGCACGACGTCGCCGGCACGTCGCGCAGCCGGTGCGCGCCGGGGTCGGCGATCGCGGCCTTGACCGCCTCCGGGCTCCACCGCCGGGCCACCACGGGCGGCCCCATCTTCACCGAGAAGGCGCCCCGGGCCTTGAGGTGGGCCAGCATCGGCTCCAGCCAGCGCTCCAGGTCGGGCGCGTCCCAGTCGATCACGGGCCCCTCGGGGAGGTAGGCCAGATACCGCTTCACCCTGGGCAACGGCCGCAGCAGCACCAACCCGGCCCCCACGAGCCGCCCGTCCGCCTCGAACCATCCCAGGCTCTCGGCCCGCCAGTCCGGTTTCACGTCCCCCCACGACGGCACCTGCATGTGGCTGACCGAGGGCCGCTCCGCCACGAAGGCGAGGTGCTCGGCACGGGTGAGGGGACGGAGGGTGAGCGACATGGGCGGGGCTCCTTCAAGGGCGAGGCCGGTTCCACGACGACGACACCGGCGTTCCTGACGGCGGTTCCCATGACGATGCCGAGGGCCGTGAAGATCGCGGGTGTCCTCACCCTACGAAGCGCACCGCCCGTCCTTCGGTCCCCACGCCTCCAGCACGTCCGTGTCCGTCGCCCGGGCGTACAGGAAGTGGTCGGCCCAGGCGGCGATGTCCGGGTAGGCGCACTCCCGGGCCAGCCGGGCCACCGCCGCCGGAATGTCGTACGGCGTCACACGCAGGTCGGTCCCGGGGCCGAGGAGGCACCAGTGGGCGCCCGGACGGCCGTAGGGCATGCCGACGCTGCCGGGGTTGACCACCAGGCGGCCGTGGGCCAGGCGGACGTACGGCATGTGGGTGTGGCCGCAGACGACCGTGCCGACGTCGGGCGGCAGGCCGGTGAAGACCTCCGTCCAGCGGGCCGGGCGCGAGTCGACCAGGACCAGTTCCTCGTCGTCGCGCGGGGTGGCGTGGCAGAAGAGGACCGGGCCGAGGCCGCGCACGCGCAGGGTGCGAGTGCGTGGCAGGGCGGCCAGGAAGTCGACCTGGTCCGGGCGCAGCGCCCGGGCGGCGTACGGGCCGATCGGGTCCGGGATCTCCGTGCGCTCGCCCCGCCGGTACTCCACCAGCTCCCGGTCCGCGTTGCCGCCGATCCACAGCACCCGGTCGCCCTGCTCGCGCAGCAGGTCCAGCACCTCGGCCGGCTGGGGGCCCGCCGTGATGTCCCCGGTGAGGACGATCCGCTCGGCCGCGGCCACCTCGGGCTCCGCCAGGACCGCCTCCAGGGCGGGCAGCACGCCGTGGATGTCGGACAGCACGGCCAACCGCGTGTACTCCTGGGTCATTCGGCACCCCCGACCAAGACTGCGAACCCGCGGCGCCTGTAGCCCCGCCTCACTCCGCACCCCCCGCACGCCGGTCCAGCGCCTCGGCCAGTACCTCCGCCAGGTGCCGGCCCCGGACTCCGGCGAGTTGGCCCAGCTGGGTGCGGCAGGAGAAGCCGTCCGCCAGGATCACCGTGTCCGGCGGGGCCTGCCGTACCGAGGGCAGGAGCTGTTCCTCCGCGCAGGCCCGGGAGATCTCGAAGTGGCCTTTCTCGAAGCCGAAGTTGCCCGCCAGTCCGCAGCAGCCTCCGCTCAGGTCGCCGGTGAGGCCGGCGGCGGTGCGCAGCCGGCGGTCGGGGGTGTCGCCGAGCACCGCGTGCTGGTGGCAGTGGGTCTGGCCGGCGACCGGGCGGTCGACGGCGGGCGGGGTCCAGTGCGGGGCGTGCCGCTCCAGGGTCTCGGCGAAGGTGTGGACGGCGGCGGACAGCCGGGCGGCGCGCGGGTCGTCGGGCAGCAGGTCCGGGAGGTCGGTGCGGAGGGCCGCGGCGCAGCTCGGTTCCAGGACGACGACCGGGACCCCGGCCCGCAGCACCGGTTCCATCAGGTCCAGCGTGCGGCGCAGAACCGTGCGGGCGCGGTCGAGCTGGCCGGTGGAGACGTAGGTCAGTCCGCAGCAGACCCGGGCCCGGCGGGCCGCGAGCAGCGCGGTCGCCGCCCTGGTCCTGCCGTCGGCGATCGCTCCCCGGCGCAGCAGCAGCGTCGGCGGCAGGGCCACGCGCAGCCCGGCGGCCTCCAGCACCCGCACGGCGGCCCGGCCGGCGGACGGCGCGAAATGCTCGGTGAAGGTGTCCGGCCAGAGAACGACCAGGTTTCCGGCGCCCGGCTCGGGCAGGCCGCCGGCACCCGGTGCGGGCGGGTCCCCCGCGCTCCCAGCCCTCGGCCCTCCGGCAGCCCCGCCTCCAGCAGGCCCCCGGCCGCGCCACCACCCCGTGAACGTCCGCGTCGCCAGTCGCGGGATCTCCCGTTCCGGTGTGATCCCGGCCAGCCGTTTGCCGAGGCGGGCCAACGGGCCCACCCGGGCCAGGGCGTTGAGCAGCGGAGCCGTCCGCGTGCGGGCGGCCCAGCGGAGCCATTCCGGGAGCCGGCCCATGGTGTGGTGGGCGGCGGGGCGGCGGCGGCCGGCGTAGTGGTGGTGCAGGAACTCCGCCTTGTAGGTGGCCATGTCGACGCCGACCGGGCAGTCCGAGCGGCAGCCCTTGCAGGACAGGCACAGGTCGAGGGCGTCCCGGACCTCCGGGGACCGCCAGCCGTCGGTGATCAGCTCGCCCGCGAGCATCTCGTGCAGCAGCCGGGCCCGGCCGCGGGTGGAGTGCTCCTCCTCGCCGGTGGCCCGGAAGGAGGGGCACATCACGGCGGGGCCGGCCGCCGTGGTCGTACGGCACTTGGCGACGCCGACGCAGCGGCGGACGGCCGCGGCGAAGTCGCCCCCGTCCGCCGGGTAGCCGAAGGCGACGTCGACCGGGCGGCCCGGCAGGACGGCGAAGCGGAGGTTGGAGTCGAGCGGCGCCGGGCGGACCAGCATGCCGGGGTTGAGCAGGTCGTCGGGGTCCCAGACCGCCTTGGCCCGCTCGAAGAGCCGTACCGTCTCCTCGCCGTACATGCGGGGCAGCAGTTCCGCGCGGGCCTGCCCGTCGCCGTGCTCCCCGGACAGGGAGCCGCCGTGGGCCACCACCAGGTCGGCCAGTTCCTCTGAGAAGCGGCGGAAGCGGCCGACGCCTGCCTCGGTGAGCAGGTCGAAGTCGATGCGGACGTGGATGCAGCCGTCGCCGAAGTGGCCGTACGGCGTGCCCCGCAGGCCGTGGGCGGCGAGGAGAGCGCGGAAGTCGCGCAGGTAGGCGCCGAGCCGGGCCGGTGGCACCGCGCAGTCCTCCCAGCCGGGCCAGGCCTCCGTGCCGTCCGGCATCCGGGTGGCCGTGCCGGACGCGTCCTCGCGGATGCGCCACAGGGCCCGCTGGTCCGCCGGGTCGGTGACGACCAGCGCGGACACGGTGTCGGCGGCGCGGACGACGTCCTCCGCACGCGCGCGTGCCTCCGCCGCCGTCCGCCCGCCGGTCTCCACGAACAGCCAGGCGCCTCCCGCGGGCAGCCCCGCGCCGGCCGGCACCAGGTCGGCGGCCATGCCCTCCACCGTGAGCGGCCGCAGCGGCAGCAGGCCGGCGGCGGCCTCGGCGGCCGCGCTCTCGTCGGGGTACGCCAGCACGGCCAGGGCACGCGCGCGCGGGGCCTCGACCAGGCCGACCACGGCCTCGGTGAGGATGCCCAGGGTGCCCTCCGAGCCGCAGAAGGAGCGGGCGACGTCCGCGCCCTTCTCCGGCAGCAGCGCGTCCAGCGCGAACCCGGAGATGCGGCGGGGCAGGTCCGGGAAACCCGTGCGCAGCCGGGCGAGTTCGCCCTCGGCCAGCTCTCGCAGCCCGTCCGGGGCGCCCGCCCAGCCCGGCCCGAGCCGCAGCCGCCGCCCGCGCGCGGTGATCACGGACAGCTCCCGCACGCTGTCCGCGGTCGTGCCCCAGGCGACCGAGTGGGAGCCGCACGAGTTGTTGCCGATCATCCCGCCGAGCGTGCACCTGCTGTGCGTGGACGGGTCGGGGCCGAACCGCAGCCCGTGCGGTGCTGCGGCCTCCTGGAGCCGGTCGAGCACCAGCCCCGGCTGCACCACGGCCGTGCGGCTGCCCGGGTCCAGCTCCAGCAGGCCGGTCATGTGCCGGGTGAAGTCCAGCACGACGCCGGTGCCGGTGGCCTGCCCGGCGATCGACGTGCCCCCGCCCCGCGCCACCACCGGCACCCCGCGCGCCCGGCACACCTCCAGCACGGCGGCCACGTCGTCCGCGTCCCTGGGGGCCACGACCCCGAGGGGGACGCGCCGGTAGTTGGAGGCGTCCATGGTGACCAGCGCCCGGGCGGTGGCGTCGAACCCGACCTCGCCCCGCACTGCCTCGCGCAGCGCACCGGCAAGCTCGGTGACGCCCGCGCCCGCAGCCCCGGCACCTCCGGCGGCCCCCGCGACACCCGCTCGATCCCTCATGCGTCCAGGATGCATCCGCTCACGCACGGTCACCGCATGTTTTCCACAGGCCCGCGCGTATCGTCGTACAACCTCACAAGTCCACGTCCCGGTGATCTCGTCTCATCGAACGGACACGTCTCCACCTCGCTCTCCGCCACGGGCTAACCTCGTCCCGTGGCCGACATCCAGATTCCCGCAGACATCAAGCCCGCCGACGGACGCTTCGGCGCCGGCCCCTCCAAGGTGCGCACCGAGGCGCTGGACGCCCTCGCCGCCACCGGTACCTCCCTGCTGGGCACCTCCCACCGGCAGGCGCCGGTGAAGAACCTGGTCGGCAAGGTCCGCGAGGGCATCTCCGAGCTGTTCTCCCTCCCCGAGGGCTACGAGGTCGTCCTCGGCAACGGCGGCTCCACCGCCTTCTGGGACATCGCCACGCACGGCCTGATCGAGAACAAGTCGCAGCACCTGAACTTCGGCGAGTTCTCCTCGAAGTTCGCCAAGGCCGCGAAGCTGGCGCCCTGGCTGGCCGAGCCCACGGTCATCGCCTCCGAGCCCGGCACCCACCCGGAGCCGCGGGCCGAGGCCGGCGTCGACGTCTACGCCTTCACCCACAACGAGACCTCCACCGGTGTCGCCATGCCGATCCGGCGCGTGGCCGGCGCCGACGAGGGCGCGCTCGTCCTCGTGGACGCCACCTCCGGCGCGGGCGGCCTCCCGGTCGACATCGCCGAGACCGACGTCTACTACTTCGCCCCGCAGAAGTCCTTCGCCTCCGACGGCGGCCTGTGGATCGGCGTCTTCTCCCCGGCCGCGATCGAGCGCGCCGAGCGGATCCACGCCTCCGGCCGGCACGTCCCGGAGTTCTTCTCTCTCCCCACGGCGATCGACAACTCCCGCAAGAACCAGACGTACAACACCCCGGCCCTCGCCACCCTGTTCCTGCTGAACGAGCAGCTCGAGTGGCTCAACGGCCAGGGCGGCCTCGCCTGGTCCACGGCCCGTACGAAGGACTCCTCGACCCGGCTGTACACCTGGGCGGAGGAGGCCAAGTACGCCACCCCGTTCGTCTCCGACCCGGCCAAGCGGTCGCAGGTGATCGGCACGATCGACTTCTCCGACGAGATCGACGCCGCCGCCGTCGCCAAGGTGCTGCGCGCGAACGGCATCGTGGACACCGAGCCGTACCGCAAGCTCGGCCGCAACCAGCTGCGCGTCGCGATGTTCCCGGCGATCGACCCGGCGGACGTCGAGGCGCTGACGAAGTGCGTCGACTACGTGATCGAGAAGCTCTGACCGTCCCGGACACGGTTGACCGAAGGGGCGCCCGGCACCGCCGGGCGCCCCTTCGCCGTCACTGCCGGGTCTCCCTGCCGGGCCCGTCGGGCGAGCCTCGCCCCCGTTCAGCCGCGGCGCATCCGGCGCAGGCCGAACAGGGCCGCCACACCGACCACGACGATCACGGCACCGACCTTGAGGCTCCCGCCGCCGCCCTTGTCCGCCGAGGCGTCCGAACCCCCCTTGGCCGAGGATGACCCGGCGTCGGGCCGGTCGGGCGCGTCGACGGCCTGTACGGCGCTGTCGGCGCCCTCGCTGCCGTACATCAGCTTGGTGCCGTCGGCGGAGTACGACACGGACTCCCCCTGCCCCTGCAACGGGACCTCCAGACGCCCCTCGCGCTTGATCCGGCCGCCGTTCCAGCGGTAGTGGATGCCGCCGAAGTAGCCGCGCACGGCGAGGTCCCGGCCGTCCGGGGAGAAGGCGGCGTCGGTGGCCCAGAGGTCCACGGCGGCGATGGGCTTGAAGACGTTCGCGCCCGAGGTGGAGAGGGTGGCCGGGCCCTCGTACAGGTGCCCGCCGTCCTCCTTCTTGTCGATGATGTAGACGCGTCCGGTCTTCGGGTGGACGAGCAGCGACTCGGCGTCGCGCGGCCCGTCGGAGTACTTCACGACGTACTGCGTGGCCGTGACCGTCTGGTCCGTGAGGTTCTTCGGCTCGGGCAGCCGGTAGATCCACACGTAGGGCCACTTGCCGCCGAAGTTGTCGCCGATGTCACCGACGTAGATCTCGTTGTGCGGGCCGATGGAGATGGCCTCGACGTCACGCGGGGAGCCGATCCCGCGCAGGGTGATCCGGGCGACCGTCTTCCCGGTCGCGCTGTCCACCGCGTAGAGGTAGGGCCCGTCGTCGCTGTCGTTGTGCGTCCAGTAGATGCCGGGGTGCAGCCGGGAGGCGGCGAGCCCGCTGGACTCGGTGATCCGTGGGTCCTTGAGGGTGAACCCCTGGTCGCCCGCCCCGTCGGCGGTTCCGTCGGCGGCGGAGGCGGGCAGCACGCAGGCACCGGCGAGCAGCACCCCGGCGAGGACGGCGAACGATCGACGCATGCCCCAAGCCTGCCATTCCCGCCGGGGGTTCAGGACACGCGGCCACCGGGGACCGGGGGACGTGGTCCGCCTCACAGTCACCACCGGCCCCAGGTGTCACGGAGATCGTCCATCATGACCGGATGCTTAGGTTCATGCCCGTGGGCGACTCCATGACGATCGGGAGCGCGGGCGAACACACATGGCGTTACCGGCTGTGGCAGCACCTGTGCGTGGCGTACGGCGGCCCGTGCACCTTCGTCGGGCCGCGCGAGACGTTGTACGACAAGCAGGCCGACGCCCCGACGTCCCTCGCCTACGCCGAACCCGGCTTCCCGCGCGCCCACCTCGCGGGCTGGGGCGAGGGCTGGCTGCACATGGCCCCGCTGATCGGCGACGCGGTGCGCGCCCACCGCCCCGACGTCCTCCTGGTCTCCCTGGGCCTGATCGACCTCGGCTTCTACACCAACGCCGAGCAGACCGCGGAGAACGTACGGGCCTTCGTGGCGGGCGCCCGGGAGGCGGACCCGCGCATCCGGATGGTGCTGCTGCCGGTCATCCCGAACATCCGGGCGGCGGCCGACGCGCCCTTCGCCGAGCAGGTCGACCGGTTCAACGTGCTGCTCGCCAAGGCGGTCGCCGACCTGGACGAACCCCGCTCACCGCTCCTGCTCGCCTCGCCGCCGGAGGGGTACGACATCCACACCGACACCTACGACGGCACGCATCCCAACGCGCGCGGGGAGCACCTGATCGCGGAGGCGTTCGCGGGGGCGATGCGGGAGGCGTGGGGGGTCGGCGGGGTGTACGTGGCCTGATCGCTTCGACCGGATTCCGGCGCGTCCCGGCCGGGGTACGTATCGTTGTACCGCGCGGCCGCACTCTTCCGGGGAGCGGCCGGGGAGGAGCGCCACGATGACCGTCCTGGAAGACAGGATCGAGATCAAGATGGCTGATGCCAACACCACGCGCTTGGACGAGTGGTTCGAGCGGCTTGAGCGGATGCCCGTCCCCGACGGTTACAAGGTCGAGGTCGTGGGGGGCGATGTCTTCATGACGCCGCAGCGGGACGTCCACTGGCAAACCATCCGCGAGATCCTCTGGGCGCTCGAAGACCGCTTCGGGAGGCGCTCCGCGCGCGTCTTCTCGGACGTCCGCATCGACTTCCCCGGCAACGGGAACGGCTTCTGCCCCGACGTGGCCAAGTTGCGCGAAGGCGCGGCGAGGGACGACGACGGGCGCTGGCGTCACGAAGACGTGGAATTCGTCGCCGAGGTGGTCTCGAAGGGGACGGCCCACAACGACTACGGGCCCAAAAAGACCGCGTACGCTCGCGCAGGGGTCCCGGTATACCTCGTCGCCGACCCGTACCAGGGCAGGTGCCATGTGTACACGGAGCCCAAGAAGGGCGAGTACACCTGCGAGATGCGCGTCGATTACGGCACCGACGCCGACCTCACGACAACTCCGCTCGGCCTCACCCTCAGGACCGCCGACTTCCCCCGCGACTAACCCCGCTCCCACACGTACAACGCCTCCCCCGAGTCCGCCGGCGTCACCCACCTGCCGTCGCCCAGGGTGGCCATGGGCGGCCGGATGCCGACCGGTACCGGGTAGTCGACCTCCACCGGTGTGCGCGCCCCCGCCATGCCGAGGAGCCAGTGCCGCCCCTCCCCCCACTCCTCGTCGGCCTCGACGGTCGAGCAGATCAGGGTCGTCCCGTCGAGGAAGCCGCCCGCCCAGTCCCAGTAGGGAAGCGCCTCGTCGTTGTCCGGCTCGGCCTCGGGGTGCCGGGGGACGGCCGTCCCGGCGTCCCACTCCAGGCCCTCCGGCACCGAGCCGTCGGTGTCGCGGACCGCCAGGGTGTCCTGGTCGTGGGTCACCGTCAGCAGCCGCTCGCCCGAGGGGCTCACGCCCATCAGGGTCAGATCGCCCGCGACGTGACGGACGGACAGCTCCGTCCCGTCCCAGCGGCCCCAGCGCAGCGGCGCCCCGTCCTGGCCCTCCCCGATGCTCAGCCCCATCTGTCCGGGATCCACCGGGTGCGGCAGATGGAAGCTGCCCGCCGCCGCGGCCTCGGCGTCGGCCCGCGCGAGCACCCGCCCGTCCCGCGCGTCCAGCAGCAGCCACTCGTCGACGACGTCCGGGCCCAACTCCCCCACCGCCAGCGGCGCGCGTAGGTGCGCCCACACGTACGCCCCGTCCACGGAGAACCCGGCGGAGCCGCCCTCCGGGTAACGGTGGTCGGCGCGGTCGCCGTACTCCTCGTACGACGTGTGCTGTTCGCGGCAGGCGCCGTACCAGCAGCCGTGCCGGACCTCCCAGCGCGTCGCCCCCGACGGCTCCACCGCCCGGACCGCGTGCACGCCCGCGAACACGGCCAGGCTCGCGTCCGGCGCCACCGCCCATGTCCCGCGCCGGCGCGGCCAGGGCGCGGGCAGCCGCACCCGGTCCCCCGCCGGCGCGAAGGCGTCGTCCAGCGGCTGGACCCAGAGCGCGTCGTCGCCGCGCTGGGCGAGCAGGCGGCGGCCCGGCGGGCCGAGCAGTTCGGGGACGTCCGCCTCCGCGGACGGCAGGAGTGCGGGGACGACGGCACGGAGCCGGGCAGGGACGGACACGTGACTCTCCAGGGGTGATGCGGCTGCGCGCACCCTACGGCACCCCTCCGACACCACGTCGGCCCGGCGGTGGGGGTGGCGTGGGTCACACACCCGCCGTTGTCACACCGGCGGGCCGGCCGGCATCTCGTGGTCGACAGGACGCCGCGCCGACGACGTGGCGCGGTACCGACTCCTTCCGATGAGGACCACGACATGGAACCCCGTCTCAACCTGATGAAGAACGACCTGGGCGCGAAGCTCGGCAAGCGGTTCGCCGACGTCAGCCTCGGGATCATGCAGTCGACGCTGCCCCGGTCCACCCAGGAACTGGTGATGCTGCGCGCCAGCCAGATCAACGGCTGCGGTTTCTGCGTCGACCTCCACACCAAGGAGGCCGCGGCGGCCGGCGAGACCGCGGTCCGCCTCCACCTGGTGGCCGCCTGGCGCCACTCCACCGTGTTCACCGAGGCCGAGCGAGCCGCGCTGGCCCTCGCCGAGGAGGGCACCCGGATCGCCGACGCCCACCCGGGCGTGTCCGACGAGACCTGGGCCGAGGTGCGCAAGCACTACGACGAGGAGCGGACCACGGCGCTGGTCTACCTGATCGCCATGATCAACGCGGCCAACCGGCTCGGCGTGCTCGTACACAACCAGGGCGGCTCCTACGACCCCGGCATGTTCGGCGACCTGTCGAGCTGAACGGCTCGTACGTCGCGTGCCGGGGCAGGCACGCCCTCGCCGGCCCCGGCGCGCGTTCCCGACAGCGCTTGCCCCGGCGCTCTTGCTTCGAGCGCACTCCAAGCCGTTGGCTGGTGGACCATGGAGTACACGCAGCTCGGACGCACGGGACTCAAGGTCAGCCGACTCGTCCTCGGCACGATGAACTTCGGTCCGCAGACGGACGAAGCCGACAGCCACGCGATCATGAACGCGGCGCTGGACGCGGGCATCAACTTCTTCGACACGGCCAACGTGTACGGCTGGGGCGAGAACAAGGGCCGGACCGAGTCCATCATCGGCAACTGGTTCGCCAAGGGCGACGGCCGCCGCGACAAGACCGTCATCGCCACCAAGGTGTACGGCAACATGGCCGCCGACGGCGAGGCCTGGCCCAACCACGACAAGCTCTCCGCGCTGAACATCCGGCGCTCGGTGGACGCCAGCCTGCGGCGGCTGAAGACGGACCACATCGACCTGTACCAGTTCCACCACATCGACCGGGACACCTCGTTCGAGGAGATCTGGCAGGCGATCGACGTCCTCGTCCAGCAGGGCAAGATCCTCTACGCCGGTTCCAGCAACTTCCCCGGCTACAAGATCGCCCAGGCGAACGAGATCGCCGCCCGCCGCGGCGGCACCATCGGCCTGGTCAGCGAGCAGTGCCTGTACAACCTGGCCGAGCGCCGTGCCGAGATGGAGGTCATCCCGGCCGCGCAGGACTACGGCCTCGGGGTCATCCCCTGGTCGCCGCTCCACGGCGGCCTGCTGGGCGGGGTCATCAAGAAGGAGGTCCAGGGCGGTCGCCGCGCCTCCGGCCGGGCCGCGGACACCCTCAAGGACCCGGCGGCCCGCGCGCGGATCCAGGCCTACGAGGACCTGGTCGACAAGCACGGCCTGGAACCCGGCGAGGTGGCCCTGGCCTGGCTGCTGACCCGCCCCGGCGTGACGGGCCCGATCGTCGGCCCGCGCACCGCCGGACAGCTCGAGTCGGCCCTCAGGGCGGTCGAGCTGGAGCTCGGCGAGGAGTTGCTGGCCGGCCTGGACGAGATCTTCCCGGGCACGGGCCCGTCGCCGGAGGCGTTCGCCTGGTAAGCGCCCCGAGGGGGTGGCGGGGCCGCATGCGGCATGCGGCCCCGCCGCGAGGGCGCGACCGGCCGAGGACGGCCCGCAGCCGCCCCCCGGGCGTACCCCCCGACGGCTACCTGACAGCCGACGCCAAGGCCACCACCACGAACATCAACACAAGCGCACCGGCCATGATCCGGTTCCGGGTTTTCGGGTCCACGTATGCGAGACTAACCGGCCCCGCCCAGTGCCCACCGCTCGACCACCTCGTACCGCGGCTGCTCGCCCGGCACCCCGGACGCCGGCAGACGGCTGCGCACCAGCGCCAGGTCGGCCACGGTCCAGGTCCCGCCGGCGAACTCCGCGAGGGCCGTCACATACGGCCGTACGTCCACCGCGTCCCGGCTGCGGGCCAGCGTCAGATGGGCCTTGTAGCGCCGGTGTTCCCCCATCGGCACCCCGGCCTTCCGCGCCGCCGCCTCCGCCCGGTCGGCCAGCAGCCGCAGCGCCTCCACGTCCCCCCGGGCGCCCGTCCACAGCGCGCGGCCCCGGCCGAACTGGCCGCCGCCCGCGAGCGCGAGCGGGAAGGGGGCCGTACGGTGGGCCGCTCGGGCCAGGCGGTCCGACAGGGCGGGTACGACGTCCTCGGCGACCTCGCCGTAGAACGCGAGGGTGAAGTGCCAGCCGGGGCGTGCGGTCCAGCGCAGCCGGTCGGCACCCGGTAGCCGCCTCAACCGGGCCACCTCCGCGGCGAGTTCCTCCACGACGTCCCCGGGGGGCAGTACGGCGGCGAAGAGTCTCATGCACCTCACGATCCCAGACCCCGGCGGGCATGATGGGCCGATGGCGATCACCATTCGAGAAGGCGGCCCCGACGACCTGCCCGCGATACTGGGCATGCTCGACAGCAGTGTGGAGTGGCTCGTCTCACAGGGACGGACCGGCCAGTGGGGCACCGAGCCGCTGTCGGAGCACACCAGGACCGTCGAGGCGGTCGTACGCGCCGTGGACGAGGGCACCACGTACATCGCCGAGGTGGACGGCGTGCCGGCCGCCACGCTCACCCTCACCGACGGGCCCGGCGCCTACCTGTCCCACCTCCCGCCGCCCGGGGAACCCGAGCGGTACATCCACTGGCTCGCCTCCGACCGCCGCTTCAAGGGGCGGGGCGTGGGCAGCGCGCTGCTCACGCACGCCGCCGAGGTGACCCGGCGGGCCGGCGTGGGCCTGCTCCGGGTGGACTGCTACGCGGGCGACGACCGCGGGCTCGTCGCCTACTACGAGGCCAACGGCTTCACCCCGACGCACACCTACACCCACGGCCCGGACGCCTGGCCGGGCCAGGTGCTGGCCCGGAGGGTCGACCAGGACCCTCCGGGCGGACGCTGACCACGACCACCGCGGCCGGGGTGCCCTGCACACCGCCGTGTGCGCCGGCGGCGCCGTCGCCCTCGGCGCGCTGACCGCACGCGCCCTACGCCCGTCCCGCACCGCTTCCGCCGCGCTGACCTCCGCCGGCCACCTGGGCCGTCGTCGGCGGCACCTGGCTCGCCCAGGAGGCCCGCACCATCGGGCGTGCCCTTCAGACCGGGGACGTCGAGGCCGGCCCGGGCCCGGCTGCCGCACCTGTGCGGCCGGGAGGCTCACGCGGCGGTCGCGAGCTGCTCCCGTTCGCGCGGCACGAAGCGGACCCGCGGATGGCCGTGGTGCCAGCCCACCGACAGGCGCAGGCCGCCGATGCGGGCGAGGACCAGGCCGATCGCCGCGGCCGCCACCGCCGACACCACACCGCCGGCCGCGAAGCCGACCCGGGCGCCGTAGGTGTCGGTGATCCAGCCGACCACCGGCGCGCCGAGCGGCGTACCGCCCATGAACACCATCATGAACAGGGCCATCACCCGGCCGCGCATGGCCGGGTCGGTGCCCATCTGCACGGCGGTGTTCGCGGTGACGTTCACCGTCAGACCGAAGACCCCGATCGGGACCATGAGCAGCGCGAACAGCCAGTACGACGGCGCCACCGCGGCGACGGTCTCCAGCGTGCCGAAGGCCAGCGCGGCGGCGATCAGCACGCGCAGCCGGGCCGTGCCGCGCCTGGCGGCCAGCAGGGCACCGACCAGGGAGCCGACGGCCATCAGGGTGTTGAAGAGGCTGTAGGCACCGGCTCCGGCGTGGAAGACGTCGTCCGCGTAGGCGGACAGCCACACCGGGAAGTTGAAGCCGAAGGTGCCGATGAAGCCCACGAGCACGATCGGCCAGATCAGCTCCGGCCGCTTCGCCACGTACCGCAGTCCCTCACGCAGCTGGCCCTTGCCGCGCGGTGCGCGCTCGACCACGTGCAGCTCGCGGGCGCGCATCAGCAGCAGGCCGGCGATCGGCGCGGCGAAGGACAGGCCGTTGGCGAGGAACGCCCAGCCGGTGCCCACACCGGTGATCATCAGGCCGGCGACGGCGGGGCCGACCAGGCGGGCGGACTGGAAGTTCGCCGAGTTCAGGCTGACCGCGTTCTGGAGCTGCTCGGGCCCGACCATCTCGGAGACGAAGGACTGCCGGGCCGGGTTGTCGACCACCGTGGCGAGGCCGACGGCGAAGGCGGCGACGTAGACGTGCCAGACCTGGACGTGGCCGGAGAGGGTCAGCGCGGCGAGCGCGAGACCGGTGACGGCCATCGCGGTCTGGGTGACCAGCAGGGCGGGGCGCTTGGGCAGGCGGTCCACGAGGACGCCGCCGTAGAGACCGAACAGCAGCATCGGCAGGAACTGAAGGGCCGTCGTGATGCCGACGGCCGCGGAGGAGCCGGTGAGGCTGAGGACCAGCCAGTCCTGGGCGATGCGTTGCATCCAGGTGCCGGTGTTGGAGACGACCTGGCCGATGAAGAAGAGGCGGTAGTTCCGGATCTTCAGCGAGCTGAACATCGAGGACTTACGGGAAACGGGGGTGGTGGTAGGGGTGGTCGGTGCGGGGGCGGAAGGTGTTCCGGATCCCGTACTCAAAAGGGTTCGCCTCCTTGGATCGTGCGCTTACAGATGTGCGAGTTTCTCCAGCACGGGGGCGGCGGCGCGCAGAGCGGCCCACTCGTCCTCGTCGAGGCCCTCGACCAGGCCGGCCAGGAAGGCGTTGCGCTTGCGGCGGCTCTCTTCGAGCATGGCCTCGGCCTGCTCGGTCTGGGTGACGACCTTCTGGCGCCGGTCCTCGGGGTGCGGCTCCAGCCGGACCAGCCCCTTGGCTTCGAGCAGCGCGACGATGCGGGTCATCGACGGCGGCTGGACGTGCTCCTTGCGGGCCAGTTCGCCCGGCGTGGCGGAGCCGCAGCGGGCGAGGGTGCCGAGCACCGACATCTCGGTGGGGCTCAGCGACTCGTCGACCCGCTGGTGCTTGAGCCGACGGGACAGCCGCATCACGGCGGAGCGGAGAGCGTTCACGGCGGCTGCGTCGTCGCCATGGGTAAGGTCCGGCATGTTCTTTAGCGTAACTCATTACTCTCGCTAAAGACCAGCCGGGCGCGCCCAGGATGCCCGTGACACCCGCCACTGAACCCTCTGATCACCCGTACGGGTGAGCCGGTTCCGGAAAGTGACGCGTCGGGCGCCCGGATGTGGCGACCCTCGTACCCATGGGGACCAGTGTGCTCAGCCTGCGGATAGACGGGGAGCTGCTCGAACGGCTCCGGCACCACGCGGCGAGAAGAGGAATGAGCGTCCAGGACTATGTCGTCCGGACGCTCATTCGGGATGACTTCGACGAGCGGTTCCAGGCCGCCGTCGAGGAGACGGAGAAGTTCTACGGCGTCACCTGACGCCCGCCGGTCAGGTCAGGCCCAGGGCCGGCATCAGGTAGTAGAAGGCGAAGACCGCCGAGACGACGTACATCGCCGGCGGGATCTCCCGGGCCCGCCCGGCGGCCAGGCGCAGCACCGTGAAGGTGATGAAGCCCATGCCGATACCGTTCGTGATCGAGTAGGTGAACGGCATCATCAGCATCGTCACGAACGCCGGGATCGCGATGGTGTAGTCCGCCCAGTCGATCTCCTTGATGGAGTTCGACAGGATCAGGAAGCCGACCGCGACCAGCGCCGGGGTGGCCGCCTGCGAGGGGACCATCGTGGCGATCGGGGTGAGGAACAGCGCCACGGCGAACAGGCCGCCCGTGACGACGTTGGCGAAGCCGGTACGGGCACCCTCGCCGACGCCGGCCGTGGACTCCACGAAGGCGGTGGTGGCCGAGGAGGAGCTGGCACCGCCCGCCGCGACCGCGAGGCCGTCCACGAACAGGACCTTGTTGATGCCCGGCATGTAGCCCTCGGCGTCCGTCAGCCTGGCCTCGTCGCTGATGCCCATGATCGTGCCCATCGCGTCGAAGAAGCACGACAGCAGGACCGTGAAGACGAAGAGGATGCCGGTCAGCACGCCGACCTTGGAGAATCCGCCGAACAGGCTGACCTGGCCGACCAGGCCGAAGTCGGGGGTGGCGACCGGGTTGCCCGGCCACTTGGGGACCGTCAGGCCCCAGGACGGGATCGTGGCGACCGCGTTGACGATCACCGCGAGCACGGTCATGCCGACGATGGAGATGAGGATCGCGCCCGGCACCTTGCGGACGATCAGCGCGAAGGTGAGCAGCGCGCCCAGGATGAAGATCAGCACCGGCCAGCCGGTGAGGTGACCGCCGACGCCGAGCTGGACCGGGACGGTGGTCTGGGCGGCGTCCGGGATGCGGGTGACGAAGCCGGAGTCGACGAGGCCGATCAGCATGATGAACAGGCCGATACCGATCGCGATCGCCTTGCGCAGGCCGAACGGCACGGCGTTCATCACGCGCTCGCGCAGCCCGGTGGCGACCAGCAGCATCACCACGATGCCGGCCAGTACGACCATGCCCATGGCGTCCGGCCAGGACATGCGCGGCGCGAGCTGGAGGGCGACGACCGAGTTCACGCCGAGGCCGGCGGCGAGCGCGATCGGCACGTTGCCGATGACGCCCATCAGCAGCGTGCTGAACGCGGCGGTCAGCGCGGTCGCCGTCACCAGCTGGCCGTTGTCCAGGTGGTGCCCGTACATGTCCTTCGCGCTGCCGAGGATGATCGGGTTCAGCACGATGATGTACGCCATCGCGAAGAAGGTGGCGAAACCGCCGCGGACCTCGCGGGCGAGGGAGCTGCCGCGCTCGGAGATCTTGAAGTAGCGGTCGAGGGCGCCGTAGGCGGACGCGCCACCCGGCTTTTCGGGGGTGGGGACCTTGGCGGGTGCCGAGGTGGACATGCGGGACCTCATCACCAGCGGGGTTCCCCCGAGCCCCGTTGGAGTTTCCTACGATCAGAAGTGGTCAAAGACAAACGGTTTCAGTATGAACGTATGAGTGCCAGATCGCTATCTCCGCGCGTAGACCGTGGCGGCGCTTAAGCTGGGCGCATGGCTAAGTGGACCCCCAAGCACGAGGCGCCGGAGCCCCTGGAGGGGCCCGTGGTCGCCACGATCACCGGCGGCACCCTCGTGTGGTTCGTCCTCTTCCTGGTCCAGCTCCCCTTCTACGGCTGGTTCGAGGACCACGGGCACCTGTGGTGGCTGTGGACGTGCCTGGCCGGGGGAGGGCTGGGACTGATCGGCGTCTGGTACGTGCGCAAGCGGGACGCCGCGCTGAAGCGGGCGGCGGCTCTGGAGACGACGCCGGCCGAATAGCCCGTTCGGCCGACCGGCCACCGGGGGCTCCGCCCCTGGCCCCCCGTTTGCCGGGCGGGTGGGCGAAATCGCACGTAACGTCGACTGCATGAGCCATATAGACGCGGGCGCCGAACTCGACCCCGTGCATCCCATGGCCCTGCCGAGGCGGCCCGCGGCGGGGCTGACCGGTGCCGAGGTCGCGGACCGCGTCAGCCGGGGCCTCGTCAACGACGTACCGGTGCGCAGCAGCCGGTCGCTCGGGCAGATCGTCCGGGCCAACGTCTTCACCCGGTTCAACGCGATCATCGGCGTCCTGTGGCTGATCACGCTGTTCGTCGCGCCGATCCAGGACAGCCTCTTCGGCTTCGTGATCCTCGCCAACACCGGCATCGGCATCGTCCAGGAGTGGCGGGCCAAACAGACCCTGGACTCGCTCGCGGTGATCGGGGAGGCCCGGCCGACGGTGAGACGGGACGGGGTCGCGACGGAGGTGGCCACCCATGAGATCGTCCTGGACGACCTCATGGAGATCGGTCCCGGCGACAGGATCGTGGTCGACGGGGTGTGCGCGGAGGCGGACGGGCTGGAGATCGACGAGTCGCTGCTCACCGGCGAGGCCGACCCCGTCGTCAAACGCCCCGGCGACCCGGTCCTGTCCGGGAGCTTCGTTGTCGCGGGCGGCGGCGCCTTCACGGCCACCAAGGTCGGCCGCGAGGCCTACGCCGCCCAGCTCGCCGAGGAGGCGTCCCGGTTCACGCTCGTCCACTCCGAGCTGCGCACCGGCATCTCCACGATCCTCAAGTACGTCACCTGGATGATGGTCCCGGCGGCCGTCGGACTCGTCATCACCCAGCTCGTGGTCAAGAACGACGACCTGAAGGACGGCGTGGCCCGCACGGTCGGCGGGATCGTGCCGATGGTCCCCGAGGGGCTGGTGCTGCTCACCTCCGTGGCCTTCGCGATCGGCGTCATCCGGCTCGGCCGCAAGCAGTGCCTGGTGCAGGAGCTGCCGGCCATCGAGGGCCTGGCCCGCGTCGACACCGTCTGCCTGGACAAGACCGGCACGCTCACCGAGGGCGGCATGGACGTCACCGAGCTGCGGACGCTGGACGGCGCGGACGAGACGTACATACGCAAGGTGCTCGGCGCGCTCGGCGAGTCCGACCCGCGCCCCAACGCCTCCCTCCAGGCCATCATCGACGCCTACCCGGACAGCGACGACTGGCGCTGCGTCGAGTCGCTGCCCTTCTCCTCCGCGCGCAAGTACAGCGGGGCCGCGTTCAGCGAGGGCGACGGCGAGACCAGCACCTGGCTGCTGGGCGCCCCGGACGTGCTCCTGGGGGCCGACGACCCGGCGCTGGCCGAGACCGAGCGCCTGAACGAGCAGGGCCTGCGCGTGCTGCTGCTGGCCCGCGCGCACCGCGACCTGGACGACGCCGAGCCGGCCCGGGGCGCGCGGGCCACCGCCCTGGTCGTGCTGGAGCAGCGGCTGCGGCCCGACGCCTCCGACACCCTGCGTTACTTCGCCGAGCAGAACGTCCGCGCCAAGGTCATCTCCGGGGACAACGCGGTCTCGGTCGGCGCGGTCGCCGCGAAGCTGGGCCTGGACGGCACGGCCGTGGACGCGCGGCGGCTGCCCGCCGAGCGGCCGGCGATGGCGAAGGCCCTGGACGCGGGCACCGTCTTCGGACGGGTGACCCCGCAGCAGAAGCGGGACATGGTGGGCGCGCTCCAGTCGCGCGGGCACACGGTCGCGATGACCGGGGACGGCGTGAACGACGTGCTGGCCCTGAAGGACGCGGACATCGGGGTCGCCATGGGCTCCGGTTCGGAGGCCACCCGGGCGGTGGCCCAGATCGTGCTGCTGGACAACAGCTTCGCGGCCCTGCCCTCGGTGGTCGCCGAGGGCCGCCGGGTGATCGGCAACATCACGCGCGTGGCGACGCTGTTCCTGGTGAAGACGGTCTACTCGGTGCTGCTGGCGGTGCTGGTGGTGTGCTGGCAGGTGGAGTACCCGTTCCTGCCCCGGCACCTGACCCTGCTGTCCACGCTCACCATCGGCGTCCCGGCCTTCTTCCTGGCCCTCGCTCCCAACACGGAGCGGGCGAGACCGCACTTCGTGCGCCGGGTGATGCGGTACGCGATCCCCGGCGGGGTGCTGGCCGGCGTCGCGACCTTCGCCACGTACCTGCTCGCCCGCCACCACTACACCGGCCCCGGCGCCCTGGCCGCGGAGACGAGCGCGGCCACCCTGACCCTGTTCCTGATCTCCATGTGGGTCCTGGCGATCATCGCCCGCCCCTACACCTGGTGGCGGGTGGCCCTGGTGGCCGCGATGGCCATGGCCTTCCTGCTGGTCCTCGCCGTGCCCGCGCTCCAGGGCTTCTTCGCGCTGAAGCTGGTCGGGATGACCTTGCCGTGGACGGCGGTCGGCGTGGCCGCGGTGGCGGCGGCCGCCCTGGAGTACCTGTGGAGGTGGGTCGGCCGCCGCTTCCCGGACTGAGTCCGGTCTGATGCCGCTTACTGCACGTCGACGTAGTCGGACGTGGCGCTGACCGCCGGGGTGGTCGAGGTGCCCGCGAAGCTGTAGCGCCAGTAGCCGTCGTAGTTCGCGGTGGTGGTGGTCTTCAGGTTGCCGGACGAGTCCGTGTACACCGTCTTGACGGTGGTCCAGGTGGTCGTGCCCGCCTTTTTGAACTGGAGCTTGACCGGCTGGCTGGTGTAGCCGTGGTAGAGGTGGTCGTCCCAGCTCGCCCGGGTCAGCTTGCCCGTCACCGTGAGGGTCTTGCCCTTGCCGACCGGCTCCGGGCCCGCGTTGGTGGTGAGCTTGGAGTAGCGCTGCACCAGGGTGCTGCCGAGGCCGCTCTTGTCCTTGTAGCCGACCTTGCTCAGGTCGGGGTTGTTCTGGTCCTGGCCGTTGAAGGCGACGGCCTCGGCGGCCACGCCCCAGGAACCGGCCCAGGCGCTCTTCAGGTCGCCGTCGGCCGGGTAGATGTCGACGGTGCCCTTGCAGGTGGCCGTCGTCGTCGTGACGGGGGTGCAGGTCGCCGGGTTGTCGCCGTACAGCTCGGCGGTCGCGGTGTCGTACGAGCCCTTGTACAGGAAGGCGTCGGTGTAGAAGTCCTTCGCCGCGATGTTCACGTCGGAACCGTGCGTCAGCGTGTAGGAGTAGGTGGCACTGACCTCGTTGGTGGTGCCGACCTTGATCGCCTTGGCGATGGTGACGTTCGAGAAGCTGACGTTCAGCGTGTAGGGCGTGCCGGAGTCGCCGGTGGCGTGTGCGGCCGGGACGGCGAAGGCGGAGAGGGCCAGGGCGCCGGAGACGGCGGCCACGGTGGCACGTATGCGCATGTGCGTTCCCCTGGAGGGAGAAGTGATCGTGGAGTCGGTCGACTCACGCGATCAGATCCGCGAGGCAGGGGACTGGTTGTACGGCAAGACCTCGTTCCGGCCAGATTTGGGCCTCGGATTACCAGCACATGACACATCTGAGAAGGAACGTTCCGCCCCGGGAGCGACGGCAGGCACTCCCGGGGCGGGAACCGTGCCGCTTACTGCACGTCGACGAAGTCACCGGTGGCGCTGACCGCCGAGGTGGTCGAGCCGCCCGCGAAGGAGAAGCGGTAGTAGCCGTCGACCGTGGCGGTGGTCGTCGTCTTCAGGTTGCCCTTGGTGTCCGCCTTGATGGTCTTCAGCGTGGTGTAGGTGCTGGAGCTCTTCTTGCGGAACTGGAGCTTCACGTACTGCGAGCCGTAGCCGCCGTACTTCAGCGACTCCCAGTTGGCGCGGGTGAGGGCGCCCGTCACGGTGACGGTCTTGCCCTTCTTCACCGGCTCCGGGGAGGCGTTGGCGGTGAGCCTGGCGGCGCGCTGGAAGGAGAAGGAGCCGGCCTTCTCCTTCCAGATGAAGTCCCCGTCCTTGGCGTCGATCCACGCGTCCACGTACCAGGTGCCGGCGCTCTTGTTGGTGAGGTAGTCCGTCTTCGGGTCGATCTTCACCGAGGCGGTGCAGGTGGAGGTGGTGGCGTTGACCTTGGTGCAGGTCGGCTTGGCCGTGTCCGCGTACCCGTTGTCGGGGCCGTAGAGGGTGAACTCCTCGGCGCCCTTGATGCCCGAGTTGTCCGAGGCGGTCACGCTGACCTTGACGGTCACCGCGCTGGAGATGCCGATCTGCACCTTGTTGTCGCCGTCGACGACCACCTTGGTGATCTTCGTGTCGCCGTAGTGGCCGTCGGCCTGGGCGGCCGGGACGGCGAGGGCGGACAGGGCCAGGGCGCCGCCGACGACGGCGACAGAGGCACGCATGCGCATGTGTGGTCCCCACGTTGAGAACTGGGGAGTCGGGTGACTCCGCAGATGTGACGCGGGGACAAGGTGAAAGGTTGTACGAGAAGTGAAAATTCCGTGGTGACTTGTTCGAGGGTTGTGCGACTCCGGCGGGAAGGGTGGGGTCAGTCGAACCAACGGTCCCGCGCCAGCTCCTCCGTCCTCGACGGGTCCTCCAGCAGCGCGGCCACCTCGAACCGCCGGGGCCACTGCCTGGCCGCCCACGCCAGCCCCGCCGCGACCCCCTCCAGGGTGGCCGCGTGCAGCACGCCGTCGTCGGTGAGCCGCCAGTCGATCTCCACGCCGTCCACGACGAGTTCCTCGTGCTCGACGTAGGTGCCCGGGGTACGCGGCCCGAGCAGTACCCGCACCGCGTCCGGTACGTCGTGCTCGGTCCCCTCGGAGTGCACCTCGCCGGTGACGGACTCGCTCAGCCGCCGCACCTGGAACAGCTCGGCCAGCTCGGCGGCCCGCGCCGGCCGGACCGGCAGCAGCGGCACACCCGAGGTGAACGGCAGCAGGTCCGGCGAGTCGACCACGACGGCCGATCCGGCCTCCACGACCTCCACCCGGCCGTCGACCACGGCCCGCAGCTCGTCCGGGAGGGTCACCTGCTCGGGCTCCAGCTCCGCCAGCGCGCTGTACAGCCCGTGCAGTTGGGCGGGCGTGACGGGCCGCTCCGGGTCGGCGAGACGGTCCAGCAGCTCGGCGGCGCCGCCGGGCTCGTCCAGCAGCGCGCCGACGGAGGTGCGCACGCCGAGCGCCCGCAGCACCTGCTCGTCCTCGAACCCGGTGGCGTCGGCCTCCTCGTACAGCCCGCGCAGCAGCGGGTCCCCGCCGGCGGCGAGCAGACCGGCCGGGCGCCGCCCGTCGAGCACCGGGTGCCCGCGCAGCCACCACGCGGTGTACGGCCGTACGGCCTCGTGGGTGCCGTCGGGCAGCAGGATGCGCACGGGCTGGGTGAGGGCGTCCCGCAGCGGCGGCCGGGCCAGCAGGGCGAGCGCCTCGGGCCAGTGGTCGTCGTCCACCAGGTCCAGGTCGCGGACGGCGACGAGTTCGGTGGCGACCGGCGGCACCGGGCTGTCCGGGAACCGGTCGAGGATGTCCTCGCACCACACGTCCACGGCGTCCAGCAGACCGGCGTCGTCGGGCTCGGCGTAGTCGCCGTCCCGGGGCTCCAGCTCGTCCGGGTCGAGGACGACGTCCGTGGCGCGGACGAGCGCGAAGTCGGCGAGCACCCCGCACGCGGCGAGCGGCTGCTCCCCCCACTTCTCCGCCAGTTCGGCGTCCACAGCGGCCAGTTCGCCCTCGCGGATCACGCGGGCGAAGGGGCTGCCGGGGAACACCAGCTCACCGGCGGGCGCGAGTTCCCCGTCCTCGTCGGGCAGCGCGAGGGCGCCCAGCCAGGGCTCGTCCCCCGGTTCGAGCCCCGCGTCCCGCACCAGCCCGAGGACCGTGTCGGCCAGTTCCTCGGCGTCCGGCGCGTCCTGCTCCCAGTCGAGACCGCCGTCCTCCTCCAGCGAGCCCGCCACGGCGGCCCGGACCTGCGGGGTGGTCAGCACCGCGCGCGGGGTCGCGGGCAGCGCGCCCAGCTTCTCCAGCAGCGGGTGCGCGGCGTCCGCGTGGGCCACCTTCAGCCCGAGCCGCCCCAGCACGTCCGCATCGATCCGGGCGGCGTCCGGCGTGGGCAGCAGCACCTGCCGGGGCCCGATCGTCGTCCTGCCTCCCCCAGAGCCGAAAGCCTGGGAGGTGCCCCCAGCAAGCGGCACCGGCAGCCCCGACAGCCGCTCGGGGTCGACCCCGGCGAGGCTGTCGTACAGCCGCCACCACCACTGCGGCTCCTTCTCCAGCCCGGCGAGCCGGTCGACGGCGTCGGCGAGCGGCAGCCGGGCGACCCCGAGGGTGCGCAGCTCGACGCGCCGCTCCAGCCCGGCCGGGAGCAGGGTGGGCAGCACCTCGGCGAGCACCCGCACGGTGTCGGCGCCGGCGCCCTCCACGATCTCGGCGTCGCGGGGCCGCAGCGCCTGAGGCAGCTCGTCCTCGCCCTTCGCCTCGACGGCCGGGGGCAGGAAGGCGGTGCGCGGCAGCCGCTCCAGCACGGCCTGCCGCAGCGCCCCGTCCAGCGCGCCCTTGCCGAGCGGTCCCGGCACGAGGTCGATGATCCCGGGCAGCACCGGCCGCCAGGCCGCGAGCAGTTCGGCGTAGGCGTCGGCGGCGCGCTCCACCAGGAAGTCGGTGAGCGGACCGGGCGCCGCGTGCCGGCGGGTGGTGTCGAGCGGGAAGGAGGCGATGAGCAGCGCGGGCACGCCCAGGGGCTCGTCACTCGGCGTCGGCGCGTGCACGACCGGGCTGGTGCGGGGCCGCACCGGGGCGCCGTAGGCGTCGACGGGCACGGCCCAGGTCACCGACCAGTGCGGGCGCAGCCGCTCCTCGACCGGACGGTCGGCGAGGAGGTCGGGCGTGAGCGCCCCGTTCGCGGACCCCGTGCGCCAGTTGGTGATGCCGTCCCGGGAGTCCTCCACGATGGTGAAGGGACCGTCGGTACGCCGGCTGAGCGTCCGGGGGGCCTCGTCGTCGACCTCCACGACGACCTCCGCCAGCCCCGGCAGGGCGAGGAGCAGGGCGTCGTCGATGCCGCCGAGGAGCCGCTCGGCGAGATCGGCGGCGGCGGCATCGCGCAGCGGCAGGATGACGGCGGTGTCGTACGGCTCCGGAGCGGTGCCCTCGGCGGCGAAGGGCAGCCGCAGCAGGGGCACGTGCCCGTCCCGGCGCCGCACCTCGTCCCCCAGCCCGGGACTGTGCCGGGCGGTGTCGGCGGCCAGCTCCCTGGCCTCGGCGAGGGACCAGCGCACACCCCCGTGCCGCCCCACGATCGCCGGTTCGTCGGTGACGGCGAGCACGGCGGCGAAGCCGACACCGAACCGGCCGACGGCGCCGTGCGTCGCCTCGGTGTCCCGCTTCGCGGAGGCCCGCAGCGTGGACAGCGACTCGACGCCGGCCGCGTCCAGCGGGGCCCCGGTGTTCGCGGCCACGAGCACGCCGTCGCGGAGGGTGAGCCGCAACCGCCCCGGCACGTGCGCCCGCGCGGCGGCGTCGGCGGCGTTCTGGGCCAGCTCGACGACGAGCCGGTCCCGGTACCCGCCGAGGACCAGGTCCTCCTCGGCGTTGGCGTCCTCCCGGAACCGGGCGGGGCTGGTCGCCCAGGCGTCGAGGACGCCGCGACGCAGTCGGGCGGTGCCGAAGGGGTCGGCGCCCTCGGCCGCAGGCCGGACGAACTTGCTCACGTTGACTCTCCTCTACGACGTGAGGACGAAGGTACAGCGCGGAGCCGGGAGGCCATCAACGCGGACGGTGAGGGTAGGCGGTAGAGACCCATCCGTTGGCACGGTAGTGCCGTACGCACGAAAGTGGTGCCGTCCCATGGCCGAGACCCAGGATGTCGTCGAGCTGATCCTTGAGGACCACCGGCGCATGGAGGAGCTGTTCCGCCTCATGCGCAGCGTGGAAGCCGACCGCGCGGCCGCGCTGGAGGAGTTCGCCGACCTGTTGATCGCGCACGCGCTGGCCGAGGAGGCCGAGGTCTACCCCGCCCTGAAGCGGTACAAGAACATCGACGACGAAGAGGTCGAGCACGGCGAGCACGAGCACGACGAGGGCAACCATGCCCTGCTGGCCCTCCTGGAGGTCGACGAGGTCGGCTCCGAGGAGTGGGACGAGAAGCTGGAGGAGCTGGTGGAGGCCGTCACCCACCACGCCGACGAGGAGGAGCGCACCATCCTCAACGGGGCGCGCGAGAACGTGGCGATGGAGCGGCGCGAGGAGTTGGGCGCGGCGTTCCTGGAGGAGCGCGAGCGCCGGCTGAAGGCCGGGTGCGGTTCGATCGACAACGTGCGCCGGATCGTGGGGTCCTGACGGACGCGCCGCTGTCTCAGGGGCCCGGGCCGGGGTCCGGCCGCACGGCCCGGCCCAGGCCGGCCCGGGCCGCTTCGAGCTGCGCGGCGAACGCGATGCCCAGGAACAGGGCGACCCCGGTCAGGTTGGCCCACAGCAGCAGGGCCACGAAGGCCGTGAGCGGCCCGTACACGGCGCCGAAGGAGCCGCTGCGGGAGACGTACAGCGTCAGCAGCCAGGTCGCGGTGACCCACAGCACCAGGTGGACGGCGGAACCGAACGCCAGCCAGGTGTACCCGGGCTGGTCCCGGCGCGGCGACCAGCGGAAGATGACGGCGGAGGCGATCCAGGCGAGGGCCGTTCCCACGGGCACCTCCAGGGCGCCCCACCACGCCGGGGGCCCGGAGACGCCCAGCGCCTCGGCCGTCGCGGCGCTCACGGCCCCGCCGGCGACCAGGACCAGGAACCCCAGGACCATGGGCACGCCCGCGGCGAAGGCGAGCAGCACGGCCCTGCCGTACTTCCGCGGGAAGGGCCGGTCCCGTTCGATGCCGTAGATCCGGTTGGCGCCCCGCTCCACCTGGCCCATGGCGGAGGCCAGGTTGAGGACGGAGAACACCAGCCCCAGGCACAGCGCGAGGGTGCTCCACGCGCCGGAGCCGGCGGTGCGGCGGGTGCCGCGCAGCGCCTCCCCGATCACGTCGGCGCTGGCGCCCGGCACGATCCTGCCCAGGGTCAGTTCGATGATCCGCCCCACGCTCTCGGTGTGCGCGGCCGTGGCGAGGCCGACGAGCGCGATGGTGAAGGGCACCATGCCCAGCACGATCTGGAAGCCGAGGGCGCGGGCGTTGGTGAAGCCGTCGGCGTAGCGGAACCGGGAGAAGGCGTCGAGCAGCAGTCTCACGCCCCCGTAGCGCCGCAGCGCGGTGAAGGCCTCGTCGCCGGAGAGCTCGTCCCCGATCATGTCCCGCGTCTGCGGGACGTGCACCACCGTCCCCATGGTCCGGGCCCCTCCTCAGCTGTGGCCGCGGCCGGCCGTCGCCGCGGGGTCCGGGTGGTTCCCGGGCCCGCCGCCCGGCCCGGCCAGCGGGGTCGGCGACAGGGCCGTGGGTTCCTCGCCCGGTTCGAGCAGGGTGTCCGCCGCACCGACGATCAGCGGGTCGGGGGTACCGACCGCCGCGTGGTCCTTGGCCGGGTAGTCGAAGCGGTCCAGGAGGCTGCGCATCGCCTCCAGCCGGCCCCGTCGCTTGTCGTTGTTCTTCACGACCGTCCAGGGCGCGTGCGCGGTGTCGGTCGCCCGGAACATGTCGACCTTGGCCGCGGTGTAGTCGTCCCAGCGGTCGAGGGAGGAGAGGTCGGTGGGGGAGAGCTTCCAGCGGCGCACCGGGTCGACCTGCCGGATCGCGAACCGGGTCCGCTGCTCGGCGCGCGACACCGAGAACCAGAACTTCACCAGCAGGACGCCGTCGTCGGTGAGCAGCCGCTCGAACAGCGGGGCCTGCCGCAGGAACTGCCGGTGTTCGGCTTCCGTGCAGAACCCCATGACCCGCTCGACCCCGGCCCGGTTGTACCAGGACCGGTCGAAGAAGACCATCTCACCGCGGGCCGGCAGGTGCGTGACGTACCGCTGGAAGTACCACTGCCCCGCCTCCCGTTCGGTCGGCTTGTCCAGCGCCACCACGCGGGCGCCCCGGGGGTTCAGCCGCTCGGTGAACCGCTTGATGGTGCCGCCCTTGCCGGCCGCGTCCCGCCCCTCGCACACCACGACGATCCGCTGCCCCGTGTCCTTCACCCAGCGCTGGAGCTTGAGCAGTTCGATCTGGAGGATCCGCTTGGTCCGCTCGTACTCGCGCCGGCCGATCCGGTGGTCGTAGGGGTGGTTCTCCCGCCATGTCTCGACCGGCCGGCCGCCGGCGTCCAGCAGCACCGGCCGCTCCGGCTGCCGGTCGTCCACCGCGAACCCCCGCAGCAGGTCGTCCTCGCGCACCGCGTCGTGGGTCTCCGCCGCCTCCGTCGCCTGCTCGTGCTCGGCCACGCCACCTCCGCCTCACCTCTCGCCGGGCCGCCCCGCCCGGTTCTCCTCACACGTGCCCGCGCAGACGGGTCCCAGACGCCCGCACCGTCGCTGTACCGTCGCTGGGGTCGTTCAATTCCGTACGGGTGAGTCAGGAAGGCGATCACGTGGCAGAACTGCGCCTGGGACCGCTGCTGCGGTACACCGACGGCTCCCGCGCGACCGTGTGGGTCGAGGCGAGCGGGCCCTGCACGGCGCGGGTGCGCTGTTCCGACGGCGCGGGCGGCACGGCCGCCACCTTCCAGGTGGCCGGGCACCACTACGCGCTGGTCACGGTCACCGGACTGGAACCGGGCACCTCCCCCTCCTACGAGGTGTTCCTGGACGACGCCCCGGTGTGGCCCCTGCCCGACTCCCGCTTCCCGCCCTCCGTCATCCGCACGCCCGGCGCCGGTGACGCCGTCCGCGTCACCTTCGGGTCGTGCCGCTGGGCCGCGCCGCCGGCGGACGGCAAGGACCGGGTGGGCCCCGACGCCCTCGACACCCTGGCCCGCCGGCTGTCGGCCGACCCCGGCGCCGAGCGCCCCGACGTCCTGCTGCTCCTGGGCGACCAGATATACGCGGACGAGACCTCCGAGGAGACCCGGCGCTGGCTGGCCGGCCGCCGCGACCTCGACGAGCCGCCCGGCGGACAGGTCGCCGACTACGAGGAGTACTGCCACCTCTACTACGAGTCCTGGCTCGACCCCGAGGTGCGCTGGCTGCTGTCCACCGTGCCCAGCTTCATGATCTTCGACGACCACGACATCGTGGACGACTGGAACACCTCCGCCTCCTGGCTCGCCGACATGCGCGACACCGACTGGTGGCAGGAACGGCTGCTGAGCGGCCTGATGTCGTACTGGGTCCACCAGCACCTCGGCAACCTCTCCCCCGCCGAACTGGCCGACGACCCCACCTGGGCCACCGTCCGCGCCACGCCGGACGGCACCAAGGCACTGCGCGCCCTGGCCGAACAGGCCGACGCCGACTCCTCCTCCGTCCGCTTCAGCTACCGGCGCGACTTCGGCCGGGTCCGGGTGGTGATGGTCGACTCGCGGGCCGCGCGCGTCCTGGACGAGGACCACCGCGCCATGCTCGACCCGGCCGAGGCCGACTGGCTGCGCGAGCAGGTCCTGGCCGACGAGGGGGCCTACGACCACCTCCTGATCGGCACCTCCCTGCCCTGGCTGCTGCCGCACCTGGTGCACGACGCCGAGGGCTGGGACGCGGCCCTGTGCGCCGGAGAACGCGGCGCCCGCTGGGCCCGCTTCGGCGAGTGGCTGCGGCGCGGGGCCGACCTGGAACACTGGGCGGCCTTTCCCCGCTCCTTCGCCGACCTCGCCGACCTCATCGCCGAGGTCGCGGCGGCACCGGGCGCCCCGGCGAGCGTGTGCGTGCTCTCCGGGGACGTGCACCACGGTTACGTCGCCGAGGCGACCTGGCGCTCAGGCGACCTCGGCATACCCGTCGTCCAGCTCACCTGCTCACCCGTGCACAACTCCGTGCCGGCGGCGATGCGGATCGGCTTCCGCGTCGGCTGGAGCGCGCCGGCCCGCTTCCTGGGCCGCCTCCTCGCCCGGCACGGCCGCAACCCCAAGCCGCCGGTGCGGTGGCGCAAGCGGGGCGGGCCGTGGTTCGGCAACCAGCTCATGACCCTGACGCTGAACGGCCGTTCGGCCCACCTGCGCCTGGAACGCACCGGCACGGAGGCGAGGCTGCGCACGGTCCACGAATCGAGTCTCGCCGGATAGTTCAGCGCCGGGCGGCGTACGCCACGAACTCCGTCCAGGCGGAGGGGGCGAGGGTGAGGCGGGGGCCGTTGTCCTGCTTGGAGTCCCGGATGTGGATGGTGGAGGGGGCGGGGGTGGCGACCCAGTCGAGGCCGACTTCGACGCAGGAGTCGCCTTCACTGCCGCTGCTGTAGCTGCTCTTGAACCAGCGGATCATGTTGCCCCCAGCAGGTGTTCGATGAAGGTCGCCGACTCACGGGGAGTGAGCGCCTGAGCCCGGATGATGCCGTACCGCAGCTCAAGGATACGGAGGTGCCTGGGCTCCTCGACCGGTCGGCCATTGACCAGTGCGGGCGAGCGCCCCACGGCTGATCCGTCGGCGAACTTCAGCATCTCGATGCTCCCGTCCACTCCAGCATGCTCCTCGCGGTCCATCGGCATCACCTGAAGCTCGACGTTCCGTAACTTCGCGGCATCCAGCAGGTGTTGCAGCTGACTACGCAGCGTCTCCCGCCCTCCCAGGGGCCGACGCAGGGTCCACTCCTCCACGACGAAGCTGATTTCGGGGGCCGGGTCCCGCTCGAAGACGGACTTGCGAGCCATGCGTGCCGTTACGTATCGCTCGATCTCGGTGTCGCTGTACGCCGGGCGCCGCATCATCAGGAGCGCACGCGCGTACTCCGGCGTCTGCAACAACCCATGGATGCTGAGCGGATCGTAGAGCTGAAGCTCGACCGCCTTGGCCTCCACCTCCGCCAAAGCCCGAACCTTCTTCGGATACCGGACCTTCTCCACGTCCTCCTTCATCGCCGCGAGCAACCCACCCGCGTCCAGGACCTTGTCCGCCTTGTCGAGATACTCCGCTCTCGGGATCCGCTTGCCCGACTCGACCTTGTAGACCATGTCCTCGCTGTAGCCCACGGCCCTGGCGAAGTCGGCGGCCCGCATGCCCACCGACTCGCGGCGCAGCCTCAGTTGGCGGCCGACGGTCGCGATGACGGCGACGCCCCACTCGTCGTCCGGCTCGACCTCCCAGCCCGGCTCCTCTTCCTCGCTCACACCGCAGCACCCCCTTCTCGACATGCCCGGACACCACCGGACACGCGCTGGACAGTGACTCTACGCAACCGCGTCGTCACTGTTCAGGGGTAGCAGGTGCCGCCACTCTGAGTGATGTGAACGAGGAAATCTCCACCCACATCTGCACCCCCATCCCGAACTTCACGGTGCGGCTGTCCTCCACGCCCCGCGGGGCCCGTCTCGCCCGGCTGCTCGCCAGGGAGCAACTACGTTCCTGGGGGCTGCCGTCGGACCCCGCGGAGCTGATCGTCGCGGAGCTGGCCGCCAATGCGGCGACCCACGGCCGCGTGGCCGGCCGGGACTTCAGGCTGACGCTGTACGTCGTCGGTGACACGCTCCGTATCGAGGTGACCGACACGCGCGGTGACCGGCTGCCCCGGCGCACCCGTCCGGAACCGGACGCCGATGCCGGACGGGGACTCCTCCTCGTGGACGCGCTCGCACAGCGCTGGGGGATCGCGCCGGGGCCCGCGCCGAAGAAGACGGTGTGGGCCGAGGTCCGGGTCGGGTCAGGAGACGTACCGGCGGTAGACCTGCCGGGAGCCGCCCTCCGGGCCGGGATCGGCCGCCTCGGCCGGGGTGAAGCCGAGGGAGGCGTAGAACGCCCGGGCGCCGCTCGTCACGGCACCCGGGTGGTCCGGGCCGAACGTGACCACCTCGATGGTGGCGGGTCCGTGGACGAATCCGCGGATCGCGTCCGCCATGAGCGCACGCCCGACACCCTGGCCGCGCGCCTGCTCCGAGACGACGAGCCAGTGGACGTGGTGGACGGGCGCCGTGTCCCCGGCGGCGGGGGCCGTACTCCCGAAGAGGAGGGCGCCGAGCAGGCCGGGCCCGTCCGGGGAGGCGGCGACCAGGGCCGTGGACGCGCGGATGCCGTCCGCCACGGCCCGGCTGAACCCGGGGTCGTCCACCATCGGCCCGAACCAGTGCTCCACCTGGCCCGCCAGGGCCAGGAAGCCGGGCAGGTCCTGCTCCTGCGCTGCTCTGATGATCACCGGAGCAGTCTCGCAGCGGAGGCCGCGGTTCAGGAGTGGCCGAGCTCCGCCGTCTCGTCGTCGCCGGTCTCCGGGACCGAGCCGGAGTCGCGGGCCGGGCGGAGCGGGAAGGGGTCGACCCGGGTCTCGTCGACGACCGGCGCGGCCGGCTGCGGGGGCTTCGGCATGACCGCCGCCTCCGAGTGGCCGCCGCAGCCGTAGGCGAGGGAGACCACGCGGCCGTCCGCCGGGGAGAACTCGTTGGCGCAGACGCCGAAGGCCTGGCCGAGGGAGCCGCCGATGGGGGTGAGGAAGCCGCAGCTCATGCAGGTCGCGGGGGCCGCCTGGGCCATGGCCGTCTTCGGGCCGAAGGACTCCTCCCAGCGGTCGGCGGCGCTGTGCAGGCCGTAGCGGGACAGGACCCGGGCGCGGCGCATGCCCAGTTCCTCGGCGACGGACGCGATGGAGCCGCGGGACGGGGCCGCGGGCTGGGCGGCGGGGGCGCCGGGCGTGACGTCGGCGTCCTCGGCCTCCGCCAGTTCCCGCATCTCCTCGGAGACCACCGAGTTCGGCGGCGGCTCCTCCTCGCCCGTGTAGCCGGGCTCCAGGCGCAGGTCGTCCTGGTCGGTGGGGAGCAGGTCGCCGGGGCCGAGGTCGCCGGGGCGCAGGCGTTCGCTCCACGGGACCCACTCGGGGGCGAGGAGGGCGTCGGGGCCGGGGAGGAGGACGACCTCGTCGAGCGTGACGACCTTGGCGCGGGAGGCGCGGGCCACCGTCACCGCCCAGCGCCAGCCCCGGTAGCCCAGCTCCCTGCACTCGAAGAAGTGCGTGACAACGCGGTCGCCCTCCGACACCAGGCCGGCGTGCTCGCCGACCACGCCGGGCGCGGCGGCCTCCTCGGCGGCGGTGCGGGCGAGGTCGACGGCCTCGGCGCACAGGCGGTCGGGGGTGCGGCTTCGCGTGGTCGCTGCGCTCACAGGTATCGCTTCTCTCCTACGCCGTCTCGTCGAGTGCGGCTGCCTCCGGCGGTTTCGCCGACGGAGCGGACCTGGGGACCGCATCGACGTCTGCATCCGCGCGCCTGGGCGCACCTCTGCCATCCATTCTGCGTTATGGCTGAGACACGCACGCTACACCGGACGGGATTCGTGCATATTCCCACCCGCCCCTCTGCCTGCGCCGACCGGGGTCGTGTGCCGCCACACCCGAACGCTCCGCACTATCCGGCCGTATCTCGGGGCACTATGAACGTCGTGGCAGCCGCGGACAGGGCGAATGGTCGAGGCGGCGGGTCGGGCCGGGTGGGTGGTGCCGTCCGCTCGGTCGGCCGTGCCCTGCACTTTCCCGTGACCGGTGCGGCCCGGGGCATCCGCAGGGCCACGCACGCGCACGGCGCGGGTGAGTCGGGTCTGGGCAAGCTGATCGAGCTGCACGCGGTGAACGGCGCGGGGGACGTGATGGTCACCGTGGCGCTCGCGTCCACGGTGTTCTTCTCGGTGCCGACCGACGAGGCGCGCGGCCGGGTCGCCCTCTATCTCGCCATCACCATGGCGCCCTTCACGGTCCTCGCGCCCGTCATCGGTCCTCTCCTGGACCGGCTGCCGCACGGGCGGCGCGCCGCGATGGCCGGGGCCATGCTGGCGCGGGCGCTGCTCTCGCTGATCATCTCGGGCGCGGTGGCGACCGGCAGCCTGGAGCTGTACCCGGCCGCGCTGGGCGTGCTGGTGGCGTCCAAGGCGTACGGAGTGGTCCGCAGCGCCGTCGTACCCCGGCTGTTGCCACCGCGATTCTCGCTCGTGAAGGCCAACTCCCGGGTGACCCTCGCCGGGCTGCTCGCCACGGGTGCCGCCGCGCCGGTCGCGGCGGGGCTGCACGCCCTCGGTGATCCGTGGCCGCTCTACGGCGCCTTCGTGATCTTCGTCGCCGGTACGTTCCTGTCCTTCTCCCTGCCGCCCAAGGTGGACTCGGCCAAGGGGGAGGACGTGGCGCTGCTCGCGGCCGACGAGCAGCATCTGCACGGGCCGCACCGGGGGCAGGCCAAGCGGCCGGGGCTGCGGACGGTCGGGCCGGCCGTCACGCACGCGCTCGGCGCCAACGCCGCCCTGCGCTGTCTGTCCGGCTTCCTGATCTTCTTCCTCGCCTTCCTGCTGCGCGAGCACCCGCTGACCGGGGAGAGCGCGGCGGTGTCGCTGGGGATAGTGGGCGTCGCGGCCGGCGCGGGCAACGCCCTCGGTACGGCCGTGGGGGCCTGGCTCCGGTCCCGGGCGCCGGAGATCATCATCGTGACCGTGGTCGCGGTGGTGCTCGGCGCCGCGGTCGTCGCGGCCGTCTTCTTCGGGGCGTTCCTGGTGGCCTGCCTGGCCGCGGTCGCCGGGTTCGCGCAGGCGCTGGCCAAGCTGGCGCTGGACGCGCTGATCCAGCGGGACGTGCCCGAGCTGGTGCGCACCTCGGCGTTCGCCCGCTCGGAGACGCTGTTGCAGATGGCGTGGGTGTTCGGCGGCGCGGTCGGCATCGTGATGCCGCTCAACGGCACGGTCGGTCTGCTGGTGGGCGCCGCGTTCGTGGCCGTCGGCTGGCTGAGCACGCTGAAGGGGCTGCTCGCCTCGGCCCGGCACGGCGGCCGGTCCCGGACCCGGGTGGCGTGACGCCGTGGGCGGCACCGGCACGCGTGGCGTAACGAACCGGGCACGCCGTACCCCACGTGGGCGGACGGCTCAGGGCGCCCGATAGCCTTCGGCCATGACCACGCTGCCCCGCGGCGAAGCCGCTGATGTACACCGCGTTGCGCGACGCCGCCGCGTCGTCGCCGCCGCCGGCGCCGTTTCCGCCGGACTGCTCGTCCTGTCGGCCTGCGACAAGCCGACCCCCGTCGCGACGATCACCGTCGGCGGGGACTCGGTCAACTCCGAGGCCCTCTGCTACAACGACGGCAAGGCGCTGGACGAGACGTCGCTGAAGGAGTGCGTCAAGAACGCCGACGACGTCAAGTCGATCAAGGTCGGTCAGGATGAGACCGTCCGCATCGGCGTCGACCCGAAGATCGCGGACGCGGGCTGGATCGTGCTGGTCAACGGCCGCCAGTTCAGCGACTCCAGCAAGGAGACGTACCGCACGATCCCGAGCAGCGCGTTCTTCAACGTCCAGTACGGCACCCAGGGCAACACCAACACCCTGTCGATCCGGATGGGCGAGAGCACGAACAAGGGCTTGTGGTCCTTCAAGCTGAAGAAGGCCTGATCACGACGTCTCTTCCGGTCCCGGTCCTCGTCGCCACCGCGGTCCCCGTCGAGCGGGACGCGGTGGCCCGGGCGTTGCCCGCGCCGGCCGAGGAGGTACGGCTGCCGGGCGCGTCCCTCATCCGTACGGCCACGGGCTGGGACCTGCTCGCCGCCGGGGTCGGCCCGGCGCTCGCCGCCGCCACGACCGCCGGCGCCCTCACCGCCGCCGCGCTGGCCGGCCGCCCCTACGGTCTGGTCGTCTCGGCCGGGATCGGCGGCGGCTTCCCGCCCGGGGCACCCGTCGGCTCGCTCGTCGTCGCGGACGCGATCACGGCCGCCGACCTGGGCGCCGAGACCGCCGACGGCTTCCTGCCGGTCACCGAACTCGGATTCGGGACCATCACCCACCGTCCGCCGGAATCACTCGTACGAGTCGTGTCCGAGGCCACCGGTGCCCGGACCGGCACGATCCTGACCGTGTCCACGGTGACCGGTACGGCCGCCCGCGCCGCCGCCCTGAGCGACCGGCACCCCGGCGCGCTCGCCGAGGGCATGGAGGGGTTCGGGGTGGCGGAGGCCGCCGCCGCGCACGGGGTGCCCGTGCTGGAGCTCCGCGCGGTCTCCAACCCGGTGGGGCCCCGCGACCGCGCCGCCTGGCGCATCGGTGACGCCCTCGCCGCCCTCACCGAGGGTTTCGGGAAACTCGCGCCCGCATTGGAGAGTTGGAACGCACATGACCGGTGAACCGCTGCAGATCGCGTACTCCCCCTGCCCGAACGACACCTTCGTCTTCGACGCCCTGGCCCACGGCCGCGTCCCCGGCGCCCCCGCGCTGGACGTGACCTTCGCCGACATCGACATCACCAACGGCATGGCCGAGCGCGGCGAGTTCGACGTGCTGAAGGTGTCGTACGCCGTCCTGCCGTACGTCCTCGGCGAGTACGCGCTGCTGCCGTGCGGCGGTGCGCTGGGGCGGGGCTGCGGACCGCTGGTGCTCACCCGGGAGGTGGATGTCGACCTGACGGGCCGCACGGTCGCCGTGCCCAGCGAGAGGTCGACCGCCTACCTGCTGTTCCGGCTGTGGGCCGCGGACACGCTGCCGGGCGGGGTCGGCGAGATCGTGGTCATGCCGTTCCACGAGATCATGCCGGCCGTGCGGGACGGCAAGGTGGACGCCGGCCTGGTCATCCACGAGGCCCGGTTCACCTACCAGAACTACGGGCTGCACAAGCTCGCCGACATGGGCGAGCACTGGGAGCGCACCACCGGGCTGCCGATCCCCCTGGGCGCGATCATCGCCAAGCGGTCGCTGGGCGCCGAGCGGCTCGGCCGGCTCGCCGACGCGATCCGGGCCTCCGTACGCGCCGCCTGGGACGACCCGGAGGCCTCCCGGCCGTACGTCATGGAGCACGCGCAGGAGATGGACCCCGCCGTCGCCGACCAGCACATCGGGCTGTACGTCAACGAGTTCACCGCCGGCCTCGGCGAGGACGGCTACGCGGCGGTCCGGGGACTGCTCACACGCGCGGCGGCCGAGGGGCTGGTGCCGCCCCTCGGCCCGGACGCGCTCGCTTTCCCGTAATGCGGGCCGGACGTCGGACGTCGGATACGGCTCAGACGTCGAGCTGATCGGCGACCGCGCGGAGCAGACCGGCGATCTTCTTGCCGGAGGCCTTGTCCGGGTAACGGCCCTTCTCCAGCATCGGCGTGATGTTCTCGAGAAGGGTCGTCAAATCCTGCACGATCGACGCCAGCTCGTCCGGCTTCTTGCGCTGGGCGGCGGCCACGGACGGGGTCGGGTCGAGCACGATCACCGACAGCGCCTGGTCACCGCGCTGACCGGCGACGACACCGAACTCCACGCGCTGTCCCGGCTTGAGCGAATCGACTCCGGCGGGGAGAACCGAGGAATGGACGAAGACGTCACCGCCGTCGTCGCGGGAGAGAAAGCCGAAGCCCTTCTCGCTGTTGAACCACTTGACCTTGCCGGTAGGCACGTCTGTCCTCGTCCTCGTACTCGTCGGAAAACTACTTCGGAAACGGCTCTTGATAGCACTCGGGCGGGTCGACCATGACCCGCCGGTACCAAGGCTAATGGTCTTGGGGCGGGTGACAAGACGTCCCCCGGTTGTTCTCTCGCGCAGGGAACTACCCTGGTCCGGTGCGTGACAAAACCCAAACGAATTCCGCCGCGCCCGGCGACCGACTGATCCGCGCCGGTGCCGTCGTCTTCTTCCTCGGGGCCGTGGCCACCCTCGTCACGGTGGCCCCGCTGTTCCTCGGAGCGAAGCCTTTTCCGACGTACATGTTCGGTTTGAGCATGCTCATGGCCGTCGGATTCCTCGTGGCCGGCGCGGGTGTGCTGCGCTCCGTCGCCGCCGGACGGCGTCAGGCGAGGGGTGCGGCGCCGGACGCCTCGCGGTAGCCGCCGAGCCACGCGGGGAACGCGGACAGATCCGTCAGGACGACGTCCGCTCCGGCCGCGCGCAGCTCGTCGGCCGGGCACGGGCCGGTCGCGACGGCGACCGAGAACGCACCCGCCGCACGGGCGCCGCGGACGTCACCGACGTGATCGCCGACGTACACGCCCGCGCCGTACTCGCGCAGCGCAAGCGCCTTCCGCTCGGCCCACAGGTCGCCGACGACCACGTCCGGCTCGATGCCGAGGTGGGCCAGGTGCAGCTTGGCGTTCGGCTCGTACTTCGCCGTCACCACCATCGTCCGTCCGCCGGCCGCCCGCACCGCGTCGACCGCCTCCCGGGCACCGTCCATGGCGGGCGTCGCTGCGATGGCTATGGAGGGGTACATCTCCCGGTACAGGTCGGCCACCGCCGGCACCTCGTCCGCCGGGAACCAGTGGATCAGCTCCTCCGCGAGCGGCGGCCCGAGCCGGGTCACCGCCAGATCGGCGTCGATGAACGTCCCCGTCCGCTCCGCCAGGGCCAGGTAGCAGGCACGGATGCCCGGCCGGGAGTCGATGAGGGTCATGTCGAGGTCGAAACCGACGGTCAGTGAGGATGCCATGCGGGACATTCTGCCGAGTGCCTCCGGCGGTTCGGCCGGGTGGGGTCGAGCCGTGGGAGCCTGTTGAGCGCCGGGGGCGGGTGCGTCGTGGCCGCTCGCGCAGTTCCCCGCGCCCCTTTGGTGGGTCAGCCGCAGCTTGGTCAAGGGGCGCGGGGAACTACCCCTTCCTCTGTGAGCGCCAGACCAGGTATGCCGCCGAGGCGAGCGCCGCTCCCCTGACCACCCACGGCCAGGTGTCGCCCACCGCGTCGTTCATGTGGCCCTGGGCGATCGGAGCACCCCAGCGGCCCTCGTTGCGTCCCCACAGCCACACCAGCCCCGCCGCGACCGCCGTGCCCGGCAGCACCATCACCGCCCACTTCGTCTCCGCGGGCGTCAGCCGCCGGGAGCCGTAGGCGATGGCCCAGCCGAGGAGCAGCGCGAACCAGTTGCCGAGCACGGCACCGGCGACGAGCGCGGCGGCGGCCAGCAGCAGGAGGGGGTTGGACCAGCCGGCGGAGGCGACGGGGAGCAGGCGGCGACGCCGGGCGGGCGCCGCTTCCGGAGCGGCCTCGGCGGGTTCCGCCACCGGCGCCGCCACCGGCTCGGCCTTCTCGGCGGGAGCCTCCCGCGGCGGCCGTTTGAGCAGTTCCGGGATCTCCACGCCGCCGACGAACCCCGGCACCGGGTCGGTGTCCCCCAGGGGGGCCGCGGTGCCGACGCGCCACCAGTCGGGCGGTGCCGTGGCGTCCCCCAGCTCGTGCGCGGGAGCGAGGTGCGGCGGGGCCGGCGTGTCGCGCGCGGCGGGCGGCTCGGGCTCGGCGGGGCGCGGGCGCGGTACGACCCGGCGCAACCCCTTCGGCCGCTCCCGCTCCGCCGGCTCCGGCGCCCGCTCCCGGGAGGAGGGCTGCGCCGGTACGGCGGTGGACGGCGCCTGCGGGAGGCCGCCGGTGCCGCCCGCCGCCGTGACCACCTCGTCCGGGCTGCCCAGGCGGTCCAGGATGCGGCGGACGGCGGCGGGCGAGTCCACCGTCGCCTGCGCCCGGTGCCGGTCGATCTCGTTCCGCAGCTCCGACACGAGCCGCATCCGCGTCGCCGACGGCAGCTGGCGCTGCTGGGCGATGTCTCCGACGCGGCTCAGATACTCGTAGACGACCTGGTCGCTTTCGATGCCCACGGAACCCCTCCGGGGTGACGCCGACTGATACCCCGTGAGGACCGTACCGCTTCTCGCGGGATGCCCTCGGCATATGGAAGTCCGCTACCGTTGGCCGGATGAGCCCCGAGGCCCACTCAGCCCCTCGGTCCCTCGCGGAGGCGCTCCGCGCGCGGGACGACGCCTCCCTGGCCGCGCTGCTGCGCAGCCGCCCGGACCTCATCACCCCCGTCCCCACCGACCTCACCCAGCTCGCCACCCGCGCCGGCACCCGCGCCTCGGTGCTGCGCGCCCTGGAGCGGCTGGACCGGTTCGCGCTCCAGACGGCGGAGGCGCTGGCCGTGGCCCCGGACCCGGCGTCGTACGACACACTGCTCGGCCTGATGGCCGGGGACGCCGGTGACGAGGCGGTCGCCCGCGAGCTGCCCCGGGCCGTCGCCACCCTGCGCGAGCAGGCGCTGGTGTGGGGCGACGACGACCGGCTGCGGCTGGTGCGGACCGCCCGCGAGCTGCTCGCGCCGTCCCCGCAGCACCCGTCCCCGACCGGGCTGGGCCCGACCGTGCAGGAGGCCACCTCGGGCATGTCGCCGGGGCGGATCCAGGAGATCGTGGCGACGGCCGGGCTGCCGTCGACCCATGACTCGGTGTCCGCCGTGGCCGCGCTGACCGGACTGTTCGGCCACCGCAGGAAGATGGCGAAGCTGCTCGCCGGGGCCCCGGAGCCGGCCCGCGAGGTGCTGTCCCGGCTGGTGTGGGGGCCGCCGTACGGGCAGGTCACCGCCGATCCGGCGGCGCATCTGCGCTGGCTGCTGGACCGCGGTCTGCTGCTGCCGACCACGCCCGGCACGGTCGTGCTGCCCCGCGAGGTCGCCCTGCACCTGCGCGAGGGCCGCGCCCACCGTGCGCCCGAGCCGCTGCCGCCCGCCGTGGCGCCGGCCACGACCCACAACCCGCAGGTGGTGGACGCGACGGCGGCCGGGCAGGCGTACACCGCGCTGGCCACCGTGGAGGAGCTGCTGAAGGACTGGGACGAGGGCGGCCCGGCGGTGCTGCGGGCGGGCGGGCTGAGCGTCCGCGACCTGAAGCGGACCGCCGTGGCACTGGACGTGTCGGAGCCGGTCGCCGCCTTCTGGGTCGAGCTGGCCTACGCGGCCGGCCTGATCGCCTCCGACGGCGAGGCCGACGAGCGGTACGCGGCCACCCCTGCCTACGACGAGTGGCTGGAGCTGCCCCCGGCCGAGCGCTGGGCCCGGCTCGCCCAGGCCTGGCTGACGGCCACCCGCACGCCGGGGCTGGTCGGCGGGCGGGACGCGAAGGACCGGACGCTGTCGGCGCTCGGTCCGGGCCTCGACCGCTCCGCCGCGCCCGAGGTACGGCACCGGGTGCTGTCCCTGCTGGCCGCGCTGCCGCAGGGTGCGGCGCCGGACGCGGAGTCGGTGCTGGCCCGGCTGCGCTGGGAGCGGCCCCTGCGGGCCGCTCAGCGCGACGGCGCCCGGGACGACGACCTGCGCTCCCGGCTCGCCCGCTGGACTTTGTCGGAGGCGGAACTGCTGGGGGTGACGGGCCGGGGCGCCCTGTCGTCCCACGGGCGCGCGCTGCTGGGGGCACCGGCTGCCGCCGGGGCCGGGCCGAGGGCGGCGAGGTCCGGCACCGCGTCCGCCACCGGCGCCCCGGTCGCACCCGCCGCTGCTTCCGCCGAGCCCACCGGCCCCGGGGACAAGCTTCCGGTGCACCACCACCGGGCCCCCGAGCGGCTCGCGCCCCTCTCCCCCGCCGAGCAGGGCGTCGCGGCCGCCGCCGCTGCCCGGCTGCTCGCCCCGCTGCTGCCCGAGCCACTGGACCACGTGCTGCTCCAGGCCGACCTGACGGCGGTGGCGCCCGGTCCGCTGCGGCGCCCGCTCGCGGACACGCTGGGGGTGCTCGCGGACGTGGAGTCCAAGGGCGGGGCGACCGTGTACCGGTTCACACCGGCGTCCGTCCGCCGTGCCCTGGACGCCGGCCGGACCGCCGCCGACCTGCACGCCTTCCTCGCCGAGCACTCCCGCACCCCGGTCCCACAGCCGCTCGCCTATCTGATCGACGACGTGGCCCGCAGACACGGCCACCTGCGGGTCGGCGCGGCCTCGGCGTACGTCCGCTGCGACGACGACACCCTGCTGAACGAGATCCTCGCCGACAAGCGCGCCGCCGCCCTGCGCCTGCGCCGGCTCGCGCCGACCGTGCTGGCCGCCCAGACCGACCCGGCGACGCTGCTGGAGGGGCTGCGCGCGATGGGGTACGCGCCCGCCGCCGAGTCCGCCGAGGGCGATGTCCTGATCACCCGGGCGCACGCCCACCGCACCCCGCCGCGCACCGCGCCCGAGCCGGTGCCGGACGGGCCGCCGCCGCCCGACGCCACGCTGCTCGCGGCGGCGATCCGGGCGATCCGGGCCGGCGACCTGGCCGCCACCACCCCGCGCAAGCCCGCCGGCGAGCCCCTGGCGGGCGGCGAGCTGCCCCGCACCTCCTCCGCCGAGACCCTCGCCACCATGCAGGCCGCCGTCCTGACCGGCGACTCGGTGTGGATCGGTTACGTCAACGCCGAGGGCGCCGCCAGCCAGCGGGTCATCGCCCCGATCCGGGTCGAGGGCGGCTTCGTGACGGCGTACGACCACACGGCGGACGAGGTCCGGACGTTCCCGCTGCACCGCGTCACCGGCGTCGCGGAGCTGGCGGACGACTGAGACAGGCCTTAGCAGTCCCCGACCGGCGCGTCCGCGGGCAGGCCGAAGTGGGCGCGGGCGGCGCTCTCCAGCGCGTCGGACGGGATCGTGTCGTCGAGGGCGGCCCGGGCGAAGAAACCGAAGTGGGCCTCGGTCCACTCCGCGTTCCCGGCGCCGTCCGGCGGTGCCTCGCGCGAGACCACCCGGTAACCGCCGTGCGGGTCCCGCTCCAGCCGCACCACCTGCGGACCCCGCCCGCCGCCGCACTCCACCAGGCCGCCGTCGCGCACCCCGTACTCCAGGCACAGCGCGTCGACGCCCGCGCGCACCTCGCCGCCGTGCTCCGCCACGTCGAGCGCCTCGGCCCGGCAGAACCAGCGCGCGTGCAGCCCGGGCACGTCCTCGCCGTAGCCGGTGCCGTGGCTGTCCGCCGCGAGCCGGGCCTCGACGACCGGCCGTATCTCGTCCCACAGCCGCGTGTCGACGGTTCCCGGCCGCATCGCCCAGGTGCCGGTGGCCACCAGAACCCCCACGGCTCCGGTGCCGACGGCCCATCTGCGTGCCGACATCCCTGAACTCCTCACCCGGCCGCGCGCCCGCGCCGCCTTGTCGTGTGTCAGGACTCGCGGTGGCGCGAGGGGGTTGCGCCCGGCGTCCGGTGCCGCCGGGTGATCTTGCGGCCGTGGAGCCCCTCGGCCGCATGAGGCACACTTGACGTTTGGCCGTCATGGAAAGGGTGTGCCGCGCGTGAATGGTCCGCTGATCGTCCAGTCCGACAAGACCCTGCTCCTGGAAGTCGACCACGAGCGGGCCGACGACTGCCGGCGGGCCATCGCGCCCTTCGCCGAGCTGGAGCGGGCACCCGAACACATCCACACCTACCGGGTCACCCCGCTCGGGCTGTGGAACGCGCGCGCCGCCGGGCACGACGCCGAGCAGGTCGTGGACGCCCTGGTGCAGTACAGCCGCTACCCCGTGCCGCACGCGCTGCTCGTGGACATCGCCGAGACGATGGACCGCTACGGGCGCCTCACCCTCACCAAGGACCCCGCGCACGGGCTCGTCCTGACCAGCACCGACCGGCCGGTGCTGGAGGAGGTGCTGAAGTCCAAGCGGATCGCCCCGCTGGTCGGCGCGCGGATCGACCCGGACACCGTGGCCGTGCACCCCTCCGAGCGCGGGCAGATCAAGCAGACGCTGCTGAAGCTGGGCTGGCCGGCCGAGGACCTCGCCGGGTACGTCGACGGTGAGGCCCACCCGATCGAGCTGCTGGAGGACGGCTGGGCGCTCAGGCCCTACCAGAAGCAGGCCGTGGAGAACTTCTGGCACGGCGGCAGCGGGGTCGTGGTGCTGCCCTGCGGCGCCGGGAAGACGCTGGTCGGGGCCGGGTCCATGGCCCAGGCGAAGTCGACCACGCTGATCCTCGTCACCAACACCGTCTCCGCCCGGCAGTGGAAGCACGAGCTGGTGAAGCGGACCTCGCTGACCGAGGACGAGATCGGCGAGTACAGCGGGACGAAGAAGGAGATCCGGCCCGTCACCATCGCGACCTACCAGGTGCTGACGACCAAGCGGAAGGGCGTCTACCCGCACCTGGAGCTGTTCGACTCCCGGGACTGGGGCCTGATCGTCTACGACGAGGTCCATCTGCTGCCCGCGCCCGTCTTCAAGTTCACCGCCGATCTCCAGGCGCGGCGGCGGCTCGGTCTCACGGCCACCCTCGTGCGCGAGGACGGCCGCGAGTCGGACGTGTTCTCCCTCATCGGGCCCAAGCGCTTCGACGCGCCCTGGAAGGAGATCGAGGCGCAGGGCTACATCGCGCCCGCCGACTGCGTCGAGGTCCGGGTCAACCTGACCGACTCCGAGCGGCTGGCCTACGCGACCGCCGAGACGGAGGAGAAGTACCGCTTCTGCGCCACGACGGAGACCAAGCGGAAGGTCACCGAGGCGATCGTCCGCCGGTTCGCCGGGCAGCAGATCCTCGTCATCGGGCAGTACATCGACCAGCTCGACGAGCTGGGCGAGCACCTGAACGCCCCGGTGATCAAGGGCGAGACCTCCAACGCGCAGCGCGAGAAGCTCTTCGACGCGTTCCGCGAGGGCGAGATCAGCGTGCTGGTGGTGTCGAAGGTCGCCAACTTCTCCATCGACCTGCCCGAGGCCACGGTCGCCATCCAGGTGTCCGGCACCTTCGGCTCCCGGCAGGAGGAGGCCCAGCGGCTCGGCCGGGTGCTGCGCCCCAAGGCCGACGGCCACCAGGCCCACTTCTACTCGGTCGTCGCCCGCGACACCCTCGACCAGGACTTCGCCGCCCACCGGCAGCGCTTCCTGGCCGAGCAGGGGTACGCCTACCGGATCATGGACGCGGACGAGATCCTGGCCGAGAGCTAGCCCGTCACGCCGTGTGGACCTCCAGGGCGGCGCGCACGGCGGATTCCAGCGCTCCCTCGATCCACGCCGGTTTGACGGAGGTGTGGTCGCCCGCGAAGTGCAGGGGTCCCTCGGGGGCCGGAATGGACGGGAGCAGTTCCGTGTGCTGGCCGGGCAGGAGCACGGACGCCTCGCCGTAGGCGTAGGGGTCGCGCAGCCAGCTCTGGGTGCGGCCGGCGCCGGTGTAGAAGACCTCGATCCGCTGGCCGTACACCTCCTGGAGGCCGCACAGGGCGTGCGGATAGCGGGCGTCGTCGTCGAGGGAGTCCCAGCGCAGGGCGTCGTCCGCCCAGCTGTAGGAGGCCAGGACCACCCCGCCCGCGCTGCCGGGGACCGGGTGGGACGGGTGGTACATGAAGCGGTTGGCGTTGTCCGACACCGAGCCGCCGCCGATGACGTCGGCCGCCTCCGGCTGGTCCCGGGTGACGGCACGGTTGGCGGCGTAGTGCACGCGCTGGCCGGGGGTGATGTGGCCGCGCGGGACGGAGGGGTGCGCGCCGAGCAGACGGCCGTCGCCGGGGGTGCGCCCGGTGCGGTAGGCGTCGTACAGGCCGGGGTCGACGCGGTTGAGCTCCCGCTTCCAGTCGGACTCGTCGAACTCCCACCAGCGGCGGCTGAACTCCAGCAGCACCTTGGTCGCGCAGTCGTAGTGCAGTTCGGTGATCGCCCGGCGCTTGGTGTACGACATCAGCGGGCTGACCTGCACGTGCCGCAGGCCGGAGAAGGGCACGGTCACCACGGCCGCGTCCGCGGTGAACTGCTCCCGCACGACCGGGCCGCCGCGCCCCTCGGAGACGGTGTCCACCCATACGTGGGGGCCCTTGGCGTGGACGTGCGCCGTGTCGCCGCCGGCGCGGCCGGGGTCGTAGTACTCGATCCGTGTGACCCGCCGGTCGAAGCGCACGGTGTCGCGGACCTTGGCCAGCAGGGCGTCCGGCAGGACGGCCGTGCCGCCCTCCAGCTCCCAGAACGCCGTGTCCGGGCTGATCAGGGAGGAGCCGATGAAGCTGTGGACGAAGGACAGGGGCAGCCGTGAGGTGAGGTTCTCGACGGTGCCGATGAGGTCGACCGTCCGCTCGTCCAGGCCCGCGTGCTCGGTCAGGAAGCGGAACATCGACCAGTCGCCGAAGCGCTGGATCACCCTGGCCCAGCCCCGCACCCGTTCGGGCAGCGGCTTGTCGACGCGCTTGCCGTCGGGACCGACCGTGCTGAACTCGTCGCGCACCGGGTCGAGGACCGAGCGCAGGATGGCGGCGGCCGGTGTGTCCCAGTGGGCGCGCGGGACGCCGAAGGAGCGGTTGACGCGCCGGGGCGCGCGGGCGTAGTCGGCGCGCCGCACCCGGATGCCGTTGACGTGGATCCAGGTGTGGGAGGCGGGGCGTCCGTCCGCGTCGACGTCGACGTAGTAGAAGGGCCGCTTCTTCAGGCCCAGTTGGCCGATGAGGTCCATCACCAGCGGGTGGCTGCCGGGCAGCCGCATCGCGCCGGCCTCGGCGTACTGGCGGGGGTCGGCGAAGGGCTGCGCCGCCTTCTCGTGGCCGCCGCGGCGGAAGGTCTTGATGCGTCCGCCCGCCCGGTTGCCGTTGGCCTCCAGGACGGTCACGCGGTGTCCGGCCCGCTTCAGCAGCCAGGCCGTGACGAGGCCGGCCGGGCCCGCCCCGATGACGAGGACGCTCTTGGGCCCGCCCGCCCGTCCTCGGGGGAGGCCGTCCTTGAGCACGCGCTGGTAGCCGGGGACGAGGGGCCGGTCGGCGGAGTCGACTACGAGCAGGGCCCGCGCGGCGGCGAGACAGCGGTCGAAGTCCGGGCCCCGCGCGCTGGAGGGGGCCGCCGGGGCGGGGGCCCGCGGGGATGCTGGGGCGGGCAGGGCCGCCGCGCTGCCCGCGCTGAGGACGGTGGCCGCGGCGGTCGTGCCGGCGGCGGTCGTGAGCGTACGCCTGGTCAGGCCGCCGTTGCCGGCGTCCACCTGGTGATCTTCGGTCATGGCGAACTTCTACTGGTCCGCCGGGCCGTTGCGTCCCGGGTTGCGGTGAATTGCCACGGACGAGGGAAGGCCGCCGTTCAAACCGGCGGGACGGGGGTGCGCGGAGGCACGGCGAGGTGGTCCCGCCGCACCCGATTACGGCGAAGGGATGAATCGCGCGCCGTGCCGCGCGTCGCGGGGTACCGGGTCAGGACACTGCCCCCTACAGGCCTGTGGCGGAGGGGGAACATGGTGGAACAGCGGCGTCCTCGGGTGGGTGCCCGAGCGCGGTACTGGTTCGACACGACCCTGGCGCGCGGGACCTCGGCCCTGGTCGGCTGGCTGGTGGTGGTCTGCCTGGCCCTCGTCGTGCCCGCGAGCGCGGTCCTGGTGTGGACGGGTCCGCACGCCCCCGCCACCCTTCCCGGGAAACTGACGGAGGTCTGGCGCCTGACCGGGGAGACGCTGCGGCTGGGCGGCACCACCGGCGCCCCGTTGCGGGTGCTGCTGTCGGTGCTGCTGGCCCTCGTCGCCCTGGTGTACGTCTCGACCCTCGTCGGTCTCATCACGACCGGGCTGACCGAGCGGCTCATCGCCCTGCGGCGCGGACGCTCCACGCTGGTCGAGCACGGCCATGTGGTGGTCCTCGGCTGGTCGGAGCAGGTGTTCACGGTGGTGGGCGAGCTGGTCGCGGCGGGTGCCAACCAGCGGAGTTCGGCCGTGGCCGTCCTGGCCGACCGGGACAAGACGGCCATGGAGGAGGCCCTGTACAGCAAGGTGGGCCCCACCGGCCGGACCCGGCTGATCTGCCGCAGCGGCCCATCGGCCGATCCGGCCGTGCTGGCGCTGACCAGTCCGGCCACGGCCGACTCGGTGATCGTGCTGCCGCCCGACGACTCGCGCGGTGACGCCGACGTGGTCAAGACCCTGCTGGCGCTGCGGGCGACGGCGGCCGGGGACGACGTCACCGCGCCCGTCGTGGCCGCGGTCCGGGACAGCGGCTACCTGCTGGCGGCCCGGCTGGCCGCGGGAGAGCGCGGCATCGTCGTGGAGAGCGACACGGTCACCGCCCGGCTCATCGCCCAGGCCGCACGCCGCCCGGGGCTGTCCCTCGTCCACCGCGAGCTCCTCGACTTCGCCGGGGACGAGTTCTACCCGGCCTTCCATCCGTCGCTGGTCGGCCGGGACTTCGGTGACGTGCTGCTCTCCTACGGCAACGCGAGCGCGGTCGGGCTGATCCGTGACGGCGCGCCGTGGCTGAACCCTCCGGCGCGGACGGTGATCGGGCCGGACGACCGGATCATCGTCATCGCCGCCGACGACGACACCGCCGAACTCGCCGACTGCACGCGGTTCGTCGAGGAGCGGCTCATGGCGGTCCCGCGGCCGCGGGAGCCGCGGCCGGAGCGGGTGCTGGTGCTGGGCTGGAACCGCCGGGCGCCGCTCATCCTCCGGGAATGGGGCCGCAACGCACCGCCCGGCTCCGTCGCCGACGTGGTGGCGGACGAGGACGGTGCGACCGTGCGGGCGGCGTGCGACACCGGCGACGCCGACTGGAGGTGTGTGCACCGCAGGGGCGACACCACCCGGCCGGAGACCCTGTACGGCCTGGACATCACCTCCTACGACAGCGTCATCGTGCTCGGCCGGGACCCGCGCCCCGGCGAGCCCCCGGAGGAGCCGGACAACCGCACGCTCGTCACCCTGCTCGTGCTGCGCCACCTCGAACAGCGGACCGGCCGGGAACTGCCGGTGGTCACCGAACTGGCCGACGACGGCAACCGGCCCCTCGCACCGCTCGGCCCCGGAGCCGACGTGATCATCAGCGGCAAGCTCGTCGGGCTGCTGATGGCGCAGATCTCCCAGAACCGCCACCTGGCGGCGGTGTTCGACGAGCTGTTCTCGGCCGGCGGTACCCAGGTCCACCTGCGGCCGGCCGCCGACTACGTACAGCCCGGCCAGGAGGCGTCCTTCGCCACGGTCGTCGCCGCGGCGCGCGACCGGGGCGAGTGCGCCATCGGTTACCGCAGCCACGCCGACGCCGGCCGCGCCCCCGGCTACGGGCTGCGCGTCAACCCGCCCAAGGCCGACCGCCGGCGCTGGACCACCGGTGACGAGGTCGTCGTCATCGCCGGCGCCGGCCACGCGGGCGGGAGCGGGAGCGTTCCGCGAAGCCGCGACGCGCGACACGAACGGGACGACGGTGACCACGACGGCCGCTTCGGAGGGGACGCCCGGGCCGGTGACGGCGCGGAGCCGACGCCGGGGTGACGCCGGGGTGACGCCGAACCGGTGGCCGGCCCTTCACCTGGGCCCTGACGCCGGGACCGGTGCACAGCGGCTGGTCACGCTGTCGTACGAGATCAGCAGTCCCAGCGCCAGGAGCGGGTACGCGGCCGCCAACGGCTGCTGCCACCAGGGCAGTTCGAGGTCGCGGGCGCCCTCGTGGGGGACCAGCCACATCGTGCGGGCGGTGAAGACCAGGGTCACCAGTACGGCCGTACGGGTGCGGCCCTCCGCCAGCAGCACGGCGAGGAGCGGCACGCACCACACCCAGTGGTGGGTCCAGCTGATCGGGCACACCAGCAGGGCCGTGCACGCGGTCAGCAGGACGCCGTGGCCCTCCCGGCGGGTCCGCGCGGCCAGCCCCAGGCCCACCACGGCGACCAACACCGCCGGGAGCGCCCAGGCGAGACCCGGCGCGGGATCGCCCAGCGCCCGGGCGACCAGCCCCCGCAGCGACTGGTTGTCCACGATCCACGCCTTGCCCACCCGGCCGGTCTCGTACAGCCGCCGGGTCCAGAAGTCCACGCTCGCCGAGGGGAGCAGGACGGCACCGAGCGCGACCGTCCCCGCGAAGGCCGCCCCCGCCGTCGCCGCCTCCCGCACCCGGCCGCGCAGGAGCAGGTACGCCATGAACACGGCCGGGGTGAGCTTGACACCGGCCGCCATCCCGAGGGCCAGGCCCTTGGCGCGGGCGCCGGCCGGACGGGTCAGGTCCCAAAGCACGAGGCAGGCGAGGGCCAGGTTGATCTGCCCGAAGAGGAGCGTCTGGAAGACCGGTTCGAGCCACAGGGCGAGGGCGGTGGCCGTGCAGAGCAGGGACGGGGGGAGGGCCCGGTTCGCCAGGCGGGCCGAGAGGGCGACCAGGGTGGCGAGCAGGAGCACGTTGCCCGCGAGGAAGACCGCCTTCAGGACCGGGACCGGCAGCCAGACCGCGGGCACGAACAGGATCGCCGCGAAGGGCGGATAGGTCGCCGGGAGGTGCCACTCGGTGACCGTGAAGCCGTACAGGGCGGTGCCGTGGGCCACGGCCGCGCCCTCGGCCCGGTAGACGAGGAGATCGGCCATGGGTGCGCCGCGCAGGACGCACAGGGTGACGAAGGCGGCGAGGGAGAGGGCGAGGAGGAGCAGGGCAGGGCAGGAGGGCGTCAACGTCCGTTTCCGCACGGACGCGACCCTATGCCGTCACTTGTGGCGTATGCCCGCTTCCTCGCCGTACTCGCCGAGGATGACGACGCTGAAGGCCGCCTCCAGGAACACCTTCACGGCGCGCAGGGCGTTGCCGAGCAGGTGGTGGTGGGGACCGTCGACGGCCGTCGCGCCGGACGGGGGCCGGACGGGTGTGGGTGAGATGGCTGCTGCGCTCATGTCTCCATGGTGGAACCGCGGACCCCCCACCCGCATCGGCCCGCGGGTCCAATTCCGGCCGACCCCACGTAGACCTCCGGGTGGACGCCGCCCCTGGTCCTGAGGTCTCCCATCCCCTAGGGGACGGATCAGCAGAGGACGCCCGGGAGCCGAAGCGGGAATGGCCGCGCGGCGCGGGGCCCGGCAAGCGCCCCCCGGCGAACAGGCCCGACGAACGACGCAACCCGACTGGCGGCGCGGCTCGGCAAGCGGCGCGGCCCGACGAACGGCACGGCCCGGCGAACGCGACCCGGCGAACGGCGCGGCCCGGCGTACGCGGTCCGGCAAGCGCTACCCGGCATGCGGCGCGGCGCCGCATGCGCGCGGGGCGGAAATTCATTGGCCCCGGCCCGGCCGCTCCCCTAAAATCTCCGCTCTTGCCCGCCTCCCTCACGGAGTGCCGTCGCCCGGCCGGAAACCGGGTGGCATCGTCGTAGCCCACGCAGCAGGCCCACCGGAGGCACCCCCTTGTCCACGCCCGCCCACGACCCGCTCGACGACCCCCTCGCCCGAGAGCGCTCCCACCTCGCCGCGTCCCGTTCCGCGCTGCGCGCCATGCGCGAGGACGTGGAGGCACTCGACATCAGCGACGTCACCGCGAACTGGGTCAACGCCGCGGTGCTCTCCCGCCAGATCGACGAGCGCATCAAGGCACTGGCCGACCTCAGCGACACCCCTCTGTTCTTCGGCCGGCTCGACTACCTGCACGCGCCGGGCGCGGAGCGGGCCGAGGGCGCCGAGGGCGAGCGGTTCTACATCGGGCGGCGGCACGTCCACGACGCCGACGGCGACCCCATGGTCATCGACTGGCGCGCACCGGTCTCGCAGCCGTTCTACCGGGCGTCCAAGAAGGACCCGATGGACATCGGCCTGCGCCGCCGCTTCGGATACACCGGCGGCGACCTGACCGCCTACGAGGACGAGCACCTCTCCGACCCGGCAGAGTCCGCCACCACCAGCAAGCTGCTCCAGCAGGAGATCGAGCGGCCCCGCGTCGGCCCGATGCGGGACATCGTCGCCACCATCCAGCCGGAACAGGACGAGATCGTCCGCAGCGGGCTCGGCGGCACCGTCTGCGTGCAGGGAGGTCCGGGCACCGGAAAGACCGCCGTCGGCCTGCACCGGGTCGCGTACCTGCTGTACGCCCACCGGGAGCGGCTGGCCCGCACCGGCACGCTGGTCATCGGGCCGAACCGGTCCTTCCTGCACTACATCGAGCAGGTCCTGCCGGCGCTCGGCGAGTTGAGCGTGCGGCAGGCGACCGTGGACGACCTGGTCGCCCAGGTGGAGGTGCGCGGCACGGACGACGCCGCCGCCGCGATCGTCAAGGGCGACGCCCGCATGGCCGAGGTCCTCAGGCGCGCCCTGTACTCCCACGTGACCATGCCCACCGAGCCGGTCGTGGTCGTGCGCGGCTCGCGGCGCTGGCGGGTGCCGGCGTACGAACTGGAGGAGATCGTCCGGGAGTTGCTGGACCGGGACATCCGCTACGGCGCCGCCCGCGAGGCCCTGCCGCAGCGCATCGCGCACGCGGTGCTGGTGCAGATGGAACGGGCCGGGGAGGCCCCGGACGACCGGGTGCAGGACGCGGTCGCCCGCAACGGCGCGGTGAAGGCGGCCGTGAAGGCGGTCTGGCCGGCCGTCGATCCGGCCAAGCTGGTGCTGCGGCTGCTCACCGACGCGGAGTTCCTCGCCGAGCACGCGGACGGGCTCCTGGACGAGGACGAGCGGAAGACGATCCTGTGGGCCAAGCCGGTGCGCAGCGTGAAGACGGCCAAGTGGTCGCCGGCGGACGCCGTGCTGATCGACGAGGCCACCGATCTGATCCAGCGCACGCACTCGCTCGGCCACGTCGTCCTGGACGAGGCGCAGGACCTCTCCCCCATGCAGTACCGGGCCGTCGGCCGCCGCTGCACCACCGGCAGCGCGACCGTGCTGGGCGACCTCGCGCAGGGCACGACCCCGTGGGCGACCCGCAGCTGGGCGGAGGCGCTGGCCCATCTCGGCAAGCCGGACGGGGCCGTCGAGGAGCTGACGGCCGGTTTCCGCGTGCCGACGGACGTCATCGCGTACGCCTCCCGGCTGCTGCCGCACATCGCGCCCGGCCTCACCCCGGTCGCCTCCGTCCGGGAGAACCCCGGCTTCTTCGAGGTCCGTACGGCCACGGAGGCGGCCGACACCGTCGCCGCGTGCGCGGAGCTGCTGCGCAACGAGGGCTCGACCGGTCTGATCGCCGCCGACGCCCGCGTCCCGGCGCTCGCCGAGGCCCTGGCGGCGGCCGGCATCTCCTACCTGGCCCCCGGTGAGGAGACCACCCGCGAGACCCGGCTGACCCTGGTCCCGGCCTCGCTCGCCAAGGGCCTGGAGTACGACTACGTGGTCCTGGACGAGCCGCAGGCGGTGGTGGACGGCGAGCCGGACGAGCGCACGGGCCTGCGGCGCCTGTACGTGGCGCTGACCCGAGCGGTGTCGGGCCTGATCGTGACGCACACGGCACCACTGCCGCCGCAGCTCGCCGAGTAGCGCGCCGCCGCGCCCGAGCGGACCCGGGGCGGGACTATGCGGCGTCGCCGTCCAGGGCCGTGCGCCACTGGGCGACCGCGTCCGCCGAGACCGGGCCCCGCCAGCCGTCGGGGCGGGCCGCGCCGCCGATGTGGAACGCCTCGATCCCGCCCGCGCGGAGCCGGGAGACATGGTCGAGGCGCAGTCCGCCGCCGACCATGATCTGCTGCTCGTACCCGGGCTCGCCGTCGTGCGCCGCTTCGGCGAGCAGCGTGAACAGGCCGTCGTCCACGCCCGTGGCGGAGCCGGCGGTGAGGTAGGTGTCCAGACCCGGCAGGTCGGCGAGCTGCTTGCGCAGGGCGTCCCGGTCGGCGGCCCGGTCGATCGCCCGGTGGAAGGTCCAGCGGCAGCCGCCGAGCGCGTCGACGACCCGCTCCACCGCGTCCAGGTCGACACCGCCGTCCGTGGCGAGGAACCCGAGCACGAACTGGTCGGCGCCGGCCTGCCGCAGCTCGTCGGCCACGCCGATCAGCCGGTCCAGGTCACCGGCCGCGAAGCCGTCCGCGAGGCGGAGCATCACGCGCAGGTCGATGTCGACGGCGGCGCGGATCGCGGCGACGGTGGCGGGCGCGGGGGTGAGCCCGTCGGCCGCCATCTCGGTGACGAGCTCCAGCCGGTCCGCGCCCCCGGCCTGGGCGGCGACCGCGTCCTCGACGTCGAGGGCGATCACCTCCAGGACTGCACGCTTGCTCATGGCACCCCATTCATCGGCGCTACAGGTCTAGTCCAATCCAAGACTACGCCTGCCCGGGGGCGCCACTCACCCGAAGATGTTCAGCTCTCCCTCCCGGGCTCCCGCCAGCTCGTAGGACGCCCCGTTCAGCGGCCGCCCCGCGTACAGCCGTACGAGCGTGGCCGCGTCGCCGATGTACCGGGCCGGCGGGCCGCCCGCGGCCACCGCGCCGAGCCGCAGCGGCTCGTCCCGGTCGTCCAGGTCGGCGTGGAGGGGCACGTGCTCCTTCTGCCGGGTGATCCGCGCCAGCAGGGTCAGCGCGTCGGGCAGCCCCGCCCCGGCGTACGCCCCCGGCGCGCCCAGCACCTCGCGCACGTCCCCGGCGTGCACCCACTCGCCGAGCGCGATCATGTCCAGCGATCCGTCCGTCCCGGCGATCACCGGTCCGGCCTCCGTCATCCCGCGCTCCAGCTCGTCCACGACCCGCGCGTTCGTCCAGCCGGCCCGCTCGGCGATGTCCCGCTCGTTCGACTCCGGCGAGAACACGCCCTTCTCGAACCGGTTCTCCACCACCCGCATGAGCGCGGCGGAACAGTGCGCCAGCACGTCCCGCACCGTCCAGCCCGGACACCCGGCCGACGGCAGCGCGAAGTCGGCGTCGGGCAGGGACCGCAGCAGCGGTACCAGTTCGTCGCGCTCGGCGGCCAGCAGCCGCCCGGGGAGCTCCGGATCACGCACTTCCAGCATGTCAGTCATGGAGATCACGCTAGGGGCGCCGAGGGACGGCCGTCACGCGGGAAACGGACGGGCAGCCGGCCCGGGGCCGCCACCGGACGGACCGACCGGCGGCCCGCGTCCCCGCCACGGAAGAATGGGGGCATGGCCGACCTCGACGCCCTGCGCCTCCGTTTCGCCCGCGCCCTGGAAGCAGTCCGCGCCCCCGGCGGCGGCCCCGACCCCGCCCCCTACGCCGACAACCTGCTCGCCCGCTGGCAGGAGCCGCAGCGCCGCTACCACACGCCGGCCCACCTCACCGCCGTGCTCGACCACGTCGACGTGCTGGAGGAGTACGCGGCCGACCCGGACGTGGTCCGCCTGGCCGCCTGGTTCCACGACGCCGTCTACCTGCCCGAACGGTCCGAGAACGAGGAGCGGTCCGCGCGGCTGGCCGAGCGCGCCCTGCCCGAGGCCGGTGTGCCGGAGGCGAAGACGGCCGAGGTGGCCCGGCTGGTCCGGCTCACCGTCACCCACGACCCGGCCGACGACGACCGCGACGGACAGGTGCTGTGCGACGCCGACCTCGCGATCCTGGCCGCGCCCCCGTCGGCGTACGCCGTCTACACCGCCGAGGTCCGCGAGGAGTACCACTTCGTGCCCCCCGACGCCTTCCGCCAGGGCCGTTCGGCGATCCTGCGCCAACTCCTCGCCCTGCCGCGGCTGTACCGCACCCCGTACGGCCAGGAGCACTGGGAGGCCACCGCCCGCTACAACCTCACGTCCGAGCTGGAAATGCTGTCGACCTGAGGACGCCCCCGCCGTACTGTGCGCGCATGCGGACGATGAGCGGGGATCAGGTGGAGGCGGCCGTCGCGAGCTGCACGGCGGCACTGCGCACGGCGCTGGACCGGGACTGGGACGCGGTGAACGCGGCCGGCCTGGAATGGAGTTGCCGCACCACGGCCTTCCACATCGCCGAGGACTTCGCCGCGTACGCGAGCCGCCTCGCCGGCCGCGCCCAGGACCGCCTCCCGCTGCGCATCACCCTGCCCGAGGGCACCGACAACGCCGGCCTGCTCCAGGTGATCGAGGCCACCGGCGCCCTGCTGGCCGCCGCCGTCCGCACCACCCCGCCCGGCGTCCGCGCCTTCCACCCGGTCCACTTCGGCAGCGCCGACCGCGAGGGCTTCGCCGCGATGGGCGTCGCCGAGGCCCTGCTGCACACCCACGACATCACCCGGGGCCTCGGCCTCCCCTACGAACCGCCCGCCGACCTCGCCGAAGCGGTCCTGACCCGGCTCTTCCCGCACGTCCAGCCCGGCCCCCCGCCCTGGCAGACGCTGCTGTGGGCGACCGGCCGCGGCGAGCTGCCCGGCCGCGCCCCGGTCACCGACTGGACCTGGTACAACAACCTCGTCATCCCCGCCGGACGCGTCACCCTCACCGGCATCCGCCCGGCCGCCGCCCGCGATCTGGTCCTCGGCGGCGACGGCGGCTTCGACTGGCTCGACGACGGCCCGTACGAGGGCACCCGGGAAGCCTGCTCCCACCTGCTGAAGGCGTACGAAGCCGGTGTGCACCGCCCGGAGTTCGGGGTCTTCGCCCTCGTGCGGACCGAGGACGGCCGCGCGGTGGGCGGCATCGGCTTCCACGGCGCCCCGGACGACGAGCGCCGGGTGGAGATCGGCTACGACCTGGTCGAGAGCGCCCGCGGCCGGGGCTACGCGACCGAGGCGCTGCGCGCCCTGACCGGGTGGGCGCTGGCCCGGGCCGACGTCGACACGGTCATCGCCACGATCGAACCGGCCAACCTGCCCTCCCAGCGCGTGGTGACCCGGGCGGGCTTCAGCCGCGCGACCGTGGAGGAGGAGCGCACCGCCACCGACGAGTACGACATGGACACCGCGCTGCTGCTCTACGTCCGCCGGACCTGACGCCCCTTGCGCCTGCGCAGACCGGCGAAGTGCAGCAGCCGGACCACCTCGCGGCTGCTGACCTGCACCGCGCCCGCCGCCACCGCGTCCGCGTAGCGGTGGGACGGGACGTCGTAGTGGTCGCTGTCGAAGGCCCGGCGCGGCATGCCGAGGCCCTCGGCGAACAGGTGCAGTTCGTCGTACGACACATCGCTGACCAGGTGCGACCACATGCGCCCGTGGCCGGGCCAGGTCGGCGGGTCGATGTAGAGGGTCACGGGCGCCTCATGAGGACGTCGTCCCGCGCAGGGCCGACGCCAGCGAGCCCACCGACGCGACCTTCACGCCTGCCTTGTGGCACACCCAGTGCGGATCGGGGCCCAGTTCCGGCTCCACGTCCAGCGCGTGCGGGTCGCCGGAGCCGCAGACGGGGCAGAGCGGCCAGCGGCCGTACCGCTCCAGCAGCGCGTCCTGCACGTCCTGGGCGATCAGCCCGGCCACGAAGGCCGCGCCGTCCGGCCACTGTTCGACCCACCAGCGCCGCTGGGCGATGGAGTCCTCCACCAGCGAGACGACGTCGGCCTCCGCGACCTCGCCCGCGACGAGATCCGCGAGCACGCGGGCGCGGGCCGCGTGCAATGACTGCTCCAGGGGGCTGATGGGGTCCATGCACCCCATTGTGCGCACTCTTGACCGGGACACCGAACCGAAAATATCTTTCATGTGTGACCCAGGACGTGAAGGAAATTTTCGGCAGCCCGGGCGGATCGCTCGCCGCCAAGGTGCGCACGCTCGCCCCGTCCATGACCCGGTCCATGCAGCGCGTCGCCGAGGCCGTCGCCGGTGACCCGGCCGGCTGCGCCGCACTCACCGTCACGGGTCTCGCCGAACTCACCGGCACCAGCGAGGCGACGGTCGTCCGCACCGCCCGGCTGCTCGGCTATCCGGGCTACCGCGACCTGCGGCTGGCCCTCGCCGGACTCGCCGCCCAGCAGCAGTCCGGGCGGGCGCCCGCGATCACGACGGACATCGCGGTGGACGACCCCATCGCCGACGTCGTCACCAAGCTCGCCTACGAGGAGCAGCAGACCCTCGCCGACACCGCGGCCGGACTCGACACCGTCCAGCTCGGCGCGGCCGTCACCGCGCTGGCCGCCGCCCGGCGCACCGATGTGTACGGCATAGGTGCGTCCGGGCTCGTCGCCCAGGACCTCACCCAGAAGCTGCTGCGGATAGGGCTCATAGCCCACGCGCACAGCGACCCGCATCTCGCGGTGACCAACGCCGTGCAGCTCCGTTCGGGTGACGTGGCCCTCGCGATCACGCACTCCGGGTCGACGGGGGACGTCATCGAGCCGCTCCGGGTGGCCTTCGAGCGCGGGGCGACGACGGTGGCCATCACCGGGCGGCCGAACTCGCCGGTCACGCAGTACGCCGACCTCGTCCTGACGACGTCGACGTCACGGGAGACGGAGCTGCGGCCCGCCGCGATGTCCTCCCGGACGAGTCAGCTCCTGGTGGTGGACTGTCTGTTCGTGGGGGTGGCGCAGCGGACGTACGAGACGGCGGCGCCCGCGCTGGCCGCCTCCTACGAGGCGTTGGCCCACCGGCACCGGAGCGGTTCGCGCTAGGGGGTAGGAAGGAGCCGGCAGGAAGGTTCACCACCCCCCTCACACGTCACCGGAGAGAGCCGCCCCCTATGACCTCTCACGACATCACCTCCCACGACCTGCGCGCCGAGCTGGCCTCACTGACCACCGAGGCCTTCCGTCCGGAACTCGCCGAGATCGACCGGTTGCCCACCCTCGACATCGCCCGGCTGATGAACGGCGAGGACGCGGGCGTGCCCGCCGCCGTGGCGACGCAGCTACCGCGGATCGCCGCCGCCGTCGACGCGGTCGCCGCGCGCATGAGCAGGGGCGGGCGGCTCGTCTACGCCGGTGCCGGGACCGCCGGCCGGCTGGGCGTGCTGGACGCCTCCGAGTGCCCGCCCACCTTCAACACCGACCCCGACCAGGTCGTCGGGCTGATCGCGGGCGGACCCGCGGCCATGGTCACCTCCGTCGAAGGCGCGGAGGACTCGAAGGAGCTGGCCCGCCGGGACCTGGACGCGCTGAGACTCACCCCGGACGACACCGTGGTCGGCGTCTCCGCCTCCGGCCGCACCCCGTACGCGGTCGGCGCCGTCGAGCACGCCCGGGCGCTCGGCGCGCTGACCGTCGGCCTGGCCTGCAACGAGGACAGCGCGCTGGCCGCCGCCGCCGAGCACGGCATCGAGGTCGTCGTGGGCCCGGAGCTGATCGCCGGTTCCACCCGGCTGAAGGCGGGCACGGCCCAGAAGCTGGTGCTGAACATGCTCTCGACGATCACGATGATCCGGCTCGGCAAGACGTACGGGAACCTGATGGTCGACGTGCGCGCCTCCAACGACAAGCTCCGGGCCCGCTCCCACCGGATCGTCTCCCAGGCCACGGGCGCGAGCGACGCCGAGATCGAGGAGGCCCTCACGGAGACCGGCGGCGAGGTGAAGCACGCGATCCTGGCCCTGCTCGCCGGCGTCGACGGCCCGACGGCGGCCCGCCTCCTGGCGGAGTCCGGCGGCCGTCTGCGCACGGCGCTGACCCACGCGGCACGCTGACGGACCGTGCGGTCAGGGCACCATGGAGGGGAGGAGGCACCCACCGACATGAATCACGCCCAGCTCACCGCCCTCGGACGGGCTCTTCGGCTGCTCGGGGAGCACGGCGAGGCCCTGACCGCCGACACGCCGGACGCCCGGCTGCACGAGATCAAGGACGACCTGCGGCGGGCCCTCGATCTGCTGGACGACACCGTCACCACCGCCGCGCCCGCCACCCGCTGCCCCGAGCACCCGCAGGGACCGGTGGACGAGAGCGCGCCCGACCTGTGTCTGCTGTGCGAGACCCGGCGCCGGGCCGCCCGCCGCTCGGAGTTCCAGGGCGGCAGGCCCCGGCCGGGCGAGCCGGTCCCCTCGGCCCCGTCCCGGTACGGCGTGCGCGGTGACCGGCCCCAGGCGCAGCAGCGGTGGCTGCCGGAGCTGTGGAACGGCCAGGAGTGGCAGCTGTGCGGGACGCCGCGGCGGGACCGGCGCGAGGCGGAGGCGTATCTCGCCGCCCAGCGGCGCGGCTCCCGGCCCGCCATGGCGTACCGGCTCGTGCACGAGTTCACCGACTACGAGGTGCTGCGGGTGTGGGGGACGCCGGTACGGGTCGACATCGAGCCGATGGGCAACCTCTAGCGTCCGGCGCCCCCGGAGGCACCCCGGTCAGCTCAGGGTCTTCAGGGCCGCCGCGTCGTACGGCTTCAGCTCGTCGAACCGGTCGGAGAGCACCTTGGCCGCCCACTCCGGGTCCTGGAGCAGCGCGCGGCCGACGGCCACCAGGTCGAACTCGTCGGCCTCCAGGCGGTCCAGGAGGTTGTCGATGGCCTTGACCGGGGAGCCCTCGCCCTGGAAGGCGTTGATGAAGTCGCCGTCGAGGCCGACCGAGCCGACGGTGATGACGGGCTTGCCGGTGAGCTTCTTCGTCCAGCCGGCCAGGTTCAGGTCGGAGCCGTCGAACTCGGGCAGCCAGTAGCGGCGGGTGGAGGCGTGGAAGACGTCGACACCGGCCGCCGCGAGCGGGGTGAGCAGGGCCTCCAGTTCCTCGGGGGTCTCGGCGAGCCGGGCGGTGTAGTCCTGCTGCTTCCACTGCGAGTAGCGGAAGAGGATCGGGAAGTCCGGCGAAACCGCCGCGCGCACGGCGGCGACGATCTCGGCGGAGAACCTGGTGCGGGCCGCCAGGTCGCCACCGTACGCGTCGGTGCGGCGGTTGGTCCCCGCCCACAGGAACTGGTCGAGGAGGTAGCCGTGGGCGCCGTGGAGCTCCACGCCGTCGAAGCCGATGCGCTCGGCGGCGGCAGCGGCCTCGGCGAACGCGGCGACGACGTCGTCCACGTCCGCCTGCGTCATGGCCTTGCCGGTGGGCTCGGCACCGGCGGTCTCCAGGCCGGAGGGGCCGACGGCGGGCGCGTCCGGGAAGGGGGCGTCGCCCTGCTTGCGGACCATGCCGATGTGCCAGAGCTGCGGGACGATCCGGCCGCCGGCCGCGTGCACGTCCTCGGCGACCTTCGCCCAGCCCGCCAGCTGCTCCTCGCCGTGGAAGCGCGGGACGCGGTCGCTCTGGCCGGCCGACGGGTGGCCCACGTAGGTGCCCTCGGTGACGATCAGGCCGACACCGGCGGCGGCCCGGCGGGCGTAGTACGAGCGCACGTCCTCGCCCGGGACGCCGCCCGGGGAGAACATGCGGGTCATGGGCGCCATCACGATCCGGTTCGGGACGATGAGGCCGTTCAGCGTGATCGGGCGGGACAGGACGCGAGCCGCGCGGGAGACGGGGGGCGTGGTGACGGTCACGTGGGGGGCTCCTCGTGAGTGGACGGGGTGAACCGACTGGTATGTGCGCACGCATTGTTGCAGTGTCTTAAGTAAACACCGCCCAGCGGCCCGCATTCCGGTCGGGTCCCTAAGCCCCCCGCGTGATACCGGACACCCTCGCCCCGCCCCGCGAACGCCCGAGGGCGGCACTCCCAGCCACTGGCTGGGAGTGCCGCCCTCGGTCCGTAGGACAGGCGATCAACCGTCAGGTCGATCAGAAGTCCATGTCACCGCCCGGCATGCCGCCGCCGGCCGGGGCCGCGGCCTTCTCCGGCTTGTCGGCGATGACGGCCTCGGTGGTGAGGAACAGCGCGGCGATGGAGGCGGCGTTCTGCAGCGCGGAACGGGTCACCTTCGCCGGGTCGATGATGCCCTCGGCCACCAGGTCGACGTACTCGCCGGTCGCGGCGTTCAGGCCGTGACCCGGGGTCAGGTTGCGCACCTTCTCCACCACGACGCCGCCCTCGAGGCCGGCGTTGACGGCGATCTGCTTCAGCGGGGCCTCCAGGGCGATGCGCACGGCGTTGGCGCCGGTCGCCTCGTCACCCTCGAGCTCCAGCTTCTCGAAGACCTGGGAGGCCTGCAGCAGGGCCACGCCACCACCGGCGACGATGCCCTCCTCGACGGCCGCCTTCGCGTTGCGGACGGCGTCCTCGATGCGGTGCTTGCGCTCCTTGAGCTCCACCTCGGTGGCGGCACCGGCCTTGATGACCGCGACACCGCCGGCGAGCTTCGCCAGGCGCTCCTGCAGCTTCTCGCGGTCGTAGTCGGAGTCGCTGTTCTCGATCTCGGCGCGGATCTGGTTGACCCGGCCGTTGACCTGCTCGGAGGAGCCGGCGCCGTCGACGATGGTGGTCTCGTCCTTGGTGATGACGACCTTGCGGGCGCGGCCCAGGAGGTCCAGGGTCGCGTTCTCCAGCTTGAGGCCGACCTCCTCGGAGATGACCTCGCCGCCCGTGAGGATGGCGATGTCGCCGAGCATGGCCTTGCGGCGGTCACCGAAGCCCGGGGCCTTGACGGCGACGGACTTGAAGGTGCCGCGGATCTTGTTGACGACCAGGGTCGACAGGGCCTCGCCCTCGACGTCCTCGGCGATGATCAGCAGCGGCTTGCCCGACTGCATGACCTTCTCCAGCAGCGGGAGCAGGTCCTTGACCGAGGAGATCTTGGAGTTGGCGATGAGGATGTACGGGTCCTCGAGCACCGCCTCCATGCGCTCCATGTCGGTCGCGAAGTAGGCGGAGATGTAGCCCTTGTCGAAGCGCATGCCCTCGGTGAGCTCCAGCTCCAGCCCGAAGGTGTTGGACTCCTCGACGGTGATGACGCCTTCCTTGCCGACCTTGTCCATGGCCTCGGCGATCAGCTCGCCGATCTGGGTGTCGGCGGCGGAGATGGACGCGGTGGAGGCGATCTGCTCCTTGGTCTCGACGTCCTTCGCCTGCTCCAGCAGGGCGGCGGAGACGGCCTCGACGGCCTTCTCGATACCGCGCTTCAGAGCCATCGGGTTGGCACCGGCGGCGACGTTGCGCAGGCCCTCCTTGACCAGGGCCTGGGCGAGCACGGTCGCGGTGGTCGTACCGTCACCGGCGACGTCGTCCGTCTTCTTGGCGACTTCCTTGACCAGCTCGGCGCCGATCTTCTCGTACGGGTCCTCGAGCTCGATCTCCTTGGCGATGGAGACACCATCGTTGGTGATCGTGGGGGCGCCCCACTTCTTCTCGAGGACGACGTTGCGGCCCTTGGGGCCGAGCGTCACCTTCACGGCGTCCGCGAGCTGGTTCATGCCGCGCTCGAGGCCGCGCCGCGCCTCCTCGTCGAACGCGATGATCTTGGCCATGTGAAGTGGTCCCTCCAGGACTGGGGGTGATTCCTTCGGACCGCGCCCGCGCCCGCGACGGACGGCTCGCCGGCCTCGTGGTTCCTTGCCCCACCCGGCCCGCGGGCCTCACCGACCCGGTCCTTCGCTGTCACTCTCACCTTCAGAGTGCTAACGCCAATGATTAGCACTCGGCATGGTCGAGTGCAAGCGCCTTGGCGGGTGGGAGGCCCCCGTCAGCCGCACGCGAACAGCGGAACCGGGCACGGCGAAGGGCCCGCACCCTCTGCGAGGTGCGGGCCCTTCGGACAAGAAACGTTCAGGCGCTGAGGCGAACCATGTCGGCCTGCGGGCCCTTCTGGCCCTGCGAGATCTCGAACTCCACCCGCTGGCCCTCTTCCAGGGTGCGGTAGCCGTCCATCTGAATGGCGCTGTAGTGGACGAAGACGTCCGCACCACCGTCGACCGCGATGAAGCCGTACCCCTTCTCCGCGTTGAACCACTTGACGGTGCCCTGAGCCATGCCTAACTCCCCTATTACTGGCCCTTGCACAGATCCGCACTTCGCGAACCCGGGTCAGACCTCACCCCCCATGGGACGGGGGCGTGCGCCGGAACGCGTCGACCGCGGCTGAATGTATCTGTCCAACTGCCGTCTGCAACAGGTCAATCGGACGAGAATTCTGGACGCGGACGGTCCGGAATCTGGTGAGAATTCACCCGACTTCAGGGCAAGTCGGGCTCCATAAAAGCCACAAAAGCCGCAGAGGACCCGCACACTTTGGCTACTTCTTGTCGGGTCGGCGGCATGAAATCCAGGGCCCGCGACCGAAGGCCGGGGCCGTGTTCCCCAACTCTACCGCGCTCAATCACACAGAATTGCCCCCTCCGCTTCTCTCACGGAGGGGGCAATCGGATGAACAGTCGGTAACTGCCGTTACCGAAGGTAATGAGCGCGGATCCGCGGCTCAGCCGCCGGCGACCGCCGGGATGATCGAGACGCCGGCCCCGTCGGGCGTGACCGTGTCCAGGCCCTGCTCGAAGCGGACGTCGTCGTCGTTGACGTACACGTTGACGAACCGGCGCAGCTTGCCCTGGTCGTCCAGCACGCGCGCGGCGATGCCCGTGTGGTTCTTCTCCAGGTCGGCGATGACCTCACCGAGCGTCGCGCCCTCGGCGGCGACCTCGGCCTGCCCGCCGGTGTAGGTGCGCAGGATGGTGGGGATGCGAACGGTCACGCTCATGCGGTGAGACCTCCGGTCGGGTTCTCGGGTACGGCGGGGCGGCGCCCCAGGGGCGCGGGGCCGTGGTGCGGGTGCGGCTGCCGCCGCGTGGGCGCGATCGGCCGCCACCGGCCCGCGGATCGCGTGCGGCGTCCCGGCGGCACGCCTGTCATGCGAGGCCGGCCTCTCGGAAGGAGTCCAGGGTCGGGCGGATGGTGGCGGTCAGGCCGGTCCCGGCCACCGCGTCCAGGGTCTTCAGGCCGTCGCCGGTGTTGAGGACGACCGTGGTCTTCGCCGGGTCCAGCACGCCCGCCTCCAGCAACTTGCGGGTGACGCCGACGGTCACGCCGCCGGCCGTCTCCGCGAAGATGCCCTCGGTCCGCGCGAGCAGCTTGATCGCGTCCACGACCTCCTCGTCCGTCACGTCCTCCACGGCACCGCCGGTGCGGCGCGCGATGTCCAGGACGTACGGCCCGTCGGCCGGGTTGCCGATGGCCAGGGACTTGGCGATGGTGTCCGGCTTCTGGGGCCGTACGACGTCGTGGCCGGCCTTGAAGGCGGTGGAGACCGGGGAGCAGCCCTGGGCCTGGGCGCCGAAGATCTTGTACGGCTTGTCCTCGACCAGCCCCAGCCTGATCAGCTCCTGGAGCCCCTTGTCGATCTTCGTGAGCTGGGAGCCGGAGGCGATCGGGACCACGATCTGGTCCGGCAGCCGCCAGCCGAGCTGCTCGCAGATCTCGTACGCCAGGGTCTTGGAGCCCTCCGCGTAGTACGGCCGCAGGTTGACGTTGACGAAGCCCCAGCCCTCGCCGGCCGGGTCGCCGATCAGCTCGGAGCAGAAGCGGTTCACGTCGTCGTAGTTGCCCTCGATGCCGACGAGTTCACCGCCGTAGACCGCGGCCATGACGACCTTGCCCTGCTCCAGGTCGTGCGGGATGAACACGCAGGAGCGGAGGCCGGCACGGGCGGCGGCGGCGCCGACGGCGCCGGCCAGGTTGCCGGTGGAGGAGCAGGAGAGCGTGGTGAAGCCGAAGGCGCGGGCGGCCTCCAGGGCCTGGGCCACGACCCGGTCCTTGAAGGAGTGGGTCGGGTTGCCGGAGTCGTCCTTCACGTACAGGCCGCCGGTCACGCCCAGCTCGCGGGCCAGGTTGTCGGCCTTGACGAGCTTGGTCCAGCCGGGGTTGATGTTCGGCTTGTCGGCGACGTCCGCCGGGACGGGCAGCAGGGGCGCGTAGCGCCAGATGTTCGCGGGGCCGGCCTCGATGCGGCGGCGCAGTTCCTCGGTGTCGTAGGCGGAGAAGTCGTAGGCGATCTCCAGCGGGCCGAAACACTCCTCGCAGGCGAAGACCGGGCCGAGCGGCACCCGATGACCGCACTCGCGACAGCTCAGGGCCGCGGCGGGGCCGAGGTCGACCGTGGATTCGCTGGTGGTGACAACTGTCTGCACAGCCATGGAGGCGAGGCCCTTTCTCCTCATCTTCCTCACGGCGCACCTCGCCGTGAGACGGAATTGGCACCTTCCCTGGCCGTGAGCCTCGCGTGAACGAGTCCGGATCAGGGGGGTTGCCGGGGCTTCATCGGGCCGTGTCCCTCTGCCCCTCTGGATGAGCGGTATGCGGTTGTAGAACGCACGGGACCCCCGACATGCGATGGTCACCGGCGTTGTTCAAGACTGTAACCGACGGCCGGGACAGTTGAGATAGCCGTCCGAACCGCGAGACAAGAGTGAGGAGCCACAGACTGTGCTGGAAGAAGTCGAGCGCTGGCTGACCGCCCGGTCCTGGTCCGTGGCCGCTCGCCCGCTGCACCAGATCCTCGCCGCCAAGCAGCGCACGGGCCAGACGATCAGCGTCGTCCTGCCCGCGCTCAACGAGGAGGCGACCGTCGGCGACATCGTCGCGGTCATCCGGCACGACCTCGTGGAACAGGTGCCGCTCGTCGACGAGATCGTGGTCGTCGACTCCGGCTCCACCGACCGCACCTCCCAGGTCGCCGCGCGCGCGGGCGCCCGGGTCGTCCACCGGGACGCCATCCTGCCGCGCATCCCGGCCGTCCCCGGCAAGGGCGAGGTGCTGTGGCGGTCGCTGCTGGTGACCAGCGGGGACATCGTCTGCTTCATCGACGCGGACCTCAAGGAGTTCTCCTCCGACTTCGTCTCCGGGATCGTCGGCCCGCTGCTCACCGACCCGGACGTCGACCTGGTCAAGGCGATGTACGACCGCCCGCTCGGCGGCAGCGCCGGGCAGGGCGGCCGGGTCACCGAGCTGATGGCCCGCCCGCTGCTGAACATGCACTGGCCGCAGCTCGCCGGGTTCGTGCAGCCGCTGGGCGGCGAGTACGCGGCCCGCCGCACACTGCTGGAACAACTGCCGTTCCCCGTCGGCTACGGCGTGGAGCTGGGCATGCTGGTGGACGCGCTGCACCTGGTGGGCCTGGACGCGCTGGCCCAGGTCGACGTGGGCGTGCGCAAGCACCGGCACCAGGACGGGCAGGCGCTCGGCCGGATGGCCGCCGCGATCTACCGCACCGCCCAGCTCCGGCTGGCCCGCGGCCATCTGATCCGGCCCGCGCTGACCCAGTTCGAGCGGGGCGAGGAAGGGTTCGAGCCGCGCACCTACTCGGTGGACACCGAGGAGCGGCCGCCCATGGTGGAGATCGCGGAGTACGCCGAACGGAAGGTGGCGTGAACGGGCCGTATACGGTCGGCGCGCCCGGCGGGCCGTACGTTTGAGCGGTTCGGGGCCGGGCTAGGTTGAGGCGTATGGCTTCCACGCTCGATGCTGCTCAGAAGGCTCAGGTGCTGGTCGCGTCGAACCGCGGCCCGGTCTCCTATCAGGTGGACGAGGACGGCGCGCTGCACGCCCGGCGGGGTGGCGGCGGGCTGGTCTCGGGACTGTCCGCCATCGGGTCGGACGCGGGCTCCGTGTGGGTGTGCGCCGCGCTCGGCGACGGCGACCGGGCGGCCGTCCGGCGCGCGGACGGCGGGCTGCTGCCGCCCGAGGAGACCGGCGGGCAGCGGGTGCGGATGCTCGACATCGACGCGACCGTGCACGCCGAGGCGTACAACGGCATCGCCAACTCGGTGCTCTGGTTCGTCCACCACATGCTGTACCAGACCCCGCTGGAGCCGGTCTTCGACGCCGGGTTCCGGCGGCAGTGGGCGTCGTACGAGGCCTACAACCGGGCGTTCGCCGAGGCGCTGGCCGAGGAGGCGGCCGAGGGCGCGGCCGTGCTGATCCAGGACTACCACCTGGCCCTCGCCCCCCGCATGCTCCGCCAGCTCCGGCCCGACCTGCGCATCGGCCACTTCTCGCACACGCCGTGGGCGCCGCCGGACTACTTCCGGCTCCTGCCCGACGACATCGCGGCCGAGCTGCTCGGCGGCATCCTGGGCGCGGACCGGGCGGCGTTCCTCACCCGGCGGTGGGCGGACGCGTTCACGGACTGCTGCCACGCGGTGCTCGGACCCGGCATCCCGTCCGGCACCCGGATCGGGGTGCACGGGCTGGGCGCGGACGCGGACTTCCTGCGCGAGCGGGCGCACCAGCCGGACGTGGACGAGCGGATGGCGGCGCTGCGGGCGGAGATCGGAAAGGGCCGGAAGACGATCGTCCGGGTGGACCGGACGGAGCTGTCCAAGAACATCGTGCGCGGGCTGCTGGCGTACGAGCAGCTTCTGGAGGACCACCCGGAGTGGCGGGAGAAGGTCGTCCACGTGGCGTTCGCCTACCCGTCCCGGCAGGACCTCGCCGTGTACCGGGAGTACACGGCGCAGGTGCGGCAGGTCGCGGCCGAGATCAACGAGCGGTACGGCACGGCCGGCTGGACCCCGGTCGTGCTGCACGTGAAGGACGACTTCGCCCGCTCCCTGGCCGCGTACCGGCTGGCCGACGTGGCGCTGGTGAACCCCATCCGGGACGGCATGAACCTGGTCGCCAAGGAGGTCCCGGTCGTCTCCGACGAGGGCTGCGCACTGGTGCTGTCGCGGGAGGCGGGGGCGTACGAGGAGCTGGGCGAGGACGCCTTCGTGGTGAACCCGTACGACATCGCCGGGACGGCGCGGGCGCTGCACGAGGCGCTGACCCTGCCGGCGGACGCGCGGGCGGAACGCTCGAAGCGACTGGCCGCCGCCGCGACCGCGCTGCCGCCGGCCCGGTGGTTCCTCGATCAGCTCGCGGCGCTGGACCCCCGGCCGAGCTGAGCGGCCAGCGCGCGGAGCAGGCCCACGACTCCCTCCGGGCCGTCGACCACCAGGTCGGCCCGGTCCGCCAGCTCGGTGACCTCCGTGCTGCCGCTGCAGACCAGTAGGCCGGGGACACCGTTGGTGCGGAGCTTCTCGACCGCGGCGAAGGCGGGGAGGTCGCCCAGGTCGTCACCGGCGTAGACGACGCAGCCGGCCTTGACGGCGCGGGCGTGGTCGAGGAGCGCCACGCCCTTGTCCATGCCCGGTGGGCGCAGTTCCAGGACCATGCGGCCGGGCTCGACGACCAGGCCGTGCCGGGTGGCGAGGTCGGCGAGGGGGGCGCGCAGGGCCTCGAACGCGGCCTGCGGGTCGGGGGCGCGGCGGGTGTGCACCGCGAGCGCCCGGCCCTTCTCCTCGATCCACGTGCCCTCCTGCGCGCCGGCGTGCTCCAGCAGGCCGGGCAGCTCGGCGCGGACGGCGGCCACGCCGGGGTGCGCAGGCGGCGCGGTGACCTCGCCGGTGGCCGCGTCCCAGCGCTCGGCGCCGTAGTGGCCGAGGACGGTGAGGTGCTCCAGGCCGGGGACACCGGCGAAGCCGCCGTACCGGACGGCGACGTCGGGCGGACGGCCGGTGATCACGGCGACGGAGGCGATCTGCGGGGCGAGGGCGGCGAGGGCGGGTACGGCCCCGGGGTGGGCGCGGGCCTGCTCGGGGTCGGCGACGATCGGGGCCAGCGTGCCGTCGAAGTCCAGGCCGATCAGGGCGGTGCGGGGCTGCGCGAGCAGGGCGGCGAGGCCGTCCCGGCCGGGTTGGGTGCGCGGGGTCGGCAGAGCGTCCATGGCGTCCATACCGCGACACTATCCAGCCCGGCGGGTCTCACGCCTGGGGTGCGACGGCGCACGCCTGGGGCTCCGCGGCGGCGCACGCCAGGGGCTCCGCCCCAGACCCCGCCAGGGGCTCCGCGGCGGTGCACGCCTGGGGCTCCGCCCCAGACCCCGCCAGGGGCTCCGCCCCTGGACCCCGGCCCCGCCCACCCACCACCCGACTCGGTCGGCCGAAAAGGTGCCGCCGGGCCTTCGGTCGGCCCGGGAAGGTACTGCGGTGCCGCCGGGGCCTCGGTCGGCCGACAAGCCGTCTCGGCTCCCCGGAGACTCGGTCGGGCGAGAAGGGGTCCGGCCTCCCCGGGAACTCGGTCGGCCGAAAAACGTCCCGGCTCCCCGGAAACCCGGTCAGCCGACAAGCCGTCCCCGCTCCTCGGAGACTCGGTCGGGCGAGAAGGGGCCCGGGCTCCCCGGAAGCTCGGTCGGCCGAAAAACGTCCCGGCTCCCCGGAAACCCGGTCAGCCGACAAGCCGTCCCGGCTCCCTGGAAACCCGGTCGGGGGACAAGGCGTGCCCGGGGCTCAGCGTTCCGTGCGTCTCGCCTCCCGGACGCGGCGCAGGCGGTTGACCGTCACCGGGTCGTGGGCCAGGGCCCGCTCGTCGTCCAGGAGGGCGTTGAGGAGCTGGTAGTAGCGGACGGGGGACAGGTCCAGCTCCTCGCGTATCGCGCGTTCCTTCGCGCCGGGGCCGGGGAAGGCCCGGCGCTCCAGCGCGAGGATCGCCTTCTCGCGGGTGCCCAGTTCCATGCCCGCCACGGTAGCGGCGGGCACCGACAGCGGGCTCAGTTGGCGCTGCTGCTGTCGGCCGCCATGGCCGTCGACTGCAGGCGGGTCAGGACGCCGGCGGGGCTGCCGCCGGGGGCGACCGCCTGGCCGATGTTCTGCTTCACGGCCGCGCTGACCGCCGCCCAGGAGGTCTTGCCGACGGGGTACAGCTCCGAGGTCGGGAGCTGCTCCAGGAAGGGGCGCAGCGCCTTGTCGGCGGGGGCGTCCGACGCGGCCATGGTGTTGGACGCGGAGCTGGTGACCGGCAGCAGCCCGTACTTGCGGGAGAAGTCGAGGACGTTCTTCTCGCTGTAGACGAAGTCGAGGAAGTCGCCGATCTGCTGGGCATGCCCGTTCTGCTTGAAGCCCATCATCCAGTCGGCGACGCCCATGGAGGCCCTGGCCCTGCCGGTGCGGCCCGGCATCGGCACCGTGCCGAACTGCACGCCCTTCCTGGCTGCCTGCTGGATGAGCGTGGGGTGCCCGTTGACCATGCCGACCTGGCCGTCGGCGAAGGCGGCGAACGCCTCGGCGCGGTTGAGCTTGCCGGGGGCGACGGGGCCGGTCAGGCCCTTGTCGACCAGTTCGTCCTTGAGCCAGGTGAAGGTCTCGACGTTCGTGGCGGAGTCGATGGTGTAGGTGCCGACGTCGTCGGTGTACCCGCTGCCGCCGTTGCCGCCGCTGAGCAGCCACTGCATGGTCTCGGCCTGGGCCTCCTCGGGGCCGAGGGGCAGCGCGTACGGGTACTTCACGCCCTCGTTCTTGAGCGCCTTCGCGTCGGCGGCCAGCTCGTCCCAGGTGGTGGGCGCCGTGAGGTCGGCCTTGGCGAACAGGGTCTTGTTGTAGAAGAGCACGCGCGTGGAGGCGGCGAACGGGATGCCGTACTGCGTGTGCTTCCACTCGCCGGCGTCGGAGAGCTGGGAGAGGAAGTCCGCCTGGGTGCGTATGGAGAGCAGGTCGGAGACCGGGTAGAGCTTGCCGGCGGCGGCGTAGTCGGCGTAGGCGCCGATCTGGGCCATGTCCGGGGCGTGGCCGGCGTCGACCATCTCCTTGACCTTGCGGTCGACGTCGTTCCAGGAGTAGACGCTGACCTCGACCTTCACCCCGGAGTGCTGCTTCTCGTACTCCTCGGCCAGGGCGTCCCAGTACTTCCTGGAGCTGTTGGCGGCGGAGTCGCCGTAGTCGGCGGCGACGAGTCTGAGGGTCACGTCGGAGGAGCCCGTACTCCCGCAGCCGCCGAGGACCGCCGTCATGCCCAGTGCGGACACCACCGCGATCGTTCCTGCCGTACGCCGACGCACGCTCAAAGCCCCAACCCTGCTGTCTGACGGTTCAATATGTGGACACATAAGGTCTACACCACGTGAGTGGACTAGACCTCTCCCGGGTGGGGGGGTCACACTAGCCCCGTGGTGAGACATGTCATCGCCCTCGACGTGGGCGGTACCGGGATGAAGGCCGCCCTGGTCGGTGACGACGGCGCGCTGCTGCACCGCGCCCGCCGCGCCACCGGCCGCGAGCGCGGCCCCGAGGCGGTGCTCGCGGGCATCCTCGACTTCGCCGCCGACCTGCACGCGTACGGCGTCGAGCACTACGGCGAGCCCGCCGGCGCGGCCGGCATCGCCGTCCCCGGCATCGTCGACGAGACGACCGGCACCGCCGTCTACGCCGCCAACCTGGGCTGGCGCGACGTGCCCCTGCGGGCCCTGCTCACCGACCGGCTCGGGGTGCCCGTCGCCCTCGGCCACGACGTCCGCACCGGCGGCCTCGCGGAGGGCCGGATCGGCGCGGGGCGGGGCGCGGACCGGTTCCTGTTCGTGCCGCTGGGCACCGGGATCGCCGGTGCCATCGGCATCGACGGCCGGGTGGAGGCCGGCGCGCACGGCTTCGCGGGCGAGATCGGCCACATCGTCGTACGCCCCGGCGGCACGCCGTGTCCCTGCGGGCAGCGCGGCTGCCTGGAGCGGTACGCCTCCGCGTCCGCCGTCAGCGAGGCCTGGGCGGCGGCCTGCGGCGACCCCGGGGCGGACGCGGCGGACTGCGCCGAGGCCGTCGCGTCCGGCGACCCGAACGCCGTCCGGGTCTGGCAGGAGGCGGTGGACGCGCTCGCCGACGGGCTGGTCACCGGCCTCACCCTGCTGGACCCCCGCACGCTGATCATCGGTGGCGGCCTGGCCGAGGCGGGGGAAGTGTTGTTCCAGCCCCTGCGGGAGGCCGTCCGGCACCGGGTCACCTTCCAGAAACTGCCGGCGATCGTCCCGGCGGCGCTGGGCGACACGGCCGGCTGCCTGGGCGCGGGACTGCTCGCGCAGGACCTGCTGACAGCCACTTCTACGACTCCGGAGGTAAGCACCTGATGGCAACCGAGCGGGACAATCAGGCTCCGGGTGGGAACAGCGCCCCACCAGGGGCGCGGGGCAGTGCCGACGTGCGGCTCCGCCGCGGGGCGCGCGTACCCACCACCGGCCCGCAGGTGCTCACCGGCGCGAGCGTGGTCCTGCCCACCGGAACGGTGGAGAACGGCCGGTTGGCGATCGAGGGCACGCGCATCACCAGCACGCCTCCCGCCGACGCCCAGGTCATCGACGTCACCGGCCACTGGCTGGTCCCCGGCTTCGTGGACATCCACAACCACGGCGGAGGCGGAGCCTCCTTCTCCGGCACGGCCGAGCAGATCCTCACCGCCGTCCACACGCACCGCGTCCACGGCACCACCACCCTCGTCGCCTCGACCGTCACCGACGAGATGGACCTGCTGGTCCGTCAGGCCGGCCTGCTGAGCGAGCTGGCCGAGCAGGGCGACATCGCGGGCATCCACTTCGAGGGGCCGTTCATCTCGCCGTGCCGCAAGGGCGCGCACTCCGAGAAGCTGCTGCGCGACCCGGACCCGGCCGAGGTCCGCAAGCTGATCGACGCGGCGCGCGGCAAGGCGAAGATGGTCACCCTCGCGACCGAACTGCCGGGCGGCATCGACTCCGTACGGCTGCTCGCCGAGAACGGCGTGATCGCGGCGATCGGACACACGGACGCCGGCTACGAGCAGACGGTCGAGGCGATCGACGCGGGCGCCACCGTCGCCACCCACCTCTTCAACGCCATGCCCGCCCTGAACCACCGCGCGCCCGGCCCGATCGCCGCCCTGCTGGAGGACGAGCGGGTCACGGTCGAGCTGATCAACGACGGCGTCCATCTGCACCCCGCCGCGCTGGAGCTGGCGTTCCGTCACGCGGGCGCGGCCCGGGTGGCGTTCATCACCGACGCGATGGACGCGGCCGGCATCGGCGACGGGCGCTACATGCTCGGACCGCTGGAGGTCGAGGTCAGCGAGGGCGTGGCCCGGCTGGTGGAGGGCGGTTCGATCGCGGGCTCCACGCTCACCCTGGACCGCGCGTTCCAGCGGGCGGTGAGCGTCGACAAGCTGTCGGTGGAGGACGCCGTGACCGCCCTGTCGGCCAACCCGGCCCGGCTGCTCGGCCTCTTCGACCGCGTCGGCTCGCTGGAGCCCGGCAAGGACGCCGACCTGGTCCTGCTGGACGCGGACTTCGAGCTGAAGGGCGTGATGCGGCAGGGTGAATGGGTGGTAGCGCCCCAACTGCCCTGATCCGTACCGACGTCGAGGAGACGGAGGCCGGCCCGCGCACTGGGCCGACCGCCGTCTCTTTGGCATGATCGAGGCCCCGGAAACCGAGACAGCCGCACGGACTTCGAGGGAGGTCGGCCCGGGTGATCCTCACGGTCACGCTGAACACCGCTCTCGACATCACCTATCGCGTACGGTCGCTGCGGCCGCACGCCTCGCACCGCGTCTCCGAGGTGGTCGAGCGGCCCGGCGGCAAGGGCGTGAACGTGGCCCGGGTCCTGGCCGCGCTCGGCCACGAGGTGACGGTCACCGGCTTCGCGGGCGGCGGGACCGGCCGGGCGGTACGCGACCGGCTGACCGGTACGCCCGGACTGACCGACGCGCTGGTGCCGGTGGCCGGGGCGACCCGGCGCACGATAGCCGTGGTCGACGAACTGTCAGGGGACACGACCCAGCTGAACGAGCCCGGCCCGCAGATCGCACCGGCCGAGTGGGGCGCCTTCCTCGACCGTTACGAGGAACTGCTGGGCGGCGCCTCGGCGGTGGCCCTGTGCGGGAGCCTGCCACCGGGGGTCCCGGTCGGCGCGTACGCGAACCTGGTCCGCACGGCCCGGTCCGCCGGCGTCCCGGTGCTGCTGGACACGAGCGGCGAGCCGCTGCGCCGGGGCGTCGCGGCCCGCCCGGACATCATCAAGCCCAACGCCGACGAACTGGCCGAACTCACCGGCTCCCACGACCCGCTGCGCGCCACCCAGGACGCCCGGCGCCGCGGCGCCCGCGCGGTGGTCGCCTCCCTCGGCGCGGACGGCCTGCTCGCCGTCACCCCCGAAGGCCGCTGGCGCGCCGCCCCGCCGGCCCCCGAATTCGGCAACCCCACCGGCGCCGGTGACTCGGCGGTGGCGGGCCTGCTGTCCGGCCTGGTGGAACTCCTCCCCTGGCCTGACCGCCTCACCCTCGCGGTCGCCTTGTCGGCGGCGACGGTACGCTCACCCGCGGCGGGCGAGTTCGACCGGTCCGCATACGAGGAGCTGCTGGACCGGGTGGCGCTGTCCGGGGAGTTCAGCGCGGCCTAGCTGTCCTTCTTGACCTGCCCCGGCTTCAGCTTGACGTTGCTGATCAGGACGTTGCACTTGTCGCCGGCGCCGCAGGAGATCGAGATCGTGTTGGCGCCCTTCTTCAGGGTGGGCCACACGTAGGAGCGGGTCCAGCCGTTGGCGAAGTCGCCGTCCTTGGCGTGCCGCCAGTTGTCCAGGCCCAGCTTGCTGCCGAACGGGGTGCCGTTGACGGTGACCGACATCTCCTGGTCGTCGCCGGTCGCGCTGTAGTACACGAACATGGTGTACGGGCCGTCCGACGGAACGTCGACGTTCCAGGTGACCGACGCGCCGGGCTGGTTCAGGCCCGTCACGTAGCTGCCGTCGGAGGAGGTCGCGCCCTTGACGTCCGAGGCCTTCGACACACCGCCGGCCGGAGTGAGCGCCGAGGCGTCGGACTGCATCGAGTCGCTCGCCGCCGAACCGCTCCCCGAAGGGCTCGGGCTGCTGGTCTGGGACTGGGTCGGGGTGGAGCCTGCCTCGTTGCCGGACTTGTCGTCGTCCGTGTTGCCGTTGATCATCGCGACGCCGATGCCGATGACGACCGCGGCGACCACCGCGATGGCGCCGATCAGCAGACCCTTGGTGTTGGGGCCGCGGCGGCCGGACGTGGGGGGCGCGGGGCGGTGGGAGGACGGGGCGCCGCCGGGGAGCGTCTCCGGAGCCTGGTAGTGGGCGTTCGGCTGGCCGTAGGCGCCCTGCTGGGGGACGCCCTGGCCGTACGTCGCCTGCGGCGGCTGGCCGTACGGGGCCTGCTGTGCGCCGTAGCTGCGCTCGCCGACCGTGCGCACCCTGCTGACCGAGTTCGGGTAGCCGTAACCACCGGACGGCGGCTGGGCTCCCCGGGCCTGGCCGTCTGCGTACAGGTAGCCGAACGGGTCGTCGTCCTCGGGCGTGCTCGCGCCGTTGTCGCCGGGCGTCATCCCTTGGTACTCCTCAACAGGTGCGGTCGGATGCGGTAGGGGTGTGGAATGGCGAGCCTACCCGCTCTCGCTGGCCCAAACGGGTGACTCGGACCGCATCAACTCGCTGACCTGCGCATCATCCAGCGCGCCGGTGCTGTTTGGGACGAGATCGTTTCTCTACGTACATCCGCTCGTCAGCGGACTTCAACACCTCGTCCGCCGTCATGCCGCAGTGTGCCCAGCCGATGCCGAAGCTGGCGCCCACCCGGACGGCCCGGCCCTCGGCGCGGATCGGCTGGATGATCTCGTTGCGCAGCCGTACGGCGAGGTCCTGGGCGTCGGCCCGGCCGAGGCCGTCGGCGAGGATCACGAACTCGTCGCCGCCGAGCCGGGCGACCGTGTCGCCGTCCCGGACGCCGTTGCTCAGCCGCCGGGCGACCTCGATGAGGACCGCGTCACCCGCGTTGTGCCCGAACCGGTCGTTGATCGACTTGAAGCCGTCGAGGTCGCAGAAGAGCACCGCGAGGCCCTTGGTGCCGTCGTCGCGGCCGTCCTCGGGGGCGACGGTGTGCACGTGGTGGTCGTAGGCGTCGAAGCCCTCCGTGCCCGGCGTGAAGTCGAAGCCGTGGCCGGCGGGGGCGTCGAAGGCGGGATGGCCGTAGGCCGCGTCCAGGGACTCCACGGCGCCGGCGTGGGCGGGGCGCTGACAGAGCCGGGCGGACAGGCGCGAGCGCAGCTCGGCGGAGTTGGGCAGGCCGGTCAGCGAGTCGTGGGAGGCGCGGTGGGCGAGCTGGAGCTCGCGCCGCTTGCGCTCCTCTATGTCCTCGACGTGGGTGAGGAGGAAGCGGGGGCCGTCGGCGGCGTCGGCGACGACGCTGTTGCGCAGGGACACCCAGACGTAGGTGCCGTCGCGGCGGCCCAGGCGCAGTTCCGCACGGCCGCCCTCCGCGGAGGTCCTCAGCAGGGTGCCGACGTCCTCGGGGTGGACGAGGTCGGCGAAGGAGTAGCGGCGCATCGCGGAGGCGGGCCGGCCGAGCAGCCGGCACAGGGCGTCGTTGGTGCGCAGGATGCGGCCGTGCTGGTCGCCGCCCATCTCGGCGATGGCCATGCCGGACGGGGCGTACTCGAAGGCCTGCCGGAAGGATTCCTCGCTGGCGCGCAGGGCCTGCTGCTCGCGTTCCAGGCGGACCAGGGCGCGCTGCATGTTGGCGCGCAGGCGCGCGTTGCTGATCGCGATGGCGGCCTGGAAGGCGTACATCTGGAGGGCCTCGCGGCCCCAGGCGCCGGGGCGGCGGCCGTTGCGCGGCCGGTCGACGGATATGACGCCGAGCAGTTCGCCACAGGTGCCGCGCTGCACTCCGGGGGTGTACATGGGCGCGAAGAGCCGGTCGGAGGGGTGCCACTCGTCCTCGAAGCGCGGCTCGGGGCCGTCGGTGTACCACTGGGGGACGTCGTCGTCGTCGAGGACCCAGCCCTCGGTGTGCGGTATGAAGACGAGGTCGCCCCAGCGTTCGCCCATGTTCAGCCGCCGGTCCCAGGATTCGCGGGAGCCGGCCCGGCCGGTGATCAGGGCCTCGGCAGCGGAGTTGCCGGAGAAGGCGGCGACCACGAGATCGCCGTCCTGGCGGACCAGGTTGACGGCCGCCATCTCGTAGCCGAGGGCGCTCACGGCGCCGTCGGCGACGGTCTGCAGTGTGTCCGCCAGGCTGCGTGCCGTGTTCATGTCGGCCATGACCTGGTGCAGCTGTCGCAGGGACGCAAGACGGACGTACGGCTCCGACTCGGTCTCCATGCTCACCCTCCCCCCGAGACCTCGCAGCGAATCAAGGGTTGTGTCTGAACCTCTTCGTGGCTTCCCCGCCACTGAATCACAGCGCGAAGCCCACTCGGTACACAGGGTCAACAATTCCTGCCCCTTGTGACTCAAGTCACAGGGGAACGTGAACAATTGAGTGGAGTTTCTGCGTTTGCCCTGTGCGTTTACTGAACGCACAGCGTGCGCCGGTGCTCACATCATGCACGCATCTGGCCGCATGCGTGAGCCGTCGGTCACAGGCATGCGCGCTCCGCCGGTCACCGCATACATGCGCCGCTGGTCCTAGGACCCGGTTCGGGCGGAGGGCCGATGCGGCCCGCGCGGGCCGGAGACTAGCGTTTCCGGCGTGCTGAAGACTCCCTCCCCCACCACCCCCCTGCCTTCCGGGCATGCTGAGGGGGTGAGCAACGACGAGTTCCGGGCCGCGATGTCCCGGCTGGCCGCGGGCGTGGTCCTGGTGACCGCGCAGGAACCGCCGCTGGACCCGGACGACCCCGAGGCCCCGGGCATGGAGGACGTCGGCATGACCGCCACCGCTTTCATGTCGGTCTCCCTCGACCCGCCGCTGGTCCTGGTCAGCCTGCGCACGGGCGCCCGCATGGACGACCTGCTCGACGAGCAGCCGCTGTGGGCGGTGTCGGTCCTCACCGAGAGCCAGCGGCACATCGCGGGCCGTTTCGCCATGAAGGGCCGCATCAGCGACAGGCTGCTCTTCGAGGACATCCCCTACGGCCGGGGCGAGGTCACCGGCGCCCCGCTGGTCGGCGGCGCGCTGGCCGCCCTGGAGTGCCGGACCGAGCAGCGGGTGACCGCGGGGGACCACACCCTGGTCATCGGCCGCGTCCTCAGCGCCCGGGTGCCGAGCGCCGAGGGGGGCCCGCTGCTGTACTTCCGGGGGCGGTACCGGCAGTTGGGCTGAGCGCGGAAACCGCGTGGCGGGCGGAGGGGCCGCGTGCCTACCGTGCGCGGATGACCCCACGTCTGGAAGAGATCACCCCGGCCAACTTCGACACCGCCGTCGCCGTCCGCGTCCACCCCGCCCAGGAACACGCCGTCTCGCCGGTCGTACAGTCCCTGGCCGAGGCCTACGTCCATCCCGCCGGCGTCGCCTGGCCCCGGCTGATCGTCGACGACGGCCGCGCGGTCGGTTTCCTGATGGCCTTCCTCGGCATCGACTGGCACGGCGACGGCAGCGTGCACCGCTCCGGGCTGTGGCGGCTGAACATCGCCGCCGGCGAGCAGGGCCGGGGCTACGGCCGCTTCGCCGTCGACGCCGTGGCCGGTGAGATCCGCCGTCGGGGCGGCACGGAGCTGTACGTCAGCTGGCACCCCGGCCCGGACGGCCCCGAGGAGTTCTACCTCCGTCTGGGCTTCCGGAAGAACGGGGAGACGAGCGGGGGCCAGACGGTCGGGGTGCTGGACCTGTCCCGAGCGGCACCTGTGGCGAGCTAGACCTCTTCGACGGTGAGGTCCGCCAGACGGGCGGGGTCGGTGATGATGTCGATCACCGAGATGCGGTCGGCGACGAAGGCGAAGGCCAGGACCCGCTCCGGACGGCCGTCGGCGAACACGGCCAGGCCGGTCGCGCCGTCGACGAGCACCGGACGCGCGACGCGCGCCAGATGGGCGAAGCCCGCCGCGGCAGCGGCTACGCGGGCCGCACCGCTGTTCACACCGGCCTCGGTACGGGCCTCCACCTCGGGGTCGAGCACCTCCAGCAGCCCGTCGAAGTCGCCGTTGCGCGCGGCGGCCAGGAAGGCGTCCACCACCTCCCGCTGCCGGGCCAGGTCGGCCTCCGGCGCCTCCACGCCCCGCACCCGGCGCCGGGCCCGGCTGGCGAGCTGCCGCGTCGCGGCCGGGCTGCGGCCGAGGATGCCGCCGATCTCCTCGAAGGGCACCCCGAACAGGTCGTGCAGCACGAAGGCCAGCCGTTCGGCCGGGGAGAGGGTGTCCAGGACGACGAGGAGGGCCAGCCCGACCGAGTCGGCGAGCAGGGCGTCCTGCGCGGGGTCCACCTCGGCGGAGGGCGCCGGCCGCCAGCTCTCCAGCGGCTGCTCGCCCCGGGAGCGGCGGGAGCGGAGCAGGTCGAGGCAGACCCGGCCGACGACGGTCGTCAGCCAGCCGCCGAGGTTCTCCACCGCCTGGGTGTCGGACCGGCTGAGCCGGAACCAGGCCTCCTGGACGGCGTCCTCGGCCTCGGCGGCGGAGCCGAGCATCCGGTAGGCGACGGCCCGCAGGTGCCCCCGGTACGCCTCGAAGCGTTCGGCGAGAAAGTCGTTGTCGGTCATGGGTGGCTGCGGCCTCTCCGTCGTCGCCCCCGGCGGTCCCGAGTGCTCCTGCACCACCCTGACGACAGGGAGCCGGCAGATGTGACAGGGCGCCCGCCCCGGCTAACCCCAGTCCCGGCCCGTACGGCCCCGCTTGGTCTCCGCGCGCTGCTTCTTCTCCCGCAGCCGGCGTTCGTTGATGCCGCGCGGGATGCGGGTCGGCTTGCGGGGCTTGGGCGGCGGCGCGGTGGCCTCCGCGAGGAGCGCGGCGAGGCGTACGGCGGCGGCCTCGCGGTTGCGCCACTGGGAACGGTGCTCCGAGGCCCGTACGGACACCACCCCGTCCACGAGGCGGCCGGCCAGCCGCCGCAGCGCCCGCTCCTTCCACACCGGAGGGAGCGCCTCCGTGCGGGCGAGGTCGAAGCGCAGCTCGACCTGCGAGTCGCTGGTGTTGACGTGCTGCCCACCGGGCCCGGACGACCTGGAGAAACGCCACATCAGCTCGGCCTCGGGAAGCGAGACGGAGCCACGGATGAGGTAGGGCCCGGACATGTCCTTCATGTTCCCGGCCCGGCCCGCCTCACGTCACCTGGATTTCCGGTTCGGTAAAAAAGGTAAAGGGATCCGGAACCATGGGGACCCCCCTCGACGTTGTCCCCGGTGACGGTAGCTTCGTCGGCACAGAGTGCACGGATATGCACGGGTATCTAAGGAAGGGACTCCCAACATGGCTGTAAGCCTGTCCAAGGGTGGCAACGTCTCGCTCACCAAGGAGGCTCCGGGCCTGACCGCCGTCACCGTGGGCCTCGGCTGGGACGTCCGCACCACCACCGGCACGGACTTCGACCTGGACGCCTCCGCCATCGCGGTGAACCCCGAGGGCAAGGTCTACTCGGACGCCCACTTCGTCTTCTTCAACAACAAGCAGACCCCGGACAACTCGATCGTCCACACGGGCGACAACCGCACGGGCGAGGGCGCCGGCGACGACGAGGCGATCAACGTCAACCTGGCCGCGCTCCCGGCGGACATCGAGAAGGTCGTCTTCCCGGTCTCCATCTACGACGCCGAGAACCGCGGCCAGAACTTCGGCCAGGTCCGCAACGCCTACATCCGCATCGTCAACCAGGCGGGCGGCGCCGAGATCGCGCGCTACGACCTGTCCGAGGACGCGGCCACCGAGACGGCCATGATCTTCGGCGAGCTGTACCGCAACGGCGCGGAGTGGAAGTTCCGCGCGGTGGGCCAGGGTTACGCCTCGGGCCTGGTGGGCATCGCCCAGGACTTCGGCGTGAACGTCTGACGAGCGAAGTCACGCGAGAGGACCCCCGGCCCAGCGCCGGGGTCCTCTTCACGACACCCGCGGGAAGCGGGCCTGGAGGGTCCAGATCGCCGGGTTCTCCGCCAGGTCCTCGTGGAGGTCGACGAGGTCCGCGAGCAGGTCGTGCAGGAAGTCGCGGGCCTCGCGGCGCAGTTCGGTGTGGGAGAAGGTCAGCGGAGACTCCTCGGCCGGCATCCAGTCGGCGGTGATGTCGACCCAGCCGAAGCGGCGCTCGAAGAGCATCCGGTCGGTGGACTCGGTGAAGTCCAGCTCCGCCCGCTGCGGCCGGGCGGCGCGGGAGCCCATCGGGTCCCGGTCCAGCCGTTCCACGATGTCGCACAGCGCCCACGCGAAGTCCAGCACCGGCACCCATCCCCAGGCTGTGGACAGCTCCCGGTCGGTCTCGGTGTCCGCGAGATAGACGTCCCCGCAGAACAGGTCGTACCGCAGCGCGTGGACGTCCGCGCGGCGGTAGTCGGTCTGCGGGGGGTCCGGGAACCGGTTGGAGAGGGCGTAGCCGATGTCGAGCACGGGGGAGATGGTGTCACGCCGGCCCGCCGAACCCTCTCCGCGGTGCGCACCGCCGCCTAAGATCGCCGGCATGTCCAGATCCTTACGCCTTGTCCCGGCCCTCGCCGCGCTCCTCGCCCTCGCCCTCACCGGCACCGCGTGTGACGGCGGCGTGCGGGGCACTCCGGGCGGCTCCGGCGTGCGCGACCCGTACTTCCCGAAGGCGGGCAACGGCGGCTACGACGTCGGCCACTACGACCTGACCCTGGACTACGCCCCGGCCACCCGCCGGCTCACCGGCACGGCCGTCATCACCGCCCGGGCCACCCGGGACCTGTCCGCCTTCGACCTCGACCTCACCGGGCTGCGCGTCGACTCGGTCACCGTGGAGGGGAAGGACGCCCGCTGGAACCGCGCCGGCCAGGAACTCACCGTCCGCCCGCACGACGACCTCAGCAAGGGCGAGACCTTCCGCGCGACCGTCCGCTACTCGGGCACCCCGCGCACCCTCGCCGACCCCGACGGCTCCGAGGAAGGCTGGCTGCCCACCTCCGACGGCGCCCTCGCCCTCGGCGAACCCGTCGGCTCCATGGCCTGGTTCCCGGGCAACCACCACCCCTCCGACAAGGCGACGTACGACATCTCGGTCACCGTCCCGAAGGGCCTCCAGGCCGTGTCCAACGGCGAGCTGACGGAGCAGAGCACGAAGGGGGGCCGTACCGCCTACCACTGGCACACCGGTCAGCCCATGGCGAGCTACGTCGCCACCGTCGCCATCGGCCACTACGACATCGCCCACGGCACCGGCCCGCACGGACTGCCCGTCGTCACCGCCGTGGACCCGGCCCAGGCCCGGGCGAGCGGGAAGGTCCTCGCGAAGATCCCGGAGATCCTCGACTGGGAGGAGACCAACTTCGGGCCGTACCCCTTCTCCTCGGCCGGCGCGATCGTCGACCGTCCGGGCGACGCCGGCTACGCGTTGGAGACCCAGACCCGCCCCGTCTTCCCCGCCGACCAGCTCGACACCTCGATCCTCGTGCACGAGCTCGCCCACCAGTGGTACGGCGACTCGGTGACGCCGAAGAGCTGGCGGGACATGTGGCTCAACGAGGGTTTCGCGACGTACGCGGAGTGGCTGTACCAGGAGGACCACGGCGGGCCCACCGCCCAGGAGACGTTCACCCGCCTGTACGACGGCGACCGCGAGGAGATCTGGGCCTTCCCGCCGGCGAAGCAGTCCGATGCCGCGCACATCTCCGGCAGCCCGGTCTACGAGCGCGGCGCGATGGTCCTGCAGAAGATCCGCCAGAAGGTCGGCGACGACACCTTCTACGACATCGTCCAGGGCTGGGCCGCCGACCACCGCCACTCCACCGTGAGCACCGCCGACTTCACCGCGTACGTCGAGAAGAAGGCCCCGGATAAGGACTTCGGCGGGATCTGGAAGGACTGGCTGTACGGAGACGGCAAGCCGGACCACCCGTGAGAACGGGCGGCCCGGCCGCCGTACCGCCGTACCCGAGCGGCTACTTGACGTTCACGGCCGCCCAGGCCGCCGCCACCGCGTTGTACTCCGCGCTGCCCGAGCCGTACAGGTCGGCCGCGGCCTGGAGGGTGCCGGTGCGGGCGCCCGCGTAGTCCGTGGACGAGGTGAAGTACGTGGTCAGGGCCTTGTACCAGATCTGAGCCGCCTTGTCCCGGCCGATGCCGGTGACGGTGGAGCCGTCGTACGTCGGGGAGTTGTAGGACACCCCGTTGACCGTCTTCGCGCCGCTGCCCTCGGACAGCAGGTAGAAGAAGTGGTTGGCGACACCGGACGAGTAGTGCACGTCCAGGCGGCCCACGGTGCGCGACCAGTAGTCGGCGGAGGCGCCGTCCTTGCTGGGCTTGTCCATGTAGCGCAGCGGGGTGCCGTCACCGTTGATGTCGATCTTCTCGCCGATGAGGTAGTCACCGGCGTCGGCGGAGTTGTTCGCGAAGAACTCCACCGAGGTGCCGAAGATGTCGGAGGTGGCCTCGTTCAGGCCGCCCGACTCACGGCTGTACTTCAGACCGGCGGTGGCCGCGGTCAGGCCGTGGCTCATCTCGTGCCCGGCGACGTCCAGCGAGGTCAGCGGGTCGGCGTTGTTCGCGCCGTCGCCGTACGTCATGCAGAAGCAGCTGTCGTTCCAGAACGCGTTGACGTAGGCGTTGCCGTAGTGGACGCGGGAGTAGGCGGCCTTGCCGTCGCCCGCGATGCCGTTGCGGTTGAACGCGGACTCGTAGTAGTCCCAGGTGACGGCGGCGCCGTAGGCGGCGTCGACGGCGGCGGTCTGGCGGTTGTTCACGGTGCCGTCGCCCCAGAGGTCGTCGGCGTCGTGGAAGAGGGTGCCGGTGCCGGTGGTGCCGCCGTTCAGGTCGTACGTCTTGTGGCCGCCGCGCCCGCCGTCGGTCAGGTCGTAGCCTCCGGAGGCGGCGGCGGTCGTGCCGAGCGGGACGGTGCCGCTGTACTGGCTGGTGCCCGTGCCGGTGTCGACGGCCTCGAAGGAGTACAGCCGCTCGCCGGTGCGCGCGTCCGTGATGACGTGCAGCTCGCTCGGGGTGCCGTCGTGCTGCCGGCCCTTGACGACGGACTCGTAGGCGAGGACCGGCTTGCCGGCCGCGGCCCACACGACCTTGCGGGCGGTGGCGGTGGTGGCCTTCGCGGTGCCGGCGGCCTTGAGCGCGGTCTGCTTCGCGGCGGCCGGGGACACGGCCGCCGTCGTGCTCGGCACGGATATCCGGGCCTTGGTCGCCTTGCTGACGCCCTTCAGCGCGCCGTTCTTCGCCGTGTGGACGACCAGGTCGCCGCCGAGCACCGGCAGACCGGCGTACGTGCGCTCGTAGCGGGTGTGGACGGTGCCGTCCGCGTCCTTGACCACGTCCCGGACGACCAGCTTCTCCTGGGCACCGAGCCCGAGTTCACGGGCCGCCGCACCGGCGTGCTGCCGGGCCGACTCCAGTGCCGCGGCGCGGGCCGGGGCGCTGAGCGCGACGGCCTTGGCGCCGGAGGGGTGCGGCGCGGGCGCGGCGGTCGCGGCGCCGTTCTGCAGGGCGAGGACGACCATCGCCGCGGAGCCGACCAGGGCGGCGGCGCGCACGGCGGTCTTGCGGGGAGTACGGGAGGCGCCGGTGTCGTGGGGCTGCTGTCTCACTCGATCTCCTTCTGTCTGGTCTCGTGGGGTGGAGACACAGAGGGGTCACAGGGGATACACAGAGTTGCGGCGGGCGAGGAGAGAGTGACACCGGAACCCGTCTGTTTGACAGAGGGCCGTCAAGAATTTACGTGTTCGTATCCGAAAGCCGTGCTGCGAAATCCGTTATGCGGACACGGCGTTCAGCCTCAACCTCCGTCATCTACAGCGCACTTGAGGCGTGGAACGTCACGCGCCGGCGGACGGGGATGTCCACAGCACCTTGCGCAGCACGGCACAGGGCCGGCCGAGAGCGCGGTCGGGACGATGGTCGACGACCTCGTAGCCGAGGGCGGTCCAGAAGGCCAGCCCCTTGGCGTTGCCGTCGAGCACGGCGAGCCGTACGGCCTGCCGCCCGGCGGCGCGGAAACGCTCCTCGACCAGCGTGGCGACGCGCCGGCCGTACCCCTTGCCGTGCTCGCCGGCGTCGACCATGAGCAGTCCGATCCACGGATCGGGGTCGGCGGGGTCGGGATGGTGGGCCAGCGTGATCACCACCGCCACCAGCCGCCCCTCGACGCGGGCCGACAGCACCTCGCTGCCCGCCCCGGCCAGCCCTGCCGCCACCTGCTCGGGCCGTATGTCGTCGGGATCGGGGAAGTCCCCGCTCAGCGCGTGGAACTCACGGTTGGAGGCGTACAGCGCGGTCAGCTCGGTGAGCAGCGGGGCCGGGATGCCGCCATGGGGTGGCAGGGGTTCGAGGACCACGCGCCGCACGTCCCGCCCGAGGCCTGCGGAGCGCCCATGAACAGGGCGAAGATCTCCAGGCCCGGAGCAGGACGACGTCCGCCGGTCGTCGGGGGTGCTCATGGAGTGCCTCACAGTTCTCTCGCCGGCCTGTGGATGAAGTCACGCGAACGCTCGGGCATCGAGGCGCCCGAGCGGGTCAGGTCACCCGAATCCCCATCGCCGCCGCCAGCACCGGGGCCAGGTCCAGCAGTTGCCCGGTGCTGATCACCGCGCCGGAGAGCCGGTCCAGGCCCCGGGTGATCTCCAGCGGAGCGGCCCCGCGCAGGTCGACGTCCGTCAGGGTGGCCCCGCCGAAGTCGGCCCCCTTCAAGGCGCAGTCGGTGAACTCCACCCGCTCCAGGCGCGCGCCCGCGAAGTCCGGTTCGACCAGGACGCAGGACTCGAAGACGACGTCCTTGAGGCGGGCCTCGCGCAGGTTCAGACAGTCGATCTTGCCGCCCCGGACCACGACTCTCTCCAGCACGGCGCCGTGCAGTTGCGTGCCGCCCAGGCGGGCGTCGACCAGCTCGACGTCCCTGAGCGTGGCCTCGGCCAGGCGCGTCCCGACCCCGCGCAGTCCGGTCAGCACCGAGTCCAGCACCCGGGCCCGGCCCAGCGCGGTCTCGTCCACCGCGCAGCCCGTCAGCGCGCAGTCCATGAACCGGGCGCCCGCGCCGTCCTGCCCGGCCAGGTCGCAGTCCCGGAACTCCAGCCCGTCGTAGTCGCCGTCCGGCTCCAACTCCCTCTCGGTCCAGGGCTCCAGGGGTGGCAGCCGCACCTCCGGCCGCCGCGGGCCCCGCACCGCCGCCCGGCCCCCGGGCCGGCTTCCCGTCGTTCGCCTCACCATGCGCCCATGCTGCACCCCGCCACTGACAACCCGCCCTGAACCGGGGAAACACCGGGATGTCACACCGGCGGGGCGCCGGCCGTCGTACTGCCGAGCAGGTGCACCGACCTCAGGGAGAGCCATGCACAAGCCCGCGCACCGCATCACCGTCATCGGCGGCGGCTTCGCCGGACTCACCGCCGCGATCACCGCCGCCGAGGCCGGCGCCCGGGTCACCGTGTACGAGGCCCACGGCACCCTGGGCGGGCGGGCCCGTACGACGCAGGGGCCGTACCGGACCAACGAGGGCCCGCACGCCTTCTACGCCGGCGGCCCGCACTGGGCCTGGCTCAGGCAGCGGGACCTGATCGGCCCGCTCGCCGCGCTGCCGCCCCTGGAGGCCGCCCGGCTGCGGCTGCGCCACCACGGTGTGCTGCGCCGCACCCCACCCTTCGCCATGCTCAAGCTGCTGCGGCGCCGGGTCGGTCCGGCCCCCGTCGACGCCGACTTCCTCGGCTGGGCGACCGGGATCGCGGGCGAGGAGGGCGCCCGCGCGGCGGCCCACTACGCGGCGGTGGCGCTGTTCCACCACGACCCGGGCGGCCTGTCCGCCGCCTTCGTGCAGGAGCGGCTGCGCCGGGCCACCAAGCTGCCGCCGGAGGCGCACTACCCGCGCGGCGGCTGGGGCGGGGTGATCGACCGGATGGCCGCGCGGGCCTGGAACACGGGCGTGCGGATCGAGACGAGCGCCCGGGTGGACGAGCTGCCCGAGGACACCCCGGTGGTCGTCGCCACCGGCCTGCCCGCCGCCCGGCGGCTGCTCCGCGACGACGCGCTGGAGTGGCCGAGCGGCCGTACCGTCCTTCTCGACCTCGCCGTACGCACCCGGCGCGGGGACGCCTTCGCCGTCTCCGACCTGGACGCGCCGGGCTGGATCGAGCGCTTCACCGCACAGGACCCGTCCCTCGCGCCGGCCGGGGAGCAGCTCGTCCAGGGGCAGTTCCCGGTCGGGCCCGGCCAGGTCCGGGCCGACGGCGTGGCCCGCGCCGAGCAACTGCTGGACCTGGGGTTCCGTGGGTGGCGGGAGCGGGTGACCTGGCGGCGGGAGGCCGTGGCGGACGGCCGTACGGGGGCCGTGGACCTGCCGGGCCGGACCTGGCGGGACCGGCCCGCCGTGGACCGCGGTGACGGGGTCTACCTCGTGGGCGACCAGGTGGCGGCCCCGGGCGTGCTCTCGGAGGTGTCCTTCAACAGCGCGGTCACCGCGGTGTCCCTGATCCTCGGCCGGCCCGCCCTTGACCTCAAGCGCGCTTGAGGTCCGAGGGTGGGGATCACACCGAGCCTCGTCTCCCTGGGGGTCCCATGCACGCCGTCCGCCTGTACGCCTTCGGCCCGGCCGAGAACCTGACCTACGAGGAGCTCCCGGACCCCGTCCCGGGCCCCGGCCAGGTGCGGATCGCGGTCGCCGCGGCCGGCGTGCACCTGCTCGACGCGGCCCTGCGGGAGGGCCACCGGGGCCCGCTGCCCCAGCCGCCCCGCCTGCCGACCGTGCCCGGCCGGGAGGTCGCGGGGGTCGTGGACGCGCTCGGCGACGGCGTGGACGACCTGTGGCTCGGCCGGCGGGTGGTGGCCCACCTGGGCTTCGCGCCCGGCGGGTACGCCGAACTCGCCGTCACCGAGGTCGAACGCGTGCACGACGTCCCGGAGAACCTGGACTTCGCCGCCGCCGTCGCCATGATCGGCACGGGCCGCACGGCGCTGGGGATCGCCGGGTTCGCCGAGCCGGGACCGGACGACGTGGTGGTCGTGCCGGCCGCGGCCGGCGGCATCGGCACGCTGCTCGTGCAGCACGCCAAGAACGCCGGGGCGACCGTGATCGGGCTCGCGGGCGGCCCGGACAAGACCGCCCGGGTGCGCGCGAACGGCGCCGACCTCGCCGTCGACTACACCGACCCCGACTGGCCCGCCAAGGTCCGCGCGCACCTCGGCGGCCGGCCCGCCTCCCTCGTCTACGACGGCGTGGGCGGCCGGGCCGCCCGGGAGGCCGTCGCCCTGCTCGGCCCCGGCGGCCGGCACCTGGTGTTCGGCTGGTCGGCGGACGGCATCGGACAGGGGCAGGGGTACCACGTCGAGGGCGTCTCGGAGTCGGTGCTCGGCCCGGCGATGCTGGAGCGGGCCGGCGGCCTGCGCGCACTGGAACTGCGCGCCCTCGCCGAGGCCGCCCGGGGCCGCCTGCGCCCGGCCGTCACCCGCTTCCCCCTCGCGGAGGCCGCCGCCGCACACCGGGCACTGGAGGGGCGGGACACGATCGGCAAGGTCGTACTGGAACCCTGCACAGCCCGGGAACGGCACAGCCCGGGAACGGCACAGCCCGGGAACGGCACAGCCCGGGAACGGCACAGCCCGGGAACGGCACAGCCCGGGAGACTGCGCAGGCGGCGCGGCTTGGCACGGCGGCGCGGCGCGCGGCGGGGTTCGTCGTTCCGGGCCCGCGCATGCTGTCGCTCGCGCGCCCACGCGGCGGGGCCGCACACCGGTACAGGCCCGCGCCTTCGCGCACGCTGCGGCTCGCCGGCCCAAGGGGCGCGGGGAACTGCGCGACCGCCCACGGACGCCCCGGGGCCACCGGACCACCGCCACCGCCCCGACCACCACCGCCGCGACCACCGGGACCGGTGTCAGCCGGCCGAGCCCAGCGCGGTCAGCGCCTCGTCCGTGAGCCGGTACACCGTCCACTCGTCCTGCGGCCGGGCGCCCAGCGCCTCGTAGAAGCCGATCGCCGGCCGGTTCCAGTCCAGCACGGACCACTCCAGCCGCTCGTACCCGCGCTCCCCGCAGATCCGCGCCAGCTCGGCCAGCAGCGCCCGTCCGTGGCCGCCGCCGCGCGCCTCCGGGCGGACGTACAGGTCCTCCAGGTAGATGCCGTGCACCCCGCGCCAGGTGGAGAAGTTGAGGAACCACAGCGCGAACCCGACCGGCTCCCCGCTCGCCTCGTCCACCGCCATGTGCGCGAACGCGGCCGGCCGCTCCCCGAACAGCGCCTCCCGCAACTGCGCCTCGCTCGCCCGGGCCTCCTCGGGCGCCTTCTCGTACTCGGCCAGCTCACGGACCATGGTGTGGATGACGGGGACGTCGTCGGGGGTCGCGGTACGAATCATGCCGCGAGGGTAACCGGCCCGGGGACCGGGCCTCAGTGCCGTCCCGCCACCCGGTCGGCCACCTTCGCCAGGCGCGAGGACTCCGTGCCCGGGTGGAGGCGTTCGCGCTGGTCGGCGGCGCGGTAGGTGGCGTACATGCCGTGGACGCCCAGCCAGCGGAAGGGTTCCGGTTCCCACTTGCGGACCTTGTGGTCGACCCAGGGCAGCTCCGTCAGCTCCGTCCGGCCGCCCTGCCCGGAGTCCCGCTGGACCAGGTCGCGCAGGGTGCGGGCGGCCAGGTTGGTGGTGGCGACGCCGGAACCGACGTAGCCACCCGCCCACCCCAGGCCGGTGGAGCGGTCGAGCGTCACCGTGGCGCACCAGTCGCGCGGCACCCCGAGCACGCCCGACCAGGCGTGCTCGATCCGCACCCCGGCCAGCGACGGGAAGAAGCGGGTCAGGATCTCCCGCAGGGCCTCGACGGTCGCCGCCTGCGTCCGGCCGTCGTTGTCGGTGCGCGAACCGAAGCGGTACGGCACCCCGCGCCCGCCGAGCGCGATCCGGCCGTCGGCCGTGCGCTGGGCGTACATGTAGGCGTGCGCCATGTCCCCGAGGGTCTCCCGGCCCGCCCAGCCGATCGCCGCCCACTGCTCCTCGGTCAGCGGCTCGGTCGCGATCATCGAGGAGTTCATCGGCAGCCAGGTCCGCTTCTGCCCCTTGAGGGCGGCGGTGAAGCCCTCGGTGCAGCGCAGGACGTAGGGCGCGCGGACGGTGCCGTACGGCGTGACCGCGTGCTTGGGGCGGATTTCCGTCACCGGCGTCGACTCGTGGATGGTCACGCCGAGCGCCTCCACGGCCGCCGCGAGCCCCTTGACCAGCTTCACCGGGTGCAGCCGTGCCCCGTGCGGGGTCCAGGCGGAGCCGACCGCGTCCGCGATCCGGATCCGCTCGGCGGTCTCCCGGGCGCCGTACAGCTCCCGGTCCTTCTCGCCGTACGACAGCTCGTGCTCGTGGAACGCCTTCAGCCGGGCGAGCTGCGCCGGAGTGGTGGCCACCTCCAGGACACCGCCCTTGTGCACGTCGGCGTCGATGCCCTCCGCCTCGGCGACCGCGATCACCTCGGCCACGGTGTCGTTCATCGCCCGCTGGAGCCGTACGGCGGCCTCGTGGCCGTGCAGCTTCGCGTACCGGTCCCGGCCCGCGATCCCGTTGTACAGCCAGCCGCCGTTGCGGCCGGAGGCGCCGTACCCGCAGAACTTCTGCTCCAGGACGGTGACGCGCAGGAAGGGAGCGGCCTTCTTCAGGTAGTACGCGGTCCACAGGCCCGTGTAGCCGCCACCCACGATCACGACGTCGGCGGACGCGTCCCCGGGCAGCGGCTCCCGCACCGCCGGAAGGCCGTCGTCCGCGTACCAGAAGGAGATGCCACCGTTCACGACACTGCTCGCCGAGCTGCTCATGGCCGGGACGTTAACCCCTGAGCCCGGCCAGTGTCTCCTTCGGATTCCATGCTTTTCCGCGGCCCCTGACCAGCGGATAGCAGGCCAGACCGATCAGTACGGCGACGATGTGACCGAAGTCGGTGAAGGTCGGCCCGGCGGCCAGCGGCAGCCCGAACACGGCGAGCACCGCCGGCAGGTACGCGTACCGCCAGGGCGCCGCGATCCGGTAGGTGAGCACCGCCATCACCCCGGCCAGCGCGTAACTCACCCCGATGTCCAGGGTGTTCACCGCCGAGTGCGGTGCCATGCCCCGGCGGATCGCCTCCAGCAGCACCCCCTCGCTGATCAGCGAGGCCAGCACGTGCGCCAGCGCGCACACCGCCAGCCAGCGGGCCGTGCCCAGCCAGCGCTCGGCCGGCACGTGGAACACCGTGTACAGGAGGGCGTACGGCACCCAGTACCCGCTCTCGATCCACATCGCGCTGGCCACCAGCACCCGCACCGGATTGCGGGACAGCTCATGGATGTTCGTCGACCGCCGCCGCAGGAAGTGCTCCTCGAACTCCGGCGACATGTGGTGCAGCGCGACCGTCGTCACGAACAGGATCCCCAGCCACACGTACGTGCCGGGAGCACCGCGGACGTACGCCCACACCCCGCTCAGGCCCCGGAAAATTCGCATGAGCCGATTCACGCACGCCAGTATCGTCCGCTTCGTGATTGACATCCCCGGCGAGCTGGCGGAGGCGCAGGAGACGTACAACGGCGCGGCGGGGCGGGCGTTCATCGCCGCGCTGCCGGACCTCGCGGCCGACTTCCTGCACCGCTGGCGGCTCACGCTCGACGGGCCGTCGATGAACGGCGTCAGCGCCCTGGTCCTGCCGGTCGTCCGCGCCGACGGCCTCCGCGCGGTCCTCAAGCTCCAGCTGACGGACGAGGAGAGCGTGGGCGAACCGGTCGCACTGCGCGTGTGGGACGGCGACGGGGCGGTACGGCTCCTGGACCACGACCCGGCCACCGGCACCATGCTCCTGGAGCGCCTGGACGAGTCCCGGATGCTGGCCGGCCTCGGCGACACCCGCGAGGCCGTCCTGGTCATCGCCCGGCTGCTGGCCCACCTCACGTCCTTCCCGGCGCCGCCCGGCCTGCGCCGCCTGGGCGACATCGCCGAGGCCATGCTGGAACGGACACCGCGCGCGCTGCCGCGCATCCCGGACCCGGGGGCCCGCCGGATCGTCGCCGACTGCGCCGCCGCGGTACGCGAGGTGGTCCACGAGCCCGGCGACCGGCTCCTGCACTGGGACCTGCACGACGAGAACGTCCTCGCCGCCGACCGCGCCGACTGGCTCGCCATCGACCCCAAGCCACTGGCCGGCGACCCCGGCTTCGAACTGTGGCCCGCCCTGCACAACCGCTTCGACGCGGCCGAGGTCCGCTGGCGCTTCGACGCGATGACCGACGTCCTCGGCCTGGACCGCGCCCGGGCCCGCGCCTGGACCCTGGGCCGCCTGCTCCAGAACGCCCTGTGGGACATCGGTGACGGCCGCCCCGTCGAGGAACGGCAACTGGAGATCGCTCGCCTGCTGGCATGAGGAAGCCCGGGTGGGAAGCGGGTACCGCCCAGGCTTGGCTCCTCGCACAGCGCAGACACCGCGTGGGCGGCATCCTCCTCGACAGAGGACGGCGCGGCTCCCCCACTCGGCGGCCGCACGCTGGAGGACGCGACCAGGGAAGTGACACAGGCCCTGGACGGGGTCAGCTGAGCCTGGAGTCACTCGCGCACGCGCGGGACTCGGCCGGCCTGCGCCGTCTCTCCCGGCACCATCGCAGGAGCAGACGATCGGAGCCCATGTCCGCGAGCAGTCGTGCGTTCTGCGGGGACGGGTAGTGCAGCCGAAGGGACACGTGGGCCCCGGCGGCGTGCCGCGACGCGTCGAGGAAGACGCGCAGGCCGCTGCTGTCGCAGCGGTCGACGGTGGTCAGATCGACGTCGATGACGGTGATGCCGTCATGCAGGCACCGCTCCAGAGCAGCGCGCACCTGCGGCGCGGTGGCCGGGTCGATCTCACCGGCCAGGGTGATCAGTGCCCGCCTGCCCCGGTCGTGCCGGTAGATGTTCAGCTGCGGAAGACTCATGACGCCTCGGTTCAGATGCCTCGGTTCGTGGGCCGTGGCCGCTGCTGGCGCGGTCCAAGGCCCGGGTGTACGCGCCCGGTCGCGTCGCTGCGGGCCGATTCGACGGTCCGTGCGCGCGGCCGGGCAGCCGGCGGGGACACCGGATGATCACCAGTGGTGAGTGGTACGACCGCGGCGGCGGCGCGGCGGAAAGCGGCCGCGGCCCCCGTCGCGGTGGTCCCGTCGTTCTCCGGCGGTCGGCGACTCGATCCGGTCCGGTCCCACCGGGGGCTGCGGCGTGCCGCGGCCGCGACGGCCGGGCAGGGGCGCGCCGTACCGGTATCCGGCGATCCTGTCGGCGTGCTGGATGTTGAGCCGGTGGATCAGGTACGCCGCCGCTGCGATGAGGACCATGAAGACGGCGGCTGTCAGGACGGTGTTCATGACGGCCACCTCACATACCGATGATCAGTCGGCTGGCCCGGTCGGGCGCACCGGTGGGGCGGGGAACTGCGGGCACCGCGGAAGCGCCGCCGCCCTCGTCCTCTCCTGCCTCGTCCGGGTCCAGTGGCCGGTCGGCCGCGGAGACGCCGTGTCGGGCCTCGTCCGCGGCGATGAGCGCGCTCGCGGTCAGTGGCGGTCCGTCGTAGTCGGACGCGGCAGCCATCAACCGGGCCGCCGACTCCGCCCCGGTCCCGGGCGGGACGACCAGGAGATCCCAGCGGCCGGTGCCGTAGGAGAGCAGCAGCAGCTTGTGCGGGTCGAGCTCCGGGGTGAACCAGCCGACCTTGACGATGTGGCCGTCCACGGGAACCTGGCGGGGGATGACCGGCCAGTGCTCCGGGTTGACGGCGATGCGGGTGATGCGGCCCCACAAGGGGTCCAGCACGTCGATGAGTGCCGGCAGTTCGCTCAGCAGATCCCGGGAGCGGGGCCACCATGCGCCGTCCAGGAGTCCGCGGGAGGTGCCGTCGGTCTTCAATGCGAGACGCGCGGCCGGGGCTGCGACGGGCTCGCGGTGCGGGGTGGGGTGCAAGGTCGCCGACATGATGCGGACCCGTCTCCGGGCCGCCTCTGCGGCGGCCCGGGTTTCATCTTTCGCCGAGAACGACCCGGCGTGGAAGCCGGTGTGCGGAATGCCCTCGGTACCGCCCACACTACTCCGCGTCCCGCCGCGACGCGGAGCAGTGGCCGCATGGATGTGGAGTACCCGCCGGATGACCTCCCGGCGCTGCCTCAGCGCCTGCCGCAGTTCCCCTGACCGTGTTCCGGGGACCTGGTCCTGCGTACCCGGCGCACGGAAGGCGTCACCGTTCCGCGCGGGGCGTTCACGAGCCGGGCGGTGGCTTCGTCGTAACGATTTCCTGGGGGCCGGACCGGTCCGGGGTGAGCCGACGCCGGCTCAGCGGGTCCACGCGGCTTCTATTGCGTCACCGTCGGGCCGGACGGTGCCGGACCACCGCGACCGCTTGCCGGGCGGGACATCGGCCAGCGTTCTTCCGGGCTGTCCGTGCGACCACCCTGCGGGGGTACGGTTCCGAGTCCTGTTCCCTGCCCCGGCGCAGGCACGCCGCATCGCTTGGTACCGCGCCGAAGGAGGTGAGGCAGGACGGTGTACAGGCGGTCGGGAAGGAACACGGCATCCGCGATGATCATCGCCCCCGAGAAGAGGGGCAGTCCCAGGACTACCGCGATGCCGACGTGCATGCTCAGCAGCATGACGAGAACGGGGTACTTGAGCCGCCCGAACAGCACGAAGGGGAAGGCGACCTGGGTGAGCACGGTCAGGTAGCTGACGGCCGAGATCACGATCGGGTACTGGTCCAGCACATGGGAGAGCGCCGGCCAGGGCTGGAAGAGTTCGAGGTTCAGCACGTAGTGGAGAGCGGTGCCGTCACCCCAGAATGAGCCCTGGACTTTGTACAGACCCGCTGACCCGTACAGGAAGCAGACCTGCGCCGCGATGACGAATACGGCGCAGTTGTGCACCACAGTGACCAACGTCCGGCGGGTCGCACGCAGGTCCTGCACGACAAGACTCCGCGCCCGCGTCGGCGCGCCGTCCGCACGCGCCGTCTTCAGCCGCTCTCTGCGCGCGTCGAGGGACCAGCGCCGACCGCACGCGGTGAGCACGAGGTACAGGGCCATCAGCAGGATCAGGTTGTCGCCCCCGTCCGTCATGAAGATCGCTCTCGCATGGAACGACGTCACCACGACGGCGAACAGGACGGACGTGGCGCGGGTCCGCCAGCCCAGCATGAACAGCGCGGACGTCACGAGAGCCAGCGCGTAGCACAGTTCGAAGTAGCCACGGCTGTCCGACAGGATCAGGACGCTGTACCAGCCCGTCTGGTCGAAGAGCTCGGCCGCCAGCGCGGCTGTCCACGGGGAGCCGGGGCCCCAGATCTCGTGCCGGTGCGGGAACTCACGCAGGAGAAAGACCAGATAGAGCGACCCGTAACCGATACGCAGAACCGACGTGGCGTAGAGAGAGACCGGCTGACCGGTGACGAGCGCCCAGAGAGCGCCGGCCCGGGTGAGCAGCCGTTCGGAACCCGCGCCCGCCGGCAGGGGCTTCCGGTCGGCGGGGGGGCCTGGCGTGCCTGCCGTGGCGGGGACATCGCGGTTGTGTTCACTTCCCATGGGGGGTCACCTTCCACCAGGGCAGGAGCCGGTTCTCGACGGGCGTCTGCGGGCGGTTGCCGGCCGGCGCGTCGGGCGCGGCGACGGACCGTGTGACGACCCGGAGCTGAATGAAGTCGAACCTTCGGCCTTTGTCCTGGTCGGCGACGCGGTCCGCGGCGATGTTGCTCAAATACGTCTGCATCATCGCGGCCCGTTCCGAGCGGGGCACGTCGTCCGCTCCGTGAGTGTCGACGTAGGAGGACCAGGCGCGGCGCAGGAGGTTCTGAGCCGTGTGGCTCGGGAACACATGGTGCTCGACCGCGGCACGGTCCGCGGCGGTCAGGTCGAGCCACGGGCTCACCCGCATCGACCCGTCCGAGTCGGTGCGCGCGGTTCTCGCCAGGATCTGCCGGTTGAAGGAGTCGGGGTTGGGGGCGAAGAGCCGCCAGTTCTGTTCGAAGAGGGGGTACACCCATGCGTTGATCTGCTGGCTGTACCGCCGTGAAAGGGCATTGGAGGGTGCCACGGCGAGGAAGACGACGGCGACATGGACCAGAGCCACCACCAGACACAGGCCCACGGCACTGTGCAGCCCGGCTCTCAGCACGCGGGCACCGACGTGCATGGTGGCAAGCGGGTCCGCGTCGTCACGGCCCTCCCCCGGGAGGGGTCCGGAACCGGACTGCCCACGTTTCCTCACAACCGCTGATTCGATTCCGCTCGACACCGTCCACCCTGCCTTCTCACCTGTCGCTGTCCGGCGCCTGGGGTTTCCGTGGACTCGCGCCGGCGACGCGCGGCGGAATCGAGGTCCCGCCGCGCGCCGTCATCTGAGGAAGGAACTTCGCGAAGTCCGTCGCCTAGTCCTCGTGGCTCTTGTCGCCTTCGTGGACCCCGGACCCGTCGGAGCCCTTGGAGCCCTGGTGGCCCTTGGAGTCCCCGTAGTCCATGTAGTCCTCGATCTTCGGCTTACTGCCGTAGCCGTAGCCGTTGTGCACGTCCGGCTTCTCGCCATGGCCGTGGCCGGGCTTGCCGTGCACGCCCTGGTGCTCATCACCCGGCTTGCCCTGGTGGGAGTCGCCACCATGGCCCGGTCCGCCCGGCGCGCCGCCGTGCCCGCCACCGGCGGTGTTGCCCGCGGTGTTCCCGGCGCTGTTGCCCGCGGAGTTACCAGCGGTGTTGCCCGCGGTGCCGGCACCCCCGGTGACGAGGGGGCCGCCCAGGAGGCCGCCGCTGATCACACCCCCACCGGTCGCACCGAGAATGGTGCCGTTCGTCAGTCCACCCGTGCTGGTCCCACCGGTCGTTCCGGCGGTGGTGGTTCCGGCCGTGGTGCCGGTGGTGGTTCCGGCCGTGGTGCCGATGGTCGTCCCGGCCGTGGTGCCGGTGGTCGTCCCGGCCGTGGTGGTGCCGGCGGTCGTCCCGGCCGTGGTGCCGGTGGTCGTCCCGGCCGTGGTGGTGCCGGCGGTCGTCCCGGCCGTGGTGGTGCCGGCGGTCGTCCCGGCCGTGGTGCCGGTGGTCGTCCCGGTCGTGGTGGTGCCGGTGGTCGTCCCGGCCGTGGTGCCGCCGGTGGTGCCGGTGGAGCAGGAGCCGAGGAAGATCCGGTTCGTGTCAAGCGTCACGGCACCATTGCGTGCCAGCGCCCGGCCCTCGATATTCGTCCCCGTGGTCACATGGATGTCCGTCAGAGCCATGATGGTGCCGACGAAGGTGGAATTCGTGCCGAGAGTGGCCGAACTGCCGATCTGCCAGTACACGTTGCACGGCGAGGCGCCGTTCGTCAGGAGAACCCGGCTGGAGGACGCCGTCGTCAGGGCCTCCGGAATCTGGAACACCCAGACCGAATTCGGGTTCCCCCGGGCGTCCAGAATCAGATCACCGGTGAGCCCGACACCGGAGGAAGCGGTGTAGACACCCGGAAGCAGGGTGGTGCCGTTGCCGATTCCCGCCGCGAGCGCGAAGTCCGTGGCCTGGCCGGCCGCGTTGTTGTACGCCGTGACCAGGTCGGACTTGGCCTGGAGCGCCACCGCGTCAGCGGCGTGCACCGCTCCGAGTACTTCGCCGGGCGGGAAACCGGTGATGGCCGGGTTCGGGTGCGTCCCGAGATCGTGGCCGATCACCGTGGGGCCGGTGTTGGTGACTCCTGCACCCGCCAGGACGGAGAAGCTCGCGGCGGTGGCCAGCGGTACGGGCGTGGCGATGGCGACTGCCTGCGTGGGCGACAGGACGACCATCGCGGCGGCCACCGTCGCGGCGAGGGCCGAGGCCAGCAAGCCGGGCAAGGTGCGGCGGCGAGCCGTAAGGGGGATCTTCAGCTTCATCAAGAGGCCAATTTCTGTGGGGGCCGTGGCATACCGGGCCCTAACCAAACGCCCGGGGAGCCTTGATCTGATGGCGCATATTACGGAGGAATCTTCAGGCATCCACAGAAGGCGAGGGAATTTCGCGATTTCCAATCGTTAAGCCCTCGAATGCGGGCCAATTATTAGGGAATGCATACTTCCGATTATCCGGCGCGTTCACCCGGATGCGCGGATGAATCCGCTCCCGGGGCCGCTTTCGATCGAGGCGGCCCTGCCTGCCCCGCGGTCTCCGGTACGCGGAGTGCTTCTGGTGCCTGGGGTGCCGGCACCGAGCAGGGAAGGTGCGACCCGGTTTCCGCCGGGAGGGCTCGTGCGCCGGAGGTTCCGGCGCAGGTTGGGGCTGGGCACGCTGGGGAACAGGCGGTGCTCGATCCGATGGTTCAGCCCGCCCAGCGCGACCTCGGTGAACCAGCCGCCGCGCACGTTGCGTGAGGTGAGCACTTGGCGATGCAGGAAGTCCGGGCGGTCTTTCCCCGTCAGGATCGGCATGCCCAAGCGCGACGGCGATCCACCCGCCGACGTAGAGCACGGCCACCACTGTGATCCGCAGTGCGCAGTAGCCGGGACGGCGTCCCAGCAGGCCGGCATCAGCTCCCAAGGCGGTGCCGAGCCATCTGCCTCCTCCGGAGAGAGATTGCGGCAGCGCAGGCCCTTTGTCCGGATCGGCTACCTGCCAGGCCGGCCTCACTCCATGACAGGACAGGCAGGGCTTCCTGGCCGATCAAAGCGGTTTTCTGGCCCGCGATGGGTCCGGACCCCAGCAGGCGGGCACTGCCAGGGGTGGCACATTACTTGTCCGGATACGTTGCGACAGGGGGTCAGCGGGGGTCACAGTCGGAGGGGGCCCTGGAGGCGACCGTGACGGTTCTCGCGATGTTTCTTCTCACCATCGGGGCGATTTTGATCCTGCTCGGGACGCTCCTGGTCGTCGTCGGGGCAGTTGTGATCTTCATGGGGGTTGTCCTGATCGCCATCGCTGCCTTCCTGCTGATCCGGAGAGCGCTGAGGCGCCGATAGAAAGAGCGAGGCTGAGGCGACTGTCTGCGCGTGCGGGTCAGGCGGTGGACGCGGTCCTGTCCGCGCCGAGGGCGAGGCCGGGGACATAACATCGGATCAGGCCGAATGCGTCGACCTGACCTTGACGCGTGGCCGGCTGGTCCACGGGGACCGGGACCGGGTGCGGAGTGCTCCACGTGCGTCCCGTAGGACCCGTCCTGTCCCCGGTGACCGCTCTGTTCTGTCGCCGGCCGTGAGGGCGCCACCAGCGCGTGCCTGAGTCGCAGCAGGGTGGACGCGATCGCCGCCTTCCAGGCGTCGGCCGGACAGCGTGCCCACGCGGCCGGCGCCGACCTGAAAGAGACACTCGGTCGAACGAGTGATGGCGGGGAGCCTGAAGCCGAGCGAGACGCGACCGGATTCCGGGGGAACCGCAGCCCGGCCGGGCAATGGCGCCGCATCCGCTCGCGCGAACGGCCCCGGACGACGAGTCCGAGGCCGCACGGAACGCCTGAAACGGGGGGGACCCCCAGTTCAGCGCGGTATGGAGAGAGCCCCCTGTCGGATTCGAACCGACGACCTTCGCTTTACAAGAGCGGCGCTCTGACCAGCTGAGCTAAGGAGGCGTGCACCTGGGTGCCCGTGCAGTGTACCCAGGTCTCGGGGCCGTCCCGTCGAGAATTTCCGCGAAGTTCACATGGGTCCAGGTACTGACAGATCGAGTGAACGCCAGGTACCGTCTCGATCCAGTTCACTCGCGTGGACTACACCAACCACCTTCCTACAACGGATCGTCCGGCACGTTCCTGCCGGTAGAAGGGGGCCCATTCACCATGGCCACAGTCACGTTCGACAAGGCGACCCGGATCTACCCGGGTTCCACCAAGCCCGCCGTCGACGCACTCGACATCGCGATCGAGGACGGCGAGTTCCTCGTCCTGGTCGGCCCGTCCGGTTGCGGAAAGTCCACCTCCCTGCGGATGCTCGCGGGCCTGGAGGACGTCAACGGCGGCGCCATCCGCATCGGTGACCGCGACGTCACGCACCTGCCGCCCAAGGACCGGGACATCGCCATGGTGTTCCAGAACTACGCCCTCTACCCGCACATGACGGTCGCCGACAACATGGGCTTCGCGCTCAAGATCGCCGGCGTCAACAAGGCGGAGATCCGGCAGAAGGTCGAAGAGGCCGCGAAGATCCTCGACCTCACCGAGTACCTGGACCGCAAGCCGAAGGCGCTCTCCGGTGGTCAGCGCCAGCGTGTCGCCATGGGCCGCGCGATCGTCCGCGAGCCGCAGGTCTTCCTCATGGACGAGCCGCTGTCCAACCTGGACGCCAAGCTCCGCGTCTCCACCCGTACGCAGATCGCGTCCCTCCAGCGCCGCCTCGGCATCACCACCGTCTACGTCACCCACGACCAGGTCGAGGCCATGACGATGGGCGACCGCGTGGCCGTGCTCAAGGACGGCATCCTCCAGCAGGTCGACTCGCCGCGGAACATGTACGACAAGCCCGCGAACCTCTTCGTCGCCGGCTTCATCGGCTCCCCCGCCATGAACCTGATCGAGGTCCCGATCACCGACGGCGGCGTGAAGTTCGGCAACAGCGTCGTCCCGGTCAACCGGGACGCCCTGAAGGCCGCCGCCGACAAGGGCGACCGCACGGTCACCGTGGGCGTGCGTCCCGAGCACTTCGACGTGGTCGAGCACAACGGCTCCGTCGCCGCCTCCCTGTCCAAGGACGCCTCCGACGCCCCGGCCGGCCTCGCCGTCTCCGTGAACGTCGTCGAGGAGACCGGCGCCGACGGCTACGTCTACGGCACCGTCGAGGTCGGCGGCGAGACGAAGGACCTCGTGGTCCGCGTCAGCAGCCGCTCCGTCCCGGAGAAGGGCTCCACGCTGCACGTCGTGCCGCGGCCGGGCGAGACCCACGTGTTCTCCACGTCCACCGGCGAGCGGCTGTCCGACTGACGGCCTCCGGCATCGGAAGGGCCCCGCGCGCTCGGCGTGCGGGGCCCTTCCCGCTTGGTCCCGTCGTCGGGTCGCGTCGCGGGGTCTCGCAGTTGATCTCGTCGTGGATCTTGTTGTGGGGGCTTCGTCAACCCGTTACCCGGAAATCAGCGCCTTCTCATCCCCCATAAGAGTGACTCAATGTCTCCAAATCATCACTGGGCGCTACCCTCACACGCGTGAAGCACTCCACCACCCCACAGACGCGACGTGGCCATCGGGGCGGCCCTGCCCGCCGGATCGGCCGCACTCTCGCCCTCGTCCTGCCCGTCGTCCTGGTGCTCTCCGGGACCCTCGCGGTCACCCGGGTCAACTGGACGGGGAGCCCCTCCAGCTCGGTGCTGGCCGCCTCCGACATCTCGTCGGCGGAGGTCTCCGCCAAGAAGGTCACCCGCGCCCCGCAGGACGTGCTCCGCGACCAGCTGATGACCGAGCTGCAGCACAAGAACCCGGGGGTGGTCCTCACCCACCTCCAGCAGGCCGTCAACGGCCGCCCCTCGCTGGCCCGGCACTGCTCCTCCATCGCCCGTGCCCTCGGCAGGGCCGCGGTGCACATCTACGGCGCCTCGCGCGCCCAGTCGTACGCCCGCCCGGTGTGCGACACGGCCTTCGCCTCGGGCGTCCTGGCCGCGCACAGCTGAGCACCGGGGACCAGCCGGTTCCCGGTGAGAACCGGGTAACGGCTCCCGAAGGAGCGCGTTGCCGCCCGCGAACAGCCGTGGGGCGCCACGTACAGTGCGGTCATGACCCATCCGAACGCCGCGTCGCGCCCCACTCAAGCCGTGGTCCTGGCCGGTGGCCAGGGCTCCCGGCTGCGTCCGTACACCGACGACCGGCCCAAGCCGATGGTCGAGATCCCCGGTACGGGCACTCCGATCATCGGCCACCAGCTGACCTGGCTGGCCGAGGAAGGTGTGACGGACGTCGTGGTCTCCTGCGGCCACCTCGCCGACGTCCTGCAGAAGTGGCTGGACTCGGCCGACCTTCCCGTCTCCGTCACCACCGTCGTGGAGACCGAGCCCCTCGGCCGCGGCGGCGGCCTGCGGTACGCGGCCGCCCGTCTCCCCCACCCCGACCGGGCCTGGTACGCCACTAACGGGGACATCTGGACGCGGTTCTCCCTGCGGGACATGGCCGACTTCCACACCGAGCGGGGCGCCGTGGCCACGCTGGCGCTCGCCCGGCCGCGGATTCCGTGGGGGGCCGTGAAGACCGACGGGTTCGGGCACATCACCGACTTCATCGAGGCGCCGCCGTCGACGTTCGAGATCAACGCGGGTGTCTACGTGTTCTCGCCGGAGTTCGCCTCCCTGCTGCCCGAGCGCGGGGACCACGAGCGGACCACGTTCCCCCGGCTGGCCCGGGAGAAGAAGCTGGCCGGGTTCCCCATTCCGCAGGGGGCGTACTGGCGGGCCATCGACACGGCGAAGGACCTGACGGAGGCGGCGAAGGAACTGGCCGCTCTGGGACGGTAGCCGGGCGCGGGTGCCCGGGAGTTGGAAAGGCCCCGTACCTCCCTCGGTACGGGGCCTTCCTCCTGTCCTGTTCCTTCAGCCCAGCAGGCCGCCCACCAGGCCGGGCTGGCCGCCCGTGGACGTGCTGCCGCCGCCCGAGGACGTGCCGCCGCCCGTCGTAGAGCCACCGGTGCTCGTGCCGCCGCCGCCCGTGCTCGTCGGGCCCGCCGTCGTGCTGGGGGCGCCGCCCGTCGTCGGGGACGTCCGGCGGGGCGGGACCTGGCCCGTGGTGCCCTGTGTCTGGGTCGGGGTCGTGGTGGTGGTGCCGGAGGTGGCCCGGCTCGTGCCCGGGGTCGTCGCCGCCCCGGAGGGGCTCGCGCCGGCCGTGGCGCCGCCCGTCGGGGAGCTGGAGGCCGCCGGGGTCTTCTTGTGCCGCGTGCCGGGCTCCTGCGGGAGCGGGGAGCCGGGAAGCTGGTTGCGGGGCGCCTCGCCGGGGCCGGGGACGACCACGCGGCTGGAGTCGCGGACCGCACCGCCCAGCAGGGAGCCGATGAGCAGGGTCAGGCCGACCGTGATGACCGTGATCAGCGCGCCGCGGCGCAGGACGTAGCGGCGCAGCTCCCAGATGTCGGCGCGGGGGCCGAGACGGCGCCAGGCGCCGCCCGCGAGGCGGCCGTCCACGGAGTAGACGGGGGCGCCGGCGATGATCAGCGGGGACCAGGCGGCGAGGTAGATGATGTCCGGGGCGTCGTAGACCGGGACGGTCTTCCAGCTGACGGTGACGATCAGCGCGGCGGAGAGCATCGCGCCGACGACCGCGGCGACACGCTGCCAGCAGCCCAGGATCGTCAGGACGCCGACGACGACCTGGAGGAAGGCGATGACCAGGCCGGAGCCGACCGGGTGGTGCAGGGCGAACTGGCGCAGCGGCTCGGCGACGTCCCAGGGGTGCAGCGTGTTGAGCCAGGTGACCATGGAGCCGCGCTTGCCGCCGTCGAAGTAGACGGGGTCGCACAGCTTGCCCATGCCGGCGTAGATGGAGATGAAGCCGAGGAAGACGCGCAGCGGGAGGAGGACGACACCGAGGTTGAGCCGGCGGCCCGGGTAGTAGGCGTGCCGGGCCGGGTCGTCGCCGTGGCGCTTGCCGGTGCGCGGGGCGTCGGCGTCGGGAACGAGGTCGGTGTCGGTGTCGGTGTCGTCCGGGTAGGCGGCGTACGGCTCGTGGTCGTCGGGGTAGCCGGGGTCGTCGTAGGCGCCGACGGCCGTGCGCATGTGCGGCAGGAGGCGGGTGCCGTCGATGTCGGGGGCGGTGCGCTGGTGGCCGACGACAGGGGTCTCGACGGTCCGGTCGCGTTCGTCGTAGGTGTCGGCGTAGCCCGTCTGGACGCGCGGGATGACCTGGGTCGCGCCGGCCTCGGGCTCGTCGGCGTGGCGGACGCTGCTGCCCCGCACGGCCTGGAGGAGCCGGTGGGCGCCGGTGTCGTCGGGGGCGGACTTGCCGCTCCACACGACGGGGCGGCGGCGGCCGGTGGCACCGGCCCGGCCCGCCGTGCCCACGACGGGCATCCGGGCGGTGTCCTGGGTGGCGCTCAGATGCCGGGCGATCCGCGGGGATTGGGTGCGCTTGGCCGCCGCGCCCAGCTGCACGCGGAAGCTGGCGTGATTGACGATGACCTGCGCCGGATCGCTCGGCACCTTCACCATGCTCAGCGCGGGAGCGTCGTCGAATCCCGACGAGCGGTCCCCCGTGGGTGTGCGGGGTGTTCTGGTGTCCACACTCATCTAACCGAGTGACGTGGCGTTAGGACACTGCTTTGACCGCCCGGATGTGTCCGGACCCCGTCAAAGCGGGCGCGAGCGCCATATGGACGCCTGAATTACCCCGCAAGGGTGAACTTCCGGACGGGTGTTCAGGCCCGTCCGGACGGTTGTTCAGCTCCGCCTGCGTGCGGCCTCGTACAGCACGATCCCGGCGGCGACACCCGCGTTGAGGGACTCGGCGCCGCCCGGCATCGGGATGCGGACGCGGAAGTCGCAGGTCTCGCCGACCAGGCGGGACAGGCCCTTGCCCTCGCTGCCGACGACGATGGCGACCGGGCCCGCCAGGGCCTCCAGGTCGCCGAGTTCGACCTCGCCGTCCGCCGCCAGGCCGACCACCGTGAGGCCGGCCTTCTTGTAGGCCTCCAGGGCCCGGGTGAGGTTGGTGGCGCGGGCGACCGGCGTACGGGCGGCCGTACCGGCGGAGGTCTTCCAGGCGCCGGCGGTCATGCCGGCCGAGCGGCGCTCGGGCACGACCACGCCGTGGCCGCCGAAGGCGGAGACGGAACGGACGACGGCGCCGAGGTTGCGCGGGTCGGTGACCCCGTCCAGGGCCACGACCAGCGGGTCCTCGCCCTCCTCGGCGGCGGCGTCGAGCAGATCCTCCGGGTGCGCGTACTCGTACGGCGGGACCTGGAGGACGAGGCCCTGGTGGTTGAGGCCGTTCGTCATGCGGTCCAGCTCGGGACGCGGGGCCTCCATGAGGTTGATGCCACCGCGCTCGGCGGCGAGCTGGAGGGCCTCGCGGACGCGCTCGTCGTTGTCGATGAACTGCTGGACGTAGAGGGTGGAGGCCGGGACGCCCTCGCGGAGCGCCTCGACGACCGGGTTGCGGCCCACCACCAGCTCGGAGGCGGACCTGCCGCCGCCCCGGCGCTGCTGCGAGCGGCCCTGCGCGCGGCGCGATTTGGCCGCGGCGGCGCGCTGCTTGGCGTGCCCCTTGCGCATCTCGGCGGGCGGGGTCGGGCCCTTGCCCTCCAGGCCCCGGCGCCGCTGGCCGCCACTGCCGACCTGCGCGCCCTTCTTGCCGGACATGCGACGGTTGTTCGCGGCCATGACCTACCTGTCTTCGTGAGCTTTCGTACGTACGTCTTATGCAGTGTGCCGCCCGGACGGCCGGGCGGCACAATCGATCAAGCGGGGGCTAGCGCGGGCCGAGGCTCCAGCGCGGGCCCTGCGGGCTGTCCTCGATGACCAGCCCGGCCTGGCCGAGCTGGTCGCGGATGGCGTCGGCGGTGGCCCAGTCCTTGCGGGCGCGGGCGGACTCGCGCTGGTCGAGGACGAGGCGCACGAGGCTGTCGACCACGCCGTTCAGGTCCTCGCTCCGGTCGCCGCCCTCACCGGCCCAGTGCGGGTCGAGCGGGTCGAGGCCGAGGACGCCGAGCATGGCCCGCACCTCGGCGAGCCGGGCGACGGCCGCTTCCTTGTCGTCGGCGGCCAGTGCGCTGTTGCCCTGCCGGACGGTGGTGTGCACAACGGCGAGGGCCTGCGGGACGCCCAGGTCGTCGTCCATCGCCTCGGCGAAGGCGGGCGGGACCTCGGCGGCCGGCTCGACCGTCTTCCCGGCCAGCTCGGTGACCCGCTGCACGAAGCCCTCGATCCGCGCGAACGCGGACTCGGCCTCGCGCAGGGACTCCTCGCTGTACTCGATCATCGAGCGGTAGTGCGGGGTGCCCAGGTAGTAGCGCAGCACGACGGGCCGCCACTGCTTGACCATCTCACTGACCAGGACGCTGTTGCCGAGCGACTTGGACATCTTGTCGCCGGCCATGGTCACCCAGGCGTTGTGCACCCAGTACCGGGCGAAGTCGTCGCCGTAGGCCTTGGCCTGGGCGATCTCGTTCTCGTGGTGCGGGAAGATCAGGTCGAGACCGCCGCCGTGGATGTCGAAGGCGCTGCCCAGGTACTTGTGCGCCATGGCGGAGCACTCCAGGTGCCAGCCGGGGCGCCCCGGTCCCCACGGGGTCGGCCAGGTCGGCTCGCCCGGCTTGGCCGACTTCCACATGGCGAAGTCGCGCGGGTCCCGCTTGCCGGTCTCGCCCTCGCCGGACGGCTGGAGCAGGTTGTCCAGCTCCTGCCGGGACAGCTCCAGGTAGTGCGGGAAGGACCGTACGTCGAAGTAGACGTTGCCGTCGGCCTCGTAGGCGTGCCCGCGCTCGATGAGACCCCGCATCATCTCGACCATCTCGGTGATGTGGCCGGTGGCGCGGGGCTCGTAGGTCGGCGGGAGGCAGCCGAGGGCGGTGTAGCCCTCGTTGAACGCGCGCTCGTTCTCGTACCCGATCGACCACCAGGGCCGGTCCTGCTCGTGGCTCTTGGCGATGATCTTGTCGTCGATGTCGGTGACGTTGCGGATGAACGTCACCTCGTAGCCGCGGTACGCGAACCAGCGGCGCATGATGTCGAAGTTGAGGCCCGAGCGGATGTGGCCGATGTGCGGTGCGGCCTGCACGGTGGCGCCGCACAGGTAGATCGAGACACAGCCCGGCTTGAGCGGGGTGAAGTCACGGATCTGCCGGGCGCTGGTGTCGTACAGGCGAATGGTCACCACTCCAGGGTAGTGGGCGGCGGGCAGTGCCATGCGCCTTCCCACCGGGAAACCGCTTCACCGCCCGGCCGCGCCCCGCCGCCTCACAGCCTGCCGACGACCTTCCGCGGCCGGATCCGTACGACCACCCGCTCGGCGTCCTGGCCCGACGCCGGGTTGAAGTCCGCGTAGTCCTTGCCGGTGTACTTGCGGCTGAGTGCGTCGATCAGTTCCTGGCCGCCCTCGGTCGTGGTCTCGGCGGTGCCGCGGATCTCGGCGTACTCGTACGGCTCGTCGGGGTTCACGACGACGACCGTCACCCGGGGCTCGCGCTCCAGGTTCCGGTACTTGCGGCGGTCGACCGTCGTGGAGACCAGCAGGTCGTCGCCGTCGCGCTTCACCCACACCGGGGACATCTGCGGGCTGCCGTCGGGCTGGACGGTGCCGAAGACGACGAACACCTTGCCGTCGAGCACGGACTTCAGGCGGTCGGACAGTACGGCGGACATGGGCACCCTCCGGAATACACGATCACTGGTCGTCGTGTGGGTACCCTGCCACGCCGTCAGCTCACGCGCACCACGAGTGCCGTGGCCACCGCCATCAGCCCCTCCTCGCGGCCCGGGAAGCCGAGCCCGTCGGTCGTGGCGCCGGAGACGGACACGGGCGCGCCGGCCGCCTCGGAGAGGATCTTCTGGGCCTCGTCGCGCCGCTTGCCGATCTTCGGGCGGGGTCCGATCACCTGGACGGCGACGTTGCCGATGGTGAAGCCTGCCGCGCGCACGATCCGGGCCGCCTCGGTGAGCAGGGTGACCCCGGACGCGCCGGACCAATCGGGGCGGCCGGTGCCGAAGTGCTGCCCCAGGTCGCCGAGCCCGGCGGCGGAGAAGAGGGCGTTGCAGGCCGCGTGGGCGACGACGTCGGCATCGGAGTGGCCGGCCAGGCCGGGCCCCTCCCCCTCCCACTTCAGGCCCGCGCACCACAGCTCGCGGCCCTCCTCGAAGGCGTGGATGTCGGTGCCGATGCCGACCTGGGGGAGCACGAAGCCGGCCTCAGAAGCCATCGGTCAGCCTCCTGCGGGCCAGGACCGCCTCGGCGAGGATCAGGTCGAGGGGCCGGGTCACCTTGAAGGCCTCCTCGTGTCCGGGGACGGCCACGACCGGCAGCCCGAGCTGCTCCACCATGCTCGCGTCGTCGGTGACGTTCTCGGTGACGGTCTCGTGGGCGCGGACCAGGGTCGCCCGGTCGAAGCCCTGCGGGGTCTGGACGGCGCGCAGCCGGGCCCGCTCGGGGGTGGCGACGACCGGCTCGGGGTCGCCGATCACGTCCGCGGGCGCGACCTCCTTGACCGTGTCGGCCAGCGGCAGCGCGGGCACCACGGCGGGGGCGCCGTCGCGTACGGCCTCGATGACCGCGTCGACCGTGTCCACCGGCACGAGCGGCCGGGCCGCGTCGTGGACGAGGACGATCCGGTAGTGCGGCGGCAGGGCGCCCAGGCCGATCCGGACGGACTCCTGGCGGGACGAGCCGCCGGGGACGACCTGGAAGTCCGTCCGCTCCGGCAGCGCGTGCGCGTCGAGCAGGGACTTGACCTCCGCGGCGCCGTCCGGCGGGGCCACGACGATCACCAGCGAGACATGGCGGGACGCGGCGAGGGCGCGGACCGCGTGGATGAGCATGGGCGTGCCGTTCAGCGCGCGGAGCGCCTTGGGGGCGCCCGGACCGAGCCGCACGCCCCGGCCGGCGGCCGGAATCACGGCGGCGACGGGGGTCTGCGCGGGCGTGGGGCGCGATTCGTCAGACATCGGTTCCTGTCAGGTTTGTGTGCTCGACCTAGGTGGGTATGGCCTGGAGGAGTGCCGGGCGCGACGCCTTGACCGGACCCTTTCCGTGACCCTGGTCGAGCCATCCGCCCGGGCCGGCACATCGAGTACCGGCGCATCGAGCACCGGGGATCGAGTATCGACCGGGGATCGATTATCGGGGGATCGCGTGTCGGGGGGTTGATCCACAGGCTTCCCGGTCACAGGCTTCCCGAGAAGCACCCGCTGCGGGGACGCAATATGCCGCAGCGCCCGGCGACAGGTCAGTGTCATCGGGCACCGCGGCATTTCAGTGTGCTGAGCGTGCCGGAAGCGAAGGTTCGCTGCCGTTGCGCGTCAGGAGGCGAGCACCTCGTCGAGCAGGGCCTCGGCCTTGTCTTCGTTCGTGTTCTCCGCGAGAGCCAGCTCGCTCACCAGGATCTGGCGGGCCTTGGCGAGCATGCGCTTCTCACCGGCGGACAGTCCGCGCTCGCGCTCGCGACGCCACAGGTCACGAACGACTTCCGCGACCTTGATGACATCGCCGGAGGCGAGCTTCTCCAGGTTTGCCTTGTAGCGACGGGACCAGTTCGTGGGCTCCTCGGCGTACGGCGCGCGCAGCACCTCGAAGACCCGGTCCAGCCCGTCCTGACCGACCACATCACGCACGCCGACGAACTCCGCATTGTCCGCTGGCACACGTACCGTCAGGTCACCCTGGGCGACCTTCAGCACCAAGTAGGTCTTGTCCACGCCTTTGATCTGGCGAGTTTCGATAGCCTCGATCAGCGCGGCCCCGTGATGGGGATAGACCACGGTGTCGCCAACCTTGAACGTCATGTGACAGGTACCCCTTCCGTGGCTATCCAGGGTAACACGGATACGGCGTCTTCTGAATGGCGTTTTCGCAGGTCAGGGCATATCTCAGGGCTTGACAACAGCAACCGGAACGTGCTGCGGCGAGTCTCCGGAAGCGGGTATTCGCAGGTCGGAGGGGCTCTCCGGGCAGGGCGAAACACGTACGTCACACGCCTCGGGGGGTCGCTCCGAGTGGCGTAACATCCCGATTTGTCCGGTCTCAAGCGTGCGACTTCCGCTACTCCGTTCGGTGGCCGTGGCCGGATGTGAGACGAATCCAGAATTGATCAACGGCTGCCGGAGGGGTGCTCCGTGATCAATATCCGGGGGGCTCGGACATTCCTTCACGGAAATTTTGCGAGCGTCGTTGTGAGGCGCCGAGAGGGGGTCGCCCTCGCGTTATGTGAATGACAGACCAGCGGCTCCGCAATGTGACCGCTGAGTCAGATGTGCCCCGCGGGGTACCCCCACCCGGAGGGAAGCCCGGGGCCGGGGGGAGGGTCGGGTGCGATGGCCTGGGAACGGCTCGGTAACCTAAGTCCGCTGACAGACACTTAGGGCGGCTTTATAAGGGGAGCCGCCCGCGCGTTCAAGGAGTTGCCGCCGCCGTGAGCAGCAGCCTTCGACGCGGCGCCCTCGCCGCCTCCGCCATCGTCTTCTCGATCGCCTCGCTCGCCGCCTGCGGCGCCGGAAACAACGCCCAGACCCTGGAGATCAAGCCGGACAACGCGGCGACCAGCGTGGGCGACATCAAGATCCAGAACGCTCTGGTCATCACCCAGCCCGACCTCCAGTCGACGGGCCCCGCGGTGATCTCCGCGACCGTCTTCAACTCCGGGCGCACCGACCAGACCCTCCAGTCGGTCACCCTGGACACCAGCGGCACGTCCGCCGAGCTGAAGCCCGCCAAGGGCCAGAGCCTGACCGTTCCGGCGGGCGGCTCGCTGATCCTCGGCGGCAAGGACAACGCGTCCGCGACGCTGCCCAGCGGCCGTGAGGCCGTCCAGGACGGCAACGCCCAGAAGATCACCTTCACCTTCAGCAAGACCGGCAAGGTGAGCCTGCGCGCCTTCGTCGTCCCGGCCACCAGCTACTTCGACAAGTGGGGCCCTAGCCAGGTCCCGTCCGCCCCGGCCGCCGGCGGCGCCCCGGCCAGCCCGTCCGGCAGCGCGACCGGCAGCGGCAAGCCGGCGAGCGGCCACGGGACGAGCCCGTCGGCCACCGCGTCCGGCGAGGCCGCCACCCCGCACGACTCGGCGTCGGCCTCGGCCGCCGGCCACTGACCAGCCGTACGCCGAAGGGCGGCACCCCGCGCGGGTGCCGCCCTTCGGCATATGTACAAGCGTTTTTCTATCTGCAGGCGTCCACGGTTTACGGCTCGAACTTGTAGCCCAGACCCCGCACCGTCACCAGGTACCGCGGCGCGCCCGGGTCCGGTTCGATCTTGGCGCGCAGACGCTTGACGTGGACGTCGAGGGTCTTGGTGTCGCCCACGTAGTCGGCGCCCCAGACGCGGTCGATGAGCTGCATGCGGGTGAGCACGCGGCCCGCGTTGCGCAGCAGCATCTCCAGCAGGTCGAACTCCTTGAGCGGCAGGTCGACCTTCGAGCCGCCGACGGTGACCACGTGCCGGTCGACGTCCATCCGGACCGGGCCCGCCTCCAGCGCGGCCGGGGTGACCTCCTCCGGCTCGCCGCGCCGGCGCAGCACCGCGCGGATGCGGGCGACCAGCTCGCGGGAGGAGAACGGCTTGGTGACGTAGTCGTCGGCTCCTATTTCGAGCCCGACAACCTTGTCGATCTCGCTGTCCTTGGCGGTCACCATGATCACGGGGACGTTGGAACGGCCGCGTAGCTGACGGCAGACCTCGGTGCCGGGCAGGCCCGGCAGCATCAGGTCGAGCAGGACCAGATCGGCGCCGTTGCGCTCGAACTCGTCCAGGCCGTCAGGGCCGGTCGCCGCGACGGCGACCTCGAAGCCCTCCTTGCGGAGCATGTACGACAGGGCGTCGGAGAAGGACTCCTCGTCCTCGACGACGAGCACACGGGTCACGGAAGGACCTCCGGGGCGGGAAGCGATGCGTACGGGGGTGAGTCGGTGGATCCGTCCTCGTCTTCGAGGTCGGGGTGCTGCTGTGCGCGGTCGCGGGCCGCGCCCGCCTCCGGCAGCCTGAGAGTGAAGGTGGAGCCCTGGCCCTCGGCGCTCCAGACCGTGACCTCCCCGCCGTGCGAGGCGACCACGTGCTTGACGATGGCGAGCCCCAGGCCGGTGCCGCCGGTCTGCCGGGAGCGGGCCGGGTCGACGCGGTAGAAGCGCTCGAAGATGCGCTCCTTGTCCTTGTCCGAGATGCCGATGCCCTGGTCGGTGACCGCCAGCTCGATCAGGTCACCGCCGGGCGCGTTGACCCGGCGTGCGGCGATGCCGACGCGGGTGCGGGCCGGGGAGTAGTTGACCGCGTTCTCGACCAGGTTGCCGAGGGCGGCGGCGAGCTGGCCGCGGTTGCCCCACACGTGCAGGTCCGCGGTGCCTCCGGCGGCGATCGTGATCTGCTTCGTGCCCGCCTGGTGGCGGCAGCGGTCGATGGCCTCGGCGACCAGCTCTTCCACCCGGACGGGCTCGGCGTCCTCCAGCGGGTCGTCGTTCTGCACCCGGGAGAGGTCGATCAGCTCCTGCACCAGGTTGGTCAGCCGGGTCGCCTCGATCTGCATCCGGCCGGCGAAGCGCTGCACGGCCTCGGGGTCGTCGGAGGCATCCATCACGGCCTCGGAGAGCAGGGACAGCGCGCCGACGGGCGTCTTCAGCTCATGGCTGACGTTCGCCACGAAGTCGCGGCGCACGGCCTCGATCCGGCGGGCCTCCGTCAGGTCCTCGACCAGCAGCAGGACCAGGCGGGAACCGAGCGGGGCCACGCGCGCGGAGACGGCGAGGGCCTCGCCGCGTCCGGTGCCGCGCCGGGGCAGGTCCAGCTCGACCTGTCGTATCTCGCCGTCCCGTCTGGTGTCCCGGGCCATCTGGAGCATGGGTTCGACGGCGAGCTTGCCGCCGCGGACCAGCCCGAGGGCGTAGGCGGCGGAGCTGGCCTTGACCACGGCGTCGGCCTCGTCGAGGACGACGGCGGAGGAGCGGAGCACGGACAGTACGGTGTCCACGCCGGGCGGGAGTACGGGATCAGTGTGCAAGGAAGTCCTGGTCGGTCGCTTCTGGTCGCGTTCGCTCCAGCGGAACGCCAGCATGGCGATGACACCGGTGAGCACCCCGGCGATCGCTGCCGCTGCGGCGACCGCCGCGTTCACGTCCATGCCCCCAGGTTAGGCACGGCGTACGACATGACCACAGCCGTCGAGGTGCGACCTCGAACACTCGTCGCCCAGAGTTCACCTTGCAGCCAGTATTGGTTCATTTGGGGTGGCGGAAACGGACGAGTGCGGGGCGGAACGTGGGAGCGTGGGGACCAAGCACACCGATGAGAGGGAACCCTGATGCGGGACGCGTACCACGAGGAACTGGACTCGATCGGCGACGGACTGGTGGAGATGGCCCGGCTGGTCGGATCGGCGATCGGGCGCGCCACGACCGCCATCCTCGACACCGACCTCAAGCTGGCCGAGAGCGTGATCGAGGCCGACAAGAAGGTCGACGAACTCCAGCACGACCTGGAGGCGCGGGCGATAGCACTGCTGGCCCGGCAGCAGCCGGTGGCGACGGACCTGCGGATCGTCGTCACGTCGCTGCGCATGTCCGCCGACCTGGAGCGCTCCGGCGACCTCGCCCAGCACGTGGCGAAGCTCGCGCGGCTGCGCTTCCCGGACCGGGCCGTTCCGTACGACCTGCACGCCACCATCCTGGAGATGGGCCAGCTCGCGCAGCGCCTGATGGCCAAGGCGGCCGAAGTGCTCGTGACCAAGGACGTCGACCTCGCGCTCCAGCTGGAGCAGGACGACGACGAGATGGACCTGCTGCACCGCACGCTCTTCCAGCACCTGATCGACGACCGCTGGAAGCACGGCATCGAGACGGCCGTGGACGTCACCCTGCTGGGCCGCTACTACGAGCGGTACGCCGACCACGCCGTGGCCGTCGCCAAGCGCGTGGTCTACCTGGTGACCGGTGAGCACGCGGACGAGCTGCAGCCGGACATCCAGCCGGTGACGGGCACCGAGGGGGCGTAACCCCTCCGGGGCGGGAGCGGGCCGGGGCGGGCCGGGTCCGCGAACGCCTCCGTGCGCCGTTGATGCGCCCGGCGGAACGGGCATGGAATGGGCGAGGGCACCCTGCCCCAGGTCTAGGAGGGACCCATGGCCGAATCCCCCAGCACCACGCCCGACCCGACGCAGGAGCGCGAGACCGAGCAGCCCGCCGAGATCAGGACACTTCCGCTGTTCGGCGCCTGCGGCTGCGGCTCCGGCTGCGGCTGCGGGTGCCAGTCGGGCAACCCCTGCCAGTGCGGCTGAACGGCATGTCCGGGCCGGTGTGAGCGCGGTTCACACCGGCCCCCGTCGTACCGGATGCCCCTCCCTCCCCTCGGGCGCAGCATGGAAGGAGCGGGGGACGGACAACCGGCGCGAGGAGGAGGTGTCGGGCCATGGCCAAGTTCATCGACGTACACCGCGGCATGGAAGGCATCACGGCCGACCAGCTGATGGAGGCGCACCGGGCCGACCTCGCCATCGAGGCGGACGAGTCGGTGCACTTCGAGCATGCCTGGGCGGACCCGGAGTCCGGCATCGTCTACTGCCTCTCCGAGGCACCCTCGGCGGAGGCCGTCCAGCGCATCCACGAGCGCGCCGGCCATCGGGCGGACGAGGTGCATCCGGTACCGCTGGAGGTGTGAGGGCGGCGCCCCTTCCGCGCCGGCGGACGTCAGGCCCGTCCTCCCCAGGGGGGAGCGGGGCCACCGCCGTAGGGGCGAGCCGGGTCCCCGCCGTCCTTCTCCGGCCGGAAGCTCAGCCGGCGGGTCAGGACCTCCCGGGCCACCTGGCTGACCGTGCGGCCGTCGGCGTACGCGCGGGCCCGCAGCCGGTCCAGGGCCTGCTCGGGGTCCACGTCCAGTTGCACCATCACCATGCCGACCGCCTGGTAGACCTCGGTGTGGCCGGCCTCGGAGGCCGCCACCCAGGACGCCACCTCGCCCTCGGTGTCCTCCTCGGCGCCCCCGTCGGCGTGGGCGTGCCGGGCCGCCTGGAGGTTCATCAGCGCCAGGGTGACCGCGTCCCGCACCCACAGCGCGACCCGCAGATCGGGCTCGGCCAGCCCGCCCACCCGCTCGCTGTACAGGTCGAGGGTGCCGACGGCGGCGCCGCTGACGCCGAGCGGCAGCGAGAACACCGCGCGGACGCCGAGACCCACCGCCTCGTGCGCGAAGATCGGCCAGCGGCGGACGTCTGGACCCTGGGTGAGGTCGGCGGCGAGGACGGGGACGCCTTGGTCGAGGGCGGTCTGGCAGGGGCCGTCGCCCACCGTGTACTGGAGCTCCGCCAGCCGGGCGGCGACCCGGTCGCTGGCGCACCAGGTCATGCGGACGCCCTTGCCGCCGGAGATCGACACCGAGGAACCGGTGACCGGCAGCAGCCGCACGCACGCCGCGCACAGCGCGCCGGGCACCGCCCGGGGCTCGTCGGCACCCCGCGCGGCGGCCGCCAGCGCCTCACTGACCCGCAGCCGCACCTCGGCCTCGGGCGGCCCGCCGCCACCCGCGGACGACCCGGACTTCTCGGGCGGCATGCTCATCACCCCTGCCGCGGCACGGTCTCCACCGGCATGATCCACCGGCATCCGCCTGCCGAGTTCCCAGAAAGGGGGAGGTAACTGCGCGTTTCTGCCGACGTGCGCACCGCGGGTTGGCGGCACGTCTCTGCCGACGGCACCTCCCTCCCGGGCCCCGCGCTAACGCGGCCCGCATACCGGCGGTCCTCCCCCAGGGCACGTCGCCGAGCCCCGCACGTCGGCGCACGTCGGCGCGCCGACGGCACCTCCCTCCCGGGCCCCGCGCTAACGCGGCCCGCATACCGGCGGTCCTCCCCCAGGGCACGTCGCCGAGCCCCGCACGTCGGCGCACGTTCCCCCGGGGCACGTCGGCGAGGCCCGCGTCGGCGCCACCCCCCTCCCGGGGCACGTAGGCGAGACCCACGTCGGCGCCAGCCCCTCCCCGGCGAACCCCGCACGTCGGCGCCACCCCTCTCCCGCGCCCCCGCGCCGGTCCTGCGAGAGTGGGGCCATGCTGCTGGATCCCGAGAAGACCCTGTTCGTCCGTGGGGCGACGCCCGTGCTGCTGCTGGCCGAGGCGTCCGTCCACGACGTGCTGCCGGTGCTGACCGCGCCCGACGGGGCGGTGCCGGTGTGCGAGGGGTGGAGCATCGCCCCGCGGCTCACCCTGTGTGTCGTGGACGGACCCGGCGATCACGGCCTCGTCGTCCCCGCCCTCGCCGCCCCGGTGATCGGCGCGGAGGGAGCGCCCGGCGACATGGGTGACTGGTGCGGGGACGCCGAGCGGGCGGGCGGGGCGGTCGTGCTGTCCCTGCACCGGCTGCCCGAGACCCTCGACTGGTCCGCCCTGCTCTCCTCGGGCACGGCCCGCGGCGGCTTCCTGCCGGCCCTGTGAGGCCCTCGGCAGCGGCTGCCTAGGCCGTACGGACCTCGGTCTCGGCGTCCGCCCGCGCCCTGGCCGGGGCCGGCTGCTCCTGGGGCAGGCGGCGCATCAGGACGCCGTAGCCGAGCCCGGCCGCCGTCCCCACCACCGCGCACGTCCCCCACAGCCACCCGGCGCCGAGGTGGTCGATGACCACGCCCGACATCAGGGGAGCGATCAGGGCGGCGACGGACCAGGAGAGGGTGTACATGCCCTGGTAGCGCCCGCGGCCGTGGACCGGGGAGAGGCGGACGACGAGGCCGGTCTGGGTCGGGGCGTTGACGATCTCGGCCAGGGTCCACACGCACACGGTGACCATGAAGACACCGACCGAGCCGGCGAACGCGGTGAGCCCGAAGCCGTATCCCGCGAGGAGCGAGGAGGCGACCAAGAGGGTGCGCGGGTCGCGGTGCTCGATGAACCGGGTGACGGGGATCTGGAGGACGACGATCAGGATGCCGTTGACGGCGATGGCGAGACCGTAGTCGGCCGGGGAGAACCCGGCCCGCCCCATGGCCACCGGCAGTCCGACCGAACCCTGCTGGAAGACCAGGGCGACGAGGAAGGACAGTCCGACGACGGCCATGTACCGCCCGTCCCGCAGCACCGTGCCCAGGCTGACACCGTCCTCCGCCTGCTTGGCCGTGACCGCCGGCCGCGACTCCGGCACCTTGGCGAAGACGACGACCGCGCAGGCCAGGGTCATCCCCGCCTCGATCAGGAACCCGGCGAGATAGCTGAACTCGGCGATGAACCCGGCGGCCATGGAGGAGACGGCGAAGCCCAGGTTGATCGCCCAGTAGTTGAGGGAGAAGGCCCGCACCCGGTCCTCGGGGCGGACGATGTCGGCCATCATCGCCTGCACGGCCGGCCGGGAGGCGTTGGAGGCCATGCCGACGAGGAAGGCGACGGCGGCGATGGCGACCGGGTCGGTCATGAAGCCGAGCAGGGCGACCGAGGCGGCGGTGGCGGTCTGCGCGATGAGCAGCGTGGGCCGCCGGCCGAGCCGGTCGGCCATCACCCCGCCGGCCAGCGAGGAGACGACCCCGCCGAGCCCGTGCAGGGAGGCGACGAGACCGGCGTACGAGGCGGAGTAGCCGCGGTCGAGCGTGAGGTAGAGGGCCATGAACGTGGCCACGAACGCGCCCAGCCGGTTGACGAGGGTGCTGGTCCACAGCCACCAGAACTCTCTGGGGAGCCCGGAGACGGATTCGTGGACGGCACGTCTCACACGGGCTGGTGACATCGAGGATCCCCCACGTCTGTAAGCGGCTCAAGCGGTGAGCACAAGTTACGAGCGGGGGCCTGGGAGACGCCAATCAATTAACAAGTCGCGTCAATCGAGCCACGGCCGGGCGGCGTCGGCGCGCCCGGCGCGGTGCGGTCGGAGGGGTGGGCGGGGGCGCGTAGGAGCGGAGGAAACAGAGGGAGCGGAGGGAGCGGAAGGATGCGACGTCGCCCGTGCCGCCCGCTCGAAACGGCTGGGGAACGGATACTTCCGCTCCAGGAAGGCGCGGATGGCCGACCGCGCCGCCGCCCGGTCCGCCGGGTCGGTGTCCACGTCGTTGAGGCAGAAGAAGTCCACGTCCTCGCCGGCCGCGAGCCGCGCCAGCCGCCGCCGCATGTCCGGCGTGCCCAGTTGGACGTACCGGAAGCTGTAGTCGGCCGGTACCGCCCGGCCCGTCGCGATGGCCCAGTGGTGGTGGAGCGTGGACGCCGGCGCGACGTCGGTGGTGGACCGGAAGCGCGAGTACGCCGTCCGCTCCAGCTCCTCGATGCCGAGGCCCTCCATCTCCCGCATGACCGACATCAGTTGGGGGTGCGGAGTGTGCAGCGACTTGTGCGTGACGTACCTGCCGTGGAAGCGCCGGATCACCTCGCGGGCGTTCTTCCCGGCGGAGTTCGGCGCCGGCTCCAGCGGGTGCGGGGCGCCGACGCCGAGCTTCAGCGGGGACAGCGGGATGCGGGCGATGCCGTTGCCGTGGAAGAAGTTCTCGGCGCGCACCGGGTGGTTGATGAAGACGTCGTCGTTGAAGTAGAGGTAGTGCTCCGACAGGCCCGGGATGTGGTGCAGCCGGCTCTCTATCGCGTGCGAGTTGAAGACGGGCAGCGCGTCGGCCGGGAGGATGTCCCGGTGGTCGATGACGGTCAGGCCCACCGCGTCCGGGTTCAGCCAGGCCGGTGTCTGCGCGTCGGTCACGAGGTAGACGTTCCGGATGAAACCGGCGTACATCTCCAGCGACCGCAGCGCGTACTTCAGTTCGTCGTGGCTGGTGTAGCGGGAGGCGCCCGTCTCGCGCGGGGCGATGACGTCGTCGGACAGCGCCTGATGGGCCCGGCGCTTCACGGCCATCACCGGGTCGTCCCCGTCCACCCAGGTGTACACGGCGTCGACGGGGAAGCAGACCTGATCGATACCGGGCTCGGCGAACACGGCGAAGGTCGGCAGGGAGCACCGGGCGCCGGGAGCCGTGCCGTGCCGCTCCGCGGGGGTGGGCGGTCGCCGGCCGGGCGGCGCGGACGGTTGTTGCCCGGCAGGGGTGAGCGTCCGCTGTTCAGGCAACGCTGACGGCTGCTCCCCGGGCGACCCGGACGGTTGCTCCCCGGCCGACCCGGACGGCTGCCGCCCAGCACACGTAGACGACTGCCGCCCGGCAGACACGCACGACTGCTCCCCCGCCGGGCCGAGCGGCTGCTTCCCCACGGGATCGAGCGGCTGCTCCCCCGTCGGCGGTAACGGCTGCCGCCCCGTCGCCTCAGCCGGCTCCCGAGCCGTCGGCGGCAGGACCTCCGAGACGGCGTTGCGGCGTGGGGCGACCAGTGCCGGGCCGAAGTCGTCCTGGAGGCTCGTACCCGGCACCGTCAGATGCGCGGGGTCCGCGCCCAGCTCACGCCCGTACCGCCAGAACTCGATGTCGCATCCCGTCTCCAGCCCGCCGAGCACCTGCCCACAGGGCCCCAGCCGGACCACACCGGCCCGCAGCACGGGGGCGCACCGCAGCGCCCGCGGCAGCTTGCCGTCGGCCCACAGCACCGCGCTGGTCACGGCACCGTCCGGCCCCACCGCACCGACGTACCCGGCGCCGCGCGCGAAGTGCTCCCGGGCCCGCGCCAGGACCGCGACGCGGTACGGCTCCTCCACCCCGACCACCGGCCGCGGCACCCCGGGCCCCGGCTCGGCCGGGACCAGGAAGTACGGGACGCCGGCCGCCTCCAGCGCGGCGCACACCTGCTCCAGGTCGGTGGCGGCGGCCTCCACGGCGGTGTACGCGGCGACCGTGAGCCCGTACAGCCGTACCGGCCCGCAGGCGACCCGGCGCAGCCCCGGGACGGCGGCGCGCAGCCGGCGGCGGGCCGGGGCTGCGCGCAGCGCCCAGAGCCGGGCCGCGAGCCACAGCCGCAGGCGACCCAGCAGGCGCGACAGCGGACGCAGCAGGTCCCGGACGGCCCGCGGTCCGGGCGACGGTGATGCGAGTCGGTGACGGACGTCGATGGCCATGGCCGCGACCGTCAGCCCTGCTTCTCGAAGGGGCTCGGGAAGGGGAAGTAGTGCTCCAGGAACTCGTGCATCCGGGCGCTGACCTGCTCCCGCTCCTCCGGCGGCACGTCGACGTCGTTGAGGCAGAAGAAGTCGAAGCGGCGGTTGCGGCGCAGGTCGGTCAGGCGCGGCTCGGCGTCGGGCCGGCTGATGTTCACGTACCGGAAGCTGAACTTGCCGGGGACGCCCTGGCCGGTCATCAGCGCGTACTGGTAGAGCAGCGGCGCCGTCATCGCGATGTCCTGCGGCGAACGGAACCGGGAGGCGGTGGTGCGCCGGATGTCCTCCGGGAACAGCTCCTCCAGCGCCCGCAGCGTGCCGCGTCGCTGCGGCAGCGGGGTATGCATGAAGTTGTGCGTCGTCAGCCGCCCGAACTCCTCCAGCAGCAGCCGCCGTACGTTCTTGCTGGCGGAGTTGGTGGCGGTCTCCTCGGCGTGCGGCTTGCCGACGCCGATCTTGAGCGGTGACACCGGGATCTTCAGCAGACCGCTGCCGAAGAAGAAGTGCTCCGGGGTGACCCGGCGGCCGACGAAGACGTCGTCGTTGAAGTACAGGTAGTGCTCGGACAGGCCCGGTATGTGGTGCAGCCGGGTCTCGATCGCGTGCGAGTTGAAGACGGGCAGCACGTCGGCCGGGAAGATGTCGCGGTGGTCGACGACCGTGATGCCGGGGGCGGTGTCGTCCAGCCAGTGCGGCTTCTGGCCGTCGGTGACGAGGTGGATGTGCCGGACGAAGTCGGCGTACATCGCGAGCGAGCGCAGCGAGTACTTCAGCTCGTCGTGGCTGGTGTAGCGGGAGGCGCCCGTCTCCTTGTCCAGGATCTCGGCGATGCCGTCCTCCTGGTACCGGGCCCGCTTGGCCCGCATCGCCGGCTCCTCGCCGTCCACCCAGGTGTAGACGACGTCGACGGGGAAGGTCACCTGGTTCACGGTGGGCAGGGTGAGCGGGGCGAAGCTGGGCAGCTCCCGCTCGCCGACGCGCACGGTGACCAGCTTCTGCTCACTCGCCGGCAGCACGTCGGTCACCCCGTTGTTACGGGGGGTGACGAGCGACTCGGCGAAGACGTCGGCGGACGCCTGGGGCTGTACCTTGGCCAGCCGCCGCGGCCCGTCGGCGGAGGCGAGCAGCTCCGCGCCGTCCTCCCAGAACTCGACGTCACAGGCAAGCTCCGGTCCGGCGAGCAGTTGGCCGGCGGGGCCGAGGTGGTTCTCGCCCACGCGCAGCACGGGGGCCGTGCGCAGCGCGGCAGGCAGGACGCCGTCCAGGAACAGGGCCGGGTGCTGGAGCCGGCCGCCGGGCAGCGGACGGCCGATGAACACGGCCGTACCCGCGTTCCGCGTCTCCAGCGCGGCGAGTAACCGCGCCCGGTCCACGGCGTTCACGCCGACCGTGTACCGGGTCCGGGAGGACACCAGGAAATAGGAGATGCCCTCCTGCTCCAGCGCGCCGACCACGAGATCCAGGTTGGCCGCGGCGGCCTCGGCGGCGCTGAACCGGTCCACGACCCGGCCGTACGACCGCTGGCCCCGCACCAGGACCGGGCGCAGCACCGGATCCGTGACCACCGCCCTGCGGCGCCGTCGCATGGTGCGCAGTTGCCAGACCTGCTCGGCGGCCTTCCGCTCGACCCGCGGTCGCATCCGCCGCACAAAGGAACGCACGGTCACGTCGTGTACTCCTCTTCCCGAGCCCTCAACCTCCCGGCGTTGAAGAGACACCCGAATGTGGCGAATCGTTGTACGAGAAGCAACCCGGACTTGGTGTGCCCGTTACCGACCCGTGGCCCCGCCGGCCGACCGGCGCGCTACGGCGGAGCAGGGCCCCCCGTGCCAGACACGGCCCCCATCCCCCTTAGGTAGGCTAAAGGCCATGGCCGACGCACCGTACAAGCTGATCCTCCTCCGCCACGGCGAGAGCGAGTGGAACGCGAAGAACCTGTTCACCGGCTGGGTGGACGTGAACCTGAACGAGAAGGGCGAGAAGGAGGCAGTCCGCGGTGGCGAGCTCCTGAAGGACGCCGATCTCCTCCCCGACGTGGTCCACACGTCCCTCCAGAAGCGCGCGATCCGCACGGCCCAGCTCGCGCTGGAGGCCGCGGACCGCCACTGGATCCCCGTCCACCGCTCCTGGCGCCTGAACGAGCGCCACTACGGCGCCCTCCAGGGCAAGGACAAGGCTGCGACGCTGGCCGAGTTCGGCGAGGAGCAGTTCATGCTCTGGCGCCGCTCGTACGACACCCCGCCCCCGCCGCTGTCGGACGACTCCGAGTTCTCCCAGGCGAACGACGCGCGCTACGCCTCCATCCCGCCGGAGCTGCGCCCGCGCACGGAGTGCCTGAAGGACGTCGTCATCCGGATGCTCCCGTACTGGTACGACGCCATCGTCCCCGACCTGCTGACCGGCCGCACGGTCCTGATCGCCGCCCACGGCAACAGCCTGCGCGCCCTGGTCAAGCACCTGGACGGCATCTCCGACGCGGACATCGCGGGCCTGAACATCCCGACGGGCATCCCCCTCTACTACGAGCTGGACGCCGACTTCAAGCCGGTCACCCCCGGCGGCAAGTACCTCGACCCGGAGGCGGCGGCGGCCGCGATCGAGGCGGTCAAGAACCAGGGCAAGAAGAAGTAAGCGCCCACGGACAAGCCCCCCGCCTGCGGTTTCCCCGCTGGGAGGGGGCTTCTTCGCCTTCTGGGGCCGCCTGTGGGCCGTCAGGGCGATGGGGCGGTGCGCTCTCCGGGCTCCGGTTCCTGTCTCCACTCCACTCTGGCGCCGGCGCTCCGGAGCAGAGCGACAGCGGACTGGGCCCTGTCCGCAGGCAGACCCTCAAGGAGGGTGACGGGGGCTTGGCGCGCCAGGACCCGGCTGTACCACAAGCTCAGCCCGGTCACCTTGCGCACCGCTCGGACCACATCCATGTCATGGGCGAGCGCTCCCTAGGGGCAAGCGCCAGTCCGTCCCCGTTGCGTCGGCACAGTCGCGCGGGAGCGCCCCGCGGCGCGTGGCCGCGGGGCGCCTTGCGGGATTCAGTCGATCTTCTCCCCGTCGTGCATACCGCCCTTGCAGAGGTTGTCCGTCAGATCTGCCGTTCCGCCGCCCTGCTTGCACTCGGAAGGGGTGACGTAGGACGGGGCGCCCTGTGCGGTGGCGGCGATGGCGGTGGCGGCGCCTGTGAGGCCGAGTCCGGCGAGGGCTGTCGTGGCGATGACGGTGGCGAGGATTCGTCGAATGCGCATGTGGTTCGCCTTTCACGGATTGCCTCGGTTGGGGCACTAGTCAGCTTGACCTTCGCCCATGTGGGTGGCACGTCACGTTGCGCCATTCGGGTGACATCGCTGTCGGGTGCGGGCGGAAGACGGGCCCGCCAGAGCCAGGCGAAGAAGAAGCAACCTTCGCCCTCCAGGCCCCCTACCTGCGACTTTCTCGCGGTCAAGGGGCCCTCTGCTGTGCTCGGCTACTCAGCGGAGAAGGAGAGACGTCGGCTTCCGAGTGAATCAAGCCGTCGCTGAGTGGCGTCCGACGTGGCACCGGGTAGGCCATCGTGCTGTCGGAGAAGAAGCGGACAGGGAGCAGCCCCATGCCGAAGTTCCTCATCCAGGCCACCTACACGCCGGAGGGCACGAAGGGGCTGCTCAAGGAAGGCGCCAGCGGGCGTCGCGACGCCGTCGACCGGGTCGTCGCCGACCTCGGCGGGACGGTCGAGGCCATGTACTTCGCCTTCGGGGAGGACGACCTCGTGTGCATCATCGACCTCCCCGACCCGGTGTCGATGGCCGCCGTCAGCCTCACCGTCAAGGCCAGCGGCGCCCTCCAGACCCGGGCCACTCCCCTCCTCGCCCTCGAAGAGATCGACGAGGCCGCCCGCCGACGGGTCGCCTTCCGCGCGCCCGGCGCGTGAGCGGAGACATGCCTCCTCGCCCTCCCGGGCACTCGGTGAGTAAGCGTGGAGGTACCGAGATGAGTGCCGGAGAGAAGGCCAAGGCAAAGGCCGAACAGGTTGTGGGAAAGGCCGTGCGAACGCTGGCTCACGCGGTGCACAAGGACGATCTCGCGGTAAAGGGCGCCGCCCTCGAAGCGAGGGGCAGGATGCGGGGCGCGAAGGAAGGGGCCAAGAGCTCCTTCAAGCACTGACGCTCCGACAAGCGAAACCCAGCTGCTCAGGCCCCTTGCCTGCGGGTTGTCCGCGGGCAAGGGGCTGTTTCTGCCGTCAGGGGCTCGGGAGCTTGACACTGTGGTGAGGCCGTCGCTGGGCCGGCCACGCAGCCCCTGGAGCCACGGGGACGGTGCCGGCTCACCTTGGCCACCGGCCCAGGGCGATCTCCTCGACCGCGCCGAGCACCAGGTGCCACGGATACTCGCTCGGTTTGCCCTGCCCTGGCTGATTCGGGACAAAACCATCATCGCCATACAGAACACGCACACCCATCTCACGCAGCTCGGCGAGACTCCGCTCGAACTGCCGGTGCTGCGCGTAGGCGGCGTTCACGCAGGGCATCGCGACCAAGGGGATGCCCTTGCCGATGCCCTCGGCGACGACGCCGACCACAAAGTCACGAGTGATACCGAGGGCCCAGGCGTTGACCGTGTTGAAGGTCGCGGGCGCCACCGCGATCACGTCCGCCTTCGGCCACACGTCCGGCTCCCCCGGCAGCTTGTACGCGCTGCGCACGGGGTGCCCGGTCATCCGCTCCAGCTCGGCCCTCTGCGGCTCAAGCCAGCGTGCCGCGGTCGGGGTCAGCCCGAGACACACGTCGAACCCTCGCCCCTGCGCATCTGCGACGACCTCCGTCATGTCGAACACCGGTGGGGCAGCGGAGCCGAAGAGGTAGAGGACAGGACGCGTTGTCGTCATGTGCCTATCCGACCACACACGACCACCGGCACCAGGGGCGATGGGGGACGGAAGCCACGTACCCGTACAGCTACGCGGGTACCGTTCCATCGGGTGCTCAGAACGGAGACCGGTATGCCGACGCGGGACGACGACCACACGGGCTCACGCATCAAGGAACAGCGCAGACTGGCCAGACTCACCCAACGGCAGCTGGCCGAGCGGCTTCCCTACTCCTACAGCTACCTGAACCAGGTCGAATGCGGCGCACGCCCGGCCACCGCCGCCTTCGTCGCGGCCTGCGCCAGGGCCCTCAGCATCGACGTGACGGTCCTGACCGGGCAGCCGTACGTGACCGAACTGCAGCGTGACCGCCTGGCGGAACTGGTCCGGCCCATCCGCGAATCCCTGGACCTGTATGACCTCGGCCCCAACCCTGATCTGGCCCCCCGGCCGACGCGACAGCTCATCGCCGCGGCCGACCACCTCTGCGTCGAGGTGCGGGCTACCCGCTTGCGCAGCGCGGCGCGCGATCTTCCGGGGCTCATCGCCGAACTGACCCACACGGCATGGTCGACCCCCTCTACGGAGCTGTGGCAGGCGCTGTCCTCCGCATACCGCACGGCGCACGACATCAGCGTCAAGCTCGGCTACTACGACCTGTCCACAGTCGCTCTGGACCGCATGGACTGGGCGGCGCACCGCGCATCCGACCCGTGCCTGGCCGCCGTACGGCAGTACATGCGGGCCTTGGTCTACTTCCGCGAGGGCGAGTACCGGATCGGACAACGCCTCATCGCCACCGGGCATGACGTGATCGCGCGGAATAAACCTTCGCGAGAAGCACTCGCCGTGGCCGGACAGTTGCACCTAGGCGGAGCGGTCATCGCCGCCCGCGCCGAGCAGCGCTCGTCCGTCGAACAGCACATCGCCGAGGCCCACCGGATCGCACAGCGCATCGGCGACGCCTCCGATGTGCACTGGCTCAGCTTCGGTCCGGCCAACGTGGCCCTGCACAAGATGTCCGCCGCCATCGAGATGTGCCAGCACGACGACGCACTGAAGCAGGCTCGGAACATCAAATTGCCTTCCCGCCTCCCTACTTCCCGCCGCGCCCACTTCCTCATCGAACGGGCCCGCGCCGAGATGGAGACCGGGCTCACCGACGCGGCGCTGAAATCCCTCGTAGAAGCTCGCCGCCTGGCCCCCGAGCAGACCCGCTACCACCCCGCCGCCCGGGAGACGATCACCGGCCTGGTGCACCAGTCCCGCCGCACCCCGGAGACGCTCAACCACATGGCGGCCTGGGTCGGCCTCTAGACGCGCTCACGACGCTCACAAAACTGTGAGCGTTCCTCATCCAGCGGCTTGTCACCCTTTACTCACCGTCGCCACAGCTATGCGAAGGCGACGAGGCGAGATGCGCCCCGACGGCCGCGCGAACGACCCCGGGGCCGGCCAACGCTGCGAAGGAGCGTCGACATGGCGAACGCTACATGCCCGCCCCAGGATGACCCGCCAACCGCCAAGATGACCATCAGGGTGTACCGGGTGAACCGCCACGGCGCCGTCACCCAGGAGCACGGCACAGTGAGCGTGCCGCCCCTCGAAGGACCACCACCGCTCACCTCCGCCTTCCCGTCATGTGAGTGCCCGAATTGCCGGGCCGGAGAGCCGGCCGCCCGGTGACTCGAACCGGGGGACAACGGCACCCCTACGATTTCTGACGAAACGGCGGCGTGGTACGGCTACTGGTGCGAGTGCTGGACCGAGGACCTGACGGAGCAGTGGCAACCGGCGCTGGTGGCCTCGTTCGACGCCCGCTCAGCGCCCCAGGCGGATCGCTGGGTGGCCGTCACCCTCCGCACGATCTCACCAGCACTGGACACCGACGCATCGGACGAGGCGTGGGAGTGGCTGCACGAGCACCGCATCGAGACCCGCCGAGCCCTCTTACGCGGCGAGCCGTGCACGGTGTCAGTGACCCACGCCGGCACCCGGATCACATGGACGATCCGCCCAGTGCGCTTCCTGCCACTGGCGAACCGCCGGGCAGCTCATTTGAGGTCGAGAAGCGTTTGAACCGCAACGGCGACTGCCGAGGCCAGCGCACCCACGATTGCCACCGCGATCTGAGTCCGATCCGTTGACTGGCTTGCGTCTGATCCCCGGCGGCGCTGGAAGTCGCCATTACTCAGGGATGCCACGGCGTCGATGGTCGGACTGGCACCATCAACGAGTGCCGTGTACGTGATGCTCTGATGCCGATGCAGCGTGCCGGGCGTGAGTTCGAGTTTGGTCCCGCTGATGGTTGCAGGGATGATCCGCTGGGACGAGGGCGAGGAAACCTGCGAAAGTACATCGATGAATGTGGCACTAGATGTGAACTCGATGGGCTGGTTACTGAAATGAGCAGCTTCCAGATCTCGATTGCCTACATTCGTCAGCGTTAGCTCAAGCACATGGGGCCGGCTTAGGGTCGTTCCGCCGTGGCTGACAGCCAACGCACCGTGGCCTACGCCGTGCAACAAGGTTGCGTCCTGAGAAGTGGTGTACGGGTTCCCACCTGATCCGGGCGTTTGCCCCGGCGTCGGAGTGAGAGTCCGGATACAAGAACGGCCACCGGCTGA
>NZ_JNWV01000006.1 GCF_000716535.1 Streptomyces flaveolus | reverse complement strand
CTGTTGAGTTCTCAAGGAACGGTCGCTTCCTTTGTACTCACCCTCTCGGGCTTTCCTCCGGGCGCTTCCCTTCGGTCTTGCGTTTCCGACTCTATCAGACCGTTTCGCGATCCGATTCCCAGTCGGTGGGGTGTCTCGGGGTTTTCGGCTTTCGCCGTCCGCCCTTTCGACATTCACTACGTTAGCCGATTCCCTCGAAGACTCATAATCGAGTCCCGCGAGTTCGAATTCGGGCACACGGGTGCGCCAGAAACGACCCCGCTGAGGGGTTCAAGCTAGGTAGTGGGTTAGCCGCTCCGGCTGCAGGCGATCGCCGTACCCGGTTCAGCGGCTCGGGCTACATTACGCACCTCCGCAGCCCGCGTCAACTTCGGCGACGCCGGGGCACATGGGCCCGATAGGGGCTCACCGTCGGGTCGTTGGCGACCCAGAAGCGCCACGGGTGGAGGTCGCCGTCGCCTCCCTCGCCGGCGACACCGGTTCGGGGACCGTTGCGTACCTGGTCGGAGGGGACCGGTGTCCCGGCGAGCATCTTCAGGGGACTCTCGCCGGAGGCGCACGCGTCCGTGCCGTCCAGGGCCCGGTCGATCTCCAGAGCGGTGGCCAGCCGGGCCGGCCCCTTGGCCAGTTCCTTGTCGTTGCGGGCCGAAATGCGTCGTTTGCGGGCCAGCTCGGATCCCTCCACCACTTCACCCGCGCGGAGCAGGACCGCGCTCGCCCGGCCCTCGGGTCCGCAGACCAGGTTCATGCAGTGCCACATGCCGTAGGTGAAGTAGACGTACACGTGTCCGGGCGGACCGAACATCACCGCGTTGCGGGCGGTGCGGCCACGGTAGGCGTGCGAGCCGGGGTCGTTCGGGCCGTCGTACGCCTCCACCTCCGTGAGGCGGAGGGCGATCGGGCCGTCGGGTGTCGTCCGGACCAGAACGCGGCCGAGGAGGTCGGGGGCGACCTCCAGTACCGGGCGGTCGAAGAAGGCTCGGGGCAGTGGCGTACGGTCCGGGGGCGCGATCATGCCCTCCGAGGGTAGTCCAGACGGGGCACCGCGCCGGCGGAACCGGGCGCGGGCGGATCGCGTTTGTACGGGTCGAGGGTCCATTCGTAAAGGGAGAGTCATGGCGTTCAAGAAGCTGCTCGCGAGCCTGGGGGCCGGCGGGGCGTCGGTCGAGACGGTGCTGACCGAGGTCAACGTCGTACCGGGTGGTGTCGTCCAGGGTGAGGTGCGGATCCAGGGCGGGTCCGTGAACCAGGCCATCGAGGGGCTGTCCGTCGGCCTGCAGGCCAAGGTCGAGGTGGAGAGCGGCGACCAGGAGTACAAGCAGGACATCGAGTTCACGAAGGTGCGGCTCGGCGGGGCCTTCGAGCTGCAGGCGGGGGCCGTGCACGCGGTGCCGTTCGGGCTGGAGATCCCCTGGGAGACGCCGATCACCATGATCGACGGGCAGGCGCTGCGGGGGATGAACATCGGTGTGACCACCGAGCTGGCGATCGCGCGGGCCGTGGACTCCGGTGACCTGGACCCGATCAACGTGCACCCGCTGCCGGCGCAGAAGGCGATCCTGGACGCCTTCATCCAGCTGGGCTTCCGCTTCAAGAACGCGGACATGGAGCGCGGCCACATCCGGGGCACGCGGCAGAAGCTGCCGTTCTACCAGGAGATCGAGTTCTTCCCGCCGTCGCAGTACCGGGGTCTGAACCAGGTCGAGCTGAGCTTCGTCGCCGACGAGCACGCGATGGACGTCGTGCTGGAGATGGACAAGAAGCCCGGTCTGTTCAGTGAGGGCTCGGACACCTTCCGGTCCTTCCAGGTGGGCCTGAACGACTGGCAGGGGACCGACTGGGCGGCTTACCTCAACCAGTGGCTGTCCGAGGTCGGCAGCAAGCGCAACTGGTTCTAGGCTCGGAACCGCTGGTTCCAGATCATCGATCAGGAGGTACCGAGGTGACCGAGCTCAAGCGGCGGCCGCTCCCCCACGACTTCCATCCGCCCGTGCCGTCGTTCACGGTGACGAGCGAGGACATCGAGGAGGGCGCGACGCTCAAGAGCGCCCAGGTGCACGCGGAGGGCAACATCTCGCCGCATCTGCGCTGGGAGGGCTTCCCGCCCGAGACCAAGAGCTTCGCCGTGACCTGCTACGACCCCGACGCGCCGACCGGCAGCGGGTTCTGGCACTGGGTCCTGTTCGACATCCCGGTCTCCGTGACGGAGTTGCCGGCGGGTGCGGGCAGCGGCAAGTTCGAAGGGCTGCCCGCGGGCGCCGTGCACGCGCGCAACGACTACGGGACGAAGGACTTCGGCGGCGCCGCTCCGCCGCCCGGGGACGGCCCGCACCGGTACGTCTTCACGGTGTACGCGGTGGACCAGGAGAAGCTGGGCCCGGACGCGGACGTCTCTCCGGCCGTCGTCGGCTTCAACCTGCGGTTCCACACGATCGCGCGCGCCCAGCTCATCGGTGAGTACGAGAACCCCGCCGAGGGCTGACGTCAGCGCAAGGATTCAGCCAAGGGTTCATTGAACGTTTGCCCGCCTCCGGTCTTGGAAGTGATCGGAGGCGGGCATTTTTTATTGCGTTGTCCATCTCGGCGCGCCCGTCCAGAGTTGATCCGAGCCCGCCGGGGGGTGGGCAGGTGCACACGGGAGGTGGGCTGGATGCGGGACACGCTGGTGCTGAACGCGAGCTTCGAGCCGCTGTCGACGGTGACGTTGAACCGTGCGGTCGTTCTGGTGCTCCAGGACAAGGCCGTCGTCGAGCAGGCCCATCCCGAACTGCGTATGCGGGGTGCGGATGTCGACATACCGGCGCCTCGGGTGATCCGGTTGTGCCGGTACGTACGGGTGCCGTTCCGAAGACAAGCTCCGTGGTCGCGGCGGGGGGTGCTGGTCAGGGACCGGCACCGGTGCGCGTACTGCGGACGGCGGGCGACGACCGTGGACCATGTGGTGCCGCGGTCCCAGGGTGGGCAGGACACGTGGCTGAATACGGTTGCCGCGTGCGCCGAGGACAACCACCGGAAGGCGAACCGGACTCCGGAGGAGGCCGGGATGGCCCTGCTTCGGGAGCCGTTCGAGCCGACCCCGGCGGACGCGATGCTCCTGGCTCTGGGGCAGGAGGACTTCGACGCGCTTCCTGGGTGGCTCGCTCGGGATGCGGCCTAGGCGTCTGCCGGGTTCTCTTCATCGGCGGCCGCGGGTCGTCTGGCGCTTCTCGCGCGGTTCCCCGCGCCCCTGAGGGGCGCGGGGAACCCGGCGTTCTCCAGCGCCTCAGTCGATGCTCGGCTTCTCTCGGCGTTCCTGGCCACCGTTGTTGCCGTTGCCCGACGAGCCGTTGCCCGAACCTCCGCCCAGCGGGCCGAAGTTGCCCATCGCTCCGGAGAGGCCCTTGAGGGCGTCGCCGATTTCGCTGGGGACGATCCAGAGCTTGTTGGCGTCGCCCTCGGCGATCTTGGGGAGCATCTGGAGGTACTGGTAGGACAGGAGCTTCTGGTCGGGGTCGCCGGCGTGGATGGCCTCGAAGACCGTGCGGACGGCCTGGGCCTCGCCCTCGGCGCGCAGGGCGGCTGCCTTGGCCTCACCTTCGGCGCGCAGGATCTGGGACTGCTTCTCGCCCTCGGCGGTGAGGATGGCGGCCTGGCGCGTACCTTCCGCGGTGAGGATGGCGGCGCGCTTGTCACGGTCGGCGCGCATCTGCTTCTCCATCGAGTCCTGGATGGAGGTCGGGGGCTCGATGGCCTTCAGTTCCACGCGGTTGACGCGGATGCCCCACTTGCCGGTGGCCTCGTCCAGGACGCCGCGCAGGGCCGCGTTGATCTCCTCACGGGAGGTCAGGGTCCGTTCCAGGTCCATGCCACCGATGATGTTGCGCAGGGTGGTGACGGTGAGCTGCTCGATCGCCTGGATGTAGCTGGCGACCTCGTAGGTGGCGGCCCGGGCGTCGGTGACCTGGTAGTAGATGACCGTGTCGATGTTCACGACCAGGTTGTCCTGGGTGATCACCGGCTGCGGCGGGAACGGTACGACCTGTTCACGCAGGTCGATGCGGTTGCGGATGGTGTCGATGAACGGGACCACGATGTTGAGGCCCGCGTTCAGCGTCCGCGTGTAACGGCCGAAGCGCTCGACGATGGCCGCGCTGGCCTGTGGGATGACTTGGATGGTCTTGATCAGGGCGATGAAGACCAACACCACCAGGATGATCAAGACGATGATGACCGGTTCCATCGTCGTTCCCCGTACCCTTCTCCGCTTCGGCGCCTTCGGCAGATCTCATGACTGTTGAAGATCTTGCTGGTCGAGTCTGACAGACCGTCGCGCAACTCGGGAGTCGTTCTCGGTGAGTTGCCTCAGATGACGATCGCGGTGGCCCCTTCGATGTCCACGACGTCCACCTCCTGGCCCACTTCGTAGGCACGGCCGGTGTCGAGGGCGCGGGCCGACCAGACTTCCCCGGCGAGCTTGATGCGGCCGCCGGACGCGTCGACCCGCTCCAGGACGACGGCCTGCCTGCCCTTCAACGCGTCCACGCCGGTGGCGAGTTGGGGACCCCGCCGGCCGTGCCGGGCGGCTATGGGCCGGACGACGGCGATGAGGGCGACGGAGACGACGACGAACGTCAGGACCTGCATGACCGCGCCGAAGCCGAGGGCGGAGACGACCGCGGCCGCCACGGCTCCCACCGCGAGCATGCCGAACTCCGGCAACGCGGTGACCACGAGCGGGATTCCGAGCGCCGCCGCGCCGACGAGCCACCACACCCATGCGTCGATGTCGTTCACATGGTCATGGTAGGGCCGCGGTCGGGCGGCGGACAGGGCGCGCGGGGGAGAGCAGAGGGGTCAGGACAGGGGCAGACCCTGGGCGGTCCAGCGGTCGCCGACCTGCTCCACGACGAGCGGGAGGCCGAAGCAGAGGGAGAGGTTGCGGGAGGTGAGTTCCAGCTCGATCGGGCCGGCGGCGAGCACCTTGCCCTGGCGGATCATGAGGACGTGGGTGAAGCCGGGGGCGATCTCCTCGACGTGGTGCGTGACCATGATCATCGAGGGGGCGATGGGGTCGCGGGCGAGCCGGCCGAGGCGGCGGACCAGGTCCTCGCGGCCGCCGAGGTCGAGACCGGCGGCGGGCTCGTCCAGCAGGAGCAGTTCGGGGTCGGTCATCAGGGCGCGGGCGATCAGGGTGCGCTTGCGCTCGCCCTCCGAGAGGGTGCCGAACTTGCGGTCCAGGTAGTCGCTCATGCCGAGGCGGTCGAGGAAGGCGCGGGCGCGCTGCTCGTCGACCTCGTCGTACTCCTCCTGCCAGTGGGCGGTCATGCCGTAGGCGGCCGTCAGGACGGTCTCCAGCACGGTCTGGCGCTTGGGGAGCTTGTCGGCCATGGCCATGCCGGCCATGCCGATGCGGGGGCGGAGGTCGAAGACGTCGACCTTGCCGAGGGTGTCGCCGAGGATGGTGGCGGTGCCCTTGCTGGGGAAGAGGTAGCTGGAGGCGACGTTCAGGAGGGTGGTCTTGCCGGCGCCGTTGGGACCGAGGATGACCCAGCGCTCGCCCTCCTTCACCGACCAGGAGACCTGGTCCACCAGAGCCCGGCCCTCACGGACCACGGATACGTCCTGAAGCTCCAGAACATCGCTCATGAGCGCGTTGTCTCCCCTTGCAGTGTGGCCGGTCTCGGCTGTCGCGTACGCCTGTGGCTCGGGTCCGCCGCGCCAGTGGGCGCAGCCCTTATGAAATCTACGCCACGAGTGCCCCGCTCCATTCCATCGGTCCGGTCCTTAGGGTGGAGGCATGCTCTCGGAATCGCGTTCAGGACGCCTTGCCGCTTGGGGAAATGCCCTTTTGGCCGGACTTGTCTCTCCGGATGACGCCGTCCTCGCCGTCGTGGGCGAGGACGCCGTGCACCGGGTGGAGGGGCTGCCCGGTGAGTCCGCGCCGGTCGGGCTGACCCTCGCCCTGGGGCGGCTGCGCACGCTGGGGGTGACCGGGCTGCGGGTGGCACTGCCCGCGCCGGGGCATCCGCTGGGGCTGAGCGGCCCGCCGGAGTTCAACGCGCGGGCGCTGGAGGCCGAGGAGGCGGTGGTCTGTCACGGCGCCGCGTTCGGGCTGGTGCCCCAGGTGTACGAGGCCGGGCCCGAGGGTGATGTACATGCCGAGGTGCTCTGGCAGGTGCTGCCGGTGCGGGAGGCGCCGCCCGCCGACGTTCCTTCGCTTGGCGAAGCCGAGCGGGAGCTGGCGGAGGCGCTGCGGGAGGCGACCGAGGTGCTGTCGAAGCTGGACGTCGCCGGGTCGGGGCCGGTGGCGGAGGCGGCGATCGACGCGTACCGGGCGCGGGCCGAGCGGGGCCGGGAGGTACTGGCTCCGGGGTACCCCCCGCGTGCGGTGCGGGTTCTGGAGCTGGCGCAGCGGGTGGGGCTGCTGGTGTCGCTGGCGTACGGCAACGGTCACGGGGGCGCGGTGAGCGCCTCGGAGATGGCGGCCCGGGGAGCGGCACTGCGGCCGGTGGAACGGACGGCCCGGCGGGCACAGGTCGCGGCGTACAACTCGTTCGTGGAGGAGCGGGAGCGCGGGATGCGCTGAGCCGGGGGCCGGGGGTCGGTGGGGGCGCCTGGGTGCCGGGACCGACTCGTAGGCGTGGGGCGGGGGGCTGGGAACGGGGGCCGACACGGACACCCGGGGCTTGGGGCTGACTCGGATGCCTGGGGCTGGAGGCTGGCGCGGCCGACTGGGGGCTTGCGCGGACGGCTGGAGCTGGGGGCTGACGCGGCTGGCTGGGAGCGTGGGCCGGCAGGGAACCGGGGGCTTGGGGCTGACACGGACGCCTGAGGCCGGGGCTGACGCGGCCGGCTGGAAACGGGGGCCGACACGGACACCCGGGGCTGAAGGGCTGGCGCGGATACCCGAGGCTCGGCGCTGACTCGGACGGCTGAGCGCGGGGGGATGGCGCGGACGCCTGGGAGCTAGGGCCGACACGGACACACGAGGCTCGGGTCTGACACACACCCCGGGCTCGGGGCTGAGCGGATGCCTGGGCGCCGGGGCCGGTGCGGACGCCAGATGCTCCTGGTCGACACGGACACCTGCCCGGGTCGACCCACACAGCTGGGCTCAAGGCTGACGTGGACATCCGAGAGCCGGCTCCGACACAGACGTCCCGGGCTCGTAGCTTGCACCCACAACCGGGACTCGGGAGCTGACGTGGACGCCTAGGTGCCGGGACCGACACGGACACCCGGGGCTCGGGGCTGACACAGATACCTCGGGCTCGGGGCTGACGCGGACGCCCGAGAGCCGGGGCCGACGCGGACGTCCCGGGCTCGTAGCTGACACCCGCAACCGGGACTCGGGGGCTGACGCGGACGCCTGGGAGCCGGGGCCGACACGGACACCCCGCCTCGGGGCTGACGCGGACGGCTGGGAGCTGGGACTGACACCGGCACCCGGGGCTTGGGGCTGACGCGGACGCCCGAGAGCCGGAGCCGACGCGGACGTCCCGGGCTCGGGGTTGACACCCACACCCCGGGCTCGAAAGCTGACCCGGACGCCTGGGCGCCGGGGCCGGTGCGGGAGCCCGGGGCTCGGGGCTGACACGGACGTCACGGCTCGGGGCTGACACGCACACCTGCGAGTCGCGGGCCGGCGCGGACTCATGGGCTCGGGGCCGACCCGGACATCCGAGTGTCCGCGCCGACACGGACGTCACGGGCTCGTAGCTGACACCCGCATCTGAGAGACACCGAGAGCCGGGGCCCGCGCGGACGGCCGGGGCGTGGCGCAGGTGTGTACGTCTGACGGCCCGGCGTCAGCGGCTGACGCTGGTGTTGCCGAACGCCGGGTTCAGGGCGCCGACCAGGTTGGCGGTCAGGCCGTCCGCCTGGAGCGGGACGTCGACCGGGCCCTGGGCCGTGAGGCCGGACGCGACGCCCGGGGACCGCACGGTGACGGCGGCACCGGCGGATGCGCCGGCGGCGGTCATGGTGAGCGTGGCCTTCTTGGCGATGTTCATGGGACGGGTTCCTCCTGCGTGTGCTGATCAACGCGGGGAGAGCCCGGTGCCGGACGACAAGCTGACAGGCCCCCCGGTGCTCCGGGAGGCCTGAGGTCGTCGTCGGCGGGTGCCTCAGTGGTTGAGGCCGAGGTTGCCGAAGGCCGGGTTCAGCACGCCGATGACGTTCACGCTGTTGCCGACCGCGTTCACCGGGACGTGCACCGGGACCTGGGCCACGTTGCCCGAGGCGACGCCCGGGGAGCCGACGGCCTCGCCGGCCGCGTGGGCGCCGCCGTGGGCCGAGGCCAGACCGGCACCGGCCGCCACCAGGCCCCCGGCCACCATCGTCACGGCCGCTGTCTTCTTCAGGTTCTTCACTGTCAACCCCTCCTCGTCGTTCACCGCGGCGATCTCCACGGCACGCATGGAGAACGGCGGAGATCACCGGAGGGTGCGCCATCCGGGTGACATTCCCACGACGGTATGAATCTCGGTCCGGACCGTAACCCTCCGTGTTGCCGCGGGCCAGGCCTTGGTCAGGGCGTCTCAGCCGGTCACGCCGTGGCGTACGGCCCACAGCGCGGCCTGGGTGCGGTCGGCGAGGTCGAGCTTCATCAGGATGTTGGAGACGTGCGTCTTGACGGTCTTCTCGGACAGGACGAGGGCGCGGGCTATCTCGCGGTTGGAGCGGCCGTCCGCGATCAGGCCGAGCACCTCGCGCTCCCGCTCGGTGAGCGAACCGCCTCTGCCCTGGCCGGTGCCGCCCTCCTCCTGGGAGAGCAGGGCGCCGGCGACCTCGGGCTGGAGCAGGATGTGTCCGGCGTGCACGGAGCGGATGGCGCCGGCGAGGGCGTCGGGGTCCACGTCCTTGTAGACGTACCCGGCGGCGCCCGCGCGCAGGGCCGGGACGACCGTGCGCTGCTCGGTGAAGCTGGTGACGATGAGCACGCGCGCGGGGTTGTCGAGTTCGCGCAGTCTGCGCAGGGCGTCGATGCCGTCCAGGCCCGGCATCTTGACGTCCATGAGGACCACGTCGGGCCGCAGCTCCTCGGCGCGGGCGACCCCCTCGGCGCCGTCGGCGGCCTCGCCGACGACCTCGATGTCGTCCTGGACCTCCAGGAAGGTGCGCAGGCCCCGGCGGACGACCTGGTGGTCGTCGACCAGCAGGACCTTGATCGATTCACCCACCGGGGACCTCCATTTCGATCGTGGTGCCCTTGCCGGGCGCGGATTCCACGGTCAGCCTGCCGCCGACCCCGCTCGCCCGGTCCCGCATCGAGACCAGACCGAGGTGGCGTCCGGCGCGGCGGACCGCCGTAGGGTCGAAGCCGCCGCCGTCGTCGGTGACGCGCAGGACGGCTCCGGTGCCGCGCCGGTCCACGCTCACCTCGACCCGGTCGGCGCCGGAGTGGCGCAGGGCGTTGTGCAGGGCCTCCTGGGCGACCCGGAGCAGGGCCTCCTCCTGGGCGGCGGGCAGGGCGCGGAAGCCGTTGCTGCTGAAGGTCACGCGCGCGGTGTGGGCGCGGTCGAGGACCTGTGTCTGGGTGCGCAGGGTGGCGATCAGGCCGTCCTCGTCCAGCGCGGCGGGCCGCAACTCCACGACGGCGGCGCGCAGTTCGTCGGCTGCCTCGGCGGCGAGGGAGGCCACCTGGTGCAGTTCGCCCTTGGCGCGGGCGGGGTCGCGGTCGACGAGGGCGGCTGCCGCCTGGGCGGTCAGGCGCAGGGAGAACAGCTTCTGGCTGACCGCGTCGTGCAGTTCGTGGGCGAGGCGGGAGCGTTCCTCGGCGATGGTCAGTTCGCGGCTGCGCTCGTAGAGGCGGGCGTTGGTGAGGGCGATGGCGGCGTGCTGGGCGAGGATCGAGAGCAGTTCCTCGTCGTCCGCGGTGAAGCCGCAGCTCCCCTCGGGCTTGGTGCAGTTCTTGTTCGCGAGGAACAGGGCGCCGATGACCTCGTCGCCGTCGCGGATGGGCAGGCCCAGGAAGTCGGCCAGCTCGGGGTGGGCGGACGGCCAGCCCTCGAAGCGGGGGTCCTTGCGCACGTCGGCGAGGCGCTCGGCCTTCGCCTCGTGCAGCATCGCGGCGAGGATGCCGTGCTGGCGCGGGAGCGGCCCGATGGCACGCCACTGCGCGTCGCTGACGCCGTCCACGACGAACTGGGCGAAGCCGCCGTGGTCGTCGGGGACGCCGAGTGCGGCGTACTGCGCGTCGAGCAGTTCGCGGGCGGAGGCGACGATCGTCTTGAGGACGTCGCGCACCTCCAGGTGCCTGCTCATGGCCAGCAGCGCGGAGCTCACCGCGGCGAGGCCGGACCGGGGGCCTTGACTCATGTTCCTCACGGTACCGGCGGGGTCCGACAGCGCGGATCGGACCGGTGACGGCGGGACCCGGTCCGCTGGGCCTAGGCCCGGTGGCGTAGACCGCCGGTACCGGGGGGTGGGGTGTACGCCGCCGGTCCTGGTGCGCCGGGCGTAGGTCGCCGGTACCGGGGCGCCGGGCGTACGCCGAAGGGCCCCGGTGCTTTGCGGCCCGCGTCCGAGGCGGCCCGGGGAGTGCCGTTCCTAGGTTGAGGTCACCGCCCGGCGGAGGCGGTGAGCGACGAGGGGACGGTAGTCATGCCGGTAGCGATCATCACGGGGGCCTCCAAGGGCCTGGGGCGGGCGCTCGCCGAGGCGCTGGGCGCGCGCGGCTGGGATCTGGTGCTCGACGCCCGGGGCGCCGACGCCCTCGAGGAGACCGCGGAGGCGGTCACGCGGCACGGTACGCGGGTGGTGGCACTGCCCGGGGACGTCACGGACGGCGGGCACCGGGCGCAGCTGGTGGCCGCCGCGTGGCGGCTGGGCGGGGCCGACCTGGTGGTGAGCAACGCGAGCGCGCTGGGTGCCGAGCCGCTGGTGCGGCTGGCGGAGCTGCCGCTGGAGGGGCTGCGGCGGGCGCTGGAGGTGAACGTGGTGGCGGCGCTGGGGCTGGTCCAGGAGGCACTGCCGCTGCTGCAGGCGTCGCCGGCGGGCACGGTGATCGCGGTCACCTCCGACGCGGCGGCGGAGGCGTACGGGACGTGGGGCGGCTACGGCGCCTCCAAGGCGGCCCTGGACCAGCTCGCCGCGGTGCTCGGCGTGGAGGAGCCGGGGCTGCGGGTGTGGGCGGTGGATCCCGGGGACATGGCGACGGACCTGTACACGGCGGCCGTACCGGACGACGACGCGCCGCGTCCGGCGCCCGCCGATGTCGTACCGGCGTTCCTGCGGCTGCTGGACGAGCGTCCGGCGAGCGGGCGGTACGCGGCGCCGTCTCTGCTGGAGGTGCGGTGACCGTGTCCACGGGCGTCTCCCCGCTCGGGCCCCGAAAGTGGGGGGAGGTCCCGGAGGAGCTGTCCGCGCGCGTGCCCGCCGAGCAGCGGGGGCCGGGGCTGGGCCGGGACGCCGTACGGCTGCTGGTGTCGCGCGGTACGGAGGTGGCGCACCACGCGTTCCGCGAGCTGCCCGGGCTGCTGCGGGCCGGGGATCTGCTGGTGGTCAACACTTCCCCGACGCTGGCCGCCGCGGTGGACGGGCGGATCGGGCACGCGCGCGTGGTGGTCCATTTCTCCACGCGCGGGGACGACGGGCGGTGGGCGGTCGAGCTGCGGGAGCCGGACGGGCGCGGTACCACCCGCGCGCGGGCGGGTTCGCCCGCGGGGACGGAGGTGTCCCTGCCGGGCGGGGGCCGGCTGCTGCTGGAGGAGCCGCTGAGTGCGCGGGGCGAGCGGCTGTGGTGGGCGCGGGTCGCCGGGGCGGACGTTGGAGAGGTGCTCGGCGAGCACGGGCGGCCCATCCGCTACTCCTATACGGAGCGGGACCAGCCGCTGTCCGTGTACCAGACGGTGTTCGCGCTGCCGTCGCCGGACGGGTCGGGCAGCGCCGAGATGCCGAGTGCGGCCCGGCCCTTCACCGCGCGGCTGGTGGCGGAGCTGGTGAGCCGGGGGGTGTGGTTCGCGCCGGTGACGCTGCACACAGGGGTCTCGTCGGCGGAGGCGTACGAGCCGCCGTATCCGGAGCGGTTCGCGGTGCCGGAGGCGTCGGCACGGCTGATCAACCTCGTCCGGGCAGGTCAGGGAGGGCGCGCGGCGCTTGCTCCCGGGCGAGGGGCGGGTGGCCGGGTGATCGCGGTGGGGACGACGGCCGTGCGGGCCGTGGAGTCGGCCACGGGGCCGGACGGCCTGGTGCGGGCGGCCGAGGGGTGGACGGATCTGGTGGTGACTCCCGGGCGCGGAATACGGGTGGTGGACGGGTTGCTGACCGGACTGCACGAGCCGGAGGCGTCGCACCTGCTGATGCTGGAGGCGGTCGCCGGGCGGGCGGCGGTGGACCGTGCCTACGAGGAGGCGCTGCGCGCGCACTACCTGTGGCACGAGTTCGGCGACGTCCATCTCATCCTTCCGGAGGAGAGCCCTCACCCAGAGCATTGCGAGGGCAACCAGGCGTGAGATGGCATGGCGCTCCGTGTGAGCCCGCGCATAGGGCGTGCATCACGTACGAAGGGACATAGGAGATAAACGCCCCCACATGAACGGGACAGACGGTCCTGTCTGTCCCGTTTTGCCCTTCCCTGATCCACTATCGGGCTTCGTACGTCACACCTTTGCCTGGGCATTTTGCGCCCGCTAAGAATTGCTTCCGTCGCTCAGCGCCGCGGGTTTTCCGCCCCGCGGCGTTCGTGCGGGAGGAGCCGATTCCCCCGGCGGACGCAGGAGCGACCTCCGCGCTATCGAAGAGGTCCATCAGCCATGCCCAAGAACATCCTCAACCGTGCCTACAGTCGCCGGCTGACCAAGCACCACAAGATCGCCGTCGCCGGTGTAGCCGCGCTCGGCACCGCCGCCCTCGCCTTCTCGGCCACTCCGAGCAGCGCCGACACCGTCACGACCGGTGCCCCCGCCACGACCGCGCAGGTCGCCACCGGCACCGTCCTGCAGAACGTCAAGGGCACCGTGACGGACCAGCTCGCCGCCAAGAACATCAAGCTCGACACCTTCGCGGCACAGAAGAAGGCAGCCGACGCTGCCGCAGCCAAGGCGGCCGCCGTCAAGCAGGCCGCCGTCGACGCCGCCGCCAAGAAGGCCGCGCAGGAGCGCGCGGCCACGGCCGCCGCCGGTCGCTCCGCGCAGCGCCTGCCGATGCAGCCGGTCGCCGCGAAGACGTACGCCAACAACCTGGACGGCTGGATCCGCCAGGCGCTGGGCATCATGAAGGCCAAGGGCATCCCGGGCAGCTACAGCGGCCTGCACCGCAACATCATGCGGGAGTCCTCCGGCAACCCCCGCGCCATCAACAACTGGGACATCAACGCCGTCAACGGCATCCCGTCCAAGGGCCTGCTCCAGGTGATCCCGCCCACCTTCCAGGCGTACCACGTTCCCGGCACCTCCTGGAACATCTACGACCCGGTCGCCAACATCACCGCCGCCGCCAACTACGCGGCCCACCGGTACGGCTCGATCGACAACGTCAACAGCGCGTACTGAGGCCGGGCGCGGACCTCAGCGACGTAACGCCGAAGGGCGGCACCCCCAGATGGGGGCGCCGCCCTTCGGCGTCGTACGAGCGCGGGTCCGGCGCGGGCACGGGCGCGGTTACTTGCGCATGACCTCCGGCTCGTGGCGGCGCAGGAAGCGGGCCACGAAGAAGCCGCAGACCGCACCGAGCGCGAGCAGCGCGATCATGTCCATGCTCCACGCGCCGACCGTGTGGTTCCACAGCGGGTCGTTGTCGCCGGCGGTCTCCGGCGGGCTGATCCGGTTGAAGTCCAGCGTGGCGCCGGCCGCGGCGACCGCCCAGCGGGACGGCATCAGGTACGAGAACTCGCTCACACCGACCGTGCCGTGCAGGGCGAACAGACAGCCGGTGAAGACCACCTGGATGATCGCGAACATGACCAGCAGCGGCATGGTCTTCTCGGCCGTCTTCACCAGCGAGGAGATGATCAGGCCGAACATCATCGCGGCGAAGCCCAGCCCCATGATCGGCAGGGACAGCTCCAGCAGCGTGGCGTGCCCGAGGATGAGGCCCTTCTCCGGGATCTCGCGCCTGCCGAAGCCGATGACGCCGACCAGCAGCCCCTGGAACCCGGTGATCACACCGAGCACGAACACCTTCGACATCAGGTACGCCGAGCGGGACAGGCCGGTGGCGCGCTCCCGCTCGTAGATCACCCGCTCCTTGATCAGCTCGCGGACGGAGTTGGCGGCTCCGGCGAAGCAGGCGCCGACGGCCAGGATCAGCAGCACGGTGGTGGCCGTGCCGTTGGGCACGATCTGGCCGGTCTGCGGGTTGGGGTCGTTGGGCAGCAGGCCGTGGTCCGGATGGATCAGCAGGCTGACCGAGCCGATGACGGCCGGCAGGAGCACCATCAGGGCCAGGAAACCGCGGTCGGAGGCGATGACCGACACATAGCGCCGCACCAGGGTGACGAACTGGGAGAACCAGCTCTGCGGCTTGGGCGGCCTGATCGCCTGCATCGGCGGCATCTGGACCGCCTGCGGAGCGACCGAGTCGACGTCCGCGGCGTACATCTGGTAGTGCTGCGAGCCCTTCCAGCGGCCCGCCCAGTCGTAGTCGCGGTAGTTCTCGAAGGCGGAGAAGACGTCGGCCCAGCTGTCGTAGCCGAAGAAGTTCAGCGCCTCCCCCGGCGGACCGAAGTAGGCGACCGCGCCGCCCGGCGCCATCACGAGCAGCTTGTCGCACAGCGCCAGCTCGGCCACCGAGTGGGTGACGACGAGCACCGTACGGCCGTCGTCGGCGAGGCCGCGCAGCAACTGCATGACATCGCGGTCCATGCCCGGGTCGAGGCCGGAGGTCGGCTCGTCCAGGAAGATCAGCGACGGCTTGGTCAGCAGCTCCAGGGCCACCGACACGCGCTTGCGCTGGCCGCCGGAGAGCGAGGTGACCTTCTTGTCCTTGTGGACGTCGAGCTTCAGCTCGCGCAGCACCTCGTCGATGCGGGCGTCGCGCTCCTGCGCCGTGGTGTCGGCCGGGAAGCGGAGCTTGGCCGCGTACTTCAGGGCCTTCTTGACGGTCAGCTCCTTGTGCAGGATGTCGTCCTGCGGGACCAGACCGATGCGCTGGCGCAGCTCGGCGAACTGCTTGTACAGGTTCCGGTTGTCGTACAGCACCTCGCCCTGGTTGGCGGGCCGGTAGCCGGTGAGCGCCTTGAGCAGGGTCGACTTGCCGGAACCGGACGGGCCGATCACCGCGACCAGCGACTTCTCGGGTACGCCGAAGGAGACGTCCTTGAGGATCTGCTTGCCGCCGTCGACCGTGACGGTCAGATGGCGGGCCGAGAAGGAGACCTCACCGGTGTCGACGAACTCTTCGAGGCGGTCGCCGACGATCCGGAAGGTGGAGTGGCCGACGCCGACGATGTCGGTCGGGCCGAGCAGCTGCGAGCCGCCCTTCGGGATCGGCTGGCCGTTGACGAAGGTGCCGTTGTGCGAACCGAGGTCGCGGATCTCGAAGCGGCCGTCGGGCGTGGCGTGGAACTCGGCGTGGTTCCGGGAGACCTGCAGGTCGGAGACGACCAGGTCGTTCTCCAGGGCACGGCCGATGCGCATCACGCGGTCGAGCGCGAACTGGTGGAACGTGGTCGGGCTGCGGTCGCCGTGGACCGGTGGCGCCCCCGCGCCACCACCGGGCGTCTTCTGCGCGTACTGCTCGGCCGGGCCGGCCTGCTGGTGCGGGAAGGCGGGCGGCTGCTGCCAGCCGGCCTGGGGCGCCTGCGGCTGGGCGGGTGCCTGCTGCTGCGCGGGTGCCTGGTGGGGTACGGCCTGCTGCGGGGCGGGCTGCTGGTGAGCGGGTGCCTGCTGCCAGCCGGGTGCGCCCGCGCCCTGGGCCGCGTACGGCGCCGCTGCCTGCGGCTGCTGGGACGGGCCGCCGACCGGCGCGGTGGTCGCCGACAGGTTCAGCCGCGGTCCGTCGGTCGCGTTGCCGAGGTGCAGCGACGAGCCGGGGCCGATCTCCATGTGCTGGATCCGCTGGCCCTGGGCGTACGTACCGTTGGTGCTGCCGTGGTCCTCGATGACCCAACTGCGGCCGTTGAAGCTGACCGTGGCGTGCCGCCAGGAGACCCTGGCGTCGTCGAAGACGATGTCCCCCTGCGGATCACGTCCGAGGATGTATGCCCTGGATGGATCGAGCATCCAGGTATGTCCATTTGTTTCGAGTACGAGTTCCGGCACTCCATGCCCCACTGAGTTGTCCCCCGAGTTACCCCCGTCGCAGGGAGTCTAGGGATGTCGAACATCGTGGGGAACTATTTCAGGCTCGGCCCCTTGACCGAAACCCGGGCCTTGGCGAGGGGTCCGGGGGCGCTTCAACTCGCGCGCTGTAGCCGTGTCCAGGCTGAAGGGAACGGTGCGTTCGGTGTTGTCGCGTCTCCCTCTACGCCCTTGCGCATGCCCGTAGTTGTGAGGGCGCCGGCCGAACTCCTCGCACGCGTGGGCGCGGTGGTCGGGGGCTCGGTGGTGATGCCTGCACTCGTCTTCGTCCCATTGGTGGCCGACCGTGTGCTCCGCTTCACGGGCGGGGGCCGCTGACGGCGCCGTCGGCATGGCCGACCAGTGCCTTCGGTAGCACGGCCCCCGTGGCGGGCTCACCGGTGGCTCGCGGACGAGCCGGGGGACGGCTGACCGCCGGGTGCCGGGCAGGGCGTACGGCCACCCGATCGTCGCCGGACCTCTCGTCGGCCCTCCTCCCCCGCCACCGTGAGGCGTCCACCACCGGGCCCGGGTGAGCGTCGGCCGGAGAGGCCGGACGACGGGGGCGCCGGGTTCCCCTCCCCCACCGGAGGCGCCGGAGCAGCGTGGGCGAGGCAGGCCACCGCTCTCTGCGTGCCACCAGTGCTGCTAACGAGGCCGTCGCCCTGGGCCGCAAGCACCGGCGGGCCAGGACCCACCTGAGGCCAGGGCACCGGCCGAGCGAGGGGCACACCTCAGGCCAGGCATCCGCCAGGGCCGGGCGCACCTGAGGGTCAGAGCGCGACCCGGCCAGAGCACACACGAGACCAAGGGCGCCACCCGGCTCCAGCACACGCAAGGCAAAGCGCCGCCCGGCTCCAGCACGCACGACGCCAGGACGCCGGTCCGGTCAAGCACGCATGAGTCCAGAGCACAGCCCGGCCAAGGCACCGACATGGCCCGGGCACGCACCACACCAAGATCCGGCCCAGCCAACCTGCACACCATTCGTAGACGCCGACCCAGCCACCCCGCACACCACCTCAGTGCGCCGGCGGCACCACTCAGCCGGCCGTGTCGGCGTCGTCTCCGTCTGCCGTTCCGCCCCGGTCGTGGGACCCTCGTGGTGGAGCCTGGCGGTATCGCTCGCGCGGGAGCGGTGCCGTTTTCCGGTGGCAAGATCCTCGACACCGGGTCGACACCCATTGTTCCGTGTCCGTCAGGCGGACCTCGGCGGCGGAAGGCACTGGGTGCCGGATACGGTGGTGACACCATGAGCGCTTCGCAGACCTCCGCTTCGCAGACCCCCGAGGTCCCCACCCTCCTCGTCAAGATCTTCGGCAAGGACCGGCCGGGCATCACGGCCGGCCTCTTCGACACCCTTGCCGCCTACCTCGTCGACGTGGTCGACATCGAGCAGGTCGTCACCCGGGGCCGCCTGGTGCTGTGCGTGCTCGTGACCCAGCCGCCGGCCGGCCTGGAGGGTGACCTGCGGGCCACCGTGCACAGCTGGGCCGAGTCGATGAAGATGCAGGCGGAGATCATCTCGGGGCACGGCGACAACCGTCCGCGTGGCCTCGGGCGCTCCCTGGTGACCGTCCTCGGCCACCCGCTGACCGCCGAGTCGACCGCAGCGATCGCCGCCCGGATCGCGAAGGCCGGCGGCAACATCGACCGTATCTTCCGCCTCGCCAAGTACCCGGTGACGGCGGTGGAGTTCGCGGTGTCCGGTGTGGAGACCGAACCGCTGCGCACCGCCCTGGCCTCCGACGCGGCGGCACTGGGTGTCGACGTCGCGGTGGTCTCGGCGGGTCTGCACCGGCGTGCCCAGCGGCTGGTGGTCATGGATGTGGACTCGACCCTGATCCAGGACGAGGTCATCGAGCTGTTCGCCGCGCACGCCGGCTGTGAGGACCAGGTCGCCGAGGTGACGGCGGCGGCGATGCGCGGGGAGCTGGACTTCGAGCAGTCGCTGCACGCACGCGTGGCGCTGCTGAAGGGGCTGGACGCGTCGGTGGTGGAGAAGGTGCGCGAGGAGGTCCGGCTGACACCGGGCGCGCGCACGCTGATCCGCACCCTGAAGCGGCTCGGCTACCAAGTGGGTGTCGTCTCCGGCGGGTTCACCCAGGTGACCGATGATCTGAAGGAGCGGCTGGGCCTGGACTTCGCGCAGGCCAACACGCTGGAGATCGTCGACGGGAAGTTGACCGGCCGGGTCACCGGCGAGATCGTGGACCGGGCGGGCAAGGCGCGGCTGCTGCGCCGCTTCGCGGCGGAGGCCGGGGTGCCGCTGTCGCAGACGGTGGCGATCGGTGACGGCGCGAACGACCTGGACATGCTGAACGCGGCGGGCCTGGGCGTGGCCTTCAATGCCAAGCCGGTGGTCCGGGAGGCGGCGCACACGGCGGTGAACTTCCCCTTCCTAGACACGGTCCTCTACCTCCTCGGCATCACCCGGGAAGAGGTCGAGGCCGCCGACATGCACGACGACGAGGGCTGAGCGGGACCCCGCCCGCTCCCGGCTGCCGGGTGGGCCCGGCACCCTCTGCGGTGCCGGGCCCTTCGCCGTCCGGTGCGCCGCGTCGGCGCCGGGTCACTCCGAGGGCGCCCAGTAGTCCACGAGAGTGGCCACGCCGGGCTCGACGGCCTTCCAGGGGCCGTCGAAGGACAGCAGGGCGAAGGCGGCGGCAGGGAAGCCCCGCCGCTCCATCCGCTCACCGGCGTCGTCGTCGGCCGCGCCGGCCAGGATGTCGGCCAGGCCGTGCACGCCGGGGTTGTGGCCGATCAGGATCACGTTCCGCACCTCGTCCGGGACCTCGTTGAGCACGGCGATCAGCTCGCCGGGCGAGGCCTCGTAGACCCGCTCCTCGTAGACGGTCTTCGGCCGGTGCGACAGCTCGTGCACGGCGAGCTTCCAGGTCTCGCGGGTGCGGGTCGCCGTGGAGCACAGGGCCAGGTCGAACGTGATGCCGGTGTCGGCCAGCTTGCGTCCGGCGACGGCGGCGTCCGTGCGGCCGCGCTCGGCGAGCGGGCGCTCGTGGTCGGGGACCTGGGGCCAGTCGGCCTTCGCGTGCCGGAAGAGGACGATCCTGCGGGGTTCTGCGACGCTCATGGGTCCCAGCTTCGCATGAAACAGGCCACCCGGCGCAGGGAGTTGACATGCGGATTCACCGCGCGGGGGGGCTTGCCGTCAGCGCGCGAGGAGCTGCTGGGCGCGCTCCAGGAGGCGCGCGATCGCCGGATCGCCGGTCGCCGCGTGGGCGTCCGACGGGTTCAGTATCAGCGCGAGCAGCACGAGGAACGCGAGGGCGGGCAGGGCGAGCGCCCACCAGGGCAGCCTGATGTCGACGCCGCCCGTGGTCGCCGGGTGGGGCCGGGAGTGGGTGCGGGCCGCCATGGTCGCCTCCGTGAGTCCTCGAGCGGGTCCGTGACCGCCCGGTGCGGTCACATCTCGAAGGTACGGAAGCCGGGGTCGCCAACCCATCCGGAGTTCCACCCAGTTGACCCTGACCCTTGCCCCCTAGGGGATGGTGGGGCCAGCCCCACCCTCCGCCCGGCAGGTGGACCGGTGAACCGGAACGGCCGCAGGCGCTGCGGTCACGGGGACGCGAGGGTCGCCACGATGGCGATGATCACGAAGATGGCGAGGAACGAGCCGAAGACGAGCAGCATCTTCTTCTGGCCGTTCTGCGGGTTCGGGTCGAGCACAGGCTGCATGCGCCCAGTCTCGCATCCAGTCCCCCGCGCGGCGGCGCCGGGGGCACCCGGGCGTCGTCAGCGCGCCGCCTCGTCCTCCACCGTCCGGTCGCGGCCCGCCAGGAAGCCCACCACCATCTGGGGCACCATGAGGCCCGCCATGAGGGCGAGCGGCAGCCCCCAGCCGCCGCTGTGCTGGTAGAGCACGCCGACCAGCAGGGGGCCGGGGATGGAGATCAGATAGCCGGTGCTCTGGGCGAACGCGGACAGCTGGACAACGCCCGGACCGCTGTGGGCCCGCATGCCGACCATCGTCAGCGCGAGCGGGAAGGCGCAGTTGGAGACGCCGAGCAGCAGGGCCCAGGCCCAGGCGCCGGGGGCCGGGGCGAGGTACAGCCCGGCGTATCCGGCGAGGCCGCACACGCCCAGGACCAGCACGATGGGGCCCTGGTGCGACAGCCGGGTGGCGACCCTCGGGATGACGAAGGCCAGCGGGACCCCCATCACCATGGTGACGGCGAGCAGGACCCCCGCGGTGCCCGCGGGCACGCCGGCGTCCCGGAAGATCTGCGGCATCCAGCCCATGGTGATGTAGGCGGCGGTGGCCTGGAGGCCGAAGAAGACGGCGAGGGCCCAGGCGGTGCGGCTGCGGGTGATGCGCAGCGGAGCGTGCTGCTGCGCGGCCCCGCGCGCGGGCTCCCGCCGCTGGGCGGCGGCGGTGCCTCGGTCGCGGACCAGCGGCAGCCAGGGCAGGACCGCGGCGGCGGCGAGGGCCGCCCACACCGCGAGGCCGGACTGCCAGCCGCCGCCCAGGGCGTCGGTCAGGGGGACGGTCACGGCGGCGGCGACGGAGGTCCCGAGGGCGAGGGCCATCGAGTAGAGGCCGGTCATGGAGCCGACCCGGTCGGGGAACCAGCGCTTGACGATGACGGGCATCAGGACGTTGCTGACGGCGATGCCCATGAGGGCTAGCGCGCTGGCGGCCAGGAATCCGGCGGTGCTGCCGACGTACGGGCGTATGACCAGGCCGGCGGTGATGGCGGCCATGCCGGCGCACACCACGGCGGCCGGCCCGAAGCGGCGGGCCAGGCGGGGCGCGGTGACGCCGAACACGGCGAAGCACAGCGGGGGCACGGAGGTGAGCAGTCCGGCCACGCCGCCGCTCATGCCGAGCCCGTCGCGGACCTCCTCCAGGAGGGCACCGAGGCTGGTGATGGCCGGGCGGAGGTTCAGCGCGGAGAGCACGATGCCGACGACGACCAGCCGGACCGCCCACGCGCGCGTGCCGCCCGCGCCGGGCGTCGTCTCCTGTGTGCGCGTCGCGGCCGGACCGCGTTCGGTCGATGACATCGCCGTACGGGTCTCCACTGTCCGGGTTTCCTCACTAGCCATGAGGCCCATCATAGAATCATGGGATGATTGGCTGTCCAACCCCGCGATACCCGTGGCCCGTGCGCCCCGGTCTCTCGTGCGAAGGTGTGCCATGCCTTTGAGTCACCCGCGTCGTTCGGCGCTGTCCGAACAGGTCATCGCCGAACTGCGCAACCAGATCACCTCCGGCGAATGGCCGGTCGGGTCGCGCATCCCGACGGAACCGGAACTGGTCGAGCAGCTCGGTGTCGCCCGCAACACCGTCCGGGAGGCCGTCCGCGCGCTCGCCCACAACGGTCTGCTGGACATCCGCCAGGGCTCGGGCACGTATGTGGTGGCCACGAGCGAGCTGGCCGGAGTGATGCATCGCCGTTTCGCAGGAGCCGACCCGCGGCACATCGCCGAGCTGCGGTCCACGCTGGAGTCGGCGGCGGCGAAGCTGGCCGCCGAGCGGCGCACCGAGAAGGACCTCAAGCAGCTGGACGCGCTGCTGGCCCGGCGTGAGGACGTCTGGGACAGCGGCGACACGGAGGCCTTCGTGACCGCCGACGCCACCTTCCACCTGGCCGTGGTGGCCGCCTCCCACAACGACGTGATGACCGCGATGTACGCCGACCTGGGCGAGGTGCTGCGGGACTGGCTGCGCGCGGACGTCGGGGCGGGGCTGACCCCGGAGACGTACATGGACCACACGCGCCTGGTGGACGCGATCCGCGCGGGGGACGCCGAGGCGGCGGCGACGGAGGCCGCGAGCTATCCGTTCCTGTGCGACCCGGGGCGGTTCACCGCACCTTCTGGTGGCTGATCCACACCGAGCGGACCTCCTTCCAGCACCGGCCGGACAGCCGTACGGTCATCGCCGGCCCGGCGTCCACCGGGGCGCTGTCGGTGTCGAGGTCCCACCAGCGGTCGCACTCGATGTGCAGCCGCACACGATCGGTGTCGACATACGGGTTGTGGCAGTAGGTCACCACGTGGGAGCCCCGGACGGCCGTGCGGCAGGAGGCACCGAACCGGCTCGGCGCGGGCGGCCTGCCGTCGCTCACGCGCGCGTGCGGCAGCGCGTCGTACGGAAGGGACAGGACGAGGGCGAGGGCCACGGTCACCGGGGCCAGGCTGCGGGACAGGCGCACAAGGGGACCTCCTGGGCCGCGGCGCAGGGACGAGCGCGGGAAGGCGTAATCCCCAGGGTGGCGCGTCCGCGCGGCGGCGGCCCGGCCGCCGGGCCGAACGGGTGACGCCTCACCCCCGCCGAACGGGCGACGCCCCGTTCCCCGCCGGTGGCGGGGAACGGGGCGTCGGTGCGGTCCCGCGGCGATCAGGCGCCGATGGCGTGCAGACCGCCGTCGACGTGGATGATCTCGCCGGTGGTCTTCGGGAACCAGTCGCTCAGCAGGGCGACGATGCCGCGGCCGGCCGGCTCCGGGTCCTTCAGGTCCCACTCCAGCGGGGAGCGGCTGTCCCAGACGGAGGCCAGCTCACCGAAGCCCGGGATGGACTTGGCGGCCATGGAGCCGAGCGGGCCCGCCGAGATGAGGTTGCAGCGGATGTTCTGCTTGCCCAGGTCGCGGGCGATGTAGCGGCTGGTCGCCTCCAGGGCAGCCTTGGCCGGGCCCATCCAGTCGTACTGCGGCCAGGCGAACTGCGCGTCGAAGGTCAGGCCGACGACCGAGCCGCCGTTCTGCATCAGCGGCAGGCAGGCCATCGTGAGCGACTTCAGGGAGTACGCCGAGACGTGCATGGCGGTGGCGACCGACTCGAACGGCGTGTTCAGGAAGTTGCCGCCGAGCGCGTCCTGCGGGGCGAAGCCGATGGAGTGGACGACGCCGTCGAGGCCGCCCAGCTCCTCGCCGACCACGTCGGCCAGGCGGGCGAGGTGCTCGTCGTTGGTGACGTCCAGCTCGATGACCTTGGTGGGCTTCGGCAGCTTCTTGGCGATGCGCTCGGTCAGGGTGGGCCGCGGGAACGCGGTCAGGATGATCTCCGCGCCCTGCTCCTGGGCCAGCTTGGCAGCGTGGAAGGCGATGGAGGACTCCGTCAGCACACCCGTGATCAGGATGCGCTTGCCGTCGAGGATTCCGCTCATGGTGATCAGTGACCCATTCCCAGTCCGCCGTCAACCGGGATGACGGCTCCAGTGATGTACGAGGCGTCGTCCGAGGCGAGGAACCGCACGGTCGCGGCGATCTCCTCGGGCTGCGCGTAACGGCCGAGCGGCACCTGAGAGACGATGTTCTGGCGCTGCTCGTCGGTGAGCACCTTGGTCATGTCGGTGTCGACGAAGCCGGGCGCGACGACGTTGAAGGTGATGTTGCGCGAGCCCAGCTCCCGGGCGAGGGAACGCGCGAAGCCGACCAGGGCGGCCTTGGACGCGGCGTAGTTCGCCTGACCCGCCGAGCCGAGCAGGCCGACCACGGACGAGAGCAGGACGACGCGGCCCTTCTTGGCGCGCAGCATGCCTCGGTTGGCGCGCTTGACGACGCGGAAGGTGCCCGTGAGGTTGGTGTCGATGACCGAGGTGAAGTCCTCCTCGGACATGCGCATCAGGAGCTGGTCCTTGGTGACGCCGGCGTTGGCGATCAGGACCTCGACCGGACCGTGCTGCTCCTCGATCTCCTTGTAGGCCTGCTCCACCTGCTCGGGGTCGGTGATGTCGCACTTGACAGCCAGGAAGCCAGCCGGCGGCTCACCCGAGCGGTACGTGATCGCGACCTTGTCGCCGGCGTCGGCGAATGCGCGGGCGATGGCGAGGCCGATGCCCCGGTTGCCTCCGGTGACGAGAACCGAGCGGCTCAACGGATCACCCTTTCGATAGCGGTTGCACACATCCGCCCGAACACCTGGATGACAGGCGGCTTCATCGAAAACCTATCGGTACCGGCACGCGCACGGGCAAGCGGGCACCGACAGTGGCGCGGGGGTGTCGCTGTCGGATCCCTACAGAATGCGTCGTTCCGGGACCGAAAGGTGTGGTCCGGCGGGCCGGTCCCGCGACATGATCGGAGCCGACAGGCCACGACAGCAGGGAGACCTCCGTGCCTCATTCCATCGACGAAGCCTTCACGGCGCTTCCCCTACGGGCCCTCGCCGACGCCGCGCTCGCACGCGCGCGTGCGCTGGGGGCCGAGCACGCGGACTTCCGGTTCGAGCGGGTGCGCAGCGCGTCCTGGAGGCTGCGGGACGCCAAGCCCGCCGGGTCGTCGGACACCACCGACCTCGGGTACGCGGTCCGGGTGGTGCACGGCGGTACGTGGGGCTTCGCCTCCGGGGTGGACCTGACCATGGACGCCGCCGCCCGGGTCGCCTCGCAGGCGGTGGCCATGGCCAAGCTGTCCGCGCAGGTGATCAAGGCGGCCGGGTCCGAGGAGCGGGTGGAGCTGGCCGACGAGCCGGTGCACGCCGACAAGACGTGGATCTCGTCGTACGAGATCGATCCGTTCTCGGTGCCGGACGAGGAGAAGTCGGCGCTGCTCGCGGAGTGGAGCGCGCGGCTGCTGGCCGCGCCGGGCGTCGACCACGTGGACGCCTCGCTGCTCACCGTGCACGAGAACAAGTTCTACGCCGACACCGCCGGGACCGTGACCACCCAGCAGCGGGTGCGGCTGAATCCGCAGCTGACGGCCGTGTCGGTGGACGAGTCGAGCGGCGAGTTCGACTCGATGCGCACCATCGCGCCGCCGGTGGGACGCGGCTGGGAGTACCTGACCGGCACCGGCTGGGACTGGGACACCGAGCTGGAGCGGATCCCGGAGCTGCTGGCCGAGAAGATGCGGGCGCCGAGCGTGGAGCCGGGCCTGTACGACCTGGTGGTCGACCCCTCCAACCTGTGGCTGACCATCCACGAGTCCATCGGCCACGCCACGGAGCTGGACCGCGCCCTCGGCTACGAGGCCGCGTACGCCGGTACCTCCTTCGCCACCTTCGACCAGCTGGGCAAGCTGAAGTACGGCTCCGAGCTGATGAACGTCACCGGCGACCGCACCGCCGAGCACGGCCTCGCGACGATCGGTTACGACGACGAGGGCGTGGCCGCGCAGTCCTGGGACCTGGTGAAGGACGGCACGCTGGTCGGCTACCAGCTCGACCGGCGGATCGCGCGGCTGACCGGGTTCGAGCGGTCCAACGGGTGCGCGTTCGCCGACTCGCCGGCGCACGTGCCGGTGCAGCGCATGGCCAACGTGTCCCTCCGGCCGGACCCGGCCGGGCTGTCCACCGAGGACCTGATCGGCGGGGTCGACCGGGGCATCTACGTCGTCGGCGACCGGTCCTGGTCGATCGACATGCAGCGCTACAACTTCCAGTTCACCGGCCAGCGCTTCTTCAAGATCGAGAACGGGCGGATCACCGGACAGCTGAAGGACGTCGCCTACCAGGCCACGACCACGGACTTCTGGGGCTCGATGGCCGCGGTGGGCGGACCGCAGACCTACGTCCTGGGAGGCGCCTTCAACTGCGGCAAGGCCCAGCCGGGCCAGGTGGCGGCCGTGTCCCACGGGTGCCCGTCCGCCCTCTTCAAGGGCGTCAACATTCTGAACACCACGCAGGAGGCCGGTCGATGAGCGCCCGTACCCACAAGCCGCACGAGGTCGTCGAGCAGGCGCTGGCGCTGTCCCGGGCCGACGGCTGTGTCGTCATCGCCGACGAGCACTCCACCGCGAACCTGCGCTGGGCGGGCAACGCGCTCACCACCAACGGCGTGACGCGGGGCCGTACGCTCACCGTGATCGCGACCGTGGACGGCGCGCAGGGCACCGCCTCCGGTGTGGTGTCCCGGTCCGCGGTCACCGCCGAGGAGCTGGAGCCGCTGGTGCGGGCGGCGGAGGCCGCCGCGCGCGGCGCCGGGCCCGCCGAGGACGCGCAGCCGCTGGTCGGCGGGGTGCAGCAGTCCCCGGACTTCACGGACGCGCCCGCCGAGACCTCCTCCGCCGTGTTCGCCGACTTCGCCCCGGCGCTCGGCGAGGCCTTCGCACGCGCGCGTGCGGGCGGCCGGGAGCTGTACGGCTTCGCCAACCACGAGCTGGTCTCGACGTACCTGGGAACGTCCACCGGGCTGCGCCTGCGGCACGACCAGCCCACCGGCACGCTGGAGCTGAACGCCAAGTCCCCGGACCGCACGCGCTCGGCATGGGCCGGCCGGTCCACGCGGGACTTCAAGGACGTCGACCCGGGCGCGCTGGACGCCGAGCTGGCCGTACGCCTCGGCTGGGCGGAGCGGCGCGTGGCGCTGCCCGCCGGCCGCTACGAGACGCTGCTGCCGCCGACCGCCGTGGCGGACCTGCTGATCTACCAGCTGTGGTCGGCGTCGGGCCGGGACGCGGCCGAGGGCCGGACGGTGTTCTCCAAGCCCGGCGGGGGCACGCGGGTCGGCGAGAAGCTGAGCGAGCTGCCGCTGACCCTGCGCAGCGACCCGAACGAGCCCGGTCTGGAGTGCCCGCCCTTCGTGGTCGCGCACTCCTCCGGCGGCGACCAGTCGGTGTTCGACAACGGGCTGCCGACCCACGCCACCGAGTGGATCTCCGGAGGCGTGCTCAAGCACCTGACCACCACCCGGCACAGCGCGGGCCTGACCGGACTGCCGGTCGCCCCGGTGCTCGGCAATCTGATCCTCGACGGCGGTGACGACCGTTCCCTGGAGGACATGGTCGCGGACACCGAGCGCGGGCTGCTGCTGACCTGCCTGTGGTACATCCGCGAGGTCGACCCGGCGACACTGCTGCTGACAGGTCTGACCCGGGACGGCGTCTACCTCGTGGAGAACGGTGAGGTGACCGGGCAGGTGAACAACTTCCGGTTCAACGAGTCGCCGGTGAACCTGCTGGGCCGGGCCACGGAGGCCGGGCGGACGGAGAAGACGCTGCCGCGCGAGTGGAGCGACTGGTTCACGCGGGCCGCGATGCCCGCGCTACGCATCCCCGATTTCAACATGAGCTCTGTCAGTCAGGGCGTATAACCTCGTAGGCGTTCGTGGTCGGGTGTCACCCGGCCGCCCGAAGATCACCAAGGAGACACGAGAACCGTGACGGACATCGTCGACGAGCTGAAGTGGCGGGGGCTCATCGCCCTCTCCACGGACGAGGACGCACTGCGCAAGGCGTTCGCGGACGGTCCCGTCACGTTCTATTGCGGCTTCGACCCGACCGCGCCCAGCCTGCACCTCGGCAACCTCGTGCAGATCCTGACGATGCGCCGCATCCAGGAGGCGGGCAACCGTCCGCTGGCGCTGGTCGGCGGGGCCACGGGGCTCATCGGCGACCCGAAGCCCACGGCCGAGCGCACGCTGAACGCGCCGGAGGTCGTGGCCGGCTGGGTGGAGCGGCTGCGCGCGCAGATCGAGCCGCTCCTCCACTTCGACGGGCCGAACGCCGCGGTGATGGTCAACAACCTGGACTGGACCCAGGGCCTGTCGGCCATCGAGTTCCTGCGGGACATCGGCAAGCACTTCCGGGTCAACAAGATGATCGCCAAGGAGGCCGTCTCCCGCCGGCTCAACTCCGACGCGGGCATCAGCTACACCGAGTTCAGCTACCAGATCCTCCAGGGCATGGACTTCCTGGAGCTGTACCGGCGGCACGGCTGCACGCTGCAGACCGGCGGCAGCGACCAGTGGGGCAACCTGACCTCGGGCACGGACCTGATCCACCGGGTCGAGCCGGAGGCCGTGGTGCACGCGCTGGGCACCCCGCTGATCACCAAGGCGGACGGCACCAAGTTCGGCAAGACCGAGTCCGGGACGGTGTGGCTCGACCCCGAGATGACCACGCCGTACGCGTTCTACCAGTTCTGGGTCAACGCGGACGACCGGGACGTCTCCAAGTTCCTGCGCATCTTCAGCTTCCGGTCCCGTGAGGAGATCGAGGAGCTGGAGCGGCAGACGCAGGAGCGTCCGCAGGCGCGGGCGGCGCAGCGGGCGCTCGCCGAGGAACTGACGACGCTGGTGCACGGCGCCGAGCAGACGGCCGCGGTGATCGCCGCGTCCCGCGCCCTGTTCGGGCAGGGCGAGCTTGCCGAGCTGGACGAGCGGACGCTGGCGGCGGCGCTGTCCGAGGTGCCGAACGTCCAGGTCACCGAGCTGGCTGCGGTGACCGACCTGTTCGCCGAGGTCGGCCTGGTCGCGAGCAAGTCCGCAGCGCGCCGGACCGTGAAGGAGGGCGGGGCCTACGTGAACAACGTGAAGGTCACGGCCGAGGACGCGGTGCCGTCCGCCGGGGATCTGATTCACGGGCGGTGGCTGGTGCTGCGGCGCGGGAAGAGGAATCTGGCCGCCGTCGAGGTCACGGGCGCCTGAGCGTCGTAGGGGCGTGGGTCCGCGGGCGACTGCGGCTTCCGTCGTGGTCGCCCGCCCCCATGTGCCGTGTTCGGCGTTCCCTCCGGGGCTGTACCGGCGCTCGAAGGCTCAGGCCCGCTGGTGCTTCCGCTTGCCCAGCGTGGCCATGTACAGGGCGTCCACCGCCGCGACGATGATGATCGCGGCCACGAGCTGGAAGATGTGGCGGCTCCAGTCGATGCCGCGGGTGGCCTCCACGCCGACGGCGCGGGCGACCGCGTTGCCCACGATGGCGCCGAGCATGCCGCAGATGGTGGTCAGCCACAGGGGGCTGTGCTGCTTGCCCGGGATGATCGCCTTGGCGATGAGACCCAGCACGAATCCCACGATGATCGCCCACAACCAACCCATGGCTGCCTCCTCGTACGGCTCGACGTGAGCATTAGGGCCAGTGTGGGTCGGTCCGCCGTACGGCGCATGTCGGATTCCCCCCTTCGTGGCGGGCGTCGTCGCAGGCTGGGGGTGCCCCGGTCTCGAAGGCGGCGCGGGCGCGGCGTAACGTGGGAGGTGTCCCGGCCGGTTTCCCCGCCGGAGGTGGACGAGGGTGCGGGCCGGGGAGAGTCCGATGCGGGCGGATGGTGGAATGTGATGCGGAAACAGCACGGCGGCAGCGGCCAGGTGTTCCGGATCACCGGCGCCCGGACCGGACTCGCCGAGGATGTGCGGGGCCGGCAGCGGCGGTACGTGATCTCCATGTCGATCCGTACCGTGTCGGTGATTCTCGCGGTCTCACTGTGGAACGTCGAGCGGTACGTCGCGATCGTCGCGCTCGTACTCGGCGCGGTGCTCCCCTACATCGCCGTGGTCATCGCCAACGCGGGCCGGGAGAAGCCGCCGTCTCTGCCGTCCACGTTCGTCACCGCGCCGATGCGGCCGATGATCGCGCCGTCGGCGCCCGAGGACGGACGGGCGGACTCCGCGTGGGAGTCCGTGCGGGAATCCGCGGCGGAGGACGTGCCGACGAATCCGGCGCCCGGAGCGCGCGGTGAGCGCGCCGACCCGGTCTGAGCACGGCGGACGCGCCGGAAACGGAATGCGACCCTGCGCCAAGCTCAAGAAAAGCTCAGATCAATCCTGTTGTTCCGGTGCCGGGCGGCGGGGTACCCGTGACATACTGCGTACGCGCTCCGCATCCCCCGTCGGAGCGATGGACCGACGCCGGGCAGCTCCCCCCGTGGCTGCCCGGCGTCGCCTTGTTTGAGCCCCTTCCTGTACGTCCCTTCCTCAGACGAACCCGAGACGAACCCGTGAGTGACGAGACCCCGATCTGCTCCGCCAAGGGCTGCCGTGCCGCCGCCGTGTGGGTGCTGGCGTGGAACAACCCGAAGGTCCACACGCCGGAACGGCGCAAGACATGGCTGGCCTGCGAGGAGCATCGCGAGCATCTGTCGCAGTTCCTCGGGGTGCGCGGGTTCCTGAAGGACGTCGTCGCGTTCGACGAGTGGCGGGCGGCCGAGGGGGCCTAGCCGCCGATCGCGGACATCGGGCGGTCCGGCTGGACGAACGACGGGTCGTCCAGGCCCGCTCCCGCCTTCTTGCCCCACATCGCCAGGCGCCAGATGCGGGCGATCTCCTCGTCCGGGGCGCCCGAGCGCAGCGCGGCGCGGAGGTCGGTCTCCTCGGTGGCGAACAGGCAGGTGCGTATCTGGCCGTCGGCGGTGAGGCGGGTGCGGTCGCAGGCCGCGCAGAACGGCCGGGTGACCGAGGCGATCACGCCGACCCGGTGCGGGCCGCCGTCCACCAGCCAGCGCTCCGCCGGTGCCGAGCCGCGCTCGTCCGCGCCCTCGGGGGTGAGGTCGAAGCGGGTGCGCAGCGAGGTGAGGATGTCCCCCGCGGTGACCATGCCCTCGCGCTTCCAGCCGTGCTGGGCGTCCAGGGGCATCTGCTCGATGAAGCGCAGTTCGTAGTCGTGTTCCACCGCCCAGGCGAGCAGGTCCGGTGCCTCGTCGTCGTTCATCCCCGGCATGAGGACCGAGTTGACCTTGACGGGGGTCAGGCCGGCTTCGCGGGCGGCCTCCAGGCCCTCCAGCACATCCTTGTGGCGGTCGCGGCGGGTGAGGGTCTTGAAGACGTCCGGGCGGAGGGTGTCCAGGGAGACGTTGACCCGGTCGAGGCCCGCCGCCTTCAGGGCGGTCGCGGTGCGCCTGAGGCCGATGCCGTTGGTGGTGAGGGACATCTGCGGGCGCGGCTCGAGGGCCGCGACGCGCTCGACGATGCCGACCAGGCCCGGGCGCAGCAGCGGCTCACCGCCGGTGAAGCGGACCTCCTCGATGCCGAGCGTGCGGACCGCGATGTCGATGAGCCGGACGATCTCGTCGTCCGTGAGCAGGTCGGGCTTGGCCAGCCACTGCAGGCCCTCCTCGGGCATGCAGTACGTGCAGCGCAGATTGCACCGATCGGTCAGCGAGACCCTCAGGTCGGTGGCCACTCGGCCGTAGGTGTCGATGAGCACGTGGGCCCCCTCCCTCTCCCGGTCACTCATTCTCGGTCGCGCGTGCGTCGTCCGTCACCTGCGAGCCTACGTGACGCCGCCGACATCGACAGCGGCACGATCCCACGAGGTACGGCGCGACCGCGTCGTAGGACCGTACAGTCCGTGACGACGCGGTCGTCCGCGCGCACTGTGCGTGGGATGTCCGTCAGTGCGCTCCGGTGCCGGTCAGGGACCGCACCTCCAGTTCCGCGTACTTGCCCGTGTCCGGGGCCTCCTTCGACAGCAGAGTGCCCACGACGCCGAGGAGGAAGCCGACCGGGATGGAGATGATCCCGGGGTTCTCCAGCGGGAACCAGTGGAAGTCGACGCCGGGGAACATCGAGGTCGGCTTGCCGGAGACCACCGGGGAGAACAGCACCAGGCCGACCGCGGTGACCAGGCCGCCGTAGATGGACCACAGGGCGCCCGTGGTGGTGAACCGCTTCCAGAACAGGCTGTAGAGGATGGTCGGCAGGTTGGCGGAGGCGGCGACCGCGAAGGCGAGGGCGACCAGGCCGGCCACGTTCAGGTCGCGGGCCAGGGCGCCGAGCACGATGGAGACCGCGCCGATGCCGACGGTCGCCCAGCGGGCCGCGCCGAGCTCCTGTTTCTCGGTGGCCTGGCCCTTCTTGATGACGTTCGCGTAGATGTCGTGGGCGAACGAGGACGACGAGGCCAGGGTCAGGCCGGCGACGACCGCGAGGATCGTGGCGAAGGCGACGGCGGAGATGCTGGCGAGCAGGATGGCTCCCCAGTTGGAGTCGACGCCGCCCAGGTGCAGGGCCAGGAGCGGTGCCGCCGTGTTGCCCGCCTTGTTGGAGGCGATGATCTCGTCCGGTTTGATCAGTGCGGCGGCGCCGAAGCCGAGGGCGAGGGTCATCAGGTAGAAGGCGCCGATCAGGCCGATCGCCCAGATGACGGACTTCCGGGCGGCCTTGGCGGTGGGGACCGTGTAGAAGCGGATCAGGATGTGCGGCAGGCCGGCGGTGCCCAGGACCAGGGCGATGCCGAGCGAGAGGAAGTCCAGCTTGGTGGTGCCGGTGGCGCCGTACTTCAGGCCGGGCTCCAGGAAGGCGCTGCCCTTGCCGCTGCTGTCGGCGGCCTTGCCGAGCAGGTCGGAGATGTTGAAGTCGAACTTCAGCAGGACCAGGAAGGTGAGCAGCAGGGCGCCGATGATCAGCAGGACCGCCTTGACCATCTGGACCCAGGTGGTGCCCTTCATGCCGCCGATGGTGACGTACACGATCATCAGTACGCCGACCAGGGCGACGATGCCGATCTTGCCTCCGTCGCTGGTGATGCCCAGCAGGAGCGAGACGAGGACGCCGGCACCCGCCATCTGGGCCAGCAGGTAGAAGATCGACACGACGATCGTCGAGGTGCCGGCGGCCGTGCGGACCGGGCGCTGGCGCATCCGGTAGGCCAGCACGTCGCCCATGGTGTAGCGGCCGGAGTTGCGCAGCGGCTCGGCGACCAGGAGCAGGGCGACCAGCCAGGCGACGAGGAAGCCGATGGAGTACAGGAAGCCGTCGTAGCCGAACAGGGCGATGGCGCCGGCGATGCCGAGGAAGGACGCGGCGGACATGTAGTCGCCGGATACGGCGAGGCCGTTCTGGAAGCCCGTGAACTGCCGTCCGCCGGCATAGAAGTCGGCGGCGTCCTTGGTCTGCCGGCCGGCCCAGACGGTGATGACGAGGGTCGCGGCGACGAACACCGCGAACAGGGTGATGATCAGCGTCCGGTGCTCGCTCGCCTCGCCGGCGGCGAGCAGGGTGTGCGATGCCCGGCCGGTGGCCGACAGGGTGTACTGCGCGGGGCTCATGCTCCGCCCTCCATCCGGGACTTGATGGCCTCGGCCTTCGGGTCGAGCTTGGCCGCGGCGTGCCGCGCGTACCACCAGGCGATGAGGAACGTGGTGAGGAACTGGGCGAGGCCCAGGACGAGGGCCACGTTGATGTTGCCGACGACCTTGGTGCCCATGAAGTCGCCCGCGTAGTTGGACAGCAGGACGTACAGCAGGTACCAGGCGATGAAGGCGATGGTCAGCGGGAAGGCGAAGGAGCGGTGGGCGCGGCGCAGTTCACCGAACTCCGCGCTCTGCTGCACCTCGGTGAACTCCTCGGTGGAGGGAAGGGAAGCTGGGTGTTTCGCGGGTGGCGGTGTCTCGGTGGCCACGGGTTCTCCTCGCGTGACGGACATGCGCTGTCTGGCTTCACAGAACCGGGCTTACGTTACCGGTAGTCGCCGTACGACTCCGCTGTGTGAACCCGGTGTGGGGGGAACCGGCTTCGACGGGCCCCCCGTCCACGGTCACGGCGCCCCGCGCCGACCGGTTCAAGTCCGCCGGGCTCTTTCGGAGATCGAGTGCGGGCGGATAGCTTCGGCCTGCACCGCCCGTCATGCACCTGCCCGAACACGACCGTGTCCGGGCGGTTTCGTATCCGGATGATGTGGAGATCCCATGGCTCATCTGCGCTCCAGACGCCGGCTCGCGCTCGCCGTGCCCGTCGTGCTGTCGCTGACCGCCTCGCTCGGCTTCCTGCCGTCGGTGGCCTCGGCGGCGCCCGCCGCGGGCACGGTGGCGCGGGCGGCGGACGGCCCGAATCTCGCCTACGTGGTCAACACCCGTACGGACGACCGCACGGTCGCGTCCGTGCGGCGGGAAATAGCGCGCAACGGCGGCACGGTGGTGGCCGGTTACGACCGGATCGGCGTCGTCGTCGTCCACTCCGCGAACCCGGACTTCGCCGCGCGGATGCGGGCGGTGCGCGGGGTCGACTCCGCGGGCGCCACCCGGACCGCGCCGCTCAGCGCGGCCGGCACGACGGACGAGGGCGCGGCGCAGGTGCTGTCCCGGGCGGAGCGGGCACGGCTCGCGGCGAGCGCGAGGGCGGGCGAGGAGCCGCTGGAGGCGGACCAGTGGGACCTGCGGGCGATCGGCGCCGACCGCGCCGCGAAGGTGAATCCGGGCAGCCGGAACGTCACGGTCGGGGTCATCGACACGGGCGTGGACGACACCCACCCGGACATCGCCCCGAACTTCTCCGCGTCCCAGTCGGCGAACTGCGTGAACGGCAAGGCGGACACGACGTACGGCGCGTGGCGGCCGGCGGACGCCGACCACTACCACGGCACCCATGTGGCCGGTGAGATAGCCGCCGCCCGCAACGGCATCGGCGTGGCCGGTGTGGCGCCGGGGGTGAAGGTCGCGAGCATCACGGTGGCGCAGCCGGACGAGACGTCGCTGTTCTACCCGGAGAGCGTGGTCTGCGCGTTCGTGTTCGCCGCGGACCACGGCATCGAGATCACCAACAACAGCTACTACGTTGATCCGTGGCTGTACAACTGCATGGACGACCCCGATCAACGTGCCATCGTCGACGCGGTCAACAGGGCCCAGTCGTACGCCCAGCGCAAGGGCACGCTCAACGTCGCCTCGGCGGGCAACTCCAACGACGACCTGGACGCCGACGCCCTCGTGGACGACTCCAGCCCCGACGACTCCACGGCCCAGACCCGCACGATCGACCCGCACGAGTGCTTCGACGTACCGACCCAGCTGCCCGGTGTGGTGACCGTGAGCGCGGTGGGCGTGAAGGGCACCAAGTCGTACTACTCCAGCTACGGCCAGGGCGTGGTCGACGTGGCGGGGCCGGGCGGCGACAAGTACCAGATCCCGGACACGCCGTCGAAGAACGGCCGCATCCTGTCCACCATGCCGAACGACCAGTACGGCTTCCTCCAGGGCACCTCGATGGCCTCCCCGCACGTGGCCGCGGTGGCCGCGCTGCTCAAGTCGGCCCACCCGCACGCCACTCCGGCCCAGTTGCAGGCGCTGCTGAAGGCCCAGGCGGACAACCCCGGCTGCCCGGCCGGTCCGTACGACGGTGACGGCGACGGGGTCGTGGACGCGACCTGCGCCGGCGGCAAGCGGGTCAACGGCTTCTACGGCTTCGGTGTCGTCAACGCGCTGCGCGCGGTCGACTAGCCGTCCGGCGGCCCGCACGCCCCGGCCGCAACCCGCACACCGCCGTCGGTGACGGCATTTCACCAGGCATCCCGCACGACGCGCTCCTACCGCGAACCGAACTGGAGAGAACACCCATGACAGCGCCCAAGCCGCGCTACCGCCGCGCCCTCGCCCTGCCCGCCGGAATGGCCCTCGCGACGGCACTCGCGTTCCTGCCCGGCGTCAACGCGTCCGCCGCCACCGGCACCCCGACGGCCTCCGCCGACGGGCCCACGCTCAGCTACATCGTCAACGTCCGCCCGGGACACGCCGTGTCGGCGCGTGTCCAGCAGGCGATCGCCGAGGCCGGCGGCTCGGTGGTGATCGCCTACGACCGGATCGGCGTGATCGTGGCCCACTCGGCGAACCCCGGTTTCGCCCAGCGAATCCGCTCCGTACGCGGGGTGGACTCGGCCGGGGCCACTCGCAACGCGCCGCTGCCCGCCCAGTCCACCACCGACATGGGCACGCCGAGGACACTGAGCGCCGAGGAGGCCGCCCACGTGGCGGCGGCCGACGGCCAGGACCCGCTGGAACCGCTCCAGTGGGACCTGCCCGCCATCAAGGCCGACAAGGCGCACGAGAAGACGCTGGGCAGCCGGGACGTCACGGTCGCCGTCATCGACACGGGCGTCGACGACACCCACCCGGACATCGCGCCCAACTTCGACCGTGCCGCGTCCGCCAACTGCGTGTCGGGCAAGCCGGACACGGCGGACGGCGCCTGGCGGCCGAGCGCCTCGGAGAGCCCGCACGGCACGCATGTGGCGGGCGAGATCGCCGCCGCGAAGAACGGCGTGGGCGTCACCGGTGTGGCACCGGGCGTCAGGGTCGCCGGCATCAAGGTCGCCAACCCGGACGGCTACTTCTACACGGAGGCCGTGGTCTGCGGCTTCGTGTGGGCGGCCGAGCACCACGTCGACGTGACCAACAACAGCTATTACACCGACCCGTGGTACTTCAACTGCACCACCGACCCGGACCAGAAGGCGCTGGTGGACGCCATCACCCGGGCCTCGCGGTACGCGGAGCGCAAGGGCGCGGTCAACGTCGCGGCGGCGGGCAACGAGAGCTACGACCTCGCGTCCGACTCGATCACCGACCCGGTCTCCCCGAACGACGGCACGCCCTCGGACCGGGTGATCGACCCGCACGAGTGCTACGACATACCGACCCAGCTGCCGGGTGTCGTGACGGTGGCGGCGACGGGCGCCAAGGGCCTGAAGTCGTCCTTCTCCAACTACGGCCTCGGCGTCATCGACATCGCCGCGCCCGGCGGCGACTCCACCGCCTACCAGAAGCCCGAGCCCCCGGCGACCAGCGGCCTCATCCTGGGCCCGCTGCCGGGCGGCAAGTGGGGCTACATGGCCGGTACGTCCATGGCGACGCCGCATGTCGCCGGTGTCGCCGCATTGATCAAGTCAACCCATCCGCACGCCTCCGCGGCCCTCGTGAAGGCGCTGCTGTACGCCGAGGCCAACGCCACGCTGTGCACGGACCCGTACGACATCGACGGCGACGGCAAGGTGGACGCGGTGTGCGAGGGGTCGAAGAACTACAACGGCTTCTACGGGCGGGGCACGGCGGACGCGCTGGCCGCGGTGACCCGGTAGCCGTACGCCGGAACCACGTCGGCATCCGTCCATATATTGATTGAGTCAATACTGCATAGTGCAGTCATGACTGCAATCAAGTACGCGTGGTCCGCACTGGGCGGCGATCCCGCCCCTCTCGCACGGCTCACCACCGTCGCGCGGGAAGGCGCGCTCCCGGCGCGCCTCCCCGTACGGCAGCTCGCCCGGGCGTGTGTCGGCGCGTGCGCGCTGGCCGCCGCGGAACTCGCGGCCCACCGGGCCGGGCTCGCCGAGGTGCCCGGCGTCCGGGTCGACGACGGCGCGGTCGCCACCGCCTTCCACAGCGAGCGGCTCCTGAAGGTCGGCGGCCGGGCGCCGGTCGTCTTCGCACCGCTGTCGCGGTTCTGGCGCACGGCCGACGGGTGGGTGCGCACGCACGCCAACTACCCGCACCACCGGGCCCGGCTGCTCGGCGCGCTGGGCCTGCCGGCGGACGCCTCGGTCGAGGAGGTCGCAGGCCGGCTCGCCGAGCGTTCCGCCCAAAAGGCCGAGGAAGCCGTCCAGGGCGCCGGCGGCCTCGCCGTGGCCCTGCGCACCCCGCAGGAGTGGCGGACGCACCCGCAGGCCGCCGAAGCGGCCGCACGGCCGCTGGTCGAGCGCGCCCGGCTGGATTCGGCACCCGCGCGCGTGCTGCCGCCGCTGGACCCGGCCGCCGCCGCCCTGCTGCCCGCCGCCGGGCTGCGCGTCCTGGACCTGACCCGGGTGCTGGCGGGCCCGGTCGCCACCCGCACCCTGGCCCTGCTCGGGGCGGACGTGCTGCGCGTGGACGCCCCCTGGCTGCCGGAACTGCCGGACCTGCACGCCGACACGGGCTTCGGCAAGCGGTCCGCCACGCTCGACCTGGCCGCCGGCCGGGACACCTTCGAGGAACTGCTGCGCACCGCCGACGTCGTGGTGACCGGGTACCGGCCGGGGGCGCTCGACCGGTTCGGTCTGGCACCGCGCGCGCTGGCCGAGCGGAACCCCGGCCTGGTCGTGGCCCAGGTGTCGGCGTGGGGCGCGTACGGGCCGTGGGGCGGGCGGCGCGGCTTCGACAGCCTGGTGCAGGTCGCGACCGGCATCGCGGTCGCCGAGGGCTCGGCGCAGCGGCCCGGGGCGCTGCCCGCGCAGGCGCTGGACCACGGCACCGGCTATCTGCTGGCGGCGGCCGTGCTGCGGGCGCTGACCGAGCAGTCGTACGACGGCGGGAGCCGGCTGGTCCGGCTGGCGCTGGCCCGGACCGCCCACTGGCTGACGGACGGCACCCTGTCCACGGCGGCCGAGGGGGCGCCGTACGCGGGCCCGGACGCCTGGCTGACCGAGACGGACAGCCCCCTGGGCCGCCTCCGGCACGCCCGCCCGGCGGTGTCCTTCACCGGCGGCCCCGCCGACTGGGCACGGCCCCCGGTGCCATGGGGGACGGAGCCGGCGGAGTGGCGGTGACGGGGCGGACGGAGCGGCGGTGACAGGTTGAATCCGTCGTTGACGGGGTTGATCCAGTCCTGATCCGGTGCTGGATCAGCCGTTGGTCACCAGCACCTTGAGCGCGGTGCGCTCGTCCATCGCCTTGTAGCCGGCGGGTACGTCCTCGATGCCGACGGTCATGTCGAACACCGGCGAGGGGTCGATCGTGCCGTCGAGCACGTCCGGCAGCAGGTCGGGGATGTAGGCGCGGACCGGCGCGACACCACCGCGCAGGGCGAGGTTCCGGTCGAACATCACGCCGAGGTCCAGGCCGGTGCCGCTGCCGTGGGGCACGCCCACGAAGCCGATGGCGCCGCCGTCGCGGGTGATGTTGACGGCCGTCCGCATGGACTGCTCGGTGCCGACCGCCTCCACGACGGCGTGCGCGCCCTGCCCGCGGGTCAGCTCGCGGACGGCCTCGACGGCCGCGTCCCCGCGTTCGGCGACGACGTCGGTGGCGCCGAACCGGCGCGCGATGTCGGTACGCACCTCGTGCCGGCCGAGCGCGATGATCCGCTCGGCGCCGAGCCGCTTGGCCGCCAGGACGGCGCACAGGCCGACCGCGCCGTCCCCGACGACGGCGACCGTGGCGCCGGGCCGGGCACCCGCGCCGAGGGCCGCGTGGTGGCCGGTGCCGAGGACGTCGGAGAGGGTCAGCAGGGCAGACAGCAGGTGGTCGTCGGAGGCCGCGTCCTTGGGGAGCTGGACGAGGGTGCCGTCGGCGAAGGGCACGCGGACGGCCTCGCCCTGGCCGCCGTCGTAGCCGACGGAGCCCCAGAAGCCGCCGTGTTCGCAGGACGTCGTCAGGCCCTCGCGGCAGTAGTCGCAGACGCCGTCGGACCACATGAAGGGCGCGACCACCAGGTCACCGCGCCGGACGGTGCTCACCTCGGAGCCGGTCTCCTCCACGACGCCGAGGAACTCGTGCCCGATCCGCTGCCCCGGCTGCCGGGCCGCCTCGCCCCGGTAGGCCCACAGGTCGCTGCCGCAGATGCAGGCCCGCAGCACCCGCACCACGGCGTCGGTGGGCAACTGCACCACGGGCTCGGGCACGTCCTCCACGCGCAGTTCGTACGGGGCGTGGATGGTGGTGGCGCGCATGGCGGGGATCCTTCTCGTGCGGGGTCTTACGGGGTCGTGCGGTCTCGCGCAGGGTGGTGCGAGGGGACACGGGCCGTACGGTGTCGTACAGGCTCGTGCGGTGTCGTACGGTGACCGGGCGCCCGGGGTGCCGGGCCCACCTCACCGTACGCCGGGGCCGCCGCCGGGCGCACGGCCAGGGGTGATCCGTCCGGTCAGACCCCCGCCGCCCCCAGCAGGCTCCCCGCCGCGTACGTCACCGCCATCGCCAGGGCCCCGCCCGCCACGTTGCGCAGGACCGCGCGTTTCGGGGCCGCCGCGCCGAGGCGGGCGCTGCTCCAGCCGGTGAGGGTCAGGGCGGCCAGGACCGAGACGACGGTGACGGCGAGCCGCCAGCCGGCCGGTGGCAGGACGATGGCCAGCAGGGGCAGCAGCGCTCCCACGGTGAACGACAGGAAGCTCGCCCAGGCCGCGTGCCAGGGGTTGGTCAGCTCGTCCGGGTCGATGCCCAGCTCCACGCGCGCGTGGGCCCTCAGCGCGTCCCGCGCGGTGAGCTGTTCCGCGGCCTCGCGGGCCACCTCGCGGGACAGACCGCGCTGCTCCAGCAGCTCGGTCAGCTCCCGCAGTTCGGCCTCCGGCTGCTCGCGCAGCTCCCGTTTCTCCACGGCCAGCGCGGCCATCTCGGAGTCGCGCTGGGTGGAGACGGAGACGTACTCGCCGGCCGCCATGGACATCGAGCCGGCGAGCAGGCCGGCCAGTCCGGCGGTGAGCAGGGCGCTGCGGCTCTCGGTCGCGCCGGCCACGCCGACGACAAGCCCCGCGGTGGACACGATGCCGTCGTTCGCGCCGAGCACGGCCGCCCGGAGCCAGTTCAACCGGGCACCGAGCGTGCCGCCGTGGGGCTCGTCATGGGTGGGTTCCGTCACAGCAGCGAGGATCGCATCCCGGGGTCGGGGCCGCCCCACCGACGCCCCGCGCGCGGGCGGCGGCCGCTCGCGTCGGCCGCCGGTGCCGCGCGGAAATTCGCTGGCGCCCGAACTGCCGTACGCCTACTGTTCCTGATCGCGGGGGCGGCTCCGCCGGCGTGCTTCCTTCTCTTCCCACCCTTGGAATCCGCAGCGCGCCCACTCTCCGCCCCCGCCTCGTCTTCGTTTCCGCACCGGGGGATTCCGCTTGTCCGAACTGGCGTCCGTGCTGCTCCGCCGTCTCCGTACCGTCTACGTCGACCAGGCCGGACCACGCCCGGGCGACCCGTCGACGGCGGAAGGTCTCATCGCCCTGGAGGGCGAGCTGCTCGACCGGGGCTTCGCGCCGACGGCACGGCTTCGCGCGGCCCTCGCCTGGCTCGGCCCCGCCGGGCTCGCGGACGCCGGTCGGCGGCTGATCAGGCACCTGGACGCCGAACTGGGCGCGGACCGCACCCATATGCCGCTGTTCCGCTCCTTCCCCGTCTCCGTGCCGGACGACACGTTCGGGCTGTACGTCGACCGGGTCTTCGCCCTGCTGCTCCAGTGGCCCGCCCAGCCGTGCGTGCTGTGCGGCACGGTGGGCAGCGTGCACCCGGTGGCGCCGTGCGCGCATCTGGTGTGCCGCGCGTGCTGGGACGGCGCGGACTACACCGGCTGCCCGCTGTGCCGCCGCCGGATCGACCCCGCCGACCCGTTCCTGGTGCCGGGCGAGCCGCGCCGCCCACGGGAGGTGCCGGCCGGCCCGCTGAAGCTGCTCGCGCTCGGCACGGACGCCCGCGCGGACACGGTCCACGCGCTGCGCACGCTGCTGGCCCGGCGCACTCCCCTGCCCGCGCAGGACCGCGCCGACCTGACGGTGCTGCTGGCGCACGCCCCGGTGGACCTCGGCTGGTTCCCGGCGGACATCCCCGTCCGGGAGACGAAGGCGCTCGTGCTCGGCACCCTGCTGCGCGACCGGCACACGCGCGTGGCGGCCACCGAGCTGCTCGGCACCCACCTGACGACCACGACGGACGTGCTGCGCCTGCTGTGCGTGTGGTCCGGCGGCGCGGCGGACCTCATGGCGCCGCCCCGCCTGCGCTCCCTGCCCCGCGCGCTGCGCCGCCGGCTGCTCGGCCTGCTCGACTCCTTCGCCGTGCCCTCGCTGGTGGAGGACGTCCTTCGGCACCCGGGTCCGTGGAAGCGGGCCGCCGAGACCCTGCACCCCTTCGAGCACCACGCCCGCCATCCCAGGGCCGCGCTCGCCTTCGCCGTGCTGCGCGACACGTCGGTCGTGCCCGGCAGCGCCCTGGGCGAGGCCCTGCTGCGCACGGCCGCCGCCCACCCGGAGGCCGTCCGGGTCGCGGACGGCCGGATCCGGGCGGCCACCTGGCGCGCGCGTGCGGAACAGGCGCTGGCCGGGCGGGACACCGGCGCCGCGCTCGCCCTCCTGGGACAGCGGCCGGGCGAACTGCTGCGCCGGCTGGACCATCTGCTGCGGCTGCGCGAACTCGACGTTCTGCCCGAGGAGTTCGCCGAGGTGCTCCGGCGGGCACTGCCCGGGGCCGGTCCCGGCCCGCTGCTGGCCGCGCTGGGCCGGCTGCGCGTCCGTCACCTCCCGGGCGAGCGGCGGGTGTTCTTCCCGCGCGGGCAGGTCACGCACGCGTACACGGCCGACGACACGCGCGCGCCGCTCGCCGAGGCGGTCACCACGCGCGTGTGCGCGCTGCTGGAGGGGGAGGCGCTGCGCCGCCTGGCGGGCGGGTCCCGGTTCGACCTGGCGGTGCTGGACTCGGCGCTCGCGGGGCTCGCGGTGCCGTCCGCCGAGCGGGCCGCCGCCAAGGCCCTGGTGTCGGTGCCGCGCGGCAGCACCCAGCCGCTGCCCGCCGGTGAGGTGCTGCGCCTGTTCCTGCACTGGACGGAGCCCGAGAGGACCCGGGTGGACCTGGACCTGTCGGTGGCGCTGTACGACGAGGACTGGGAGTTCGCCGGTCTGTGCGACTACACGAACCTCGTGTACGGCGACCGGTGGGCCGTCCACTCCGGCGATCTGACGTCGGCTCCGGCTCCGGACGGCGCCACCGAGTACGTCGACCTGGACCTCGGCGCGCTCGGCGGGCGGGGCGTGCGCTACGCGGTGCCGGTCGTCTTCAGCTTCAACGACATCCCGTTCGAGGAACTGCTCGACGCCTTCGCCGGTTTCATGGCCCTGCCGTCGGCGGCGGAGGGGGCGCGCGGCGCCGGGTACCACCCGCGCGCGGTACGGCAGCGCTACGACCTGGAGGGCGACTCGCGCATCCATGTGCCGATGCTGGTCGACCTGCGCCGGCGCACGTTCCTGTGGACGGACCTGCATCTGCCGTCCGCCGAGGGCTATCACGACGTGCACCGGCACAAGGGGGACCTGGGCGGGATCGCCCGGGACCTGTTCCGGTACTTCGCGCACGGCCGTACGACGCTGTGGGAGCTCGCGGTGTGGCACGCGGCGGCGCGGAGCGACGAGGTGCTGGTCGTCCGGCGCGCGCCCGCCGCCAAAACCGTGGACGAGCTGTGGCGGTACCTGCGCCGGGACGGGGAGGCGGACAGCGCGTTCGCCGCCCGGATACGGGCCCTTGAGGCGCCGGAGCGGCGGGAGCCGGCCGGGAGCGCCGCGGACGCCGACGCCCGTGCGGGTGAAGCGGCGGCGGAGAAGCGCGTGTTGCTGGCCCTGGTGCACGGCGGGGTGGCGCCGGAGGGCGCGACCGGGGAGGTGTACCGGCTGCTGCCCGGTCCGGCCGACGGCTGCGGACTCGCGCCGCTGACGGCCGGGGACCTGGTGGCGGCGCTGGGGTGAACGTCGTAGGAGCGCCGAGCTCGCCGCTCTCGGGCATGTGTGTGCGGTGGCCGAGCAGAAGGGCGAGCGCGGGGCGTACGAACGGGACCTGAGGGACCGCGCTGTCAGTCGTGGCCCGTATCCTCAGTGACCATGCTCGAAGACCGTGCGACCGCAGTGTCCTCCCCCACCCAGTGGCCGGCCGCCTATCCGCAGGGATACGCGGTCGTTGACGTGGAGACCACCGGCCTGGCCCGGGACGACCGGATCATCTCCGCGGCCGTCTACCGGCTGGACGCGCGCGGCGAGGTCGAGGACCACTGGTACACGCTGGTCAACCCGGAGAGGGATCCGGGGCCGGTGTGGATACACGGTCTGACGAGCGAGACGCTGGCCGGCGCGCCGCTGTTCGCGGACATCGCCGAGGAGTTCGCCGCCCGGCTGGACGGGCGGGTGCTCGTCGCGCACAACGCCGTCTTCGACTGGCAGATGATCGCGCGGGAGTACGCGCGCGTGCGGCGCGAGGCGCCGGTGCGGCAGCGGCTGTGCACCATCGCGCTGTCGAAGGAGCTGGCGCTGCCGCTGCCCAACCACAAGCTGGAGTCGCTGGCGGCTCACTTCGGGGTGGTGCAGCAGCGGGCGCACCACGCGCTGGACGACGCGCGCGTGCTGGCGGAGGCGTTCCGGCCCAGCCTGCGGGCCGCGGCGGCGGGCGGCGTGCGGCTGCCGCTGCTGGAGTGCCGGCCGCTGACGGAGTGGTCGGACCGGCCCGTGCCCCGGCAGGCGTCGGGTGGCTACGGCGGCTACCGGAGCGGCGGTTGGCGCCCCTCCCGCAAAAGGCCCGCTTGCCCCTATCCCAACCCAGGGCGCTACGAAGACGGCAAACGTCTCAAACAGGGCATGCGGGTGGCCTTCTCCGGCGACACCTCGACGGAGCGGGAGCTGTTGGAGGACCGGGCCGTGGAGGCCGGGCTGCACATCGCGACCAGCATCTCGCGGCTGACCAGCCTGCTGGTGACCAACGACCCCGACTCGGGCACGTCGAAGACGGTGAAGGCCCGGCAGTACGGCACGCCCGTCGTGGACGAGGCCGCGTTCGGGCAGCTTCTGAGGGATGTGGAGCCCGCCGACGAGTAGGCGCACCCCGTGTCGTGTCGTCGTACGATCGGGTGATTGCCCCACGACTCACCCGGCGCCCGCTCGCCGGGGGGATCGGCGACGGCTCACCCTGTGGCGCATGGCGACATGCGAAGTGTGCGGCAACGACTACGGAATGACCTTCGAGGTGCACGCGCAGGGCTCGGTGCACGTCTTCGACTGCTTCTCCTGTGCGATCCACCGCATGGCACCGATCTGCGAGCACTGCCGGGTGCAGATCATCGGCCAGGGCGTGGAGGTGGAGGGCCACTGGTACTGCGGCGCGCACTGCGCCCGCCAGGAGGGGAGGACCGGAATCGTCGACCGGGTCTGACCCGGTACCCGCCTGAATGCGCCCCACGGCCCGGAGGTACCGTCGTGGGGTGCACCGCTACCGCTTCCTGTTGTCCCGCCAGTGGGTGATCCTCACCCTCGTCGCGATCGCGTTGATCCCGACGATGATAAGGCTGGGCTTCTGGCAGCAGCACCGCTACGAGGAGCGCACCGCCCGCAACGACCTGGTCTCCGCCGCGCTGCACGCCGAGCCGGTCCCGGTCGAGCGGCTGACCTCCCCCGGGCACGCCGTGACCCGCGCCGACAAGTACCGCACGGTCACCGCGACCGGCACCTTCGAGACCGCGAAGGAGGTCGTGGTCCGGCGCCGGACGAACTCCGACGGCGAGGTCGGCTTCCACGTCCTCACCCCGTTCGTCCTCGACGACGGCAAGGTGCTGCTCGTCAACCGCGGCTGGATCCCGGCGAACGGCGTGCAGACCGCCTTCCCGAAGATCCCCGCCCCGCCGGCCGGCCGGACCACCATCACCGGGCGGCTGATGGCCGACGAGACGACCTCGGCGAGCGGCATCAAGAACGTCGAGGGCCTCCCCGACCGGCAGATCATGCTGATCAACAGCGCGGAGCAGGCCCGGCGGCTCGGCGCGCGGGTGCTCGGCGGCTACATCCAGCAGACCGCGCCCGAGCCCAAGGGCGGATCCCCGGAGCAGATCTCCGACCCGGGCAGCGAGGACGCCCCGCTGAACTACGCGTACATGATCCAGTGGTGGCTGTTCGCGGCGGGCGTTCCGGTCGGCTGGTGGTTCCTGGTCCGGCGGGAGATCCGCGACCGGGAGGAGGCCGCGGCGCAGCGGCAGCCGGAGGAGACCGAGCCGGTCACGGTGTGAGCGGGCCGCGCTTCCCGGCGCTCCGCCCCGGTGTGGGCAGGCTCCCCCGCGCTGCGCCACCGCGTGAGCGGGCAACGCCTCCCGGCGCACCGGTCACGGTGTGAGCGGACAGCGCCTCCCAGGATCCGCCGCGATATCAGCGGCCCTCCCGAGCGGACCTCCCGGCGCACCGGTCGCCGTGTGCTCCCTGGGCCACGGGATTCCCCGCGGAAACGTCACTCCCCCGGCGCACCACCTGATTGGCCCCCTGGTTCCCCGGGAAACCGCATCCCGTGAACGCGCGCATCGAGGACTACGCCCTCATCGGCGACGAGCAGACCGCGGCCCTGGTCGGCAAGGACGGCTCGATCGACTGGCTGTGCCTGCCGCGCTTCGACTCCGGCTCCTGCTTCGCCCGGCTGCTGGGCGACGAGGACCACGGCCACTGGCGGATCGCGCCCACGGGGGCGGACGTCTGCACCCGCCGCGCCTACCGGACCGACACCCTCGTGCTCGACACCGAGTGGGAGACCGCCGACGGCGTGGTGCGCGTCACCGACCTGATGCCGCAGCGTGAGCGCGCCCCCGACCTCGTCCGGATCGTGGAGGGCGTCAGCGGCCGGGTCACCGTCCGCAGCGCGCTGCGCCTGCGCTTCGACTACGGCTCGATCACGCCGTGGGTGCGCCGCTCGGACGGCCACCGGGTCGCCATCGCCGGTCCGGACTCCGTCTGGCTGCGCGCCGAGCCGGCCGTGCACACCTGGGGCGAGGACTACGGCACCCACTCGGAGTTCACCGTCGCGGAGGGCGAGCGGGTCGCGTTCGTGCTCACCTGGCACCCCTCGCACGAGAAACGCCCGCCGCTCATCGACCCGTACGAGGCGCTGGAGAGCAGCGTCACCGACTGGCGGCGCTGGGCCCGCCGGTGCCGGTACGACGGCCCGTACCGGGACGAGGTCGTCCGCTCCCTCATCACCCTCAAGGCCCTCACCTACGCCCCGACCGGCGGGATCGTCGCCGCGGCGACCACCTCACTGCCCGAACAGCCGGGCGGCGTGCGCAACTGGGACTACCGGTACTGCTGGCTGCGCGACTCCACCCTCACGCTCGGCGCGCTGCTCTCGGCGGGCTACCAAGAGGAGGCCGAGGCCTGGCGCGACTGGCTGCTGCGCGCGGTCGCCGGCAACCCGGCCGACCTGCAGATCATGTACGGCGTCGCGGGCGAGCGGCGGCTGCGGGAGATCGAGCTGCCCTGGCTGCCCGGCTTCGCCGGCTCCACCCCCGTACGCATCGGCAACGGCGCCGTCGACCAGCTCCAACTGGACGTGTACGGCGAGGTGATGGACTCGCTGTCGCTGGCCCGTTCCTCGGGCCTGCCCACGAAGCCGCACATGTGGGCCATGCAACGCTCGCTGATGACGTTCCTGCAGTCGGCGTGGCGGCAGCCCGACGAGGGACTGTGGGAGGTGCGCGGCGGCCGGCGCCAGTTCGTGCACTCCAAGGTGATGGTGTGGGTGGCCGCCGACCGGGCCGTGAAGACCCTGGAGCGGCACCCGGAGTTGCAGGGCGACCTGGAGGGCTGGCGCGGACTGCGCGAGGAGGTGCACCGGGAGGTCTGCGAGAAGGGCTTCGACCGGAAGCGCAACACCTTCACCCAGTACTACGGCTCCCGGGAGCTGGACGCCTCCCTGCTGCTCATCCCGCGCGTCGGGTTCCTGCCGCCGGACGACCCGCGGGTGGTCGGCACGGTCGACGCGATCCGCGACGACCTCGCCCACGACGGCTTCCTGCGCCGCTACGACACCGACGACTCGGTGATCGACGGCCTGCCGAGCGGCGAGGGCGCCTTCCTGGCCTGCTCGTTCTGGCTGGCCGACGCGCTGCACCTGACCGGCCGGACCAAGGAGGCGCGGGAGCTGTTCGACCGGCTGGTGGGCCTGTCCAACGACGTGGGCCTGCTGGCCGAGGAGTACGACCCCGTGGACGGCTGCCAGCTCGGCAACTTCCCGCAGGCGTTCAGCCACGTCGGCCTGGTGAACACCGCACTGATCCTGTACGGGGAGGACCAGGCAGGATAGGGACCATGGATCTTGGACTGAAGGACCGGGTGTACGTCGTCACCGGAGCGACGCGCGGGCTGGGCAACGCCACCGCGCGGGAACTCGTCGCCGACGGGGCGAAGGTGGTCGTCACCGGCCGGGACGAGCAGAGGGTCGCCGACGCGGCCGCCGAACTGGGCCCGAACGCGGTGGGCGTGGCCGTGGACAACGCCGACGCGGAGGCTCCCGGGCGGCTGATCGCCGCCGCCCGGGAGAACTTCGGCGGCTTCCACGGTGTGCTGGTGAGCGTGGGCGGGCCGCCGCCGGGGTTCGTCGCCGACAACACCGACGACCAGTGGCGCGCCGCGTTCGAGTCGGTGTTCCTCGGCGCGGTGCGGCTCGCCCGCGCCGCGGCGGCCGAGTTGGAGGAGGGCGGTGTCATCGGGTTCGTGCTGTCGGGCTCGGTGTACGAGCCGATCCCGGGGCTGACCGTGTCCAACGGGCTGCGGCCCGGACTCGCCGGGTTCGCCAAGTCGATCGCCGACGAGCTGGGGCCGCGCGGGATCCGGGTGGTGGGTCTGCTGCCGGGACGGATCGCCACGGACCGCCTGCGGGAGCTGGACGGGCTGTCCGCGGATCCGCAGGCCACCCGGGCCGCGAACGAGTCCCGGATCCCGTTGCGCAGGTACGGGTCGCCCGAGGAGTTCGGACGGGTGGCGGCGTTCCTGCTGTCCCCGGCGGCTTCCTACCTGACGGGGGTCATGGTGCCGGTGGACGGCGGCACCCGGCACGGGTTCTAGGAGCCGAAACCGTCAAGTCACCCTCTCCGCACGGTGTCCGACCTCGCTCAGCAGGACCTCGGCCGGAAGGGACGCCAGGCCCGCCGACTCGCGCGCGCGGGCCAGCGTTCCGGTCGTGAACGCGGTCAGGGTCTTCGCCGGGGCCGCGTCCGGGTCGAGCCGGAGCCGGGCCCGCACCGCCGGGGCCGTACGACGGCCCCGCAGGAGGACGCGCGCCTCGGCCACGCCCGGCTGAGCCGCCGCTTCCGCTGCCAGGGCGCTCTCCAGGGCTCTTCCCCGCAGGCGCGCGCCCGCGCCGTCGCCGGTGTCGATCAGAAGCTCGGCCGGCCGGCGGCGGCGCAGGGCCGCCGTCAGCCACGCCAGGGCGAACAGGACGACGACGCTCAGGGCGGCGATGACCGCCGGCCACCACCAGGGGGCGTTCCGTAGGCGGGTGCGTTCGGCCCTGGTGAGCAGGACGTCGTGCGGGCCGGTGTGCGTCCACCAGGCGGGGGGGGCCGCGCGCCGAGGCCGACGGCCAGGACCGCGCCGCCGAGCGTGAGCAGCAGCAGACCGGCGAGGGCCGTCAGGACGCGGTGGACACCGCCGCGCAACGCGCTCACCCCTTCCGTCCGCGCCGGGCCACGCGCACCGTCGGCCTGGGCGGGTGGGCCAGACGGAGGTCCCGGACCGCCTCGGCGAGCACGGTGTCCAGGTCGGCGCGTACGTCGTCCAGGTCCCGGAAGTGCGAGACCACTCGGACGTCGGCCTTCCGGCGGCCCATCCGCACCCGTACCGCGCGTACGCCGGGCACCTCCATGGCCCGGTCGCGCAGGAACAGCGCCGCCGCGCCGCGCCCGAGCGCGGCCCGGACGTCGGGGTGCGGGCGCCGCATCGGCAGCAGGTCGCGCAGGCCGGGGGTGACCGCGAGGACGATCAGCCACAGGCCGAACGCGGCGGCGAGGCCCGCGCCGACCCGTACCCAGGCGTCGTCCAGGGGCCGTTCGGCCAGCTGCCGGGCGAGCGCGCGGCGCCAGCGCGCCGCGGGGCGGTGGGCGCGCACGGCGGCGACGTCGTACAGCAGGAGTCCGGCACCGGCCGCCAGCAGGGCGGCGACGAGGGCGGCGGGGGCGCGGCGCGGCGACCAGAACCGGCCGCTGTCCCGCGCGGCGGGCGGTGCGGCACCGGACGGCTCGGCGACGGCCGGGGTGCTCCGCGTCTCGCTCATCGGTCCGTCCCCTGACCGGTCGTCGGATGCAGTCGTTCCACCGTGACGGCGACCTCCGGCACCCGCAGGTCCGTCAACGCACCCACACGCGCGGTGACATGACGGAGTACGGCGGCGCAGCGGGCGCCGATGTCACCGGGGTAGCCCAGTTCGACGTGGACGCGGACCCGGGCCGTCTGCCGGGCCACGACGACCGTGGCGTGCGGTGCCGCGGCGGCACCGGGCAGCGGCGCGAGGGCCTCGCGGGCGGCCTGCGCGGCGATCCTGGCCACGACCCGGTCGGCGATCCGGGTGGCGCCGCGCTCGGCCGGCGGCACGAGGGGCGGCGAGGGGCGCGGTGTGCCGGACCCGGGTGTGCCGGTCCCGGCACTCACCAGGGTCACCGCCGCCGGTCCCGCCGGTCGTCGCGGGTGCGGAAGACGTCCCCGAGTTCCAGGTCGCCGTCCGCGAACCGGCCGGCGAGGAAGCCGATGGCCCCCAGCGCCGCGACCAGGAGGAAGGCGCCGAAGCCGCCGAAGTAGCCGGCGAACCCCAGCGCCATTCCGGCGATCATGCCGACCACGGCCATGCTCATGCGACGCTCCTCGGCTCGTCGGGCGTGCGGTTCGGTGCCGGGTGTCACTGGATCCGGAGCTCCGGTTCCTCGTCCTGCTCCTCGGGCAGCTTGACGTCGCTGACCGCGATGTTGACCTCGACCACCTCCAGGCCGGTCATGCGTTCCACGGCGGCGATCACGTTCTCCCGCACGGCGCGGGCGACATCGGCGATCGCGACGCCGTAGTCCACGACGATCTCCAGGTCGAGCGCGGTCTGCACCTCGCCGACCTCGGCCTTGACTCCCCGGGCCACCGACTTGCTGCCACCGGGCACGCGGTCCCGTACGGCGCCGAAGGTGCGGGCGAGGCCGCTGCCCATGGCGTGGACCCCGACCACGTCCCGGGCGGCGAGCCCGGCGATCTTCTCCACGACGCCGTCCGCGATGGTGGTGCGGCCCCGGGCCGCCGGGTCGCCGCCGCCGCGCCGGGCGGCCTTGCGGGTCGACACCTGCGGTTCCTGGCCTTCGGGGGTGATCGTCGTGTCGGTCATCGCCGTACGTCCCTTTCGGTCCTCGCCCCGCCCGGTCGTCGTCTTTCGACCACGCTATGCAAGGTTGCCGGGCCGTGCGCCGGGGATACGGCAGTCTGGTGGAATGACGGTGGACCGATGGGCACAGTGGGTGCGGCAGCAGGTGGGACTGGGCAGGCTGTTGCCGCTCGGCGGGCCGCGTGACGGTGCGTGGATCACGGAGGCGGCGGCCGGGGCGGTGCTGCGGCGCGCGGTGGCGGACGGCGCGCCGGGGGTGCGCCTGGGCGTGCTGCGGATCGCGCTCGCCGATCCGCGGGACGTGACCGAGCCCGTCGTGCCGGCGCCGCCGAGCGCTCTGCCGCCGGGCCCGCTGCGGGTGACGGCGGACTTCGCCGCGACGGCGGCCGAGCCGCTGCCGACGGCGGCGTCCCGCCTGCGGCGCGCCCTGGCGGGGGCCGCAACGGAACGGCTCGGCCTCGCGGTCACGGAGATCGATCTGCGGGCGACGGACCTGCTGGAGCCGGACGCCCCGGCCGCCCCGGCGACCGGAACACCACAACCGCCGTCCGCCCACGAGCCGACGGACACGGACGGGACCACGGTGGCGGAGGCGGCCCTCGCCGTTCCCGGGGTGCTCCGGCTGACGGGGGTCCTGGGGGGCCTGGGCCGGGCGGTGCACATCGAGGAGCACGCCGACGAGGCCACCCTGCCGCGCCGTCACGTCCGCGTGGAACTGACGACCGACGCGTCCCGCCGGACCGTGGACGTGGCCCGGCAGGTCCGCGCCGCCGTACGGGACGCGTTGGCGGACCGTCCGACGGTGGCCGTGCTGGTCACCGCGGTGGACTGACCGGCGTCGGGTGCCCGGCCCGCTGTCGGCTCACTCGCCGAGGCCGGCCAGGTCGCGCAGCCGTCGAGCCTGGGCAGCCCGCTCGGCCGCGCGCTGCTCCTCGTACGTCCGGTCGAGGGCACCACGGAGCAACGCCTTGGTCTCCACCACCGCGTCCCGTGGCGCAGCCATGATCGCCACCGCCAGGTCCCGCACCGCCCCGTCCAGTTCGTCGGCGGGCACGGCGAGGTTCGCCAGCCCGCTCGACACCGCCTCCTCGGCGCCGACGAACCGCCCGGTCGCGCAGATCTCCAGCGCGCGGGCGTATCCGACGAGGCCGACCAGCGGGTGCGTGCCGGTCAGATCGGGAACGAGGCCGAGGCTGGTCTCGCGCATGGCGAACTGCACGTCGTCGGCGACGACCCGGAGGTCGCAGCCGAGCGCGAGCTGGAAGCCGGCCCCGATGGCATGGCCCTGGACGGCGGCGATGGACACGATGTCGGTCCGCCGCCACCAGGTGAACGCCTCCTGGTATTCGGCGATGGTCGCGTCGATCCCGGCGTCGTCACGGCGCGCGAGGTCGATGAAGGTCGGCTCGCCCGGGATCCCCTCCGGGGTGAACATCTGACGGTCCAGCCCGGCGGAGAAGGACTTGCCCTCGCCACGCAGCACGACGACCCGGACGGAGCCCGGCAGCAGCCGCCCGGCCTCGGCGAGCGCCCGCCACAGAGCGGGGCTCTGTGCGTTGCGCTTGGCCGGGTTGGTCAGCGTCACCGTGGCGAGCGCGTCGTCGACGGTGAGCCGTACGCCGTCCTTGTCGAATGCGGGAGCGAGGTCCTGCTCGGGCGAAGCCATGGGGCGCCTCCGATGGGTGCGGTCAGCAGAGCGAAGCTAAGTGACTGCACAGTAACCACCCGGCCGGTCGGGGGGCACCCCCACCCCCCAGGCCCGCAAGGCACTGGGGGACCGCCGACCGGGTGGCCACCATCGAAGCCGATGGGCCGCCCGGAGTCAGGACGAAGCGGCCTTCTTACCCCGGGTCGCTCCGCCACGCCCACGCAGCGTGACGCCCGACTCGCTGAGCATCCGGTGCACAAAGCCATACGAGCGGCCGGTCTCCTCGGCCAGCGCCCGGATGCTCGCACCGGAGTCGTACTTCTTCTTCAGGTCTGCCGCGAGCTTGTCGCGCGCGGCGCCGGTCACCCGGCTGCCCTTCTTCAGAGTCTCGGCCACCCGTGCCTCCTCATGGGAAGTGCGCTCTGGTCTCCTCATGATCACCCCTCTCGGGCGTGATGGCCACCCATTCGGCAAGGTCCGTGGGACATCGTTGTGACGACAGGAGTGGATCCCCACAAGCGGAACAAGGGATTCCATGGGGTGCGGCCCATAGGGCCGTCCGGGTGGATTCGCGAAGTGCCAGGTCAGGAACGCACAGCGGCCGATCCCCCGACAACTGGGGGATCGGCCGGAAAATGCGTGTACGACACACCCCGGTACGAGGAGATCTCACACAGATGATGGATCACCGATGGGCCGAATGATCCATACGCAGTGGATCAGACTTTCGATCACGCGAGGGCGACGAGATCCGCGTAGTCGGAGCCCCACAGGTCCTCGACGCCGTCCGGCAGCAGGATGATCCGCTCCGGCTGGAGGGCCTCCACGGCGCCCTCGTCGTGGGTGACGAGGACGACCGCGCCCTTGTAGGTGCGCAGGGCGCCGAGGATCTCCTCGCGGCTGGCCGGGTCGAGGTTGTTGGTGGGCTCGTCCAGGAGCAGCACGTTCGCCGAGGAGACGACGAGCGTGGCGAGGGCGAGCCGGGTCTTCTCGCCGCCGGAGAGGACACCGGCCGGCTTGTCGACGTCGTCGCCGGAGAACAGGAACGAGCCGAGCACCTTGCGGACCTCCACCAGGTCCATGTCGGGGGCGGCCGAGCGCATGTTCTCCAGGACCGTGCGGTCGGCGTCCAGGGTCTCGTGCTCCTGTGCGTAGTAGCCGAGCTTGAGGCCGTGACCGGGGACGACCCGGCCGGTGTCCGGCGTCTCCACGCCTGCGAGCAGCCGCAGCAGGGTGGTCTTGCCGGCGCCGTTGAGGCCCAGGATGACCACCCGGGACCCCTTGTCGATGGCCAGGTCGACGTCGGTGAAGATCTCCAGCGAGCCGTACGACTTCGACAGGCCCTCGGCCATGAGCGGGGTCTTGCCGCAGGGCGCGGGCTCCGGGAAGCGGAGCTTGGCGACCTTGTCGGACATCCGGACGTCTTCGAGGCCGGAGAGCAGCTTCTCGGCGCGGCGGGCCATGTTCTGCGCGGCGACCGTCTTGGTGGCCTTGGCGCGCATCTTGTCGGCCTGCGCGTTGAGCGCCGCGGCCTTCTTCTCGGCGTTGGCGCGCTCGCGCTTGCGGCGCTTCTCGTCGGCCTCGCGCTGCTGCTGGTACAGCTTCCAGCCCATGTTGTAGATGTCGATCGTGGACCGGTTCGCGTCCAGGTAGAACACCTTGTTGACGACCGTCTCGACCAGGTCGACGTCGTGGGAGATCACGATGAAGCCGCCGCGGTAGGTCTTCAGGTAGTCACGCAGCCAGATGATCGAGTCCGCGTCGAGGTGGTTGGTCGGCTCGTCCAGCAGCAGCGTGTCCGCGTCGGAGAACAGGATCCGGGCCAGCTCGATACGGCGGCGCTGACCACCGGAGAGCGTGTGCAGCGGCTGGCCGAGCACCCGGTCGGGCAGGTTCAGGGCGGCGGCGATCGTGGCGGCCTCGGCCTCGGCGGCGTACCCGCCCTTGGTGAGGAACTCCGTCTCCTGGCGCTCGTACTGCTTCATGGCCTTCTCGCGGGTGGACCCCTTGCCGTTGGCGATGCGCTCCTCGTTCTCGCGCATCTTGCGGATCAGCACGTCGAGTCCGCGCGCGGAGAGGACGCGGTCGCGGGCGAGGACGTCCAGGTCGCCGGTGCGGGGGTCCTGCGGGAGGTAGCCGACCTCGCCGGAGCGGGTGATCGTGCCGCCGGCGGGGATGCCCTCGCCGGCCAGGCACTTGGTGAGAGTGGTCTTGCCTGCGCCGTTGCGGCCGACGAGGCCGATGCGGTCGCCCTTGGCGACACGGAAGGTGGCGTTCTCGATGAGGACGCGCGCACCGGCGCGCAACTCGATACCGGAGGCGGAGATCACGGACAGACTCCAGGGCGTACAGGGGGTTGGCGGGTGGGCGGCTGAGGACGTTCCCGCCGTCTAATGCGCGAGGAGAATGGCCATGGGGGAAAGTCTAACGGGGCCGTGCAAGCGGTTTTCCGCCTCCAGGCGTGCGAGGTGCGGGCGCGGGAGATCGTTGCCCAGCGGGGTGCGGCCGGGCGCGATCAGGCCCAGGTCGTCCAGGGCCACGAGCTGGCCGGTCCACGCGGCGTCCGCGCAGGGCTGGGCGAGGAGCAGGGCCGCGCCCCGGCGTACGGCGCCCTCGGGGCGGAACGCGCAGCCGTTCCGGGCGGGCAGCACCCAGCGCAGGTCGCCGTCGGCGGTGCGGTACGCGGTGACGCGGCGCGGGGTGACGACGGCGAGGATGCCGCGGCCGAGGGGGCGCAGCACGCCGGTGCCGCCCTGGGCCGGGAGCCACTCGGCCGCGTCGGGCAGGGCCCGGTGCCAGCGCACGGACCGGCCGTCGGTGTCGGTGAGCAGACCGTCGTCCCAGAGCGCGATCACCTCCCCGCGCGCGTGCACCACGTCGACGGGACGGTGCCCCACGCGCGCGTACCGCCACCGGAGCGCACCGGTACGGCTGTCGTGGCCGGCCACGGCACCGTCCCGCACCCGCGCCGCCCAGACCCCGGCGTGCGGCCCGGCGGAGAGGAGCCGGTCGCCGTAGGGAACCGGCCGCATCTGCCGGGCCCCCTCGAGGAGGCCGAGGGTGGCGACGGCCAGGAGGAGGGCGACGGCGAGGCGGCCCACGGGTGGAAGTGCCACCTCACCCCCTTTGGGTACCACCGTCCCGGATCAGCCGCCGAGCGTAGTCACCGGCGGCCGGGGCGGCGGGGTGGCCGGGCGGGCGTGGCGGGGAAGTCCCCCCGTTCGGCGGGGCGGGACCGTCCGCCGGACCGCCTGCCGCGGGACCCGGCCGGCGCCACGGCGCGCTGCGGCCCGTTTCGCCGGGGCGTTGTCAGTGGCGGCTGCGAGACTCGCAGGGCATGGCGGAACCGATGCGCGAAGGAGTGATCGGCATGGCAGGCACGGGTGGCGGCGCACGGCCGAGCATCTGTCCCACGCTGCTGTACACGGACGCCAGGGCGGCGATCCGGCAGCTCACGGAGGCCCTCGGCTTCACCGAGCTGTCGGTGTACGAGACGGAGGACGGCACGGTGATGCACGCCGAGCTGGTCCAGGGCAACGGCGCGGTGATGCTCGGCTCGAAGGGGCGCGGCGGCCTCTTCGACGCGGCGATGCGGGACGCGGGACCCGCCGGGGTGTACGTCGTGGTGGACGACGTGGACGCCCACCACCAGCGGGCCGTGGAGCACGGGGTGGAGATCCTGATGCCCCCGACGGACCAGGACTACGGCTCGCGGGACTACATGGCCAAAGACGCCGAGGGGAACGTCTGGAGCTTCGGGACGTACGCCCCGGAGATCGGCGGCTGAGCCGCTCCCCTGCGCGATCTTCCGCTCGCCCCCTCCCGCTCAGCCCCCGGTGTGCACCTGGAACGCGGCCCGGCGGACGGCCTTGGCCAGCGCCGGGTCGGGGTGGGCGGCGGCGAGCGCGACCAGGACCTGCACGGTGCGCGGGTGGCCGACGGCGCGGACCTCGTCGAGCAGCTGGGGGACGGTGGGCTGCACCGCGGACTCCAGGTGCCGGACCAGCATCGGCGCCTCGCCGTGGTCGGCGACGGCGGCCGCGGTGTCCACCCACAGCCAGGTGGCCTCCTCGCGGGTGAGCACCTCGTGGGCGTCCTCCGGGTCGACGCCGTCGTGCTCGGCCAGCCACAGCAGGGCGTACGGCCGCAGGGCCGACTCCTCCACGACGGACCGTACGTCGGGCTCGGCGGGGGCGCCGACGACGCGCAGCGCCTCGAAGGCCAGGCCGCGCAGCAGGGCGTCGTCGCCGCGGGCGGCGGCGATCAGCTCGGTGACGGCGCTGCCGACGGGGCGGGCGGCGAGCCAGGCGCGGTACTCGGCGCGGGCCGCGTTGGGCCGGAGCTGGGCGCAGCCGCGGAGCATGTCCTCGGCGGACTGCTCGATGTTGCCCGCGGGGCTCTGCGCGGCCACGCAGATCTGCTCCAGCTTGACCCAGACCGCCCAGTTGCCGAGCGGGGTGAGCGTGGCCTGGCCGTCGCCGTAGGTGAGGGCGCCGACGGAGGCCAGGGCCCGCAGCGCCCAGTCGAGCAGGGGCGCGAGCGGGGCGTCCGCGGCAGGGGTGGGGTCCGCCGAGCCCGGGGCTCCGGCGGGCTGTCCGGTGCCGGGCTCGTAGGCGACCTCGCAGCGTTCGGTGCGCAGTTCGGTGACCCGCTGCTGGAGCAGGTCGAGCAACTGCTCGACGGGGACCGGGCCGGCGGAGAGCTGGAGGAAGGAGAGCACCTGGGGCATGGCCGAGACGACCTCGGCGACGGCGGCCGGCTCGTGCCCGTCGGGTTCCGGGCAGGCGAGGGACCAGGCGTCGAAGAGGGCGACCCAACCACGCAGCACGGCGCTGTCGTCGCGGTCCCAGGCGCGCAGTCGCCAGCCGGGGCGCGCGCTGTCGCCGTGCACCTCGACGAGTCCGGCGAGGCGGGCGGTGTCCCAGTCGGCGCGGACCTGATCGGCGCTCAGGCCGAGGTCGGCGGCGGCGCGTTCGGCGGAGGCGTCGGAGAGGGTGGCCTTGCCGTCGGCGGTGGCACCGGCGCGGCCGGGGCCGAGTGCGGCGTCGGCCCAGCGGGCGACGCGGACCGCGCCGGCCAGACCGGCGCGGGCCATTCCGGCCAGTTCGGCCGGGGCGGGGGTGCCCTCCGGCGGCCGGGGTGCGGGGCGGCGTGGGCGCCGCTGGTTCACAGCTCTGGGGGCGGCGGCCAGGGGTCGCGGTCGGACGAGTCGGAGCCTGGAGTCGCGCGGGATACGGGACGTCACGGGTGCAGTCTTCCGGTTGACGGTCCGAAAACCCAAACGGAATGTCACGGCGGGCGACGGGGCTGGCCAACGCACCGCGCGCGGGAAGGGCCGGGACGGCCCGATCACGTCCGTCGCACGGCCATAAACGGAATGTTTCGCGCCGGTGTCGCCGGGCCCGGGCGCCGGGGCGTCACGGCAGCCCGGCAGCCCGGCGGGCCACAGCGGCCCCCGGCGTCACATCAGCGGGGTCAGGAACCGCCGCAGCCGCTCCTCGTACTCCCCGGGGTCCGCGTTCCACATCGCCCCGTGCGGCGCGTGCGCGACGGTGTGCAGGGCGACCAGGTCGGCGCGGCGCCGGGCGAGCCGCCGGGAGAACTCCCAGGAGGCGACGCGGTCGTCCGGGCCGTGGATGATCAGGGTGGGGACCCGGAGCCGGTCGGGGTCGGCGGTCTCGGCGGAACGGTCGGTGTGCAGTCCGGCCCGGCCCTGCGCGGCCCGCACGGCGAGCGGCAGCAGCGGCTGCGGGGTGTGGCGGGCCCTGGCTAGGGCCCGGAGCGTGGCCTCCCAGCTCAGCACCGGCGAGTCCAGGACGAGTCCGGCGATGCGGTCCCGGACCGCGGAGTGCTCGGCGGCGCGCAGGGCCATGGTGGCGCCGGTGGACCAGCCGAGCAGGACGACCTGGCGGGCCCCGTTGCGGACGGCGTGCCGGATCGCCGCCTCGACGTCCCGCCACTCGGTGTCGCCGAGGTGGTTCAGGCCGTCCGGCGGACGCGGGGCGCCGAGGTCGCCGCGGTAGGCGAGGGCGAGGACGGGCAGCCCGCGGCCGTGCAGGAAGCCCATCACGTTCATGACCTGTTCCCGGGTGGCGCCGAGGCCGTGCACGGCGATCACCCAGGTGTCCCGACGGCCGGGCACGAACCAGGCGGGCAGGGCGCCCAGCTCGCCGGGCACGTCGACGTCGGTGTGGTCCAGACCCAGGGCGGCGCCGGGGTTGCCGACGTACAGATTGGGGGTGAGCCATACCGCGTCACCGGGGGCGAAGGTGCCGTGGGTGACGCGTTCCAGACGTCGTACGACCGTGTCGGCGGTGTGCTGGGCCGCCTCCAGGACGGGGCCGACGACCGCGTGGGAGCCGTCGCCGGCGAGGCCGTAGGTGCCGGGGCGCAGCGCTGCCAGGTCGCGGGTGAGCGTGATCTGGCCGGCGGCCGTGCCGTGCACGGTGAGGCGGGGCTCGGTGGGCAGCGGGCGGCCCGCCGGGGCCTTCAGCGCGGCGTCGCTGGCGAGCCGGCCGGCGGCGACGGACGCCATCCCGGCGGCCAGGACCGCGGTGAGTCCGGCGGCGGTGGCTTTGACGGTGCGCACGGGACCAGTGTCGGCGGGGCCGCGGCCACCGGCCAGCGGAAGGGCGGACCGTCGGGGCGCGGGCGGGTGCGGCACCACCGGGTGCGTACGTCGTGGCTGGCCGCCGGTGCGGCGGATCAAGGACAGCAAGGGGTCACCTCCGTTGGCCGTACCCCTTCAAGCGTTCCCCGACCTCGGCCAGTTGTGCCTCCGTCAGCAGGGACGGGGTCAGGCCCGGCACGGAAGACGCCGTCAGCCACAGGCGGCACATCCACTCGAGCTGGGCGGTGCGGTCGTAGGCCTGGTCGAGGGTGGCGCCGTAGGTGATCGTGCCGTGGTTCCGCAGCAGGCAGCCGGAGCGGCCGGCGAGGGCGCGGAGCATGTGCTCGGCGAGTTCGGCGGTGCCGTAGGTGGCGTAGGGGGCGACCCGGACGGGGCCGCCGAGGGCGACGGTCATGTAGTGGACCGGCGGTAGCTCGGACACGAGCGTGGAGACCGCGGTCGCGTGCACGGCGTGGGTGTGGACGACGGCGCGGGCGTCGGTGGTGCGGTAGACGGCGAGGTGCATGGGCAGCTCGCTGGTCGGCACGAGCGTGCCGAGCACCTGGCGTCCGGTGAGGTCGACGCCGGTGATGTCGTCCGGGGTGAGCCGGTCGTAGGGGACCCCGGACGGGGTGACCAGCACGAGGTCCCCGACGCGGGCGGAGACGTTGCCGGAGGTGCCGACCACCAGTCCGTCGGCGACGGTCCGGCGTGCCGTCGCGACCAGTTCCGCCCAGAGCCGCGCCTCGTCCTGGCGTACGTCCCGCCGCACGTCCCGTCGCCCGCTGTCCTGCCGGCCGCCCTGGTGTCCGTCGTCCGTGTTCCGCAGCGCTTCAGCCATGCCGTGATCCTGCCAGCCGGACCGGCCGGGAGCGGTCGGGCCGGTCGTCCCCGCGCGGAAACGATACGGCCGAACGGGCGGATCTACCGCCGAAACGCCATAAATCGGCACAGATGCGATGAACAACGGGCCTTCAATGATCCCTCTTGCCGACTGGACGTCCACCCCGGGGGAGACGCATGGCCCGTGAACGCACCCTTGTCCGCCGCCGCGCCGGTGTCCTCGCGGCGGCCGCGGCGGCCCTCGCCCTCGCGACCGCCACGACCGCGTCCGCCGGACCGCTGAGGCCGACCGGGGGGTCGGAGACGACCGGGGCGCCGACCCCGGGCGTGCTGTCGGTGCTGTCGGAGCTGCCCGGGCTGTCGCTCCTGGCCGGCACCCGGCCCCGCGGCCACGACGTGTCGTCCCACCAGAGGCGGGTCGACTGGGCGGCCGCCCGGGCGAAGGGCGCGCGGTTCGTCTACGTCAAGGCGACCGAGTCCACGAACTACCGCAATCCCTACTTCTCCGGGCAGTACTCCGGCGCCCGCGAGGCCGGCCTGATCCGGGGCGCCTACCACTTCGCCCGGCCGGACCGGTCCTCAGGCGCCAAGCAGGCCGCGTACTTCGTGCGGCACGGCGGCGACTGGCGGGCGGACGGCTGGACGCTGCCGCCCGCGCTGGACATCGAGTACAACCCGTACGACCCGAAGCACAAGTGCTACGGACTGGGCAAGGCCCGGATGGTCCGCTGGATCCGGTCGTTCAGCGACGAGATCAAGGAGGAGACCGGCCGCCGTCCGGTGATCTACACCACAACCCAGTGGTGGAAGCTGTGCACCGGGAACAGCCGCGCCTTCTCCTCCTCGCACGCCCTGTGGATCGCCCGCCACGGCACCTCGCGGCCGGGCGCGCTGCCGGGAGGCTGGCGGTACTGGACGTTCTGGCAGCACGCCGTCAAGGGCAGGCTGCCGGGTGACCAGAATCTCTTCAACGGCTCCCTGAACCGGCTGCGGATCTTCGCCCGCGGCCGGTAGCCAAGCCAGGCTTGGGCCGACGACACGAAGCGGAACCTCGCACGCGCGTTAAGGACACCCTCACGCCCGCCTCAGTTCATCTTCCGTTCACCCAGGTTGCCTACGTTCGTCCAGCCAATGACCTCGAACGATTGCCTGGGTAAATGGAAAGCTTCTCGCTGATCCTCGCGATTGTGGTGGTAACCGCTCTCGCGTTCGATTTCACGAACGGTTTCCACGACACCGCGAACGCGATGGCCACCACCATCTCCACAGGCGCCCTGAAGCCGAAGATCGCGGTTGCCATGTCCGCCGTCCTCAACCTTGTGGGCGCCTTCCTCTCCGTGGAGGTCGCGAACACGATCTCCAAGGGTCTCGTCGACGAGACCGGCATCCGTCCCGAGGTCATCTTCGCCGCCCTGGTCGGCGCGATCCTCTGGAATCTGCTGACCTGGCTGGTGGGCCTGCCCTCCAGCTCCTCGCACGCCCTGATGGGCGGCCTGGTCGGCGCCACCGTCGCCTCCGCCGGCTTCGGCGCCGTCCACGGTGACGTCCTGGTCACCAAGGTGCTGCTCCCGGCCGTCGCCGCGCCGATCGTCGCGGGCCTCGCCTCGCTGCTGGCCACCCGGTTCTCCTACGGCGTCGGCGGCACCGCCGACGGCGAGGCCACCCGCAAGGGCTACCGCGCCGGCCAGATCGCCTCCGCCGGCCTGGTCTCCCTCGCGCACGGCACCAACGACGCGCAGAAGACGATGGGCATCATCACCCTCGCCCTCGTCGCGGGCGGCTCCATCGCCCCCGGCTCCAACCCTCCCACCTGGGTGATCCTCTCCGCCGGCCTGGCCATCGCGCTCGGCACCTACATCGGCGGCTGGCGCATCATCCGCACCATGGGCAAGGGCCTGACCGACCTGGAGCCGCGCCAGGGCTTCGCCGCCCAGACCAGCGCCGCGACCGCCATCCTCGCCTCCTCCCACCTCGGCTTCTCCCTCTCCACCACGCACGTCGTCTCCGGCTCGGTGATGGGCGCGGGTCTCGGCCGCAAGGGCGGTGTGGTCCGCTGGTCCACCGCGACCCGCATGTTCGTCGCGTGGGCGCTGACCCTCCCGGCCGCCGCCCTGGTCGGCGCGGGCGCCGAGTCCGTCACCGGCCTCGGTGACTGGGGCACCGCCGTCGTCGCCGTCTTCCTGGTCGCCGCGAGCGCCGCGATCTGGAAGATCTCCCGCCGCGAGGTCGTCGACCACACCAACGTGGTCGAGGAGACCGGCGAGCCGGCCGGTGTGGTCACCACCGCCATCGCCGCCGTGACCCCGCCCCCGGCGGGCATCGTCAGCGAGGACCTGACGGCCACCATCCCCGCCCCGGCCACCGAGCCCTCCCCCGCAGCCCCGGCCGCCCCGCCGGCCGCCGCGGTCTGACCCCGAGCACACGGTTACTGAAGGAAGCATCCCCATGAAGATCGACTGGGCGGCCCTCGGCTCCGTCTTCGGCGTCAGCCTCGCTTTCACGGTGGGCCTGGTGGTCCTGTTCACCCTCGGCATCAACGGCCTGTCCCGCCGTGAGAAGGCGGCGGCCCAGGGCGGGTCCGCGGCGCTCGCGGTCACCGGCGCGTACGTGTGCTTCGCGGCCTGTGCGGCGGCGGTGGCGTACGGGATCTACCTGATCGTCGTCAAGCCCTGACGGTCCGACACCCGGCATCGGCCCCGCCGGGCCCCCGCTCCAGGGGGCCCGGCGGGGCCGACGCATGTCGCGAACCGGCCCTGCTCGCCGTCCGGCAGGCCGGCGGTGTGGGCCTCAGCACAGTCCGGCGTCCCAGGTCAAAGGCAAGTTGACGGCCGTTCCGGGCACGTGGTGGACTGCCCAGGCCATGTACGGCGGCAAGAGAGGAAGCCGGTGCGAATCCGGCGCGGTCCCGCCACTGTCACCGGGGAAGAACCCCCGGGAGCCAGGAACTCTCACCGCCGATTTCACGTCGAACCAGGGCGCGGACACCCTGAGTGAGGACACATATCGCCATGCTCGGCTGCCGATCGAGGACCCGTACCAGGACCGTTCCTGTTCCCACGGCCGGCTGAGCCGATGGGTGCCGATCGCACATACGCGTACGGTGCCGCCGCCGGCGTCCTCGGTGACCTGCTCCTCGGCGATCCGCGCCGCGGGCATCCGGTCGCCGTGTTCGGCCGGGCGGCCGGGGCCGTGGAGCGCGCCCTGTGGCACGACCACCGTGGCTGGGGCGCCCTGCACACCGCCGTGTGCGCCGGCGGCGCCGTCGCCCTCGGCGCGCTGACCGCACGCGCCCTACGCCCCTCCCGCACCGCTTCCGCCGCGCTGGCCGCCGCCGCCACCTGGGCCGTCGTCGGCGGCACCTCGCTCGCCCGGGAGGCCCGCACCATCGGGCGTGCCCTTCAGGCCGGGGACGTCGAGGCCGCCCGGGCCCGGCTGCCGCACCTGTGCGGCCGGGACCCGCAGGCGCTGGACGCCGACGGGATCGCCCGGGCCGTGGTCGAGTCGGTCGCCGAGAACACCTCCGACGCCGTGGTCGGCGCGCTCGTCTGGGGCGCCGTGGCCGGCGTCCCGGGGCTGCTCGGGTTCCGGGCGGTCAACACCCTGGACGCGATGGTGGGTCACAAGTCGCCCCGCCACCGGCGCTACGGCTGGGCCTCCGCCCGCCTGGACGACGTCGCCGGCTGGCCGGGCGCCCGGCTGACCGCCGTGCTCGCCGCCGTGGCCGGACCCGATCCGCGTGGCGCCCTGCGCGCCTGGAGGGCGGACGCGCGCAGGCACCCGAGCCCCAACGCCGGGCCCGTGGAGGCCTCCTTCGCGGGCGCTCTCGGCGTGCGCCTGGGCGGGACGCTCTCCTACGGCGGCCGGGTCGAACACCGCCCGGTGCTGAACGGCGCCACCGGACGGCCGGTCCGCGTCACCGACATCGACCGGGCCGTACGGCTCTCCCGCCGCGTCGGTCTCCTCGCGCTCGGCACCACGCTCGCCGCGCGCGCCCTCCTGAAAGGACGTGGGAAGTGAACGGTGGTCTCCTCGTCGCCGGCACCACCTCCGACGCGGGCAAGAGCGTCGTGACGGCCGGCATCTGCCGCTGGCTGGTCCGCCAGGGCGTGAAGGTCGCGCCGTTCAAGGCGCAGAACATGTCCCTGAACTCGTTCGTCACGCGCGAGGGCGCGGAGATCGGCCGGGCGCAGGCCATGCAGGCCCAGGCGTGCCGCGTCGAGCCGACCGCGCTGATGAACCCGGTGCTGCTCAAGCCCGGTGGCGAGCAGAGCAGCCAGGTGGTGCTGCTGGGCAAGCCGGTGGGCGAGTTGAGCGCGCGCGGGTACCACGGCGGGCGCCAACAGCGCCTGCTGGGCACGGTGCTGGACTGCCTGGCACAGTTGCGGGGCACGTATGACGCGGTGATCTGTGAGGGGGCGGGGAGCCCGGCCGAGATCAACCTGCGACGGACCGACATCGTCAACATGGGGATCGCGCGGAACGCGCGGCTGCCCGTGCTCGTCGTCGGCGACATCGACCGCGGGGGCGTGTTCGCCTCCTTCTTCGGCACCGTCGCCCTGCTCTCGCCGGAGGACCAGGAGCTGGTCGCCGGGTTCCTGGTGAACAAGTTCCGGGGCGATGTCGGGCTGCTGGAGCCGGGGTTGGACATGCTCCGTGACCTCACCGGGCGGCGGACGTACGGCGTGCTGCCCTTCCGGCACGGCCTCGGCATCGACGAGGAGGACGGACTGAGGGTGTCCCTGCGGGGCACGGTCCGCGAGTCCGCCGTGACGCCCCCGGTCGGCGAGGACGTGCTGCGGGTCGCCGTGTGCGCGATCCCGCTGATGTCCAACTTCACCGACGTGGACGCACTGGCCGCCGAGCCAGGTGTGGTCGTGCGGTTCGTGGACCGCCCGGAGGAGCTCGCGGACGCCGATCTCGTCGTCGTCCCGGGCACGCGCGGGACCGTACGGGCGCTGGAGTGGCTGCGGGAACGGGGGCTGGCGGACGCGCTCGTGCGCCGGGCCGCCGAGGGACGCCCCGTCCTCGGTGTCTGCGGCGGCTTCCAGATCCTCGGCGAGCACATCGAGGACGACGTCGAGAGCCGGCGCGGTCATGTCGACGGGCTCGGCATCCTGCCCGTCCGGGTGCGGTTCGCCCGCGAGAAGACCCTCACCCGGCCCAGCGGCGAAGCCCTCGGCGAGCGGGTCGACGGCTACGAGATCCACCACGGTGTGGCCACCGTCGACGGGGGCGAGGCCTTCCTCGACGGCTGCCGGGTCGGCCAGACCTGGGGCACCCACTGGCACGGTTCGCTGGAGTCGGACGGCTTCCGGCGGGCCTTCCTGCGCGAGGTGGCCGCCGCCGCGGGCCGCCGCTTCGTGCCCGCGCCGGACACCTCCTTCGCCGCGCTGCGCGAGGAGCAGCTCGACCGGCTCGGCGACCTGATCGAACAGCACGCGGACACGGACGCGCTGTGGCGGCTCATCGAGTCGGGCGCGCCGCAAGGACTGCCTTTCATTCCACCGGGAGCGCCCGCATGAGCACAGTGTTGTTGTTGTCGACCGCCGACACGGACCTGCTGGCCGCCCGGGCGTCCGGCGCCGGCTACCGCATCGGCAACCCCACGCGCGTCGACGTCGCCGGGGAGCTGCCGGGCCTGATCGAGGGCGCGGACCTCGCCGTCGTACGGCTGCTGGGCGGCAAGCGGGCCTGGGAGGACGGGCTGGCCGCGCTGAAGGCGGCCGGCGTGCCGACCGTGCTGCTGGGCGGCGAGGCCGTGCCGGACGCCGAGCTGATGGCGGAGTCGTCGGTGCCGGCCGGCGTGGTCGCGGAGGCGCTGAAGTACCTGGTCGAGGGCGGCCCCGCGAACCTGCTGGAGCTGTCCCGGTTCCTGTCGGACACCGTGCTGCTGACCGGTGAGGGCTTCGAGGAGCCGCGCCGGATGCCCGAGTTCGGCGTGCACGGCGCGTACGAGGTCCGGGAGGGCCGCCCGACCGTGGGCGTGCTCTTCTACCGGGCGCACGAACTGAGCGGCAACACCGCCTTCGTGGACACCCTGTGCGAGGCGATCGAGGCGCGAGGCGGCAACGCCCTGCCGGTGTACTGCGGTTCGCTGCGCGGCGCGGACCCCGCGCTGTACGAGCTGCTGGGGCGGGCCGACGCGCTCGTGGCCACCGTGCTCGCGGCCGGCGGGACGCACGCCTCCCAGGCGTCGGCGGGCGGCGACGAGGAGTCCTGGGACGTCGGCGCGCTCGCCGAGCTGAACGTCCCCGTGCTGCAGGGGCTCTGCCTCACCTCCTCGCGGGCCGCGTGGGAGGAGTCCGACGCGGCCCTGTCCCCCATGGACGCGGCGATGCAGGTCGCGATCCCCGAGTTCGACGGCCGGCTCGTCACCGTGCCGTTCTCCTTCAAGGAGCAGGGCCCCGACGAGGTGCCGGTGTACGTCGCCGACCCCGAGCGGGCCGCCCGCGTGGCCGGGATCGCCCTCAGGCACGCCCGGCTGAAGCACAAGCCGAACGCGGAGAAGAAGATCGCGCTGGTCTTCACGGCGTACCCGACCAAGCACTCACGGGTCGGCAACGCGGTCGGACTGGACACGCCCGCGTCGGCGGTCCGGGTGCTGGACGCGCTGCGGGACGCCGGGTACGGGGTCACCGGGTACCCCTCGGGCGGCGACGAGCTGATCCACCGGCTGATCGAGGCCGGCGGTCACGACGTGGAGTGGCTGACCGAGGAGCAGTTGGCGGCGGCGCCCGCGCGGGTGCCGCTGGCGGACTACCGGGCCTGGTTCGAGAAGCTGGACCCCGGGCTGCGGGACGCGATGACCGAGGCGTGGGGCGAGCCGCCGGGCTCCCTCTACGTGGACGGCGACGACATCGTCCTCGCCTCGCTGCGGTTCGGGAACGTGGTGGTGATGATCCAGCCGCCGCGTGGCTTCGGCGAGAACCCGATCGCGATCTACCACGACCCGGACATGCCGCCGTCGCACCACTACATGGCGGCGTACCGGTGGCTGGAGGCCGCTGCGTCGGAGGGGGGGTTCGGCGCCGACGCGATCGTGCACATGGGCAAGCACGGCACGATGGAGTGGCTGCCGGGCAAGGGCCTGGGCCTGAGCGCCGGCTGCGCGCCGGACGCGGTCCTCGGCGACCTGCCGCTGATCTACCCGTTCATCGTCAACGACCCCGGCGAGGGCACCCAGGCCAAGCGGCGCGGGCACGCCACGGTGGTCGACCACCTGGTGCCGCCGATGGCCCGCGCGGACACCTACGGCGACCTGGCCAAGCTGGAGCAGCTGCTGGACGAGTACGCGCTCGTCTCCGACCTGGACCCGGCGAAGGCGCCGGCCGTCCGCGCCCAGATCTGGACGCTGGTCAAGGCGGCGGAGCTGCACCACGACCTGCACGTGGACGAGCAGCCGGACGACGAGGCCTTCGACGAGTTCGTCATGCACATCGACGGCTATCTGTGCGAGATCAAGGACGTGCAGATCCGCGACGGCCTGCACATCCTCGGCGGCGGCCCGGTCGGCGAACCGCGCGTGAACCTCGTGCTGGCCGTGCTGCGGGCCTCCCAGGTGTGGGGCGGCCAGGCGAACGCGCTGCCCGGTCTGCGGGCCGCGCTGGCGGCTCATTTCGGCCTGGTGGAGAGGGAGCTGCTGGCGGAGCCGGGCGCCCCGGTGAAGGTGCCGGCGGAGCTGACGGAGCTGGTCGACGGGCCGTCCCGGACCGCCGCCGACACCATCGACCTGCTGGAGCAGTTGTGCCGGCGGATCGCGGAGGGGATGGAGGCGCGGGCGTGGGACCGTACGGTCGTCCCCGCCGTCCTGCGGGGCGTGCTCGGCGCCGAACTCCCCGACGCGGTCGCCGTGCTGGAGTTCGCCTGTGCCGAGGTCGTCCCCCGGCTGGCGCGGACCACCGACGAGATCGGGCACATCCTGCGGGCCCTGGACGGCGGTTACGTCCCGGCGGGCCCGTCGGGCTCCCCGACCCGTGGCCTGGTCAACGTGCTGCCGACGGGCCGCAACTTCTACTCGGTCGACCCCAAGGCGATCCCGTCCCGGCTGAGCTGGGAGGTGGGCCAGTCGCTGGCGGACTCGCTGGTGCAGCGGTACCTCCAGGACACCGGCGCGTACCCGAAGTCGGTGGGTCTCACGGTGTGGGGCACGTCCGCGATGCGCACCCAGGGCGACGACATCGCCGAGATCCTGGCACTGCTGGGCTGCCGGCCGGTGTGGGACGACGCCTCGCGCCGGGTGACCGGCTTCGAGGTGATCCCGCTCGCGGAGCTGGGACGCCCGCGCATCGACGTCACCGTCCGCATCTCCGGTTTCTTCCGGGACGCGTTCCCGCACGTGGTCGGGCTGATCGACGACGCCGTACGGGCGGTGGCGGAGCTGGCGGAGCCCGCCGAGTCCAACTACGTCCGGGCGCACGTGGAGGAGGACGCGGCCGAGCACGGCGACCGGCGCCGGGCCACGGCCCGCGTCTTCGGCTCGAAGCCGGGGGCGTACGGCGCCGGTCTGCTGCCGCTGATCGACGCGCGGAACTGGCGCAGCGACGCCGACCTGGCCGAGGTGTACGCCGTCTGGGGCGGCTACGCGTACGGGCGCGGGCTCGACGGGCGGGCGGCGCGCGGGGACATGGAGACGGCGTTCCGGCGGATCGCGGTGGCGGCGAAGAACGTCGACACCCGTGAGCACGACCTGGTCGACGCGGACGACTACTTCCAGTACCACGGCGGCATGGTCGCCATGGTCCGGCACCTGACGGGCGCCAACCCCGAGGCGTACGTGGGTGATTCGGCCGTCCCCGACCAGGTGAGGACCCGGACGCTGGGCGAGGAGACGCACCGTGTGTTCCGGGCGCGGGTGGTCAACCCGCGCTGGATGGCGGCCATGCGCCGGCACGGCTACAAGGGCGCCTTCGAGATGGCGGCGACCGTGGACTACCTCTTCGGCTACGACGCGACGGCGGGCGTGGTCGACGACTGGATGTACGAGAAGCTCAGCGCCGAGTACGTCTTCGACCCGGAGAACCGGGACTTCATGAAGAAGTCCAACCCGTGGGCGCTGCGCGGGATCACCGAGCGGCTGCTGGAGGCGGCGGACCGCGGCCTGTGGGCGGAGCCGGACGCGGACACGCTGGAGCGGCTGCGCGCCACCTACCTGGAGCTGGAAGGCGACTTGGAGGGCGACCAGTGACCACCCCGTTCCCCTTTACGGCCGTCGTCGGCCAGGACGATCTGCGGCTCGCGCTGCTGCTGAACGCCGTGTCGCCGGCGGTCGGCGGTGTGCTGGTGCGCGGCGAGAAGGGCACCGCGAAGTCCACGGCGGTACGGGCGCTGTCGGCGCTGCTGCCGGAGGTGGCCGTGGTGCCCGGGTGCCGGTTCTCGTGCGATCCGGCCTCCCCCGACCCGGGCTGCCCGGACGGGCCGCACGAGGCCGGCGACGGCGTCGAGCGCCCCGCGCGGATGGTCGAGCTGCCCGTCGGCGCCTCCGAGGACCGGCTCGTCGGCGCGCTGGACATCGAGCGGGCGCTGGCCGAGGGCGTGAAGGCCTTCGAACCGGGTCTGCTGGCCGACGCGCACCGGGGCATCCTCTACGTCGACGAGGTGAACCTGCTGCACGACCACCTGGTCGACCTGCTGCTGGACGCGGCGGCGATGGGTGCCTCGTACGTGGAGCGGGAGGGTGTGTCCGTGCGGCACGCGGCCCGGTTCCTGCTCGTCGGGACGATGAACCCCGAAGAGGGCGAGCTGCGCCCGCAGTTGCTGGACCGGTTCGGGCTGACCGTGGAGGTGGCCGCCTCGCGGGAGCCGGAGCAGCGGGTGGAGGTCGTCCGGCGCCGGCTGGCGTACGACGACGATCCGGCCGCCTTCACCGCGCGCTGGGCCGGCGAGGAGGCCGCCGTACGGCAGCGGATCGTGGCGGCGCGGGAGTTGTTGCCGCGGGTGCGCCTCGGCGACGGGGCGCTGCGGCAGATCGCGGCGACCTGTGCGGCCTTCGAGGTGGACGGCATGCGCGCCGACATCGTGATGGCCCGTACGGCGACCGCGCTGGCCGCGTGGGCCGGGCGGACCGATGTGCTCGCCGAGGACGTGCGGCAGGCCGCGCTGCTGGCGCTCCCCCACCGCAGGCGGCGGAACCCGTTCGACGCGCCGGGTCTGGACGAGGACAAGCTGGACGAGACGCTGGAGCAGTTCTCCGGGGACGGGGCGGACGACGGGGACGGCGACGACGACCCCGACGGTCCGGGCGGGGGCGGCGGGCAGCCGGCGCCCGACAGCGGTCCGCAGGACGACGGCGGCGGCGCCGCGCGGCCCGAGGCCGGTGAGGGCGGGCAGCCGCAGGCGTCCGGCGGGCAGGAGCAGTCGGCCGTACGGGCCGCCGAACCCTTCCGTGCCAAGGCACTGACCGTGCCCGGCGTCGGCGAGGGTGCCGCCGGGCGGCGGTCGCGGGCGCGGACGGAGCACGGGCGGACCACCGGGGCCCGGCGGCCCCGGGGCACGCTGACCAAGCTGCATCTGGCGGCGACCGTACAAGCCGCGGCGCCGCATCAGCGGGCGCGGGGACGGTCCGGGCCGGGGCTGGTCGTCCGGCGGGACGATCTGCGGCAGGCGGTCCGTGAGGGCCGTGAGGGCAACCTCGTGCTGTTCGTGGTGGACGCCTCGGGGTCGATGGCGGCGCGGCAGCGGATGAGTGCCGTGAAGGGGGCCGTGCTGTCGCTGCTGCTGGACGCCTACCAGCGGCGGGACAAGGTGGGGCTCGTGACCTTCCGGGGGGCGGCGGCCGAGGTCGCGCTGCCGCCGACGTCCTCCGTCGACGCCGCCGCCGCGCGGCTGGAGTCGCTGCCGACCGGGGGGCGCACGCCGCTCGCCGCCGGGCTGCTGAAGGCGCACGAGGTGCTGCGGGTGGAGCGGCTGCGGGACCCGGCGCGCCGGGCGCTGGTGGTCGTGGTGACCGACGGCCGGGCCACCGGCGGCCCCGAGCCGGTGGCGCTGGCCGGGCGGGCCGCGCGGCTGTTCGCGGCCGAGCAGGTCGCCTCGGTGGTCGTGGACTGCGAGTCGGGGCCGGTACGGCTCGGGCTCGCCGGACAGCTCGCCGGTGAGCTGGGCGGTACGGCCGTCACGCTGGACGAGCTGCGGGCCGACTCGATCGCCGGGCTGGTCAGGGATGTGCAGGGGACGTCGAGGAGGGCCGCGTAATGCCGCAGGGACAGCCGAGTGTCGTACCGGACGACGGGCTGACGACCCGTCAACGCCGCAACCGTCCGCTGGTCGTCGTGCACACGGGCGTCGGCAAGGGCAAGTCCACCGCCGCGTTCGGGCTCGCGCTGCGCGCCTGGAACCAGGGGTGGCCCATCGGGGTGTTCCAGTTCGTCAAGTCGGCGAAGTGGAAGGTCGGCGAGGAGAACGCGCTCCGGGTGCTCGGCGCCTCCGGCGAGGGCGGCACCGTCGACTGGCACAAGATGGGCGAGGGCTGGTCGTGGGTCCAGCGCGACGCGCAGATGGACAACGAGGAGAAGGCCCGCGAGGGCTGGGAGCAGGTCAAGCGGGACCTGGCCGCCGAGACGTACCGGCTGTACGTGCTCGACGAGTTCGCGTACCCGATGCACTGGGGCTGGGTCGACACCGACGAGGTCATCGACGTGCTGCGCGGCCGTCCCGGCACCCAGCACGTGGTGATCACCGGGCGGAACGCGCCGGAGAAGCTGGTGGACTTCGCCGACCTCGTCACCGACATGTCCAAGGTCAAGCACCCCATGGACGTGGGACAGAAGGGCCAGAAGGGCATCGAGTGGTGATGTCGTCGGTGCCCCGGCTGGTCGTCGCCGCGCCCTCCTCGGGCAGCGGCAAGACCACCGTCGCCACGGGGCTGATGGCCGCGTTCGCCGCGCGGGGGCTCGCCGTGTCCCCGCACAAGGTCGGGCCGGACTACATCGACCCCGGGTACCACGCCCTCGCGACCGGGCGGGTGGGGCGCAACCTCGACGCGTACCTGTGCGGGCCGGAGCTGGTCGCTCCGCTGTTCCTGCACGGGGCGCGGGGGTGTGACCTGGCCGTGGTCGAGGGTGTGATGGGGCTGTACGACGGGGCCGCCGGCGAGGGTGAGCTGGCGTCCACCGCCCAGGTCGCCAAGCTGCTGCGGGCGCCGGTGGTGCTCGTCGTGGACGCCTCGTCGCAGTCGCGGTCGGTGGCGGCGCTGGTGCACGGGTTCGCCGCCTGGGACCCGGAGGTGCGGGTCGGGGGCGTGATCCTGAACAAGGTCGCCTCGGACCGGCACGAGTCGCTCCTGCGGGAGGCTCTGGACTCGTCGGGTGTGCCGGTCCTGGGTGTCTTGCGGCGGGTCGCTCAGGTGGATACGCCCTCTCGGCACCTCGGGTTGGTGCCGGTCGCCGAGCGGCAGGCTGCGGCGGTGGACGCCGTCCAGGCCATGGCCGCGCAGGTGGCTCAGGGGTGTGACCTGGCCGCGCTGGAGGGGCTCGCCCGGAGTGCCGGTGCCCTCCCAGAGGGTTCCGCCCCCTGGACGCCCGAGTTGCCCGCCCACGACCAACCGTCTCGGTCGGCCGAGAAGTACCCTCAGGACCCGACTCGGTCCGCCGGGAAGCGGACCCCTGTCGTCGCCGTCGCCGGCGGGCCTGCCTTCACCTTCTCCTACGCCGAGCACACCGAGCTGCTCGCCGCCGCCGGAGCCGAGGTCGTCACCTTCGACCCCCTGCGGGACGAGCGACTCCCCGACGGGACGGCCGGGTTGGTCATCGGCGGTGGTTTCCCCGAGGTGTACGCCGCCGAGCTGTCCGCCAACGAGTCGTTGCGCGGGGCCGTGGCCGAACTGGCCCGTTCGGGCGCTCCCGTGGCCGCCGAATGCGCCGGACTGCTCTACCTGTGCCGCGCGCTGGACGGGCAGCCCATGTGCGGGGTGCTCGACGCCACCGCGCGGATGACCGATCGGCTGACCCTCGGCTACCGGGACGCCGTGGCCGTCGGCGACAGTGTGCTGGCGGCGGCCGGGACGCGGATGCGGGGCCACGAGTTCCACCGCACGGTCGTCGAGCCGGACGCCGGTGCCGCTCCCGCCTGGGGCGTACGGGCCCCGGTCCGGCGGGTCGAAGGTTTCGTGCAGCAGGGCGTGCACGCGAGTTATCTGCACACGCACTGGGCGTCCCGGCCCGGTGTCGCCCATCGGTTCGTGGAGAGGTGCCGGACGTCATGAGCAGCAGGCTGGTCGGGGTCGGGGTCGGTCCCGGTGATCCGGAGCTGGTGACCGTGAAGGGGGTCAACGCGCTGCGGGCCGCCGATGTCGTCGTCGTACCGGTCATGGACACCGGGGAGCCGGGGCGGGCCGAGGCGACGGTGCTGCACTACGTGCCCGCCGAAAAGGTCGTCCGGGTGGTGTTCGCGCTGAACGAGCGGACCGACCGGGCGCGGCGCGAGGCAGCCTGGGACGCGGCCGGGCAGCGGGTCGCCGAGCTGCTCGCGGCGCACGGCTCGGTCGCGTTCGCCACCATCGGCGACCCCAACGTGTACTCGACCTTCACCTATCTCGCGCAGACCATCGCGGAGCTGGTGCCGGGTGTCTCCGTGGAGACCGTGCCCGGGATCACCGCCATGCAGGATCTCGCGGCGCGGTCCGGGGCCGTGCTGACCGAGGGCACCGAGCCACTGACCCTCGTGCCCGTGACGGCCGGGTCGGCGGTGCTGAAGGAGGCGCTGGCCGGGCCGGGGACGGTCGTGGCGTACAAGTTCGGGCGGCAGGCCGCCGAGGTCGCCGAGGCGCTGCGGGAGACCGGGCGGCTCGGGGACGCGGTGTGGGGCTCGGCGCTGGGACTGCCGGAGGAGTCGGTGCGGTCGGCCGCCGAACTGGACGGGACGCCGTTGCCGTACCTGTCGACGCTGATCGCGCCGCCGCGCCGGGACGGCGGCCGGGGCGGAAAGCTGTGACACCGCCCGGGTCACCCCGTGACGCCCACCACCAGCCAGATGAAGGCCGCGCCCGCGACCGTGCACAGCAGGGTCGAACGGGCGGGGTGCTCATGGTGGGCCTCGGGGAGGATCTCCGCCGCGGCGAGGTACAGCAGTGCGCCGGCGAACAGGCCGAGATAGCCGCCGAGGACGCGCTCCGGAATGGTGATGAACGCCGACGCGGCGGCTCCGGCGACGGGTGCGACGGCGTCCGCGAAGAGCATGGCGAGGGCCTTGCGGCGGGCGTTGCCGTACAGGCTGGTGAGGGTGAAGGTGTTGAAGCCGTCCGCGAAGTCGTGGGCGATGACGGCGAGCGCGACCGCGGTGCCCATGCCGCCGCCCACCTGGAAGGACGCGCCGATCGCCACGCCGTCCATCAGGCTGTGCCCCACCATCGCCGCGGCCGCCGTCAGGCCCACCTCGGGGGCCCGGTGATTGTGTTCGGCGGCGCCGTGGGCGGCGCGGCGGGCCGCCAGCAGGCGTTCCACCAGATGGGCGAGGAGGAAGCCGGCCAGGAACAGCAGGAGCGCGGCCGGGACGCCGTGGACCTCGTCGCCCGCCGCCCGGAGCGCCTCCGGCAGCAGGTCCAGGCCGACCACGCCGAGCATCAGCCCGCCGGCCAGGCCCAGCACCAGATGGCGGCGGTCGGTCACGCGCTGTGCCGTCCAGCCGCCGGCCAGCGTCATCAGGAACGCGCCGAGCGCGACGAAGACCGCCATAGGCCCTTGCTATCCGATCGACGCGCGTTCCCGCACGTCCGACAGCCACAACCGCAGTACTCGTAGGAGAGGACCGATTCCCATGGCCGATGCCCCCACCGGCAAGGTGACCTTCGTCGGTGCCGGCCCCGGCGCCGCCGATCTGCTGACGTTCCGTGCCGCGCGGGCCATCGCCGAGGCCGACGTCGTGATCTGGGCGGCGAGCCTGGTCCAGGCGGAGGTCCTCGAACACGCCCGCGAGGACGCCGAGATCCTGGACTCGGCGGCCATGTCGCTGGAGGACGTCGTCGCGGTGTACCGACGTGCGTTCGAGGAGGGGCTCGAGGTGGCCCGTATCCACTCCGGCGACCCGGCCCTGTGGGGCGGCACGCAGGAGCAGCTGGACCGCTGCCGGGAGATCGGCATCGCGACCGAGGTCGTCCCGGGCGTGTCCTCCTTCTCCGCGGTGGCCGCGCTGGCTCAGCGCGAGCTGACGATTCCCGAGGTCGCGCAGTCCGTGGTGCTGACCCGGCTGGGCGGGGGCAAGACGCCGATGCCGCCCGGTGAGGAGGTGCGCGAGTTCGCCCGCCACGGCACCACCATGGCGATCTTCCTGTCGGCGGCGCGCAGCGGGCAGCTCGTGCGGGAGCTGCTGGAGGGCGGCTACCCGACGAGCACACCGGTGGTGATCGCCTACCAGGCGACCTGGCCGGAGGAACTGGTCGTGAAGTGCACGATCGGCACGCTGGAGGAGACGGTCAAGGAGCACAAGCTCTGGAAGCACACGCTGTTCCTGGTCGGCCCGGCGCTGGACGCGCACGGGACGCGTTCGCACCTGTACCACCCGGGTCACTTCCACGGCTACCGGAAGGCCGACCCCGAGGCGCGGCGGGCGCTGCGCGAGCAGAGGACGAAGAGTTGATCACGGTCGTCGGTACGGGGACCGGGACGCCGGTGCCCGAGGACGTCCTGACCGGGGCCGCGCTGGTCGTCGGCGGGCGGCGGCACCTGGACGCCGCACGGCTGCCCGAGGGCGCGGAGCGGGTGGTCCTCGGTCCGCTGGCGCCGGCGCTGGACACCATCGCCGGGTACGTCGGCAAGGAGCTGCCGGTGGTCGTGCTGGCGTCCGGGGACCCGGGGTTCTTCGGGATCGTGCGGGCGCTGGCCGAGCGGTTCGGGCCCGGGCTGCTGGACGTGCGGCCGGGGGTGTCCTCGGTGGCCACCGCGTTCGCCCGGATCGGGCTGCCCTGGGACGACGCGGTCGTGGTCAGCGCGCACGGCCGGGAGCTGCGGACGGCGGTGAACGTGTGCCGGGCGCGGCCGAAGGTGGCCGTGCTGACCGGGCCGGGCGCCAGTCCCGCCGAGCTGGGGGCCGCGCTCCCCGGTGACCGGACCCTGGTGGTCGCGAGCGCGCTCGGCGATCCGGGGCGCGAGCGCGTGGAGCGGGTGACCGCCGCCGAGGCGGCGGCCCGGGACTGGGGTACGGCGGTGAGCGTGGTGCTGTGCCTGGACGAGGCGCGGGCGCTCGGTGCGGTGCGGACGGTGGCCGGGGTGCCCGGGGCGCCGGACCGGTGGGCCCTGGAGGAGGACGCGTTCGCGCACCGGGACTCGATGATCACCAAGTTCGAGGTGCGGGCGCTGGCCCTGGCCCGGCTGGGGCCGCGCCTGGGCGACCTGGTGTGGGACGTGGGCGCGGGGTCGGGCTCGGTCGCGGTGGAGTGCGCACGGTTCGGCGCCGCGGTCGTCGCCGTGGAGAAGACCCCGGACGGGGTGGCACGCGTCCGTGCCAACGCGGACGCCCACGGCGTCGACGTGGACGTGGTGCACGGCTCGGCGCCGGAGGCCCTGGAGGGGCTGGCCGGTGATCCCGACGCGGTGTTCGTCGGTGGCGGGGGCCGGGAGCTGCCCGCCGTGGTGAGCGCGTGCGCGCGGCGGGCCCGGCGGACGGTCGTGGTCGCCATGGCCGCGCTGGACCGGGTGCCCGCGGCGCGCGCGGCGCTGACGGACGCCGGGTTCACCTGCGACGGCGTGCTGGTGCAGTCGTCGCGCCTCGCGCCGCTGCCGGGGGACGTGAGCCGGCTCGCGGCCACCAATCCTGTGTTTCTGCTGTGGGGCGTGAGAACCCCGGCGTCTAGTGAAGGAGTAGTCCAGTGATCGGCCTGATTTCCGCCACCGCGGCGGGGGCGGCGGCGCGGGACCGGCTGGCCGCGGCCTGGCCGGAGCGTACGCGCGTCTACGAGGGTCCCGTCGGGGAGGCGGTACGGGCCGCGTTCGCGGAGTGCGAGCAGCTGGTGTGCTTCCTGGCGACCGGGGCGGTGGTGCGGCTGCTCGCGCCGCTGCTCGCCGGAAAGGCGGCCGACCCGGGCGTGGTGTGCGTGGACGAGGGCGGCCGGTTCGCGGTGTCGCTGCTCGGCGGGCACGGCGGCGGCGCCAACGCGCTCGCCCGCGAGGTGGGTGAGGTGCTGGGCGCCGAGCCGGTGGTGACGACCGCGACGGACGCCGTCGGGCTGCCGGGCCTGGACACGCTCGGCCTGCCGTACGAGGGGTCGGTCGCGGCCGTCTCCCGGGCGCTGCTGGACGGCGAACCGGTCGCGCTGGAGGCGGAGGTGGCCTGGCCGCTGCCGCCGCTGCCGGTCGCGCCCCAGGGGTCGTACACGATCCGGGTGACCGACCGGGCCGTCGCGCCGGGCGAGCGGGAGGTGCTGCTCAGGCCGCCGTCGCTGGTCGTCGGGGTCGGCGCGTCGAAGGGTGCGCCGGTCGAGGAGGTCCTCGGTCTGGTCGAGGAGGCGCTGCGGGATGCGGGGCTCTCGCCTCGGTCGCTCGCCGAGCTGGCCACCGTGGACGCCAAGGCGCAGGAGCCGGGCATCGTGGCCGCCGCCGAACGGCTCGGGGTGCCCCTGGTGACGTACTCCGCCGAGGAGTTGGCGGCGGTCGAGGTGCCCAACCCGTCGGACGCGCCGCTCGCGGCCGTCGGCACCCCGTCGGTGGCGGAGGCCGCCGCGCTGGTCCGGGGCGGTGAACTCCTCGTCCCGAAGAAGAAGTCGGCCGGGAAGCCCGCCATGGCGACCTGTGCCGTGGTGCGGCGGCCCGCGCGCGGGCGGCTCGCGGTGGTCGGGCTGGGGCCGGGCGCCCGGGACCTGCTCACCCCGCGCGCGGCGGCCGAGCTGCGGCGGGCGTCGGTACTGGTCGGGCTCGACCAGTACGTGGACCAGATCCGCGATCTGCTGCGGCCCGGCACCCGGGTGCTGGAGTCGGGGCTCGGCGCGGAGGAGGAGCGGGCCCGGACGGCGGTCGCACAGGCCCGGAAGGGGCACGCGGTGGCGCTGATCGGCAGCGGGGACGCGGGCGTGTACGCCATGGCCTCCCCGGCGCTCGCGGAGGCCTCCGACGACATCGACGTCGTCGGGGTGCCCGGGGTGACGGCCGCGCTGGCCGCCGGGGCGATCCTGGGCGCGCCGCTGGGCCACGACCACGTGTCCATCAGCCTGTCCGACCTGCACACGCCGTGGGAGGTCATCGAGCGCCGGGTGCGCGCGGCGGCCGAGTCGGACCTCGTCGTCACCTTCTACAACCCGCGCTCCCGGGGCCGCGACTGGCAGCTTCCCAAGGCGCTGTCGATCCTCGCCGGGCACCGGGAGCCGACGACGCCGGTCGGCGTCGTCCGCAACGCCTCCCGGCCGGACGAGTCCGGCCGGGTCACCACGCTCGCCGCACTGGACCCGGCGACGGTCGACATGATGACGGTCGTCACCGTGGGCAACACGGCGACCCGTCGGATCGCGGGGCGCATGGTGACGCCGCGCGGCTACCGCTGGCAGGAGGACCCGAAGTGAACCGCGTCGTCCACCCGATCGAGCAGGAGTCCTACCGGCGGCTGCGCGCCCGCCTGGACACCTCGCACTTCCCGCCGCTGACCCGGGCGGTGGTGGAGCGGGTCGTCCACTCCGCCGCGGACCTCGAGTACGCGAACGACCTCGTCATGGACGAGGGCGAGTTGGTGCGGGCGCACGCGGCGCTGCACGCCGGGGCGCCGGTGGTCGTGGACGTCGAGATGGTGGCCGCCGGGATCACCCGGCGAAAGACCGTCTGCCGGCTCGCGGACGCCGTGGGCGGGCCGGGTCTGACCCGTTCGGCGCACGCGATCCGGCTCGCGTACGAGCAGGTCGGTCCCGGTGCCCTCTGGGTGATCGGCAACGCGCCGACCGCGCTGGAGGAGCTGCTGACCCTGGACGCCGCCCCGGCCCTCGTCATCGGACTGCCCGTCGGCTTCGTCGGCGCGGTCGAGTCCAAGGCCGCGTTGCGGGCGAGCGGCCTGCCCGCCGTGAGCAACGTGTCCGAGAAGGGCGGGTCGGCGGTCGCGTCCGCCGCGCTCAACGCCCTGCTGTACCACCCCGCTTCACACTCCGAGGAGAACGCGTGACCACCCCGCCCGCCCTGCTCATCGCCGGACACGGCACCCGTGACGACGCCGGAGCCGAGGCGTTCCGCGACTTCGTCCGGGAGCTGGGGCGCCGCCACCCCGAACTGCCCGTCGCCGGCGGCTTCATCGAACTGTCCCCGCCGCCGCTGGGCGAGGCCGTCACCGAGCTGGTCGAGCAGGGCGTACGCCGGTTCGCCGCCGTGCCGCTGATGCTGGTGTCCGCCGGGCACGCCAAGGGCGACATCCCGGCCGCGCTCGCCCGGGAGAAGGAGCGGCACCCCGGCATCTCGTACACCTACGGCCGCCCGCTGGGTCCGCACCCGGCGCTGCTGAACGTGCTGGAGCGGCGGCTGGACGAGGCGCTCGGCTCCGCCGCCCGCACCCCGCAGGACCGGGCCGACGTCACCGTGCTGCTGGTCGGGCGCGGCTCGACCGACCCCGACGCCAACGCGGAGGTGTTCAAGGCTGCGCGGCTGCTGTGGGAGGGCCGTGGGTACGCCGGGGTGGAGACGGCGTTCGTGTCGCTCGCGGCGCCGGACGTGCCGAGCGGGCTGGACCGGTGCGCGGCGCTGGGGGCGCGGCGGATCGTCGTACTCCCCTACTTCCTCTTCACCGGCATCCTGCCGGACCGGGTGCGGCAGCAGACCGAGGGGTGGGCCGCCGCGCACCCGGAGACCGAGGTGCGGTCGGCCGATGTCATCGGGCCCGAGCCGGAGCTGCTGGACCTGGTGATGGAGCGGTACGAGGAGGCCGTCAAGGGCGACCTGCGCATGAACTGCGACTCGTGCGTGTACCGGATCGCGCTGCCGGGCTTCGAGGACAAGGTCGGGCTGCCGCAGCAGCCGCACTTCCACCCGGACGACGACGACCACCACCACGGGCACGGTCATGGGCACCACCATCACGGGGGGCACTCGCACAGCCATGCGCACTGAGGCGACCGGCGGGTCCGGGCCCGATCTGCGGCACCACGGGGACGCCGAAGTGCGGGACGACGGGGCCGCGTTGACCGACCTCGCCGTCAACGTCCGCGCGGACACGCCCCCGCCGTGGCTGCGGGAGGAGATCGCCGGCTCGCTGGCGTCCCTCGCGGCCTACCCGGACGGGCGGGCCGCGCGGGCGGCGGTGGCGGCGCGGCACGGGCTGCCGGTGGAGCGGGTGCTGCTGACGGCGGGGGCGGCGGAGGCGTTCGTCCTGCTCGCCCGCGCGCTGAAGGTCAGCCGGCCGGCCGTCGTGCACCCGCAGTTCACCGAGCCGGAGGCCGCGCTGCGGGACGCCGGGCACACCGTGACCCGGGTGCTGCTGCGGGAGGAGGACGGGTTCCGGCTGGACCCGGCGGCCGTGCCGGCGGACGCCGACCTGGTGGTGATCGGCAACCCCACGAATCCGACGTCGGTGCTGCATCCGGCGGAGGCGATCGTCGAACTCGCCCGGCCGGGCCGCACGTTGGTCGTGGACGAGGCGTTCATGGACGCGGTGCCGGGTGAGCGGGAGGCGCTGGCCGGGCGGACCGGTGTACCGGGGCTCGTGGTGCTGCGCAGCCTCACCAAGACCTGGGGGCTGGCCGGGCTGCGCATCGGGTACGTCCTGGCCGGGCCCGAGGTGATCGCCGAGCTGGAGCGGGCCCAGCCGTTGTGGCCGGTGTCGACACCGGCGCTGGCCGCCGCCGAGGCGTGTGTGGCGCCGCGGGCGCTGGCGGAGGCGGGACACGCGGCGCATCGCATCGCCGGGGACCGCGCCCATCTGGTGACCGGGCTGGCCGCGTTCGCCGCTCGCGGAGTGCGGGTGGTGGAGCCTGCCGAGGGGCCGTTCGTGCTGGTGCGCATGCCGGGCGCCGACGCGGTACGGCGGCGGTTGCGGGAGCTCGGTTACGCGGTGCGGCGGGGCGACACGTTTCCGGGGCTCGGGGAGGACTGGATGCGGGTCGCCGTGCGGGACCGGGCGACGGTGAACGGCTTCCTGCGGGCACTGTCGACCGCCCTGCCCTTTCCCGCCGGCCCACCCGTCCCGGCCGGCTGAGAGGCTCTGTCAGGAGATCGCCCGCAGCCTCGGGCGGTCCCGGAGCCGTTCCACCGCGCGTTCCGTCTCCTCGTCGGCCGCCAGGAACACCACGAGCTGCTGGGCGTCGTCCGGGATGTCCAGCGTCTGGCGGTCGAGGCGGAGTTCGGGGCCCGTCGGGTGGTTCAGCCGGAGCGTTCCGCGCGGGGGCACCACATGCGGGTTCAGGCGGCGTGTGAACTCGGGACCGGCCACGGGCGCGAGTTCGGCGGTCAGCCATTCCGAGTTCTCGACGGTCGGGCCGAGCCACAGGTCGAAGGCCTGCTCGTCCGCGACGGCGTCCCAGTCGGCGAAGAACGCGCGGGCGCGCGGGTCGGTGAAGACGTACCGCGTGAGGTTCGGGGCGTCGGCGTCGAGCAGCCCGGTGCCACCGGTCAGCGCCGCGTAGCCGCTGGTGTGGGCAAGGATGTCGCCCAGCCGGTTCGTCACCACGGCGATGCCCGGCTCCAGCAGGCGCAGGGTGCGCAGCACCGGGGGCCGGACGTCCCGGCGGGCCGGGGCGGGGCGGTTGTGGGCGGTGCACTCGCCGCCGGTGATCTTCGCGAGGTAGCGCAGGTGGTCGCGTTCGGCCGGGTCGAGACCGAGCGCGTCGGCGAGGGCGTTCACCACCGCGATCGAGGGGTTGCGGTCCCGGCCCTGCTCGATCCTCGTCAGGTACTCGACGCTGATGCCGGCCCGCGCGGCCAGGTCCAGCCGGCGCAGGCCCGGTGACCGGCGGCGGCCTCGCTCCGGCAGCCCCAGCGTCACCGGCTGGACGCTGTCGCGCTTGGCCCGGACGAAGTCCCCCAATGGTGTGCCCATGGGGCGAGGATAGGGCGGCGTCCGCCGCGGGTGGAGGGCTCAGCGTGGCCCTGCGGGGGCCAGCCTGCGCCCGGCCTGGTCACCGGGTGCGGGGCGGCCGAAGGTGGTGGGCATGGAGAACACCACGCACAGGTTGCTGATCATTGTGGGAAGTGTCCGGGAGGGGCGGTTCGGCCCGGTCGTGGGGTCGTGGGTGGCAGAACAGGCGCGCGCCCACGGCGGGTTCGAGGTGGACGTCGTCGATCTGGCCGACATCGACCTGCCGTTGGCGCTGCCCGCGGCCTCGCCGAAGTTCGCCGGTGACGACTATCCCCGGCCCGCCGGGATGGCCAGGCTGACCTCGGCCCTGGAGGAGGCCGACGCGTTCGTCGTCGTCACCCCGGAGTACAACCACAGCTACCCGGCCTCCCTGAAGGCCGCCATCGACTGGCACTTCACGCAGTGGACGGCGAAGCCCGTCGCCTTCGTCAGCTACGGCGGCGCGGCCGGTGGCCGGCACGCCGTGCTGCACCTGGAGAACGTGCTGACCGAACTGCACGCGGTGACCGTCCGGGACGGGCTGGCCTTCCCGAACTACTTCGCCGCGTGGCAGGACGGCGAGCCCCTCGACCCCGGGGCCCCGGGCTACGCCAAGACCCTGCTGGACCAACTGGCCTGGTGGGCGTCCACGCTCCGGGCCGGCCGGGAGAGGGCACCCTACCCGGGGTGACCAGACCGGCCACGGCACGCCGGGGTCGCCGGGCAGCGCCGGGGCGGCCGGGCAGCGCCGGGCACGCCGGGCCGGCCGGGGAACGCCGGGACCGGCCCGGGCCTGGGCCAGGGCCGCCCGCGAGTGGCCCGCCGCTGACCGGCGGAGCGAGCCCCCGTCGGTCGCGTTCCCCCGGCGGGGAACGCACCCGCGCGACCCGGAACCCAGCGGGCCCCCCTCACCCGGAACCCGGCGAAGAACACACCCTCGCACTCGCCCGGAACCCGGCGGTCGGCGCGCACACCCGCGCCCCGCCCGGACCCCGCCACGGGCGTGACCGGCATCGGCCCTGATCAGCCCCCCGCCCGGCCGCGGGCCCCCCGGCGTCAGCCGGGCTGCTCCCTCAGCCCTTCCGGCGTCGGGCCACCGCCACCGCTCCGCCGCCCGCCAGCAGCAGGGCGAGTGCGCCGCCCGCGATGTACGGGGTCGCCGAGCTGCCGCCGGTCTCCGCGAGGCCCGCTTCGGCGGGGGCGCCCTGGGGGCGGGGCCCGCCGGCCGGGTCGTGGCTCGGGACCGGGGTCCCGGTGGGCGGGGCCATCGGGGACTCGCAGGTGGCCTTGGCCAGGGTGACCGTGCCCTCGACGTCGGCCACGTTCAGCTTCAACGGGTTGACGGAGACCTTGAGTTCGAGAGCGGTGGCGGCGGCCGTACGGGTCGTGGTGCTCCGCTGGGAGAGGTCGAGGCGGACCTCGCCGACGCCGGGCACCTTCACCTCGGCCGGGCCGCCGGCGGTGAGGGTGACGCGCTTGCCGAGGACGGTGACGGCGCCGAGGACGTTCGCGGAGGCGACCGGTGCCCTGCCGACCTCGCAGGTCGCCTTGGCGGTGATCGCGTCCGCCTCGATCAGGGACAGCAGGGGCAGGCCGGGGACGTGCACCTTGGCGTGGGCGACCCGGACGGAGCCCTCGGCGCCCCGCGCGGTCACCGTGGCCTTGGCCTGGGCGACGTCCGCGCCGAGGACGGTGAACGGCTTGCCGCCGTTCACGCCGTCGAGCCGCGCGGACAGCGCGGTCCGGTCGGCGCTCTGCGGTGCGTGGACCTCGTTGAGGGAGACCGCGAGCGGGACGTTCACGGTCTTGTTGAGCAGGGACACGTCGAGCCCGGTGCGCAGGACGACGGCGGAGGCGCGACCGTGGTCACCGGTCGCGTGCGCGGCGCTCGCGCCCCCCAGGACCACGGGCGCCGAGGCGAGGGCCGCGGCCGTCGCGAGGACGGTGAGACGGCGTGCGGGCATGCGGAAGTTGTTGCTGTTCAAGGCGGTGGGACCCCCAGACGGGACATGCTTGGGACACGTCAACCTTGTCCCCACTGTGGGTGAACGGTCAGCGATCCAGGGTTACTTCACTCAAACGTGGATTTTCCGCACGCCGATTCGATTCCAGGGCGGAATCGACGGGATCACGGGAACGTCTACTCGACCACCCGTCCGTTCAGCACGACCCGCCGGGGCGCCGCCAGCACCCGTACGTCCGCCCGGGGATCGGTCTCGTACACCACCAGGTCGGCCGGGGCGCCCTCCTCCAGTCCGGGCCGGCCGAGCCAGGCGCGGGCGGCCCAGCTCGTGGCGGCGAGCGCGTCGACCGGCGGGATGCCCGCGGCGACCAGTTCCGCGACCTCCTCCGCGACCAGCCCGTGCGGCAGGGTGCCGCCGGCGTCCGTGCCGACGAAGACCGGGATGCCGGCGTCGTAGGCGCCGCGCACGGTGTCGTAGCGCCGCTCGTGCAGCCGGCGCATATGAGCGGACCAGCGCGGGTACTTCTTGTCGCCGCCGTCCGCGAGCCTGGGGAAGGTGGCGATGTTGACGAGGGTCGGGACGATCGCGACGCCCCGCTCGGCGAACAGCGGGATCAGGTCCTCGGTCAGACCGGTGGCGTGCTCGATGCAGTCGATGCCCGCCTCGACCAGGTCGCGCAGGGAGCTCTCGGCGAAGCAGTGGGCGGTGACCCGGGCGCCGAGCCGGTGGGCCTCGGCGATGGCCGCCTCCACCGCCTCGCGGGGCCAGCAGGGGGCCAGGTCGCCGAGGTCGCGGTCGATCCAGTCGCCGACCAGCTTGACCCAGCCGTCGCCGCGCCGGGCCTCCTGGGCGACGTAGGCGACGAGGTCGTCCGGCTCGATCTCCCAGGCGTAATTGCGGATGTAGCGGCGGGTGCGGGCGATGTGCCGGCCCGCCCGGATGATCTTCGGGAGGTCGTCGCGGTCGTCGATCCAGCGGGTGTCGGAGGGCGAGCCCGCGTCGCGGAGCAGCAGGGTGCCCGCCTCGCGGTCGGTGAGCGCCTGCTTCTCGGCGGTGTCCGCGCCGACCGGGCCCTCGGCACCCAGCCCCACGTGGCAGTGGGCGTCGACCAGGCCGGGCAGCGCCCAGCCCTCGACGGTGGTGGTGTCACGGGCCCCGGCGGGGCGGTCGTAGGAGACACGGCCCCCGACCACCCACAGCTCGTCACGGACGTCGTCCGGCCCGGCCAGGACCCGGCCCCTCACGTGCAGCACCGCACCATCGCTCATGCTCGCACCTTAACGACCTACGCCTCGGACTTCCCCACCTGGTCGGAGGTCTCCTCCTCGACCTCGGCCATCGCCGGGTCGAGCAGCCGGGAGAGGAAGTGCCGGGTGCGCTCGTGCTGCGGGTCGCCGATCACCCGGTCCGGGGTGCCGTCCTCGACGATCACACCGCCGTCCATGAAGACGACCCGGTCGGCCACCTCGCGGGCGAAGGTCATCTCGTGGGTGACGACCATCATCGTCATGCCCTCCCGCGCGAGCCGGCGCATGACGGCGAGGACGTCGCCGACCAGTTCCGGGTCGAGTGCGGAGGTCGGCTCGTCGAAGAGCATCACCTCGGGGCCCATGGCGAGCGCGCGGGCGATGGCGACGCGCTGCTGCTGGCCGCCGGAGAGGGAGGACGGGTAGGCGTCCGCCTTCTCGGAGAGGCCGACGCGGGCCAGGTTCTCGGCGGCGACGCGCGCGGCCGTCTCCTTGTCCCGCCCGAGGACCCGGCGCTGCGGCAGCGTGAGGTTCTCGGTGACGTTCAGGTGCGGGAAGAGGTTGAACTGCTGGAAGACCATGCCGATGCGACGGCGCACGGCGTCGATGTCGACGTCGGGGTCGGTCACCTCGGTGCCGCCGACGAAGACCTGGCCCTTGGTGGGCTCCTCCAGCAGGTTGACGCAGCGCAGCAGCGTCGACTTGCCGGAGCCGGAGGGGCCGATGACGCAGACGACCTCGCCCTGGCCGATCTCCAGGTCGATGCCGCGCAGCACCTCGTTGTCGCCGAAGGACTTGTGCAGTCCGCGGACCTCGATCTCCGGGCGGCTCACCGGATCGCCTCCTGGGCCTTGGATTCCATACGGCGGACGACGAAGCTGAGCGGGATGGTGACCAGCAGGTAGCACAGGCCCGCGACCAGGATCGGCGTGGAGTTGGCGGTCGTGCTGGCGAGGTCGCGGCCGAACTTGGACAGTTCCCGCTCCTCCAGTGTGACGCCGAGGAACAGCACCAGCGAGGAGTCCTTGAAGAGCAGGACGAGTTCGTTGGTGAGCGGCGGCAGGATGATCCGGAAGGCCTGCGGGACGATGATGGAGACCATGGCCTTGGCGGGCGAGAAGCCGAGCGAACGGGCCGCCTCCATCTGCCCCTTGGGCACGGCCTGGATGCCGGCGCGGATGGTCTCCGCCATGTACGCGGCCGAGACCAGGCCGAGCGCGAGGGCGACCTTGCCGTAGGTGCCGCCGGGGATCTCCGTGCCCGGGAACGCCAGCGGCACGGCCACGCCGACGAAGATGAAGATCAGCAGGGCGGGCAGCCCGCGGAAGATCTCGATGTAGACGCCCGCCAGCCAGCGGTAGGGGCCCACGGAGGACAGCCGCATCAGCGCGATGACCATGCCGAGGACGAGTCCGACGACGAAGCCGGACAGCGTGTAGAGCACGGTGTTCTTCAGCGCCAGCGTGATGACGTCCGGGAACATCTGCTTCGCGATGTCCGCCTGGGCGAACTGGTTCTGCAGCCGGTCCCAGTCGGCCGTGACCGCGAAGGCGATCACGGCGGCGGCGAAGACGGCGTACTGGACGCCGCGCGACAGACTGCGCTTCTGACGCCGGGTCAGCCCCTTCTTCTTCGGCTGGAGGGTCGTCTCCGTATCCGTCATGAGGCGGCGGGAGAGGCGACGGAGGCGTCGTAGGGGCCGATCCACTGCTCGTAGATCTTCTTGTAGGTGCCGTCGGCCTTGGCGGTCCTGATCGCCTTGTTGATGGCGTCGAGCAGCGGCTTGTTGCCCTTCTTCACGGTGAAGCCGTACTGCTCACCGGTCTTGAGGTTGTCGACGACCTTGAACTTGTCCGCGTTCGCCTTGTCCTTCAGCCAGCCCTGGACGACCGGGAAGTCGATGACGACGGCCTGGACCTGGCCCGTGCGCAGGCCGTTGAGGACGGCGTCGGAGGACTCGAAGGAGATCGGGTCGTAGCCCTTGCTCTTGACGTAGTCCTCGCCGGTGGTCTGCGCCTGGGCGCCGAGCTTCTTGCCCTTGGCCTTGACGTCGGCGAGCGAGTTGATCCCGCTGTTCTTGTCGACGAGGACGGCCTGGGTGGCCTCGAAGTACGGGTCGGAGAAGTCGACGTTCTTCTTGCGCTCGGCGGTGATGGTCATGCCGGCGGCGGCCAGGTCGCACTCGCCCGAGTTCAGGAAGGCGCCCGTCTTGAAGTTCTCGAAGGGGGTGTCGAGGATCTGCTGCTTGACGCCGAGATCCTTGGCGACGAGGTCGATGAGGGAGACGTCGAAGCCCTGCACCTTGCCGTTCACCTCCGACTGGAACGGCGGGTACGGCAGGTGGGTGCAGGTGGTCAGCTGACCGCCCTTGACCAGGTGGACGCCCTTGACCGTGGTCTTGCCGCTCCCCGAGTCGCTGGAGGAGCAGCTGGCCGCGACGAGCACGAGTGCGGCGGTCGCGGTGGTGGCGGCCAGAAGGCGGGTCCGGCGCCCGACGAGCGTTTTCATGGGGGAGATCTCCTGTCGGGGAACTAAGGGTTCCGATTATAAGGAAGTGTTTGAGTCTCTCAAATCAAACCCATGGCCATGCGGGCCCCCGACCTAAGATCGAGGGAATCGGCCCCCGAGAAACGAAGAGAGCACCGCCGTGACCCACCCCTTCCTCGACCTGCCCCCGCTGAGTGCCGAGCGCTTCGCCGCCATCGAGGACGGGGTGGCCCGGTTGCTGGACACCCGCCAGGACGTCCTGATCACCCAGGGCGAAGCACTGCTGCCGCTGGAGGGCGCGATCCGCGCGGCGGCCGGTCCCGGCACGGTGGCCCTGAACGTGATCACGGGCCCCTACGGGCAGACCTTCGGCAACTGGCTGCGCGACGCCGGTGCCACGGTGCACGACATCTCGGTCCCCTTCCACACGGCGGTGACCGCCGGGCAGATCCGGGAGGCGTTCGCCGAGCACCCGGAGATCGATTTCGTGTCGCTGGTGCACGCCGAGGCGGCGACCGGCAACACCAACCCGGTCGCGGAGATCGGCGAGGCGGTGCGGGAGCAGGGTGCCCTCTTCTATCTGGACGCGGTGGCCTCCGTGGGCGCGGAGCCGGTGCTGCCGGACGCGTGGGGCGTGGACCTGTGCGTGATCGGCGCGCAGAAGGCGATGGGCGGCCCGGCGGGTGTGTCGGCGATCTCGGTGAGCGAGCGGGCGTGGGCCCGGATGGCCGCCAACCCGAACGCCCCGCGCCGCTCCTACCTCTCCCTGCTGGACTGGAAGGACCGCTGGATCGACGCCGGCCGCAAGGTGCTGCCGCACGCTCCGGCGCAGCTGGAGATGCTGGCGCTGGAGGCGTGCCTGGAGCGGATCGAGTCGGCGGGCCTGGAGTCGGTGATGGCCCGGCACCGGCGGGCGGCGCTGGCCTCGCGGGCCGGCGCGGTGGCGCTGGGCGGGGGCCTGGAGCCGTACGTGTACGAGGAGCGGGACGCGGCGCCGGTCGCCACGACCCTCCGGGTGCCGTCCGGCGTGGTGGCCTCCGACCTGGTGGCCCGCGCCCTGGCGACCGACCCGGCGCTGCCGCTGGCCGCGGGTGGCGGCGCCCTGGCCCGGGAGATGATCCGCGTCAACCACTACGGCCCCGACGCGACGCGGGGCGCGGTCCGGAACTCCCTGGCGGCGCTCGGCGCGGCACTCGCCGAGCAGGGCGTGCCGGTGGACCCGGCCGCCGCCCGCCGGGCCGTGGAGAACGCCTGGCGGTAATCAGCGATCAGTAATCACGCCGGAACGCAACGAAAACGGCTCGCGCACACCGCGCGGGCCGTTTTCACATCTCGAATTCCAATTACTTTCACAAACTCCGCCAATTCTCCGGACGATAGCTTCCCGTCTTCTTCTGCCCGCTTTTTGCAGAGCTAAACAGGGGAGTTTGCCGACGGGTTTCCTGCGGTTTACAGCGTGTGACACACTCCACAGCGATTGCGATTTGTACCAATTTGATGCGGGTCATATCAGACATTTCACCGACTCGGCGCGGAGCCCCCGTACTCAGTCCCGTGCATTTTCGAATTCGCCTCGCTAAATTCGTGCCGCATGACTGCCGCACCCGCAGACCTGCTCATCGAACGGCCGGCGACGACCGACGGAGCCGCACTCTGGCGTCTCGCCAAGGAATCGAAAACCCTCGACCTGAACTCCTCCTACAGCTATCTGCTGTGGTGCCGGGACTTCGCCGGTACCTCGGCGGTGGCGCGCGGCGCGGACGGGGAGCCGGTCGGCTTCGTCACCGGATACCTGCGGCCGGACCGCCCCCGCACCCTGCTCGTCTGGCAGGTGGCCGTCGACCCCGCCCACCGGGGCCACGGCATCGCCGCCAAGCTGCTGGACGGGCTGACCGCCCGGCTCGTCGCCGAGCACGGGATCACCGGGATGGAGACCACCATCACGCCCGGCAACACCGCCTCCGAGCGGCTGTTCACCTCGTTCGCCGAGCGGCACGGCGCACAGGTGACCCGCGAGGTGCTGTTCCCCGCCGAACTGTTCACGGACGGCCCGCACGACCCCGAAGTCCTCTACCGCATCGGCCCGCTGACCGACTCCACCGCCCACTGAGGAGCGATTCACCGTGACCATCACCCAGCCCGACCTCAGCGTCTTCGAGACCCTGGAGTCCGAGGTGCGCAGCTACTGCCGCGGCTGGCCCACCGTCTTCGACCGCGCGCGGGGCAGCCGGATGTACGACGAGGACGGTCATGCGTACCTCGACTTCTTCGCCGGCGCCGGCTCGCTCAACTACGGCCACAACAACCCCGTCCTCAAACGGGCGTTGATCGACTATCTGGAACGCGACGGCGTCACCCACGGCCTGGACATGTCGACCACGGCCAAACGCACCTTCCTCCAGACCTTCCAGGACCTGATCCTGCGCCCGCGCGACCTGCCGTACAAGGTCATGTTCCCGGGGCCGACGGGCACCAACGCCGTGGAGTCGGCGCTGAAGCTGGCGCGGAAGGTGAAGGGCCGCGAGGCGATCGTGTCGTTCACCAACGCCTTCCACGGCATGTCGCTGGGCTCCCTCGCCGTGACCGGCAACGCCTTCAAGCGGGCCGGTGCCGGCATTCCGCTGGTGCACGGCACGCCGATGCCCTTCGACAACTACTTCGACGGCACGGTCCCGGACTTCCTGTGGTTCGAGCGGCTGCTGGAGGACCAGGGCTCCGGTCTGAACAAGCCCGCGGCCGTGATCGTGGAGACCGTGCAGGGCGAGGGCGGCATCAATGTCGCCCGGCCCGAATGGCTGCGTGCGCTGAAGGAGCTGTGCGAGCGGCAGGACATGCTGCTGATCGTCGACGACATCCAGATGGGCTGCGGCCGTACCGGCGCGTTCTTCTCCTTCGAGGAGGCCGGCATCACGCCGGACATCGTCACCGTGTCGAAGTCGATCAGCGGCTACGGCCTGCCCATGTCGCTCTGCCTGTTCAAGCCGGAGCTGGACGTCTGGGAGCCGGGCGAGCACAACGGCACCTTCCGCGGCAACAACCCGGCCTTCGTCACCGCCACCGCCGCGCTGGAGACGTACTGGACCGACGGCTCCGCGATGGAGAAGCAGACCCGCGGCCGCGGTGAGCAGGTCGAACAGGCCTTGATCTCCATCACCGAGGAGAACCTCGCCGACGTGAAGGAGTACCGCGGTCGCGGGCTCGTCTGGGGTCTGGAGTTCCACGACAAGGCCCGGGCCTCCCGGGTCGCCCGGCGCGCCTTCGAACTCGGGCTGCTGATCGAGACGTCCGGCCCGGAGAGCGAGGTCGTCAAGCTGCTGCCCGCCCTGACCATCACGCGCGAGGAACTGGACGAAGGGCTCAGCGTCCTGGCCCGCGCCGTCCGAGAAACCGCCTAGCAGGACCAGCAAGGAGGAAGTGCACCCCATGATCGTCCGTTCGTTCCAGGACATCGAAGGCACCGACCGGCACGTCAGAGCGAAGTCCGGTACCTGGGAGAGCAAGCGGATCGTCCTCGCCAAGGAGCGCGTCGGCTTCTCCCTGCACGAGACCATCCTGTACGCCGGGACGGAGACGTCGATGTGGTACGCCAACCACATCGAGGCCGTCGTCTGCACCAAGGGCGAGGCCGAACTCACCGACCACGAGGCCGGGAAGACGTACACCATCACCCCCGGCACCATGTACCTCCTCGACGGGCACGAGCGGCACACGCTGCGCGTCAAGGAGGACTTCCACTGCATCTGCGTGTTCAACCCGCCGGTCACCGGCCGGGAGGACCACGACGAGAACGGCGTCTACCCGCTGCTCACCGAGCCCGAGGAGGTGTGAGAGCCCATGACCACCGCCACCGTGAAGGACCTCTACCCGACCCGCGGCACCACCGAGGTGACCGTCCCCCGCCAGGACCCCGTCGTCTGGGGCGCCCCGGACACCCCGGGCCCGTTCCCGAACGCCGACCTCCAGGCGTACGAGCGGGACGGCTTCCTCGCCGTCGACGAGCTGATCGGCCCGGACGAGGTCGAGGTCTACAAGCGTGAGCTGGACCGGCTGGTCGCCGACCCGGCGATCCGCGCCGACGAGCGCTCGATCGTGGAGCCCAAGTCGAAGGAGATCCGCTCGGTCTTCGAGGTGCACCGGATCAGCGAGGTGTTCGCGGACCTGGTGCGCGATCCGCGCGTGGTCGGCCGCGCCCGGCAGATCCTCGGCTCGGACGTGTACGTCCACCAGTCCCGGATCAACGTCAAGCCGGGCTTCGGCGCGAGCGGCTTCTACTGGCACTCGGACTTCGAGACCTGGCACGCCGAGGACGGCCTGCCGAACATGCGCACGGTGTCCGTCTCGATCGCGCTGACCGAGAACCACGACACCAACGGCGGCCTGATGATCATGCCGGGTTCGCACCGGACGTTCCTGGGCTGCGCCGGTGCCACCCCGAAGGACAACTACAAGAAGTCCCTCCAGATGCAGGACGCGGGCACGCCGTCGGACGAGGCGCTGACCGCGCTGGCGAGCGAGTACGGCATCCGGCTGTTCACCGGCAAGGCCGGCTCGGCGACCTGGTTCGACTGCAACGCCATGCACGGCTCCGGCGACAACATCACGCCGTTCCCGCGCAGCAACGTCTTCATCGTGTTCAACAGCGTGGAGAACGCGGCGGTGGAGCCGTTCGCGGCGCCGGTGCGTCGGCCGGAGTTCATCGGAGCGAGGGACTTCACTCCGGTGCGCTAGCCGCCCCTCGATCACCGGGCCGGGACCTCCCGTGTGGGACGGGGTCCCGGCCCGGTCGTGTCAGCCGGACAGCGCCTCCAGCAGCCGGTCCACGTCGGCGGCCGTGTTGTAGAGGTGGAAGGCCGCGCGCAGGTTGCCCGCGCGATCGGAGACCTCGATGCCCGCCGCGCTCAACCCGGGCTGCCGGGAGCCGAGTCCGGGCACCGAGACGATCGCCGAGCCGGGTGCGGGCACCGGCTCGTGGCCGAGGCCGGCGAGACCCGCGCGGAACCGGTCGGCGAGGGCGAGGTCGTGGGCGTGGACGGCGTCCACACCGAGTTCCTCGATCAGCTCCAGCGAGCGCCGCAGACCCGCGAAGGTGAACAGGGCGTGGGTGAGATCGAACCGCCGGGCGGAACGGGCGAGTTCGGCCACCGGGCCGTAGCAGCTGTCCCAAGGCCGCTCGGCCGCGACCCAGCCGGCGAGCAGCGGGGTCAGCCCGCCGAGGTCCTCGGGGACGGTGAGGAAGGCGGCGCCGTGCGGGCCCAGCAGCCACTTGAAGGAGACGCTGGCCGTGAAGTCGTAGGCGTCCGCCTCCACCGGCAGCCAGCCGGCGGCCTGGGAGAAGTCGACGTAGGTGCGGGCGCCGTGGGCGCGGGCGGCCTCGCGCAGGGCGGGCAGGTCGGCGATCCGGCCGTCGGCGGACTGGGCGGCGCTGACCGCGACGAGCGCGGTGCCCGGCCGGACGGACTCGGCGATCCGCTCCAGCGGGACCGTGCGGACCTTGAGGTCGCCGCGCACGTGGAAGGGGTTGAGCACGGAGGTGAAGTCGTCCTCGGCGGTGAGGACTTCGGCGCCCGCCGGGAGCGAGGCGGCGATCACGCCGGTGTGCGCGGCGACCGAGGCGCCCGCCGCGACCCGGGTGGCCGGGACGCCGGCGAGCCGGGCGAACGCGGCCCGGCTCGTCTCCACGTCCTCGTACAGCGAGGTCAGCGGTCGGCCCTCGGCCCGCAGCAGCGCCGCCTCCTGGAGGGCGGCGACGGTGCGCGCCGGCAGCAGGCCGTTGCTCGCGGTGTTGAGGTAGATGCTCTTCGGGGTGAACTCGGCGCGGACGAGGCGGTCGAACGTCTCCGTGGTCTCCATGGGTCCACTCTGCGGCCCGGGGAACTACGCGTCCATTGCGAACTTTTACGTGGTTCCTCTTAGCGGCGCTTATACGACCGCCCCGACCTGCGCCTTTCAGCCCTGCTGAGGCACCGCGCACCCGTCCGGCCCGCACGCCTGGGCGTCACCCTGCTCGACCAGCTTCAGCGGCGAGCGCTCGCCCCATGCCTGGGTCAGCGCCTGGGTGAAGACCTCGGCGGGCTGGGCGCCGGAGACGCCGTACGTCCGGTCGAGGACGAAGAACGGCACGCCGTTCGCGCCGAGCTGGGCGGCCTCGCGCTCGTCGGCGCGGACCTCGTCGGCGTAGCGGGCCGGGTCGGCGAGTACCGCGCGGGCGGCGTCGGCGTCCAGTCCGGCCTCGACGGCCAGCTCCACGAGGCGTTCGTCACCCTCGGTGAAGACGGATCGCTCCTCGGCGAAGTTCGCCCGGTAGAAGATCTGGATCAGCTCGTCCTGCCGGCCCTGCTCCTTGGCGAAGTGCAGCAGGCGGTGCATGTCGAAGGTGTTGCCGTGGTCGCGGTCCCGGGTGCGGTAGTCCAGGCCCTCGGCGGCGGCCTGGGCGGCCAGGTTGTCCTCACCGGCCTGGGCCTGCGCCTCGCTCATGCCGTACTTCCTGGTCAGCATGGTGATCACCGGCTGCACATCGCCCTTGGCGCGGCCCGGGTCCAGTTCGAAGGAGCGGTGCACCACCTCGACCTCGTCGCGGTGCGGGAAGGCAGCCAGCGCCTTCTCGAAGCGGGCCTTGCCCACGTAGCACCAGGGGCAGGCGATGTCGCTCCAGATCTCGACGCGCATGTCTTCGGTTCTCTCCAGCTCGTACGGGCGCGGGGGCTCTCCCCAGACGGTATATGAACGTTCAAACAGCCCGTTTCATTCCCGAGCCCACCGCCTCACGCGCGCCTCAGCTGCCGTCGCGCAGATCGCTCGGGCCGCCGGGCCTGAACGCGATGTGGTCGAACCTGACCGCGCACCCCTCCCCCACCGGCGACTGCGCCATGAACCCGACCAGCGCGGCACCGGTCTCCTTCTCCTCGCCCAGGGTGAAGAACCGGACGAAGGTCCAGCGCGCACCGTCCCGGGAGGCGTGGAAGGCGAAGGCCCGCCCGGTCCGGCTGACCCGCAGCCACACCGAGTCCCCGTCCACCGTGAAGGAGTTGACGTCGTCGGAGTGCCCCCGGGTGACCACCGTGCACACGGTGGGCACGTCCGGGGAGTACTCCAGACAGAGCTTGGCCCAGTCCCGCTCGCCCACATGGACGTACAGCACCCCGGCGTCGAACGCGTCCCGGAAGCCCACGGAGACCCGGGCGATCAGCCGGAAGTCCCCTGCGGGCGGCGCACCGAGCAGCCGGGGCGCGTCGGAGGCGGGTTCCAGTGCGTCACCGTCGGGCGGCACGAACCGGTCCTGACGCGGACCGGCCCGCCCGGTCAGCACACCGTCCTCGAAGGACCAGTCACCGTCCGGGCCATGGGCCTCCAGAGGGAAGGGCACCTCGGGAATGTCCAACTCGGTCAACCTCTCCTCACCCTCTACGGCGCTACCGCTCCAGGACCCCGTTGAACCGCCGGGGAAGTCCCAGGGGGTTGTCGTCCTTCAGCTCGGCCGGCAGCAACGCCTCGGGCGCGTTCTGGTAGACGACCGGCCGCAGCCACCGCTCGATGGCCGTACCGCCCACGGACGTGGACGTGGACGTCGTCGCCGGGTAAGGCCCCCCGTGATGCTGCGCGGGCGCCACCGCGACCCCCGTCGGCCAGCCGTTGACCAGCACACGCCCGGCCAGCGGCGTCAGCTCGGCCAGCAGCTCCGGCCCCCGCCCCCGCCCGGCGGCCTCGTCCGAGGACACCTGGACGGTCGCCGTCAGGTTGCCCGGCAGCCGCGACAGCACGGCCGTGGCCTCGGCCTCGTCCGCGTAGCGGGCCACCACGGTGACCGGCCCGAAGCACTCCTCCAGCAGCAGGTCGTACGCCCCCTCCGCGGTCAGCTTCTCCGCCGGCACCGTGAGGAACCCGGCGCTGACCACGTGTTCGCCGCCCGCGCCCGGGGTGACCGGCGTCTCCACGTCCGGGAGCTCCGCGCGCTCGGCCACACCGGCGATGAAGTTGTCCCGCATGCGGTGGTCGAGCAGCACCCCGGCGTCGGTGTCGCTGACGGCGTCGGTCAGGGACTTCACCAGCCGGTCACCGGCCGCGCCGGACGGCACCAGCACCAGGCCGGGCTTGACGCAGAACTGGCCCACGCCCAGGGTCATCGACCCGGCGAGCCCGCCGCCGATCTCCTCGGCCCGCTCGGCCGCGGCGGCCTCGGTGACCAGGACCGGGTTCAACGAACCCAGTTCGCCGTGGAACGGGATCGGCACCGGGCGCGCGGCCGCCGCGTCGAACAGTGCCCGGCCGCCCCGTACCGAACCGGTGAAGCCGGCCGCGGCGACCAGCGGGTGCTTGATCAGCTCGACGCCCGCCTCGAAGCCGTGCACGAGTCCGACGACGCCCTCGGGGATGCCGTGTTCGGCGGCGGCCCGGCGCAGCACCTTGGCGACCAGCTCGGACAGGGCCGGGTGGTCGGGGTGGGACTTGACGACGACCGGGCAGCCCGCGGCCAGCGCGCTCGCGGTGTCGCCGCCGGCGACGGAGAAGGCGAAGGGGAAGTTGGAGGCGGAGTAGACGGCGACGACGCCGAGCGGCACCTTGTAGCGGCGCAGGTCCGGGACGGGCGGGGTCGCGGTGTCGTCGGGGTGGTTGATGATGACGTCGAGGAAGGCGCCCTCGTCGACGATGTCGGCGAAGGCCCGCAGCTGGTAGCAGGTGCGGGCGAGTTCGCCGGTCAGCCGGCCGGGGCCGAGCGCCGTCTCGGCGTCGGCGGTCTCGACGAGGCCGTCCTTGGCCGCGTCCAGGCCCGCGGCGGCCGAGCGCAGGAACGCGGCGCGGACCGTGCGGTCGGTGAGGGCGTCGCGCGCGGCGTGGGCCGCCCGGACGGCCTCGTCCACCTCCTGGGCTGTGGCCTCCACCGCAACCTGCTCACGCTGCTTCCCGGTGCGCGGGTCGACACTCCAGACTGGTGCTGCTGCCACCGCGGGTCCCTCCCAGTAAAGGCCGCATTGTCTACGACGATCCAGGCTCACCCATCAGTCGCGTTCGATATACTGAACGCTGTCTCTGATGATGAATATGCTGCTCGGAGACTATATAACTCAGGTCCTCGTCGAACGAAGGGGTCAAGGGCGATGACGGCAGGCGACACAGGGGGCGGGGCGCAGGTCAAGTCCGCGGTACGGACCGTTGAGCTGCTCGAATACTTCGCCGGCCGGCCCGGTATGCACTCCCTCGCGGCGGTCCAGGAGGCCGTCGGGTATCCCAAGTCCAGCCTGTACATGCTGCTGCGCACGCTCGTGGAGCTGGGCTGGGTGGAGACGGACGCCACGGGCACGCGGTACGGCATCGGGGTGCGGGCGCTGCTGGTCGGTACGTCGTACATCGACGGCGACGAGGTGGTGGCCGCCGCCCGCCCGACCCTGGACCGGCTCTCCGACGACACCACGGAGACCATCCACCTGGCCCGGCTCGACGGCACCAACGTGGTCTACCTGGCCACCCGGCAGTCCCAGCACTATCTGCGGCCCTTCACCCGGGTGGGCCGCCGGCTCCCGGCCCACTCCACCTCCCTGGGCAAGGCGATCCTCGCCAGTTACAGCGACGAGCAGGTGCGCAAGCTGCTGCCGGAGACGCTGCCCGCGCTCACCGAGCACACCATCACCGACCGGGAGAAGCTCATCGAGGAGCTGCACCAGGTCCGGGAGCAGGGCTTCGCGGTCGACCGCGAGGAGAACACGCTGGGCCTGCGCTGCTTCGGCGTGGCCATCCCGTACCGCACACCCGCGCGGGACGCCATCAGCTGCTCGGTGCCGGTGGCCCGGCTGACCCCCGCCCACGAGCAGATGATCAAGGACGCGCTGTTCGACGCGCGGGACCGGCTGACGCTGGCGACCCGCAGGCTCTGACCCCGCCGGCCGCGGTCCGGGGGCCGTAGGCTCGGTCGCATGGAGATCGCGCTGCGGGCCGTACGGGACGGCGATCTGCCGGTGTTCTACCGGCAGATGACCGACCCGGAGGCCGTCCGGATGGCCGCGTTCGGCCCGGAGGACCCGTACGACCGGCAGGCCCTCGCGGCCTACTGGCAGCGCATACGGAACTCCTCCGCCGTGCTGCGCACGGTCCTGGCCGACGGGGAGGTGGCCGGCAACGCGGCCGTCTACGGCGTGCCCGGCGAGCGCGAGGTGACGTACTGGATCGACCGGGCGTACTGGGGCCGGGGCGTGGCGACGGCCGCGCTGCGGGCCCTGCTCGCCGAGGTTCCCGAACGGCCGCTGTACGCGCGCGCGGCGGCCGACAACCGCGCGTCGCTGCGCGTCCTGGAGAAGTGCGGCTTCCGCGAGGCGGCCCGGGCCCGGGGGTACGCGAACGCGCGGGGCCGGGAGATCGAGGAGGTCGTGCTGATCCTGGAGGCTTCCTGAACGCGGGCCTCGGTGAACGCCCCCCGACATGAACGCTCGATGAGAAAAACGGTCGTACGGGAACGATTGCCCCCGTCCCGCTCGTCTTCCCAGCGGGATGAACAAGACGATCAGGCGGGCGTCCGTCTTCGCGCTGCTGCTCGTACTCGCCCTGCTGGTCAGGGCCACATGGCTGCAGTTCTACGACGGCAAGGCCCTCGCGGACGACAACGACAACCGGCGGAACGCGATCGCGACCTACTCGCGGCCCCTCGGGAACATCATCGTGGCCGGGGACGCGATCACCGGCTCGGCACGGACGAAGGGAAGCGACCTCGCGTACAAGCGGACGTACACGGACGGCAAGCTGTACGCGGCCGTGACGGGTTACGCCTCACAGGCCTACGCCCCCACCCAGCTCGAGGGCATCTACAAGGACCTGCTCAACGGCACGGACAACCGGCTGAAGACCGTGATGGACACCGTCACCGGCGAGCGCGCCGAACCGGGCAACGTGCTGACGACGATCGACCCGGCGGTGCAGAAGGCGGCCTACCGCGCGCTCGGTGACAAGAAGGGCGGGGCCGTCGCGATCGACCCGAAGACCGGCAGGATCCTCGCCGTGGTGTCGACACCGTCGTACGACCCCTCCGCGCTCACCGACGCGAACACGGCCGGCGCGGCCTGGAAGACGCTCAACGCGGACAAGGACAAGCCGCTCACCAACCGCGCGCTGCGCCAGCCGCTGCCCCCGGGCTCGACGTTCAAGCTGGTCGTCGCGGCCGCCGCGCTGGAGGACGGGCTGTACGAGAACGTGGACGAGCCGACCGACAGCCCCGATCCGTACCGGCTGCCGGGCACGGTACGCGACCTGGCCAACGAGAACAGGTCCGCGCCCTGCGAGAACGCCTCGATCCGCGTCGCCCTGCGGTACTCGTGCAACAACGTCTTCGGCCACATGGCCGTCCAGCTCGGCCAGGACAAGGTGAAGGCCATGGCCGAGAAGTTCGGCTTCGACAACGACGAGCAGGACGTGCCGGTGCGGGCCTACGCCAGCGTGTACCCGTCCGGCATGGACCAGGCGCAGACCGCCCTGTCCGGCATCGGCCAGTTCGACGTCACCGCGACCCCGCTCCAGATGACGATGGTGTCCGCGGCCATAGCGAACGGCGGCAAGCTGGTCTCGCCGCATATGGTCTCGCAGATCACCGACAGTGGCGGCGATGTGTTGAAGGACTATGACGACAGCGCCGGCACCAAGGAGATCATCAGCTCCACCACCGCCGAGCAGCTCCAGTCGGCGATGGAGACGGTGGTGAAGGACGGCACCGGCACGAACGCGCTGATCGACGGGGTGACCGTCGGCGGCAAGACCGGTACCGCCCAGCACGGCGAGAACAACAGCAAGACGCCGTACGCCTGGTTCACCTCCTACGGCAAGTCCGACAGCAACGGCAAGGAGGTCGCCGTCGCGGTGATGGTGGAGCAGTCGGACGCGGCCCGCTCGGAGGTGAGCGGCAACGGCCTGGCGGCGCCGGTGGCCAGGGCGATGATGCAAGCGGCCCTGAAGTAGGCCTCACTTCACGCCGAGGACCTGCTCCACCGGGTCGATCGCGAAGTACACCAGGAACAGCGCGGAGACCGCCCACAGCAGCCAGTTGACCTCCCGCGCCTTCCCCACCACCGTCTTGACGACGACGTAGGCCAGGAACCCGGCGCCGATCCCGTCGGTGATGGAGTACGTGAACGGCATCGCGGCGATGGTGAGGAACGCCGGGACGGCGATCTCGTAGCGGTCCCAGTCGATGTGCTTGACGTGGGTCATCATCAGGAAGCCCACGGCGATCAGCGCGGGCGCCGCCGCCTGGAGCGGGACGATGGTCAGCAGCGGGGTGAGGAAGAGGGCGAGGCCGAAGAGGCCGCCGGTGACCAGGTTGGCGAAGCCGGTGCGGGCGCCCTCGCCGACGCCGGCCGCCGACTCGATGTAGGCGGTGTTGGAGGAGGCGGAGCCGACACCGCCGGCGACGGCGGCGGCGCCGTCGATGAACAGCACGCGGCCGATGCCGGGCACCTGGCCGTTCTCGTCCAGCAGTCCGGCCTCCGCGGTGATGCCGACGATGGTGCCCATGGCGTCGAAGAAGTCCGACAGGATGAGGGTGAAGACCAGCAGGACGGCGGTGAGGACACCGGCCTCGGCGAAGCCGCCGAACAGGCTGAAGTGACCGACCAGCCCGAAGTCCGGGGCGGCGACGACCTTGTCGGGGACCTCGGGCGTGGTCAGACCCCAGCTCTTGACGTCGGCCACGGCGTTGATGACGATCGCGACCACGGTCATCGTCACGATGCTGATCAGGATCGCGCCCTTCACCTTGCGGGCGAGCAGCGCGATGGTGAGCAGCACCCCGAGGCAGAAGACCAGCACCGGCCAGCCGGTGAGCCGGCCGACGGCGCCGAGCTGGACCGGGACGGTGGTGTGGGCGGCGTCCGGGACACGGCTGACGAACCCGGCGTCCACGAAGCCGATGAAGGCGATGAACAGGCCGATGCCGACGCCGATGGCCTGCTTCAGCTGCTGCGGGATGGCGTTCATGATCGCTTCCCGGAGCCCGGTGAGCACCAGCACGCAGATGACGATGCCTTCGAGGACGACCAGGCCCATGGCGTCGGCCCAGCTCATCAGCGGGGCGAGCTGGAAGGCGACGACGGCGTTGAGGCCGAGGCCGGCGGCGATGGCGAGGGGCAGATTGCCGCCGACTCCCATGACGACCGTCATCACACAGGCCACCAGGGCGGTGGCGGTGACGAGTTGGCCGGTGTCCAGGGTGTGTCCGAACTTGTCCTTGGCGCTGCCCAGGATGATCGGGTTCAGGACGAGGATGTAGGCCATGGTGAAGAACGTGGCGAAGCCGCCGCGTATCTCGCGCCCGAGCGTGGATCCCCGCTCGGAGATCCTGAAGTACCGGTCGACGGACATGGTCCCACTCCTCGTCAGCTGAAGATCGGTCTGCGCATGCTGGCTGGATTGTTCCCCTGTCGAACCTGTTTCAGGTTTTCTCCGTGTTACGTCATCGCGTTCGGCCTGCCATACGGTGTCCGACCGCCCGAACAGCACACAGAGCCGCACCGAGAAGAGGTCACCCGTGGGCACGGTCGTGGACGACGCCGCCGCCGTGGAGTTCCATGCCTTCTTCGAACGGCACTACGCCGAACTCGCGTGTCTCGCCCATGTGTTGACCGGCGAGGCCGACGTCGCCGACGATCTGGCCGCGGACGCGCTGCTGGCGCTGTGGCACCGCTGGGACCGGGTGCGCGCGGCCGACCATCCGGTGGCGTACGCGCGGGGCGTGGTCGCGAACCTGGCGCGCACCAGGATCCGCGGCGCGGTGCGCGAGCGGCGGCGGATCGCGCTGTTCTGGCCGCGCGGTGAGGAGCGGACCGAGAACCCGGACGTCGCCGGCGTGGTGGACGTCCAGGAGGCGCTGCGCAGGCTGCCGTTCCGGAAACGGGCGTGCGTGGTGCTGCGGCACGCGTTCGACCTGTCGGAGAAGGACACCGCGCTCGCCCTCGGGATCGTCAGCCAGAGCGTCACGGAGCAGGGCGGGTTCGTCGTCTTCACCTGGAGGCTCAAGGAAGGGCGGACGGTACCGGCGGGTGAGTGGGTCTTCGCGGGGCAGTACGGCCATGAGCGCGGCGGGCGCGATGCGGGAGACGACAGCTATGTCATGACCGGGGTGGCCGGGGGCCGCGCCTACACGGTGACCGGCGACTTCGCCCCGCATGACGGCGCGTGGCCCGGCGGCTCGAAAACGACCGAAACTTTCGGCCGCCCCGGTCCCGCGCCCATCGATTGACGCGGTGGGCCGCACTGATGACACTCCGAGAGCGCACAGCACCCGACAGAAACCCTCACGCTCACACAGGACGGTCATGCGTCGTCTCGGAATGCTGCTGGTCCCGCTCCTCGCCCTCCTCCTCGCCCTGCTGGCCGCGCCACCAGGCTCCGCCCACACCGCGCGCGCCAAGTACGCCGGTTATCTCTTCGTCTACTTCACCGGCGAGGGCACGGCCGACGGCGAGCAGATCCGCTACGCGCTCAGCCAGGGCAACGATCCCCTGCACTGGAGGGAGTTGAACGACGGACAGCCGGTGCTGACCTCGACCATCGGGGAGAAGGGGCTGCGCGACCCGTTCGTGATCCGCTCCCCCAAGGCCGACAAGTTCTACCTCATCGCCACCGACCTCAGGATGTACCGCGACAGCAGCGGCAGTTGGGACCAGGTCCAGCGGCACGGCAGCAGGTCCGTCATGGTGTGGGAGTCCACCGACCTGGTCCACTGGACCGACCAGCGGCTGGTGAAGGTGGCGCCGGACAACGCGGGCAACACCTGGGCGCCGGAGGCGTACTGGGACAGCCGGTGGCAGGAGTACGTCGTCTTCTGGGCGTCGAAGCTGTACGCCGCCGACGACCCCGGCCACACCGGCTCGACGTACAACCGCATGCTGTACGCCACCACGAAGGACTTCCGCACCTTCAGCGCGCCCCAGGTCTGGGACGACCCCGGTTACTCGGTCATCGACTCGACGGTCATCAGGGACAAGGGGACGTACTACCGCTTCACCAAGGACGAGCGGGACCCGGGTTCCAGCTCGCCGTGCTCGAAGTTCATCACCGCGGAGAAGGCGCGGGACCTGACCGACACGTCGTACGACTTCGTCGCCGACTGCGTCGGCAGCGGTGCCCTCCAGCGGGGCGAGGGGCCGACCGTGTTCAGGTCCAACACCGAGAAGAAGTGGTACCTCTTCATCGACGAGTACGGGCTGCGCGGCTACGTCCCCTTCGAGACCACCGACCTCGCCTCCGGCACGTGGACCCCGTCCACGGACTACGCGCTGCCCGCCAGCCCCCGCCACGGCACGGTGCTGCCGGTGACGGAGGCCGAGTACGAGCGGCTGCTCAGGACGTACGGATAGCGCTCAGCCGACGAAGTACGTCGGGTTCGGCAGCTTGTACGTCCGGTCGGCGTGACCGCCGTCCAGGTCCGAGTACTGGTCGCCGAAGTTGGCGATGATCTCGTAGCCCAGGTCGTCCTCGATGTGCTGACGCGTCCCGGACTTGTACTGCACCGTCGTGCAGTTCCAGGTGCCCGGGGTGGCGCAGTCCTTCAGGTAGGCCGGCGGGTTGGCCTTGTCCTTGAGGAACATGTGGCCGGCGTCGAGGTTCACATCGGCGCCGACCTTCTTCAGGTTCTCCACGGCGCCGGCGCGCTGGGCCTCGCTCAGGCCGGAGTTGTAGAAGACCTCGACGCCCTTGGACGCGGCGTACCGCACGAGCTCCGGGCTGCCGAAGACGGCGGGCCGGTCGGCGCGGTTCACGTAGTCGTTCCAGGTGCTGGAGTTGTACGTGTAGTTGTACCGCTTCTCGTAGTCGAGGCTGAGCAGCAGCGTGTCGTCGACGTCGAAGACGACGGCCGGCTTCTCGCCCTGGTGGCGCGCCTTGCGGGCCGCCTTGTCGATGTAGCTCTTGGCGTCGGCGTCTATGCGCGCCAGGTCCTTGGCGTACGGGCTGTCCGGGGACGCCTGGTAGACGCCGTTGCTGTCGGCGGTGGTGCCGTAGTAGGTGTCGATGTCCTTCACCAGGAGCCCGATGTTGTACGGCTCGTGGGTGGAGTTCGCCGTCGACTGACCGGCGGTGGCCGCGCCCGCGCCGTACAGCGCCGCGCCGGCGACGACACAAGCGGCACCGGCCGCGACCGCCTTGAGGGACTTCCGCATGGATTCTCCGGATCTGGTGGATGAGAGTGATGTACCAGGTCAGGACTGTCTACGCGCATCACACAGGCAGGGCGAGCCCTGTTACCCGATCGATACGCGGTCTTGTTCCACCACCCCTGGAGCATTACCTTCCGATTGCCTTGTTCCGGTGCCCCCTTGACCCGGTGGCCCTGGGGGCCGGATACCGCGAGTGCGAACGGGGGATCGAAGAAGCCGCCCTTTTGCTCGGTGCGTCCGCGCGTCAGCACTCCCTCCAGGGCGCCCAGTCCCCCAGGTAGGCCGCTCGCGTCGCCGACTCGGCCTGTGCGGATGTCAGTTGGGGGCGGTTCTCCGGGACGGTGATCTCGGCTCCCGGGCCGGTGTCGCGGTACTCGCGGAAGCGCATGGACTGCCAGGGATACGCGTCCCGCATGTTCGCGTAGGGGGCGACCGCGTCGATGCCGGGACCGAGCCAGGTGTCGCGGACGGTGAGCATCGGGCGGGCCGTGGGGTCGGAGCCGGGGACCCAGGGACGGGCCAGCTTGTAGGCGGCGCCCGGTGCCTCGCTGGTGACACGGCCGCGCGTGACCAGGTAGCCGCGCGGATTGGCGGCGGCCGTGGAGGGCGCGAAGACGAACCCGTAGGGCGCCGCGGCCAGGTCGGTCCGGTTCAGGGTGTGGAACCGGCAGCGGTCGAACACCGCCGTCGCCCGGCCGAAGACGAAGTCGACGTCCCCCTCGACGTGACAGTGGGCGTAGTACTGGCGGGCGAAGGCGTCGAGGGCCGTGGAGTCGGCGTACAGGGTGTCCTGGTGGCCGAGGAACCGGCAGTGCACGAAGGCGCCGCGGTCGCCCTGCGCCTTGAGGGCGACGGCTTGGGTGCCGCTGATGTCCGGGTGGCCGGCGCGGAGCCAGTCGTTGGCGAAGGTGATCCAGCGGGCGGTGAACCCGTCGGCCTGGACGGTGGCCGTCGCCGAACCGGAGGTGCCGTAGGTGCCGCCGCCGGGCTTGGGGGTGCCGGCCGCGCGGTCGTACACGATCACCACGTCCCTGGGGTTCTCCGAGGCGCCGATCCACGTCATCTCCGTACGGCCGGCGTCGACGGTCACCGTCTCCCGGTAGCTGCCGGGGGCGATCACGAGGGTCCGGCCGCTTCCGGTGGCGGCGGTCACCGCGGCCTGCACGGTGGTGAAGTCGCCGCGCCCGTGCGGGTCGACGTACAGCGTGCCCGGGGTGCGGCGGCGGGCCGGGGAACCGTGGCGGCCGAACGGGCGCGGCACCCCGGCGGCGCGCGCGGGACCGGACGTGAGGGCGAGCGCGGTGGCGGCTCCGGCGCTCGCGGTGAGGAAACCCCGTCTGGACGGATGCATGGGTGTGCTCCTTGGGATGCGGCTGTGGGCAGGAGGCCGGGCCGGGGTCACGCCCCGGCCCGGTCGCGGCAGCGCGGTCAGCACAGGTGTCCGGCGCCCGCGCGGTGGTCGACGAGGCCCGGCACGGCCTGCGGCCGGTCCACCCGGGTCCGCAGCACCGGCGTCCATCCGGCCCCCGACTGGAGGATCTCGCCGGGCACCTGCGCGTTGTGGACGGCGACGAGGTCGGTCGGCACGCCGTTGACGTGGTTGTCGGCGGCGGTGACGGGCGCCTCCTTCCACTTCTTCAGGATCGAACCGGCGCCCACCCCGGCCGGCAGGGTGAAGGCGTTGTGCTCGGCGACGAGCTGGGACTCCATGCCGATGCCGTAGCTGTAGGAGTAGCCGTCACCGGCGACGAAGTGGTTGTTGTACGAGTCCACCTGTCCGAAGCGGACGCGCGGGGCCCGCTCGACCAGGTTCCGGAACAGGTCGTGGTGGAAGGTGACCTTCAGATGGCCCCGGTCGACGGCGGCCGTGGACGCGCTGTCGCTGTTGCCGATGAGGATCGTCTTGTCGTGGTCCTCGAAGACGTTCCAGGAGGCGGTGACGTAGTCGGCGCCCTTGACGATGTCCAGCTCGCCGTCGTGCTGCTGGTGGATCCGGCCGTAGTACGACGGCAGGGTGCTGTCCGGGTGGTCCCCGTCGGTGAACGTGTCGTGGTCCATCCACACGTGCGTCGACCCGTGGATCACGGCACTGTCGTACTCGGAGTTCCAGTTGCCGTCGGCGGTGTCGGTCGGGTCCCACTGCGGGAAGCAGTCGAGGGGGCTCTCGAAGCGCAGATTGCGGACGATGACGTTGTCGACGCCCTTGATCTGGAGGCTGGCGCCCTGGAAACCGGCGTTCCGGCCGATGCCGACGATCGTCGTGTTGGCGGGGACGTCCGCCTTGATGAAGGCGTCCTGGCGGGCGGCGGAGGCGCGGCGCAGGCCCTCGGGGCTGCCGTCGGGCTCGCCGTCGAGGTTCGTCGAGCGCCCCCACACCGCGGGGTCGTAGGTCTTCAGGTAGGCGGCGAAGTCGTACCCGGGGACGGCGAAGGAGGCGCAGCCCGGCCCGTCGGCGTCGACGGTGCCCTTCACCCGGACGATCTTCGGCGCGCTGCCGCCGTCCGCGAGGGCCGCCTTGAACTGCTCCCAGGTGGTGACGGTGTACACGTGGGCGGAGTCGGCGGCGGCCCCGCCGGTCGTCCCGGTCCCGTACGCCGCCCAGCCGTCCTTGGCGGGCAGCACCTGCCGGTCGGGGCCGGCGCGGTGGCCGGACCGCGCGGACGCGGTGCCGGTGACGGCGAGGACGAGGGCCGTGCAGCCGGCCAGCACCGCTGTGACACGTCCATGACATCTCTGTATGCGCACTGTGGGGTTCTCCTCGGCTATGCGGGTGGCCAGGTGATCCAGGAGGTGGGTATGTCCTCGTGCAGCCGTACGACGTCGTGCCGGGCCGCCACCCGGGTGCGCAGCAGCTCCCGCGCCACGAGCCGGGCCACGGCGATCGCGCCCGGCGGGTCGAAGTGCGTGTTGTCCTGCTCGGTGGCGGTCCAGTTGAAGTAGGTCTTGGTCTCCTCCACCCCGAGCCGCTGCCACAGCGCGAGCGACAGCGCCTCGATGTCCAGCAGCGGCACCCCCTCGGCCACGGCCAGCGCCCGCATGGCCGCCGGGTAGTCGCCATGGGTGGGCAGGGCGTTGCCGTCTCCGTCGAACCTGCGGCGCTCGACGGGGGTGGCGAGAACGGGGCGCGCCTTCCTGTCCCGTGCCCCGTCGACGTACCTCCGCAGGTACTCCTGGTACGTCGTCCACGGCTCGGTGTACCGGGCGGGATCGGTGGACTTCTCGTCGTTGTGCGCGAACTGGATGAGCAGGAGGTCGCCTGGGCGGATGCCGGCGAGGATCGCGTCGAGCCGCCCTTCGTCGACGAAGCTCTTCGAACTCCGCCCGTTCACGGCGTGGTTGGCGACTTCCACCTCCTTCCGGAGAAAGAAGGGCAGTGCCGTCCCCCATCCGGTCTCGGGAGCTGCATCGGCGTATTTCTGGGCGGCCGTCGAATCACCGGCGATGTGGAGCGTGCGGGATTCCCGCCGGGAACGGCCGACGAGGGGAACGGTGGCAATCGCGGCGGAGGTGACCTGCCTACGCGTGAGGGACAAGATCGGCGCCTTTCCGACGCAGGGGAAGCCTGAAGGGGCGCGGGGAACTGCGCGACCGGCCACGTCCGGCCCGCAGCCCCCCGCGGCGGAAACCACCCGGGCTCTCAGTGGTTCTTCTTCCAGTCGGCCTGCGCCTTGTTCAGCTGCTCGGCCAGGATGTCCAGGAACTGCTTCGCGCTCATCTTCCCGAGCAGCAGCTTCTGGAAGTTCGGCTCGTTGTCGGCCTTGGAGATCGTGTTCCAGTCGGGCAGGTAATAGGGCAGCTGCACGATCTTCGTGTCGCCCCCGTTCAGCGCCTCGGCCGCCAGCTTCGTCGGCTCGGCCTGCTGGATCCACGCGTCCCCGGCCGCGTCGGTGTTGGCCGGGACCTGCCCCGCCGACTCGTTGAACTTGGAGTTCTCCTTGGCGGAGAGGGCGAACTCGATGAACTTCCATGCGGCCGCCTTGTTCATGCTCGACTTGAACAGGCTGAGTCCGTCGACCGGGTTGGAGACCTGCACCCGGGTGCCGTCGTCCCGCGTGGGGTTGGGAATGCCCCGGAACTTGTCCTTGCCCAGTGCCTTCAGATGGTCCTGGTACGACCCCAGGTTGTGGCTCAGCATGCCGATCGTGCCGCTGTCCCACTGGGCGACCATCTTCGTGAAGTCGTTGTTCACGTCGGCGGACGGGGTGTCCTTCTTGTAGAGCGCGACGTACTTCTCCAGAGCGGCCACGTTCTCGGGGTCGTTGACGGTGGTCTTGTCGCCGTTCCAGAACGACGTGATCCCGGTCTGGCCGTACACCGCGTCGAGGGCCGGCGCGATGGCACCCTCGCCGCCGCGAATGGTGAAGCCGAACTGGTTCCTGCCCTTGTTCGTCAGCTTGTCGGCGGCCTCGTAGAACTTCGACCAGGTGGTCGGCGCGTCCAGGCCGGCCTTCTCGAACAGGTCGGTCCGGTACCACAGCGTGCCGTTGTTGGCGGAGGTCGGCACCTGGTACAGCCTGTCCCCGCCGCCCGCCGCCCTGCTCACGTCGATCAGGTTCCGGCTCAGCTTCCCGTTCAGCGGGCTCTTCTCCAGCCGGCCGTCCAGCGGCTCCAGCGCGCCCTGGGCCGCGACCTCGGCGAGCATCGCGGTGCCCACGCCGCCGACGTCCGGCAGGCCGCCGCCCTGGATGGCGGTGTCGTACTTGGACTGGGCGCTGGCCGCCGGGATGCCGACGTACTTGACCTCGATGTCCGGGTTCTCGTGCTCGAAGTCGGCGATGATCTGCTTCCAGATGTCGGTGCGGACACCGCCGTTGTTGTCCCAGAAGGTGATCGTGCCCTTGCCGGAACCCTCGTCGCCCTTCTCCCCCGCGCTGCCGCTGCCGTCGTCGCCGCAGGCGGTGGCGGTCAGCGCGAGGACGGAGCCCAGGGCGACGGCGAGGGCGGCGCGCCTGCTTCTGCGGATGCTTCTTCTCATGGGTCGGCTCTCTTCTGCTGGATCCAACGGGGACATGACGGTGTGGAGCTCAGTGGGGCGTGATCCGGAACCGGGTGAAGGTCGCCGCGCCCGCGGGTCCCGGTCCCTCGGGCGCGGTGGCGAACAGGCCGAGCAGGGCGCCCACCCAGCGCCAGGGGGTGGCCGCGAAGACGGGTCCGGACGGGTACGGGCCGTCCCCGACGTCGTACCGGAACCGGCAGCGCGCCCCGGCGCCGGCCTCGATCCGCAGCCGCGCCCGCCCCTCGGGGGCGAGGCACGACACCCCGGCGTCGCGCTCTTCGTCGGCGGCCACCTCCGCGAACCGGTGCACGAGCCGGACCGTCCCGTCGGCCCCGCGCTCCAGCCCGATCCAGGCGTAGGCGTCCCCGAGCACCGCGAGCCCCGCCCGCGCGCCCGGCTCGATGCCGTCCAGACGCAGCTCGACCTCGATCGTGCTCGGCCGGCCGGGCAGTCTCTGGGTGAGGACGTTCGGCAGTTCGCGCAGGTCACCGGCTTCGGCCGAGCGGACGCAGGTCAGCCGCAGCCCGTCCGCGGAGTGCTGGGTGGCCCAGCCGTCGCCCGGGTTGGCGGTCCACTGCCACTGCCGGCCGTACCGGCCGCCGGGGAAGTCGTCGTCGGTCGCCGGAGCGGCGGGCGGCTGCGGCGGGAGGTCCGGCCGCCGGTGTCCGGCGACGGGGGCGCCCTCGTCGCCGAGGACCGGCCAGCCGTCCAGGCCCCAGCGCATCGGCTGGAGGTGGACGACCCTGCCGTACGCGCCGCGCTGCTGGAAGTGCAGGAACCAGTCCTCGCCGGCGGCGGTGCGCACCCAGCCGCCCTGGTGCGGCCCGTTGACGTCGGTGTCGCCCTGCTCCAGGACGATCCTCTCCTCGTACGGGCCGAAGAAGCCGCGCGAGCGGAACGCGCCCTGCCAGCCGGTCTCCACTCCCCCGGCGGGGGCGAGGATCCAGAACCAGCCGTCGTGCCGGTAGAGCTTGGGCCCTTCCAGGGTGAACCAGCCGGGGATGCGGTCCCCGTCGACGATCACCTCGCCCTCGTCGAGCAGCGAGGTGCCGTCGGGGTGCATCCGGTGGCCGGTGAGACGGTTCTTCACGCCGGAGCGGGACTTGGCCCAGGCGTGCACGAGGTAGGCCTCGCCGGTGTCGTCGTCCCACAGCGGGCACGGGTCGATCAGGCCCTTGCCCGGCTCGAGGAGGTGCGGGCGGGTCCAAGGACCCCGGATCTCGGGCGCGTTGACCTGGAAGACGCCCTGGTCCGGGTCGCCCCAGAAGATCCAGAAGCGGTCGTCGTGGTGCCGGATGGACGGGGCCCAGACCCCGCGGTCGTGCCGGGGCCGGGCGAACTCCTCCTCGGGTTCCAGGCGTTCGAGGGCGTGGCCGACCAGCGTCCAGTCGACCAGGTTCCGCGAGTGCAGCAGCGGCAGGCCGGGGGCACGGCCGAAGCTGGAGGCGGTGAGGTAGAAGTCGTCGCCGACGCGGACGACGTCCGGATCGGACCAGTCGGCGTTCAGGACCGGGTTGCGGTAGGCGGTCACTGGCTCACCGCCTTGCGGACCAGGGCCGCCGCCTCCTCGCGGGCGGGCCGGCCGTCGGCGACGACGGTGACGACCCGGCGTACGACGGTCTCGCCGGGCGGCACGGTCAGCCGCTCGGAGTGCGCCAGGGAGGAGCCCACCCCGGGGTACTCGGCGGCCCGGACGAACCACGGGTCCCGGCGGGTGTCCTCGGTGGCGCCGGCGAAGACCAGCGTCCAGCCTCCCCCGCTCTCGGCTCCGCTCGACCGGGGGGACCCCCATCCGGCCAGCGCGAGCCAGTCGGCGCGGCTGCCGTGCACCTCGCTCTCACCCTCGCGGTCCGCGGTGAAGACCTCCGGGGCCCGGGACTCCTTGGGGGCCCGCCAGAAGAAGCCGCCGTAGGCCGCGCCGGGCCGGCCGTTGGTGGCGGGGCTGCCGATCGACAGCGGCTCGGGGGTGACGTTGGTGAGGGAGAAGGTGAAGTCCAGCGCCCAGGCGGTGCCGGTGAGCCCGGTGGCCGCGACGGTACGGCGCTCGCGCAGCAGCTCGGTGCCGGCGGCGACCCAGCGCAGCTCCTCCACGAAGCCGTCGGGGTCGCGGAGCTGGAAGCCGGTGTGCCGCTGGGCGCCGTGGTTGCCGAGCTCGGTCGGCCCCCGGTCGCGGACGAAGGTCCGGCCGCCCCAGAAGTTGTGCCCCTCGACGTCGGGAACGGCGACACCGACGCCGAGGTGGTGTGCGTGGTCGGCGGGGCCCGCCTCGGTGACCGCCGTGCCGCCCAGGGTGGTGACGGGGTGCAGGAAGGGGCGCGGGGAGAGCCGGGCGGGCAGTTCGGGCCGGGTGACGTAGCGGCCGACCGGGCGGCCCGCCACCCGCAGGACCAGGCTTTCGGGGGACGTCATCGGGTGCTCACCTCGTTCGGCAGGGCCCAGGCGGCGCCGAGTTCGGAGTAGAGGGCGAGGGTGTCGGCCGCCGCCGCGACCAGGCCCTCGATGCCGGGCACGATCCGGCGGTGTTCGGCGGGCAGCGGGCGCCAGGCGTGCTCGGGGAGCGGCGCCGGGTCGGGGGCAGTGCGGACGGCCTCGACGACCCGCATGAAGGCGGCGGTCGCGTCCGGCGGGACGAGCAGCTCCGCGCCGTTCTCCAGGTGCGCGACCAGGTTCTCCAGCAGATCCGTGCGGCCGTACTCGGTCTCCTCCGGGCCGTGGCCGGTGCGCTGGAGCAGCACTCGGTCCTGCTTGTACCAGAAGGTGATCCGGCCTCTGCTGCCGTGCACCAGCACGTACGGCTCCCCGGGGTGCTCGGCGCACAGGGTCGCCGCGACCGTGACGGGTCCGCGGGGGGTGCGGACGCGGACGCAGGAGGTGTCGTCGGACTCGATGGCGTTGGCGCGCAGCAGTTCGGTCTCGATGCCGGTGACGTCCTCGGCGCGGGTGGTGCCGAGCAGGGCCAGGCCGGTGGCGACGGCGTGCGCGAGGGGGTTGGTGAGCACCCCGTCGACCACGTCGGCGCCGTTCAGCCGGCGCCGGCCCGCCCAGGGCGCCCGCCGGTAGTAGGCCTCGTCCCGGGCCCAGGCCCCGGCCCCGCCCACCCCGATGACCTCGCCGATCGCGCCCTCGGCGACGAGGCGGCGGATCGCGGGCAGCGCGTGCGAGCCGAGCGACTGGAAGCCGATCTGGCAGGCCACCCCGGCCTCGGCCACCCCGTCGGCCATCCGCCGGAACTCGGCGTACGACGGTGCCGGCGGCTTCTCCAGCAGCAGGTGCGCCCCGCGCGCGGCGGCCGTGAGGGCCAGGTCGGTGTGGGTGGGGATCGGGGTGCAGACGACCGCGATCCGGGCGCCGGTCGAGTCCAGGAGGGCGCCGAGGTCGGCGGACTGCTCGGGCGTGCCGAGTCCGTCCGGGATCTCGTCCCCGGTCAGCGGGGTCAGTTCGCAGATCCCGGCCAGTCGCACGAGGCCGGCGGCCCGCAGCCGGCGGATGTTGTCCAGGTGCCGGCGGCCGTGGCCGCGCGCGCCCGCCAGGACGACGTCGACGCTCATCCCTTCACCGCCCCCGCGCTGAACCCGGTGATCAGCCACTTCTGGATGAAGGCGAACACGATCACCACCGGTACGGCCGCGACGATGCCGCCCGCCGCCAGGGCGCCCAGGTCCACGCTGTCCGCGCTCATCAGGGTGTTGAGGCCGACCGGGATGGTCTGCTTGCTCTGGTCGGAGAGGAACATCAGGGCGAACAGGAAGTGGTTCCAGGCGTGCACGAAGGCGAAGGAGCCGACCGCGATCAACCCCGGCCGCAGGAGCGGGAGCACCACGATCCGGAAGGCGGTGAACCGGTTGCAGCCGTCCACCCAGGCGGCCTCCTCCAGGGAGTACGGCACGTTCCGGATGAACCCGCTGATGAGGATCATCGACAGCGGGAGCTGGAAGACGGTCTCGGCGATGATCACGCTGCCGAGGGAGTTGATCATCGACAGCTTCGCGAAGATCTGGAACAGCGGCACCAGCAGCAGCGCGCCCGGCACGAACTGGGAGCACAGCAGGGCCAGCATGAAGCCGCGCTTGAGACGGAAGTCGAAGCGGGCCAGGGCGTAGCCGCCGGCCAGGGCGACCACGGTGGTCAGCACCAGTGTGGCGAGGCCGACGTAGACGCTGTTGGTGAAGTAGGTGCCGAAGGCGCGCTCGGTCCACACCTTCTCGAAGTGCTCGAAGGTCATCGGCCACGGCACGAGCGAGGTCGAGCCGGCCGGGCGGAGCGCGAAGAGCAGGATCCAGTAGAAGGGGATCAGGGTGAAGAGGAGGTAGACGGTCAGGGGGAGGTAGATCTGCCAGCGCGGGACCTCGTCCCACGCGCGGCGCCTCCTGCCGGACCGGGCGGGCGCGGCCGTCACGCGCTCGGGCGCGGGAGCGATCTCGGTGATCACTTGGAGCCACCTCCGAACTTGCTCAGCCGCAGATAGACGATCGAGCAGAAGAGCAGGATCACGAAGGCCACCGTGGTCAGGGCGGAGGCGTAGCCGAAGTTGTGGGCGTCGACGCTGGTGTTGGCGATGTAGAGGGGGAGGGTGGTGGTCTCCCCGGCGGGTCCGCCGCCCGTGAGGGTGTAGAGCAGGTCGACGTTGTTGAACTCCCACACCGCGCGCAGCAGCGTGGACAGCACGATGGCGTCCTTCAGGTGGGGCAGGGTGATGTGCCAGAACTGCTTGAGCCGGCTCGCCCCGTCGACCTCGGCGGCCTCGTACAGGTCCCGGGAGACGGACTGGAGGTCGGCGAGGATGAGGATCGCGAAGAACGGCACCCCGCGCCACAGGTCGGCGACCACGGCCGCCGGGAACACCGTGGAGGTGTCCGACAGCCAGCTGGTGCCGTAGGAGCCGAGCCCGGCGTCGGCGAGGTAACGGGTGATGCCTGTCTGGGAGTTGTAGAGCAGCACCCAGATGGCGGAGGTCAGCACGCCGGAGACGGCCCAGGGGGAGAAGACGAGGGCGCGGCCCAGTGCCCGGCCCACGAAGGTCTGGTTGACGATGAGGGCCAGGGCGAGACCGAACAGCAACTGCAACCCGACTTCCACCAGGACCCACTTGGCGCTGAAGGTCAGCGTGTCCCAGAACTGCGGGTCGTGGGCGAAGGCCTGGGTGAAGTTGTCCAGGCCCGCGAAGCCGTTCCGCCACGGCTTGGTGGGGTTGTAGTTCCGCAGGCTGTAGTAGAAGACGCTGAGCACCGGGTAGGCGATGAAGCCCAGCATCAGCAGGGCCGCCGGGGCGATCAGCAGGTACGGCAGCCTGCGCGGGGTCGCGGAGGCACGGCGCCGCCGGGGTGGCGCGGGCGGTTTCGCCACGGCTGCGGCTTGGGCCATGACTGTTCTCCGTTCGCAGTGGTTCGATCACAGCGGGTGCAGGAAGCGCTTGCTACATACACGTGCGTCGAGGGGGGCGGGGCGGGGGATGTCAGCCGGCGTACGGGTCCGGCACGGTGCCCGGGCGGGCCAGGAACTCGAAGTCGCAGCCGGTGTCGGCCTGCGTGATCTGCTCGTTGTAGAGGGCGCCGTAGCCGCGCTCGTAGCGGGCGGGCGGTGGCGTCCACGCGGCGCGTCTGCGCTCCAGCTCCTCGTCGTCCACGTGGAGGTGGAGGCTGCGGGCGTCGACGTCCAGCGTGATGAGGTCGCCGGTGCGCACGAGCGCCAGTGGGCCGCCGATGTACGACTCCGGGGCGACGTGCAGCACACAGGCCCCGTAACTCGTGCCGCTCATGCGGGCGTCGGAGACGCGGACCATGTCCCGCACGCCCTGCTTCAGCAGGTGGTCCGGGATCGGGAGCATGCCGTACTCGGGCATGCCCGGGCCGCCCTTGGGGCCGGCGTTGCGCAGCACCAGCACGCTGTCGGCGGTGATGCCGAGCGCCGGGTCGTTGATGGTGCGCTGCATGGTCCGGTAGTCGTCGAAGACGACGGCCGGGCCGGTGTGCTTGAGCAGGCGGGGCGAGGCTGCGATGTGCTTGATGACCGCGCCGTCCGGGCAGAGGTTGCCGCGCAGCACGGCCACCCCGCCCTCGCCCGCGACCGGGTTGTCCCGGGGCCGGATGACGTCGTCGTCGTGCACCTGCGCGCCCCTGAGCTGCTCGCGCAGGGTGTCGTGCGACACCGTGGGCCGGTCCAGGTGGAGCAGGTCGGTGATCCGGGAGAGGAAGCCGGGCAGGCCGCCCGCGAAGTGGAAGTCCTCCATCAGGTACCTCTGGCCGCCGGGGCGGACGTTGGCGAGGACCGGGACCCTGCGGGCGACGCGGTCGAAGTCGTCCAGGGTGAGCCGGACACCGGCCCGGCCGGCCATGGCGATCAGGTGGATCACGGCGTTGGTGGAGCCGCCCAGGCCGAGCACGGTGGTGACGGCGTCCTCGAAGGCCTCGCGGGTGAGGATGTCGGACAGCTTCCGGTCCCGGTGGACCAGTTCGACGGCGGTCAGGCCCGCCCGCGCCGCCATCCGGTCGTGCCCGGAGTCCACCGCCGGGATGCTGGACGCGCCCGGCACGGTCACCCCGAGCGCCTCGGCGGCGGCGGTGAGGGTGGACGCCGTACCCATCGTCATGCAGTGGCCGGGCGAACGGGCCAGGCCGCTCTCCAGCTCGGCCATCTCGCAGTCGCCGATGAGGCCGGCCCGCTTGTCGTCCCAGTACTTCCACATGTCGGTGCCGGAGCCGAGGACCTCGCCGCGCCAGTGGCCCGGGAGCATGGGGCCCGCGGGTACGAAGACGGCGGGCAGGCCGACGGAGGCGGCGCCCATCAGCAGCGCGGGCGTGGACTTGTCGCAGCCGCCCATCAGGACCGCGCCGTCGACCGGGTAGGAGCGCAGCAGTTCCTCGGTCTCCATGGCGAGCAGGTTGCGGTAGAGCATGGGGGTCGGCTTCTGGAAGGTCTCGCTGAGGGTGGAGACCGGGAACTCCAGCGGGAAGCCGCCCGCCTGCCACACCCCGCGCTTGACGGCCTGGGCGCGGTCGCGGAGGTGGACGTGGCAGGGGTTGATGTCGGACCAGGTGTTGAGGATCGCGACGACCGGCTTGCCGAGGTGCTCCTCGGGCAGATAGCCGAGCTGGCGGGTACGGGCGCGGTGGCTGAAGGAGCGGAGCCCGTCGGTGCCGTACCACTGGTGGCTGCGCAGCTCTTCCGGCTTCTTGCGGGGGGCGTTCATATGGACCACCCGGCGGCGATGGCGGCGACCTCGGCGCGCTCGTCCTCGGGCAGCGGCCTGCTCGGCGGGCGGACGTCCCGGCGGCACAGGCCGAGCGCGGCCAGGGCTTCCTTGACGACGGTGACGTTGTTGGCGTTGCCGTGCGCGGCGCGCAGTTCCTCGAAGCGGCGGATCTGCTCCCAGACCTTCATGGCGGCCGGGTAGTCACCGGACCGCAGCGCTTCGATCATGCCGAGCGAGACGGCGGGGGCGACGTTCACGAGTCCGGAGGTGAAGCCGGTGGCGCCGGCGGAGAAGTAGGAGGGCGCGTACGGCTCGGCGAGGCCGGCGACCCACACGAAGCGGTCGAGGCCCGCGTCCCGGGCGAAGGCGGCGAACCGGGCGGCGTCCGGGACGGCGTACTTGACGCCGACGACGTTCGGGCAGTGGTCGGCGAGTTCGGCGAGCCGGTCCCCGGGCAGCTGGGCGTTGCGCAGGTACGGCACCACGCCCAGCTCCGGGACGGCCTCGGCGATGGCCCGGTGGTAGTCGACCCAGCCGGCCGCCGAGACGTAGGGGTGCACCGGCTGGTGGACCATCACCATCTGGGCGCCGAGGTCGCGGGCGTGCCGGGCGGAGGCGATGGCGGTGGGCAGGTCGTGCCCGACCCCGACCAGGAGGGTGGCCCGGTCGCCGGCCTCCTCGGCGGTCAGCTCGGTGACGAGACGGCGCTCCTCGGGGGTGAGGGCGTAGAACTCACCGGTGTTGCCGTTGGGGGTGAGGGTCCTGATCCCGCCCTCGAGCAGGCGGCGCAGCAGGGCCCGGTGGGTCTCCCGGTCGACGGAGCCGTCCTCGGCGAACGGGGTCACCGGGATGGCCACCACGTCGGCCAGGGCGGCCCGTTGGCGCTCGAACGTCACGCTGCTCATTCATGGCCTTCCTCTGGGCGCGGCTCGGGGAACGCACGGCGTACGAAGGACGCGATGTGGGCGTGCAGGGCGTTCGCGGCGCCGTCCGCGTCGCCGTCCAGCGCGAGCCGCAGGATCTCCCGGTGTTCGGCGGCCTCCCGCTCCCAGGAGGGGTCGGCGGCCCAGGCGACGGCGGAGACGAGGGCGGCCTGGTCGCGGACCTCGTCCAGCATCCGGCCGAGCAGCGGGTTGCCGCACGGCAGGTAGAGGGCGCGGTGGAACTCGCGGTTGGCGAGGGAGCGTTCGGCGGTGTCGGTGGCGGTGTCGGCGCGGGTGAGCGCGTCCCGGGCGGCGTCGAGGGAGGCGCCTCGCACGACGGACCGGCGCAGGGCCTCGGGTTCGAGCAGCAGCCGTACGTCGTAGACCTCGCGCGCCATGTCCGCGTCCACCATGCGCACGGTGACGCCCTTGTACTGGCTCATCACCACCAGGCCGGTCCCGGCGAGGGTCTTCAGTGCCTCGCGCACCGGGGTCTTGGACACTCCGAACTGCGCGGCCAGTTCCGTCTCCACCAGGGCCTGACCGGGCGTCAACTGTCCGGTCAGGATGCGGTGTTTGATCGCGTCGAGCACGTACTGCGTGCGGGACGGGATCGGGGTGGGCACAGAGGTCATGCGGCCCTCTCGGATCTCACATATCGCGTCTCATATATGACGTACGAAGTACGACGCGTTGAAGGTAGGAGGGGGCCCAGGTTTCGTCAATGCTTCCGGCAGAGGAAGTCCGGCAAAGGAAGTCGTGTCGCGCTCAGACGCTGTGGACGTGGCCCTCGACGGCGGTGTACGTGGGCCGGCCGGAGACGGCGGCGGCACGGGCGGCGGCCGACTCGCGGGTGAGGGCGGGGCCGACATGGGTGACGAGCAGCTCGCGCACGCGGGCGTCCCGGGCGATGCGGCCGGCGTCCTCCGGCGTCAGATGCACCTGCCCGGAGTGTTCGCTCCCGTGATGCGCGTCGAGGTCCGCCTCGCACAGGAACAGGTCCGCGCGGGCGGCGAGTTCGGTGAGCGCGGCGCAGGGCCCGCTGTCCCCGGAGTACGCGAACACGCTTCCCTGGCACTCGGCGCGCAGCCCGTAGCCCTCGGTGTCGTGGGCGACGGCGCGCGCGGTCAGCCGGAGGTTCCAGTGCCGGACGTCGTGGCCGTCGTACAGGTCCCGGAAGTCGAAGACGCCCTTCAGGAAGTCGACGTCCGGCCGGCCGAGGAAGCCGGCCAGCCGGCGGGCGCAGCCCTCCGGCGCGTACACCGGGACCGGCGCGGGCGGGGTCATGCCGCCGAGCGCGAACGCGTAGGCGGCGGAGAGCAGATCGGCGCTGTGGTCGGCGTGCAGATGGGAGATCCAGATCGCGGTGAGCCGCGCCGGATCCGTGTGCCGCTGCAACGCGGCGAACGTGCCGGGCCCCGCGTCCACCCACACCTCGGCGCCGCCGCCCGACAGCAGGTACCCCGAGCACGGCCGGTCGGGACCGGGGTGCGGTGAAGCGGTGCCGAGGACGGTGAGAGTGAGCGGCATGGCAGGAGGGTACGACGCTCGCGTCACCCTTCGGGTCACGGCACCGGTCAGACCTCCATCACCGCGTCGCAGTCCGGGCACACCAGGGACGCGTACGCGTCGGGGTACCACGGCTCCCCGGGATGGCGGGAAGGCGTCCGGGGAGCCTTCGTCATGGCGAAGGTGTCCTTGCCGCACAGGGTCCGCGGGCCGGCGGCGTCGGGCCTGCCGGGGGCGGTGGGCGCCGCGTGCACCCTGCGGGGGAGCCGTTCCGCGCCGGGCGGTCCGGCCGCGGGGGCGCGTGCGGCGACGGGCTGTTCGAGCTCGTACACGACGACGATCTCGCTCATGTCTCCACCGTAGGCGCGGCTGCCCGGCGCGGCCCGTTCACCCGCTGGTGGCGCTGGGCAGGCCGAGTTCGCGGCCGCGGTAGAAACCTTCGCGCTCCTCGGCGACGTACGGGGCCATGGCCGCGCGCCGCCGGCCCTCCGCCTCGGAGGCCCGCCACGCGTCGCACGCCTCCCGGGAGTCCCAGAACGACACTCCGGTGATCTCCTGTCCGTCCTCGGACCAGTACGCGTAGGCCCGGTGCAGGCCCTGCGGTGCGGGCTCCGGGCGCCACGCCCTCTCGAAGTCCTCCAGCGTGCCCGGCTGAAGGCGGCGCGTCGTCACCCACACGTAGTGCTCCCGCATGGCGGCTCCCTCCGTACCCGTTCGGCTCGCCCCCTCTCAGGGTCACCGTAGGCCCGATGCGCCGCTTCCGCCGCCCGGCGGCCGCCGGGCGGCCCGGGGTCAGGCCCGGTGCGGCCACCCCGGGGCCCGTCCGCTGAGGCCGAGCGCCCGGTCCAGCGGGGGTGCCTCCGCCGGGACCGGGACGACCGGGCCGAAGAGGCCGTTGCCGCGGTCGGGGTCGTCGGCCGCGGCCCGGAGGAAGTCGAGGGCCGAGTCCAGCGCGGCGGGGTCCGGGGCGTAGTCCTGGCCGGTGGCGCGGGCCAGGTCCCAGCCGTGGATCACCAGCTCGTCGGCGACGACGGCGCCCGCGACCGCACCCGGCAGGTCCACCCCGCCGGCGCGGGTGTCGCCGGTCCAGGCGGCCGGGTCGCGCCAGGCGTCGGCCAGCTCGTCCAGCGCCTTCGGCAGCTCCTCGCGCCAGCCGGGGCCGATGTCCCAGGCGGCGGCGTCCGGGGTGCTGTCGGTCGTCGTACCGAGGTCCTTGCGGGCGGCGTCCCGGAAGGCCACCGACAGCATCAGCAGGTGCCCCAGCAGGTTGCGCACCGCTCGTCCCGGGCACGGTGTGGCGGCGGTGAGCTGCTCGTCGGTCACCGACTCGGCGAGCCGGGCCACGATCCTGGTCTGCGGGCCGAGGTCCACCATGGTCATGCTCACTCCTTCAGGGTCGCGCTCTGCGTACGAAGGGCTGACCGGCGGGCTCGTGGAAACTCATCGGTGCGGCTCGACCACTTCCACGGCGCACGGCCGCCGCCGAGGCACCAGAGGGCGATCACCGGGTCGCACAGCGCGCAGCCGAACGACGAGTCGTGCGTGAAGGGGACGATCGGGTGGCCCTTGAAGTGGTGGACGACGTCCCACGCGGTGTGCAGCAGCCAGCCGACGCCGATGAACGCCCAGGAGTCCAGTCCCTTGTAGGCGACGTAGGTGGCGACCGCCGTGAACGCGAACTCCCAGCCGCCGAGGCCGCCGCCGCTGAGGTAGGCGGCCCCGGCACCGGCCACCATGACCGCGTTGAGGCGCCGCCGGTGGGGTTCGGGGACGAGGGACATCAGGGTGACGTAGAGCAGGCCGATGAGGAGGGGGGCGAGGTAGCGCATCCGGTCGACGGTAGGTTTCCGGGCCCGGGCGCCCCAGGGGTGTCAGTGCCAGGTTCCGACGGATTGTCGCCGCCGCGCGGGGCGGCCGGGCCGCCGGGCGTTCGCCGCACACACTTAGGGAACCTGCCCGATCCGTGGCCCCGCGCCTTAGGGCCACGATGACCAGGCATGACGACTTCCTGGACCGTGTCCCGCGTGCTGCGGGACCGCAACGCGGGGCTGTGTCTCACCGGCCTGGTGGTGTCGGCCTTCGGCACCTCCTCGCTGTGGCTGGCGTCGGGTGTGTGGGTGAAGGAGCTGACCGGGTCGGACGGACTGGCCGCCCTGTGCCTGCTCGCGATGTGGGCGCCCACCCTGGCCGGCCCGGCGCTCGGCACGCTCGCCGACCGGTTCCGCCGAAAGCCCCTGCTCATCACGGTGAACCTGGGCCTCGCGGCGCTGCTGCCCGCCCTGTTCGCCGTCGACTCCCCCGGCCGCCTGTGGCTGCTGTTCGCCGTCCTGGTGGTGTACGGCGCCGCCGGTGCCGTCCATGACGCCGCCGAGTCGGCGCTGATGACGGCGGCGGTCGGCCCGGACCTGCTCGGTGACGTCAACGGCCTGCGGATGACGCTCACCGAGGGCATGAAGCTCGTCGCCCCGCTGACCGGGGCGGGCCTCTACGCGGCCTGCGGGGGCCCGGCCGTGGCCTGTCTGGACGCCGTCACCTTCCTGTGCGCCGCCGGGCTGTGCGGCCTGCTGCGGGTGCGCGAGGAACGGCCCGTCCGGTCCGGCGACGGCTGGCGGAAGCAGACGGCGGAGGGGGTCCGGCACCTGTGGGGCCACCCCGTGCTGCGCCCGCTGGTCCGGGCGGGCGGTACGACGATGCTGCTGACGGCGCTGAGCAGCACCACGGTGTACGCCGTGGTCGACCGTCTCGGCCACTCCCCCGCCTACACGGGCGTGCTGTACGCCGCCCAGGGCGCCGGTTCGGTGGCGGCGGGCCTGCTCGCCGGGCCGGCGCTGCGCCGGCTGGGCGAGCGGCGGTTCGCGGCGGCCGGGATCGCGCTGACCGGGGCCGCGGTGACGGCGCGGGCCGTGCCGTGGGACCCGGTGGCCCTGGCCACCAGCGTGGCGTGCGGTCTGGGCCTGCCCTGTGTGCTGATCGCCGCGCTGACGGCGGTCCAGCGGGAGACCCCCGGCCCGCTGCTCGGCCGGGCGACGGCGACCGCCCACACGCTGCTCTTCACGCCGAACGTGCTCGGGCTCGCCCTGGGGGCCGGCCTGGTCGAACTGACCGGCCCCGGACTGCTGTTGCCGCTCTACGGGCTGGGACTGCTCCTGACGGCGGTGCCGCCGGCCCAGCGCCCCGCGAGCGCCTCACGGACCGCGGCCAGGTCACCGTCCGACGCCAACCCGGCGTGACACAGCCGCGGCCCGATCGCACCAAGGCCACACGCGTGCCGCCACCGCCCCGCGGCCCGGCACCACTCCCGATGGCACCGCCCCGGCCCAGCGCCCCGCCAGCGCCTCCCGCACCGCGGCCAGGTCCCCGTCCGACACCAACCCGGCGTGACACACCCGCGGCCCGACCGCACCAAGGGCACACACGCGCCGCCACCGCCCCGCGGCCCGGCACCGCTCCCGATGGCACCGCCCCGGCCCAGCGCCCCGCCAGCGCCTCGCGGACCGCGGCCAGGTCACCGTCCGACGCCAACCCGGCGTGACACACCCGCAGTTCCGTCGCGCCATGGGCACACGCCCGTGCGCGACCCACCGGCCCCGGGCCTTGGGTGCCGCTCTACGGCCCAGCACGGCACCAAGGGCGCACGCGTGCCGCCACCACCCTACGGCCCGGCGCCGCTCCCTGCCCCGGCCCAGCGCCCCGCGAGCGCCTCCCGCACCGCGGCCAGGTCACCGTCCGACGCCAACCCGGCGTGATACAGCCGCAGTTCCGTCGCGCCTTCGCCGCGCGCGCGTGCCGCGTCCGCGGCGAGTGTGCCGGGGCTGCCGCCCATCCCCGCGACGACCGTGAAGTTGGCGGCCAGCACCGTGCCTTCCCGCGCCTGCCCGGCGAAGGGTGCCAGCAGGGCGGTGCCGCCGGTGCAGGGCACCACCACACCGTCGGCCACGGACAGGATGTGGGCGGGGTCGACGCCCACGTTGGCGCCGCAGTGGTACGGGACCGGGTCGGCGTGCAGCAGGACCTGGAAGCCGTCGGGCGCGGCGGCGCGTACGGCGGTGACGGCCTCCTCCTGGAGGGTGCGGGCGGTGGTGTCGCGCCACGCGCGCGTGGCGGCCGCCGTGTCCTCGCCTAGCAGCTTCTCCACCGTCGGCCAGCCCTCGTCGTCCGCCGCGCCCCGCCACAGCGGCTCCAGCGCCTCGCGTACGGCGCCGGCCAGGGCGTCGGCGTCCAGTCCGTGCTCGCCGTAGCCGGTGCGGCAGGACGGGCAGAAGCACAGGGACATCAGGTACTGCCCGGCGTCCCCGAGGCCGACGCCGGCGGTCTTGTCGTGGGCGTGCAGGTGCTGAAGCCCGTACCAGCCGAGGGACTCCAGTTCGGTGCCGTGCGCGCCGGGGCGTACGGCGGCCTCGGCGGCCAGGTCGACCAGGTACGCGCGCGTGGCGGGCTGGGCGACGCAGGGGGCCCACGGATAGCGGTCGCCGTAGGCGTTGACGACCGAGGTGTCCGGGTGTTCGGCGCCCAGGCGGGAGTTGTGGGCGAGGACGACCCAGGTGTGCACCTCCAGGCCGGCCGCGGCGAGGGCTTCGGCGGCCTGCCCGTAGGCGTTGCCGGGGGCCCAGCGGCCGGCGGGGTAGGGCCGCAGGCCGCGGCCCGCCCAGCGGTCGCCCGGCGGGTAGAGGACGGCCGCGTACTCGGCGGTGACGATGCGGTGGCGGGGGTGGCGGGGGGTGAGGGCACGGGTGGAGTGGTAGGCGGAGGCCAGGGTCACCTGCTCCACGCCGAGTCCGGCGATCCGCTCCGGGGCGGCGGGGTCCCCGTTGACGTCCCAGGGGTAGACGAACGCCGACGCCTTCACGCGTCCCCCTTCGGCAGGGCGTGGCGGTCCTCGCCCACGCGTCCCTCCGGCAGGGCGTGGCCGTGCTCGCTCACGCGTCCTCCTCCAGCAGCTCGTAGCCGCGTTCGATGAGCCGGGCGAGTTGTTTGACGTGCTCCTCGGCCGGCTCGTGCAGCGGGGGCCGGACCTCGCCGACGTCCAGGCCGCGCAGCCGTACCCCGGCCTTGACGAGGGAGACGGCGTATCCGCGGCCCTGGGCGCGCAGTTCCACGAACGGGCGGTAGAAGCCGTCGAGGAGGCGGTGGACGGTGGGCAGGTCGTCCGTCTCCAGGGCGCGGTGGAAGGCGAGGGCGATCTCCGGCGCGAAGCAGAACACCGCGGAGGAGTACAGGGTGATGCCGAGGGCGCGGTAGGCCAGCTGGGTCTGCTCGGCGGTGGGCAGGCCGTTGAAGTACAGGAAGTCGCCGGGGACCTCGGTGCGGACGGCGCTGACGATCCGCTGCATGAGGTCGAGGTCGCCGAGGCCGTCCTTGAGGCCGATGACGCCCTCGGTGCGGGCGAGTTCGACCACGGTCGCCGGGGTGAAGAGGGCGTTGTCGCGCTGGTAGACGATGACGGGCAGGCCGGTGGCCGCGGCGACCTCCCGGTAGTGCCGCAGCAGGCCCTCCTGGCCCGCGAGGACGAGGTACGGCGGCATGGCGAGGAGGCCGTCGGCACCCGCACCGGCGGCCAGACGCGCGTAGTGGACGGCGAGGGCGGTACCGTAACCGGCGCCCGCGACGACCGGGACGCGCCCTTCGGCCGCCTCGACGGCCACCCGGACGCAGGCCTCGAACTCCTCCGGCAGCAGCGCGTGGAACTCCCCGGTGCCGCAGCAGGCGAAGACGGCGGCGGCACCGGCCGCGACGCCGCGGCGCACATGGGTGCGGTAGGCGTCCAGGTCGAGTGAGCCGCCGGGGCCGTAGGCCGTGACGGGGAAGAACAGCGGCCCGCTGGGATCGCGGAGCCGGGCGGCGAGAGGGGCTGGCGTCACGGGCGCTCCCTGTCGGTGCATGTTTCTGATCGATGTCTATATTTCTGAACGACTTCACGCTACGGGCCGCCATTGGAGCGGGTCAAGCGCCCGAACGGGCAACACAGCAGCGGATTTCCGCCTGTCACGGCACACTTGACGGGGCACCGCAGCCCTCCCTAGCGTGTCCACGAATGTGAATACTGTCCATGCATGCGGCTGTTGACCTCAGGACCCCAAGGAGATCGAAGGATGCCCGCTCCCCGCACCATCCTGCTCACCGGCGCCGCCGGCGGGCTCGGCACCCTGATGCGGTCCCTGCTGCCGGAGTACGGCTACACGCTGCGCCTGTTCGACGTGCGCCCCGTCGAGGGCGAGCCGGACGCGATCACCGCGGACCTCGGCGACAGGGAGGCGCTGCGCGAGGCGGTGCGGGGCGTGGACGCGGTCCTGCACCTCGCGGGGATCTCGCTGGAGGCGCCCTTCGAGAAGATCCTCAAGTCGAACATCGAGGGCACCTACAACCTGTACGAGGCCGCCCGCGTCGAAGGCGTGCCGCGGATCGTCTTCGCCTCCTCCAACCACGCCGTCGGCTTCACCCCGGCCCCGCGCGCGGGCGAGCCGCTGATCCCCGTCGACACCCCGCGCCGCCCGGACACCTTCTACGGCCTGTCGAAGTCCTTCGGCGAGGACCTGGCCCAGCTCTACTGGGACAAGCACGGCCTGGAGACCGTCTCGGTGCGCATCGGCTCCTGCTTCCCGGAGCCCACCAGCGTCCGCATGCTCTCGGTGTGGATGAGCCCGGCCGACGGCGCCCGCCTCTTCCACGCGGCCCTGACCGCCGAGGAGGTCGGCCACACGGTCGTCTACGGCTCCTCCGCCAACACCCGCCTGTGGTGGGACCTGACCACCGCGCGGGCGCTCGGCTACGACCCCCAGGACGACTCCGAGCCGTACGCCGAGAAGCTCATCGCCGAACAGGGCGAGCTGGACCCGGAGAACCCGGCCCACAGCCACCTGGGCGGGCACTTCGTGAACGACCCGCCGATCTGGCCGTACTGACCCTTCGCCGGCTCCCGGGGGCTCCCGGCGGCCGGAAACGATCGTCCACGCGCGCGGGCGGGCGCCGAACGGGCCCGCCCGCCGTCGTGTCCGGGCATCCGTCGTGCCCGATCCCACCCCGCCCCGGACAGCCGCGCAGGTCCGCGGCGGGCACGGCCCGTGCGAAGCGGGCACAAGCGGGCAGTATCGGGCCCGCAACAGGCCTGGTCAGCGCCGCGCACCGGCGGTAGAACTTCCCCCAGGGCCCGAACGGGCAGTTCCACAGGGAAGTGGGTGACGAGATGACCACCAGGACGGCGGAAGAACGCCAGCGCGAGATCGTGCGGGCCGCCCGCGCCACCGGCTCGGTGGACGTCACCGCGCTCGCCGCCGACCTGGGCGTGGCCAAGGAGACCATCCGGCGCGATCTGCGCGCCCTGGAGGACCACGGCCTGGTCCGCCGCACCCACGGCGGCGCCTATCCGGTGGAGAGCGCCGGTTTCGAGACGACCCTCGCCTTCCGTGCCACCAGCCACGTGCCCGAGAAGCGCCGGATCGCCACCGCGGCGGCCGACCTGCTCGGGGACGCCGAGACCGTCTTCGTCGACGAGGGCTTCACCCCCCAGCTCATCGCCGAGGCACTGCCCAGGGACCGGCCGCTGACCGTGGTCACCGCGTCCCTGCCGGTCGCGGGCGCCCTCGCGGAGGCCGGCCAGGTCTCCGTGCTGCTGCTCGGCGGCCGGGTCCGTCCGGGCACGCTGGCCACCGTCGACCACTGGACGACGAAGATGCTGGCCGGCTTCGTGATCGACCTGGCCTACATCGGGGCCAACGGCATCTCCCGCGAACACGGCCTGACCACGCCCGACCCGGCGGTCAGCGAGGTGAAGGCGCAGGCCGTCCGGGCCGCCCGCCGCACGGTCTTCGCGGGCGTGCACACCAAGTTCGGCGCGGTCAGCTTCTGCCGGTTCGCGGAGATCGGCGCGCTGGAGGCGATCGTGACCAGCACCCTGCTCCCGGCCGCCGAGGCCCACCGCTACTCCCTGCTGGGCCCGCAGGTCATCAGGGTCTGATCCTCCGACCCGCCATTCCCCGACTCGCCCCCCGTCCAGGGGCGTTCCTCACCCCCGAGCGCCCCTTATGCCCCCGTTTTCCACCTTCCCCACCTTCCCGATCTTCAGGAGCGATCCATGCGCACCCCGAGCCGACGGAGGCCGCGAGCCACGCTCGCCCTGGCCGCCGCAGGGACGCTGCTCGCCCCGCTGCTCTCCGGCTGCTGGGCCGGTGCCGGCGGGACCGGTTCCGGCGGCGACTCCATCAACGTCCTGATGGTCAACAACCCGCAGATGACCGAGCTGCAGAAGCTGACCGCCGCCCACTTCACCAAGGACACCGGCATCAAGGTCAACTTCACGGTGCTGCCCGAGAACGACGTCCGCGACAAGATCAGCCAGGACTTCGCCAACCAGGCCGGCCAGTACGACGTGGCCACCCTGTCCAACTACGAGATACCGATCTACGCCCGCAACGGCTGGCTCCACGAGATGGACTCCTACGTCGCGAAGGACCGGTCGTACGACGAGCAGGACGTGCTGAAGCCGATGCGCCAGTCCCTCACCGGCGACGACGGCAAGCTCTACGGACAGCCCTTCTACGGCGAGTCGTCCTTCCTCATGTACCGCAAGGACGTGTTCGCGGCGAAGGGCCTGACCATGCCCGACCGTCCCACCTGGCAGCAGGTCGCCGACCTGGCCGCGAAGGCGGACGGCGCCCGGCCGGGCATGCGGGGCATCTGCCTGCGCGGGCTGCCCGGCTGGGGCGAGCTGATGGCACCGCTGACCACGGTCGTGAACACCTTCGGCGGCACCTGGTTCGACAAGGACTGGAAGGCGCGGCTGGACTCCCCGGCCTTCCAGAAGGCGACGAAGTTCTACGTCGGCCTCGTCCGCGCGCACGGCGAGTCCGGCGCCGCCCAGTCCGGCTTCGCCGAATGCCTGAACAACATGACCCAGGGCAAGGTCGCCATGTGGTACGACGCCACCTCCGCGGCCGGACTGCTGGAGGCGGCCGGCTCCCCGGTCAAGGGGAAGCTCGGCTACGCCCCCGCCCCCGTCGAGCGCACCACGTCCTCCGGCTGGCTCTACACCTGGGCCTGGGGCATCCAGCAGGCGTCCCGCAACTCCGACAAGGCCTGGAAGTTCGTCTCCTGGGCGTCGGGCAAGGGATACGAGCAGCTGGTCGGCGAGACCAGCGGCTGGTCGAACGTCCCGGCGGGCAAGCGGGCGTCGACCTACACCAACGCCGACTACCGCAAGTCGGCCGCCGCGTTCCAGGAGATGACCAAGGAGGCCATCGAGAGCGCCCGGCCGAACGACCCCGGGGTGCAGCCGCGGCCCGCGCCCGGCATCCAGTTCGTCGGCATCCCCGAGTTCACCGACCTCGGCACCAAGGTCTCCCAGGAGATCAGCGCGGCCATCGCCGGACGCCAGTCCGTCGGCGCGGCCCTGAAGAAGTCGCAAGCGCTCGCCGAGAAGATCTCCAAGGAGTACGAGGGACGATGACAGCGACGACCACGGCCCCCCTCGCGGCCACACCCACCCGGACGGTCGGGCAGCCGTCGGCCCGGCTGCGCGCCTGGGCCACCCGCGCCCCGCTCCTGCCGGCCCTCGTCTTCATGATCGTGGTGACCCAGCTGCCCTTCGTGGCCACGCTGGTGATCTCCTTCTTCGACTGGAACGCCCTCTATCCCAAGGCCCGCCGCTTCACCGGCCTGGACAACTACCGCCAGGTGCTCACCGACGCCGGCCTGCGCCACTCGGTGTGGACGACCGTGCTGCTCACGGCTGCCGTGGTGCTGGCCAGCCTGGTCCTCGGGCTGGCGCTGGCGCTGCTGCTGGACCGGCGGTTCCGCGGCCGGGGCATCGTCCGCACCCTGCTCATCGCCCCCTTCCTGGTGGTGCCGGTGGCCGCCGCGCTGCTCTGGAAGCATGTGCTCTACAACCCCGAATACGGCTTGCTCAATGGGTTGCTGCACTATGTGGGCGGTCCACAGCCGGACTGGGTCTCCCGCACCCCGCTGCTCGCGGTCGAGGCCTCCCTGGTGTGGCAGTGGACGCCGTTCATGATGCTGATCCTGCTGGCCGGGCTGCAGAGCCGGGACCAGCAGCAGATCGAGGCCGCGCGGGTCGACGGCGCGAGCGACTGGCAGATCTTCCGCCATCTGACCCTCCCGCACCTGCGCCGTTACCTGGAACTGGGCGCGCTGCTCGGGTCGATCTACATCGTCCAGAACTTCGACGCGGTCTTCACGATCACGTCCGGCGGCCTGGGCACCGCCAACCTGCCCTACACCGTCTACCAGAGCTTCTACCAGGCCCACGAGAACGGCCTGGCCTCGGCCGCCGGCGTCCTGGTCGTCATCGGCTCGATCGTCATCGCGACCTTCGCCCTGCGCGTGGTGTCGTCCCTGTTCCGCGAGGAGGTGTCCCGCGCATGACCGCCGTACTGCGTCGCAACGGTCTCGGCCTGGTGGCCTGGCTGGCCGGCATCGTCTTCTTCCTGCCCATCGCGTGGATGGCCCTGACGTCCTTCCACTCCGAGGCGGACGCGGCGGCCAACCCACCGTCCTTCACCGCCTCGTTGACGCTCGACGGCTACCGCGAGTTCTTCGGCAGCGGCGGCGGGGCGAGCCCGTGGCCCGCGCTGGTCAACTCCACGGTGGCATCGGTCGCCTCGACGCTCCTGGTCCTGCTGCTGGCCCTCCCGGCGGCCTACGCGCTGTCGATCCGGCCGGTGCGGAAGTGGACCGACGTCCTGTTCTTCTTCCTGTCCACCAAGATGCTGCCGGCCGTGGCGGGCCTGCTGCCGGTCTACCTCTTCGCCAAGAACGCCGGGATGCTCGACAACATCTGGCTCCTGGTCGTCCTCTACACCTCCATGAACCTGCCGATCGCGGTGTGGATGATGCAGTCCTTCCTCGCCGAGGTGCCGGTCGCGGTCATCGAGGCGGCACGGGTGGACGGCGCCCGGCTTCCGGTCATCCTCGCGCGCGTGGTGGCCCCGATCGCCCTGCCCGGCATCGCCGCCACCGCCCTGATCTGCTTCATCTTCAGCTGGAACGAACTGCTCTTCGCCCGAGTCCTGACGGGCGTGGTCGCCGAGACCGCTCCCGTCTTCCTGACCGGCTTCATCACCAGCCAGGGCCTGTTCCTGGCCAAGGTGTGCGCCGCGTCGCTCGTCATCTCCCTGCCGGTGCTCGCCGCGGGGTTCGCCGCCCAGGACAAGCTGGTCCAGGGCCTGTCGTTGGGAGCCGTGAAATGAAGGCCGCCGTCATCGAGTCCGTGGGCCGTGCCGTCGTCACCGAGGTGCCCGACCCGACGCCGGGCCCCCGCGAGGTGGTCGTCGAGGTCGCGGCCTGCGGCCTGTGCGGCACCGACCTGCACATCCTCCAGGGCGAGTTCGCGCCCAAGCTGCCGATCGTCCCCGGGCACGAGTTCGCGGGCGAGGTCGTCGGCGTCGGCACCCAGGTCACCGAGGTGGCCGTCGGCGACCGCGTGGCCGTGGACCCCTCCCTGTACTGCTACGAGTGCCGGTACTGCCGTGCGGGCCACAACAACCTGTGCGAGCGGTGGGCGGCGATCGGCGTGACGACGGCGGGCGGCGCGGCACGGTACGCGCTCGCCCCGGTCGCCAACTGCGTGAAGCTCCCCGACCACGTCCGCACCGAGGACGCGGCCCTGGTGGAGCCCCTGTCCTGCGCGGTCCGCGGCTACGACGTCCTCCGGTCCCGCCTGGGCGCCCACGTCCTGATCTACGGCTCCGGAACCATGGGCCTGATGATGCTGGAGCTGGCCAAGCGGACCGGCGCGGCGAGCGTGGACGTGGTCGACGTCAACCCGGCCCGCCTGGAGACGGCCCGCCTGCTCGGCGTCTCGGCGTCCGCGGCGAACGCCGACGAACTGGACCGCCCGCAGGGCTGGGACGTGGTGATCGACGCCACCGGCAACGCGGCGGCGATCCAGGACGGCCTGGACCGGGTCGCGAAGGCGGGCACGTTCCTCCAGTTCGGGGTGGCGGACTACGCGACCCGCGTGACGATCGACCCGTACCGGATCTACAACCAGGAGATCACGATCACCGGCTCCATGGCGGTGCTGCACAGCTTCGAGCGGGCGGCCGAGCTGTTCGCGAACGGCGTGCTGGACCCGGGCGTCTTCATCAGCGACCGGATCCCGCTGGAGCGGTACCCGCAGGCGCTGGAGCAGTTCGCGGCGGGGGTGGGGCGGAAGATCGTGGTGGTGCCCTGAGCCGATCGGGGGTGGGTAAGGGAACGGTAAAGCGGTGTCGTTCGTTCTCCCGGCATGACAGCTATGACCCCTGGCTCGAACATCCCTCTCCCGGCCGCGCGCGTGACGGTGGACGTCTCCGCTCCGGTGCGGCTCGACGTGTCGGGCCTGCTGCTCACCGGCGACGGCAAGGTGCGCTCCGACGACGACTTCATCTTCTACAACCAGCCCACGGGGCCGGGCGTGACGTACCGGTCGGGTGGCGGTACGGCGCCGGACGCGGTCACGGTCGACACGGCCGCCGTACCGCCGGAGATCGAGAAGATCGTCGTCACGGCCAGCCCGGACGCGGCCGGCCAGACGTTCCAGGGCATCGAGCCGACGGCCACGATCCGGGAGGCCGACGGCGGCGCCGTGCTGGCGTCGTTCACCCCGCCGCAGCTCGGCAGTGAGACCGCGCTGGTGGTCGTGGAGATCTACCGCCGGGGCGGCCAGTGGAAGGCGCGGGCCGTCGGGCAGGGGTACGCCAACGGGCTCGCGGGCATCGCGACCGACTTCGGCGTGACGGTGGAGGAGCCGGCCGCCGCCCCCGCGGCTCCGCCGCAGCCCGTCGCCGCGCCCGCCGCCCCGCCGCAGCCGGTGACCCCGCCGCCCGCTCCCACGCCCGGCGCCGGGAAGATCAACCTGGACAAGGGCCGGGTCAGCCTGCAGAAGAACCAGACCGTGTCCCTCATCAAGGGCGGCCGGCCGCTGCTCTCCCAGGTGCGGATGGGTCTCGGCTGGGAGCCGGCGTTCCGTGGCAAGGACATCGACCTGGACGCCTCGGTCATCGCCTACGGCCCGCAGCGCAACCCCATCGACAGCTGCTACTTCGGCAAGCTGACGATCCTGAACGGCGCGATCCGGCACTCCGGGGACAACCTGACCGGTGAGGGCGGGGGCGACGACGAGGTCATCACGGTCGACCTCGGCCGGCTGCCCCAGGAGGTCACCGGGCTGGTCTTCACCGTGAACTCGTTCTCGGGCCAGAAGTTCACCGAGGTCGCGAAGGCGTACTGCCGGCTGGTCGACGCCTTCTCGGGCGAGGAACTGGTCCGCTTCGACCTCACCGGCGCGGAGCCCCGGACCGGCGTCCTGATGGCCAAGCTCGTCCGCCAGTTCTCCGGGGAGTGGGACATGACGGCGATGGGCGAGTTCGTGAAGGCCCGCACCGTACGGAACATGGTGGATCCGGGGGCTCGCGCCCTGTAGTGCGGTGGGGAGCCCGAGCTGTGCCGGGGACTCGCCGTCGTCCTGACGGCGGTCCCCCGGCCGCAGCTCCGCCACGGCCGGGCAACCACCACCTCAGCCGGCCCGCAGCCCCTCGGTCAGCAGCCCCAGGTAGCGCCGGATCTCCCCCTCGCCCACTCCGGCCAGCTCCGCCGCCGAAGCCACTCCGTGGGCCAGGCGCAGTACCTCGATCGGCTCCACGTCCCGCCGCAGCGCGCCCTCCGCCTGCGCCGCCTCCACGAGCCGGGTCACCGCACTCTTCACCACGGTCCCGCACGCGGTCAGCGCCGCCGCGCTGCTCTGCTCCGTCACCGCCGAGCTGAGCAGGGCCTTCATCCCCCGCACCTGAAGGGTGCGGACCGCCAGCTCGTACAGCCACTCCATGAGCGCCTCGCCCGGCGGCCGTTCCGCCGCCAGCTCGTCGGCGCGCGCCCCGAGCGCCTCGATCCGGTCGACGTACGCCGCCTCCAGCAGCGCCTGCCGGGTCGGGAAGTGCCGGTAGAGCGTGCCCGAACCGACGCCCGCACGCTTGGCGATGTCGTCGAGTGACGCGTTCTCCCCGTGCTCGGCGAAGGCCTCGGCCGCCACCTTCAGCAGCCGCTCGTAGTTGCGCCGGGCGTCCGCGCGCATGGGCCTGCCCTGCGTCATCCACTCACTCCTTGCAAAACCGGGGACCCTCTCCGTATCTTATCGAGCATTAAACGGAGACAGTCCCCGCTTACGTCGCAGTCCTTCGCGGGCAGCTCACCCCTGCCCGGAAATCAGCGTGCCCGGGGACGCCCAGACCGGGAGACCGCCATGTCCACCCCGTCCGCACCGTCCGCCTCCACGACCACCGCACCCTCCTCCGCCGAGGCCGCGCCACCGGCGCGGCTCGGCACCACGCTCCTCGTCATCGTCACCGCCTACCTGATGGTCGGCGTCGACTCCACCGTCGTCAACGTGGCGCTGCCGGACATCCAGCGCGGACTGCACTTCAGCCGCACCGGCCTGTCCTGGGTCCTCAACGCCTACACCCTGACCTTCGGCGGCCTGCTGCTGCTCGGCGGACGCGTCGGCGACCTCCTCGGCCGCCGTCGCACCCTGACCTCGGGCGTCCTGCTGTTCGCCCTGTCCTCCCTGCTCGGCGGCCTCGCCACCGACGGCGCCTGGCTGCTCGTCGCCCGCGCGGCGCAGGGTCTGGGCGCGGCCCTGATCGCCCCGAGCACCCTGGCCCTGATCACCACGAGCTTCCCCGACGGCCCGCGCCGGCACCGCGCGCTGAGCGTCTACTCCTCCATGGCCGGCATCGGCGGCTCCGTCGGTCTGGTCCTCGGCGGCATGCTCACCTCCTGGGCCTCGTGGCGCTGGGCGCTGCTCGTCAACGTGCCCATCGGCCTCGCCCTGGCCCTCGCCCTGCCCCGGTTCGTCCCCGAGACCCCGCGTCACACGGGCCGGTTCGACCTGCCGGGCGCGCTGACGGGGACGGCCGGCACGACCTCGCTGGTGTACGCGTTCATCCGGGTCTCGCAGGGCGGCTGGGGCGACACGCGGGCGCTGCTCGGCTTCGCCGCGGCGGCCGTCCTGCTCGCCGGCTTCCTGCTGGTGGAGTCCCGCGCGGACCAACCGGTGCTGCCGCTGCGCCTGTTCGCCGACCGCGACCGGGCCGGCGGGTACGCGAGCATCCTGCTGCTGCCCGCGGGCATGTTCGGCGCCTTCTACTTCCTCACCCTGTTCGGCCAGCAGGTGCTGGGCTACAGCCCGCTGCGCGCGGGCTTCGCCTTCCTGCCGATGACCCTGGTGATGTTCACGACCGTGCGGCTGGTCCCCCGGCTGCTGGCCCGGTTCGGCACCAAGCCGGTGCTGCTGACCGGCATGTCCCTGGCCGCGCTCGGCACCGGGTGGCTGGCCCGGCTGGAGCCCGGGGACGGCTACGCGGCCGGGCTGCTCGGGCCGCTGCTCCTGGTGGGCCTGGGCCTCGGTCTGAGCTTCATGCCGCTCAACGCCACGATCCTGTCCGCCGTCGCCCCCAGGGACGCGGGCGCGGCCTCCGGACTGCTCCAGACCCTGCAGTGGCTGGGTGGCACGGTCGGCCTGGCGGTCCTGGTCACGGTGTACGGCACGGCCACCCGGCACACCACCGGCTCCCCCGGCGCCGTCCTCACCCACGGCGCCGCCCACGCCTTCGCCGCCGGTGCCCTGATCACCCTGGCCGCCCTGCTGCCGGCGGCGACGGTCCTGACCGGCCGCCGCGATCCGAGGAAGTGACGGCGGCCGCGCGCCGAACGGTGCCTGACGCGGCACCCGAAGACGCGGGGCCCGTTCCCACGGCCACCCGCACGGGATCACTCCCGGAGGGGGCCGCGGGAACGAGCCCGCGCATCAGTCACCGAGCGGAGCTCAGTCGCACTTCTGGCGCTTCCAGGGGCCGGTGATGGCGAGCATGATGCCGGGCGTCTGGATGTTGGCGAAGAGCGTCTTGCCGTCGGGCGAGAAGGTCACACCGGTGAACTCGCTGTACTCCGGCGCCTCGGCGGTGCCGATGTTCAGCTCGTTGCGCGCGATCGGGTAGGTACGGCCGCTCTCGGTGGCGCCGAACAGGTGCTGGACGCCCTCGCCGTCCTCGGCGATGACCAGGCCGCCGTACGGCGAGACGGTGATGTTGTCGGGACCGTCGAAGGCGCCGTCCTTCGCCGGGTCCGGGTTCACGCCGAGCAGCACCTTCAGCGTCAGCGTGCGGCGCTTGGGGTCGTAGAACCAGACCTGGCCGTCGTGCTGGACCGGGCTCTCCTGGCGGGCGTAGGAGGAGACGACGTAGACACCGCCGTCGCCCCACCACATGCCCTCCAGCTTGCGGGCGCGGGTGACCTGGCCGTCGGTGAACTGCTTGCGCACCGAGACGGTCTTGGCGTCACGGTCGGGGACGTCCACCCAGTCGACGCCGTACACGGTGCCGATCTTCGTGGCCCGGGACAGGTCGTCCACGAACTTGCCGCCGGAGTCGAAGCACTTGAACGCCTGGAGCACGCCCGCGTCGTCGGCAAGGGTGCGCAGCTTGCCCCGGCCGTGGCGGAAGCCCTCCGGCGGGGTCCAGCGGTAGAACAGGCCGTTGGGGCCGGAGGCGTCCTCGGTGAGGTAGACGTGCCCGCGCTTGGGGTCGACCACGACGGCCTCGTGGGCGTAGCGGCCCAGGGCCTTGATGGGCTTGGGCTCGCGGTTGGCCCGGCGGTCCTCCGGATCAACCTCGAAGACGTAGCCGTGGTCCTTGGTGAAGCCGTTCTTGCCGGCCTTGTCCTCGGTCTCCTCGCAGGTCAGCCAGGTGCCCCAGGGGGTGCTACCGCCCGCGCAGTTGGTGGCGGTGCCGGCGATGCCCACCCACTCGGCGACCTCGCCGCCGCGGCGGACCTCGACGACGGTGCAGCCGCCGGCCGCCGCCGGGTCGTAGACCAGGCCCTCGGTGAGCGGCACCGGGTACGGCCACTGGGCGCGGGCGCCGGCCAGCTCGTGGTTGTTGACCAGGAGGGTGGTGCCGCGGGGGCCCTCGAAGGTGGCCGTACCGTCGTGGTTGGACGGGGTGAACTCGCCGGACTCCAGCTTGGTCTTGCCGCTGTAGGTGATGATCTTGTACGAGAAGCCGGCGGGCAGGGCGAGGATGCCCTTGGGGTCGGCGATCAGCGGGCCGTAGCCGACGCCGCGGTGGCCCCCGTGCGCGGACTCGGCCTCGGCGCTCTCGGTGTCCGTGGCGGCGAGGGCGTTCGGCGCGGTGGCGAGGGCGCCGACGCTGCCCGCCAGGGCGACCCCGGCACCGGTGATCGCGGATTTTCTGGCGAAGTCCCTGCGGGTGAGCGACATGGTGTCTCCTGTGACGACGGTGGTAGTGCCGTGGAGGGTGGGGGGCCTCGGTTCGGCGCACACGCTCCCGCCCACTTGTGAACGCGAGTTGAACGCCGGGCTACTTCACCGGTCCTTGTTCAAGAATCCGTACGCACCACCCCATCGCCAGCAAAAGGCACCAGCCGGGCCCGCGACCGGCCGTCCTCTCAACCCCCTTGCTGGGAGCGCGCCTTGAACGCCGCCTTCCGCGCCTGCTTGGCCACCTTCTTGTCCGGGTGCAGCCGCCCCATCGCGTCCAGCACCTCGGCGGTGGCGGGGTGCTCCACCCGCCAGGCCGCCGCGAAGAACCCGCTGTGCTGTGCGGCCAGCCCCTCCACGAGGGCCTGGAGCTCCGCGGAGTTGCCCTCGGCCGCCAGCTGCGCGGCCAGCGTGTCGACGGTCAGCCAGAACACCATGTCCTCGGACGGCGCCGGCACCGCGGCGGCGCCCCGCTCGCTCAGCCAGACCCGGGCGAGCCCGCCCAGCTCGGGGTCGTCCAGCACCTCGCGCAGCGCGGGTTCGGCCTCGGCGCCGACCAGCGACAGCGCCTGCTGGCAGCGGAGCCTGCGCAGCGGGGCCCCGGCGTCCGCGCCGCGCGCCGCCGCCAGCAACTCGCGTGCGGCCGCGAGCGGTTCGCGGCGGGCCAGCCACTGCTCGGTCTCGGCCCGGGCGGCGGACTGGCCGAACCGGGCGGTCCCGTCGAGCAGGACGTCGGCGCCCTTGTCGGCCAGGTCGCCGACGGCCGGCGCGTCGAACCCGGCATCCAGCAGCCGCGCCCGCAGCCCGTACACGCCGAGCGGGGTCAGACGGACCATGCCGTAGCGGGCGACGTCGGTGTCGTCCACGGTCGCGGCGGGTTCCTCGTCGGTGTCGGCCATCAGCGCCTCGTCCACCGGCCGGTAGGCCACGAGTCCGACCGGCTCCAGCACCCGGAACTGGTCGTCCAGCCGCATCATCGCGTCGGAGACCTGCTCCAGGACGTCGTTGCTGGGCTCGCCCATGCCGTCGGGCATGATCATGGAAGCGGCGAGGGCGGGCAGCGGGACGGTGCCGTCGCCGGGGCCGTCCTCACTGACGGTCAGCAGGTAGAGGTTGCCGAGGACGCCGTCGAGGAACTCAGCCTCGGCCTCCGGGTCCCAGTCGAGTGACGAGAAATCGACCTCGCCGCCCTCGTCCAGCGCGTCGACCAGGTCGTCCAGGTCGGGGACGGTCGCGTCGGCGATGACGGTCTCCAGTGCGGCCAGCCACACGGTGAGCACGTCCCGCGGGGAGCCACCGGTGAGCAGCTCCAGCTCCGCACCGGCCCGGACGGTGCCGGCCTCCTCGTCCACGATCTCGACCAGACCGGCGTCCACGGCGACCCGCCAGGCCTCGCTCGCGTGGGCGGCGGCGTCGTCACCGGTCAGTCCGAGCAGTTCGACGGCGGCCGGCAACTGCTCCTCGACCAGCCCGCCGCCGGCGTCGACGCGGGTGCCGGGCCCGGCCCAGCGGGCGAGCCGGGCCGCGCGGGAGAGCAACGGCGTGGACAGCGCGGCGCGCGCCAGCTCCGCTTCGGGATGCAGCCGTACGGGCGGCAGGGGGGAGCTGTCTGACATCGGCTGGTTCTCCTCGGACCGTGAACGGGCTCAGCCGCTCAGCCTAGACGGATTTCCACCCATGCCGCCCGGTTCATCTCACCGTAAGCAGTCGTCCATGGCCGAAACCTTGACAACTCCCCGGGCCAGGCAGGAGATTGACGCGCGTAGAAGTTGGGGGGACAACTGTTCACTCGGCTCTATGCGTGTGACAGAGGGCTACGGCCTCCACACGCTCCCGTTCCACCCTCGTCCCGGCGCATCGTCACGTCCCCGGAGGGATCCCTTGCCGAGCAGGTCTTCCGCGCGCCTCGCCGCGCTCACCGTCGCCACCGTCTGCAGCGCGGCGGCGGTCAGCCAGATAGTCGCCCTCCCCACGCCCGCGCACGCCGACTCGGTGCGCGTCCACGACATCCAGGGCACGACCCGGACCTCCCCGTTCGCCGGGCAGAAGGTGTCGGACGTGCCCGGCATCGTCACGGCCACGCGCACATACGGCTCCTCCAGGGGCTTCTGGATCCAGGACCCGACCCCCGACGACAACCCGGCCACCAGCGAGGGCGTGTTCGTCTTCACCAGCTCCACGCCGAAGGTCGCGGTCGGTGACGCGGTGAAGGTGACCGGCACGGTCTCCGAGTACGTCCCGGGCGGCACCTCCTCCGGCAACCAGTCGCTGACGGAGATCAGCAAGCCGGTGATCACCACCGTCTCCACCGGCAACGCGGTCCCGGCGCCGGTCGTCGTCGACGAGAACGCGGTGCCGGACGCGTACGCGCCCACCGGCGACGCCGCCGCGGCCAACTCGATCAACGGCCTGCCCCTGGACCCGTCGGCGTACGCGCTGGACTACTACGAGTCCCTGGAGGGCATGAACGTCCAGGTCGCCGACGTCCGCGTGGTCACCGCGACCGACCCGTACAGCGAGCTGTGGGTCACCGTGAAGCCGTGGGAGCACCGCAGCCGCCGCGGAGGCACGGTGTACGGCTCGTACGACTCCCAGAACACCGGCCGGCTCCAGATCCAGTCGCTGGGCTCGACCGCCGACTTCCCCGAGGCGAACGTCGGCGACACCCTGGAGGGCACCACCACCGGCCCGCTGGACTTCAACCAGTACGGCGGCTACACCCTGGTCGCGAGCGAGCTCGGCACGCTGCACAGCGCCGGGCTGGAGCGCGAGACGACGCGGAAGCAGTCGGCCCGCGAGCTGGCGGTGGCCACGTACAACGTCGAGAACCTCGACCCGTCGGACGCCACCTTCGACCGGCACGCCTCCGCGATCGTGCACAACCTCCAGTCGCCGGACATCGTGTCCCTGGAGGAGATCCAGGACAACAACGGCGCCAAGGACGACGGCACGGTCGACGCGGACCAGACCGTGACCAAGCTGATCGACGCGATCGTCGCGGCCGGCGGCCCCCGGTACGACTGGCGCTCGGTCAACCCGGTCAACGACCAGGACGGCGGCGAGCCCGGCGGCAACATCCGCCAGGTGTTCCTGTTCAACCCGGAGCGGGTGTCCTTCGTGGACCGCGCGGGCGGCGACTCCACCACCGCGGTCGGCGTCACCAAGGTGCAGGGCAAGGCCCGGCTGACGGTCTCGCCGGGCCGGATCGACCCGGCGAACGCGGCCTGGAGCAACAGCCGCAAGCCGCTCGCGGGCGAGTTCGTCTTCCGCGGCAAGACCGTCTTCGTGATCGCCAACCACCTCAACTCCAAGGGCGGCGACCAGGGGCTGACCGCGCAGTACCAGCCGCCGGTGCGCAGCTCGGAGATCCAGCGGCACGCCCAGGCGACCGCGGTGAACGCGTTCGTCAAGGACATCCTGTCCGCGCAGAACAACGCGAACGTCATCGCGCTCGGCGACATGAACGACTTCGAGTTCTCCGGGACCACGCAGATCCTGGAGGGCGACGGCGAGCTGTGGTCGGCGATCAAGTCGCTGCCGAAGAGCGAGCGCTACACCTATGACTACCAGGGCAACCAGCAGGTCCTGGACCAGATCCTGATCAGCCCGGCGATCCGTCGCGGCTGCGACTTCGAGTACGACAGCGTGCACATCAACTCGGAGTTCAACGACCAGATCAGCGACCACGACCCGCAGGTGCTGCGGTTCCGTCCGTGACACGACGGCGGGACCGTGCCGGGCATCGCGCCCGGCCGGTCCCGCCGTCCCGTGCTCACCGACAGCGACTCACCGGCAGCGGATCACTGGCAGCGGATCACTGGCAGCGGTCGATGCGGCGCCAGATCACGGCGGCCCCGACGAGGGCGGCGCCCGCCGCGCCGATGATCAGTGCCGGCCGGGGGTGGCGCATCGCTGCGCCCATGGCGGACCGCACCGGGCGCGGCACCCGCACGTCGTGCTCCATGGTGTGACCGGTGTGGGTCGCCCGGTCCCGCAGGGCGTGCCGGCTGTGCCCGGCCCGTTCCTGCACCAGGTGCCCGGCCTTGGTCATCCGTTCCTGCGCGGTGTGGCCGACCTGCGCGGCGCGGTCCTGCACCAGGTGGCCGGCCTTGGCCGCCCGGTCCTGCACGCCGTGCCCCGCCTGGGCGGCACCGGCACGGAGCTGGACGGTCATGGCGCCGGCCTTGTCCCTCAGGTCCGCGGCCCGCGCCCGGGCCCGGCCCTTCACATCGGCCCGGCCCACGAGCTGGGCGACGGTGTCGCCGAGCTGGCTCCGGGTGTGTTCGATCTGCCGCCGTAGCTCGTCGGGGCCCTTGGCGCCCGAGCCGTGCGGGTTCCTGTGCGTCATCGGTGTGCCCTTTCCCTGATGGCGTCGACGTCCGCCCTGACACTGCCGAGCGTCTTCTCGGGCGCGGGCGGGGCAGCGCGGCGCAGCTGGGCGCGGCCGGCCGCGGCCAGCAGGCCGGCGACGGCGAAGAACACCGCCGCCACGATCAGCGCCGCCGCCCACACGGGCAGCGCCAGGGAGAGGGCGGCGGTGGCCGCTCCGGCCAGGGTGATCAGCCCGACGTAGCCGACGGCGCCGGCGGCGCCCAGCAGGCCACCGCCGCGTCCGGCCCGGCGTCCTTTCTCGGTCAGCTCCTCCTTGGCGAGGGCGACCTCCTGCCGCAGCAGCCGCGAGAGCTGTTCGGTGGCCCGGCCGACGAGTTCGCCCGTGGAGGGGTGCCCGTCGGCCGCGGGCCGGGTGTGCGGGGTCACGGTCACGGTGTTCCGCCTCCTCTCAGTGCGGAACCTCCGGGTACCCGGGCCGAAGGTCGTTAGCCCTGCCCGGCGCCGCCGGGCCCGTGCTCGCCGAGACGCGCGAGTTGGGACTGGAACCAGTCGAGGCGGGCCTGCAACAGGGCAGCCTCCGCCACCAGTTCGGGTACGCCCAGTTCACCGCCCGCTGTCAACTGGACGGCCGCGGGTGCCGTACCGCCGGCGCCCGCGATCACCCGGAGCCCGTGCCCGGCCAGCCGGGCGAACCCCGCGAGCGGGACCGACGTGCGCCCGCGCACGCAGCCCGCGCAGACGGGTGCCAGGACCCGCCAGCCCGGCCGGCCCCAGCCGGCGTCGGCCAGCGCGACGGCGCCGGCGCCGCAGCCGCAGGGCCCGGTCGTGGCCGTGCGCACCCGCTGCCGGGCGTAGCGGAAGCCGCGTTCGAAGCGGATGTAGGCGCCGAGGACGGAGACCTCCAGCAGAACGGCCGCGCGGTGGTCGGCGGTGCACAGCAGGGCCTCGGCCGCCGCCCGGTCGTGCACGCAGTGGAAACCGCAGTCGCACCGGCGCGCGGGCGAGCGGTGCCGGAAGCCGTAGACGCAGGAGGCGTCGTCCAGGACGCCGTACGGCAGCGCGCCGCCGAGCGACACACCGGTGAACCCCGCCCGGGTGCCGTCCTGGGACAGCACCGGGTGGGCGATCTTGTAGCCGGTCGGCGGCTCCGTCGGGCGTTCCGCCGGGAGCCGCAGCCTCATCGGGCGGCCGGGACCTCTTCGCGGGCCGGCTCGGCCGGTTCGGCCGCGTCCGTGCGGACGGTGTCCTCGGTGACCTGCGGCTTCTCCTCCCGGACGAGCGGCCGCTCCTCCGCGACCCCGGTGGCCAGTGCCTTGCCGAGCTTCATGGTGCCTCCCATGACGGACGTCGGTGACCCTCCGGCCATAGTGACCCATGAGGTGCCGAGTTGGACACAGGGCCTCCGCCCCCACCCCCGAGTCATCAGAAACACTTACCGATACCTCGTAGAAGAATTAAGTAGAGCTTCACAGATGTGCTGCCGAGACTACTCCCATGACGAGTACCCGTGGGCCCGCTCCCTTCGGCCGCACCCTCTGCGCCATGATCACGCCCTTCACCGAGGAGGGCGCCCTCGACCTGGACGGCGCCCAGCGGCTGGCCGCGCACCTGGTGGCGCGGGGCTGTGACGGTCTGGTCCTCAACGGCACCACCGGCGAGTCGCCCACCACCACCGACGAGGAGAAGGCGCGGCTGGTCGCGGCGGTGCGGGAGGCGGTCGGCGACCGGGCCGCACTGGTCACGGGCGTGGGCACGGCCGACACCCGGCACACGGTGGAACTGGCGCTGGCGGCCGGGAAGGCGGGCGCCGACGGTGTCCTGGTGGTGACGCCGTACTACAGCCGGCCCCCGCAGGAGGCCGTGGCCGCCCACTTCCTCCAGGTCGCCGACGCGAGCGACCTGCCGGTGATGCTCTACGACATCCCGGGCCGCACCGGCACCCGGATCGAGCCGGACACGATGATCCGCCTCGCGGACCATCCGCGGATCGTGGCCGTCAAGGACTGCTCCTACGACTTCCTCGGCACCCTGAAGGTGCTGGGGCGTACGGAGTTGGCGTACTACGCCGGGTGCGACGAGCACGTACTGGCGCTGTACGCGGTCGGCGCGGCGGGCTGTGTGAGCACGGTCGCGAACGCCGTACCGGACCGCGTCGCCGCGATCCTGGCCGCGTTCGACGCCGGCGACACCGCCGGCGCGGCCGGACTCCAGCGGGCCGTGACCCCGTTGACCGAGGCCATGATGGGCGCCGGTCTGCCCGGCACGGTCACCGCGAAGGCCCTCCTGGCCCGCCTCGGCCTGCCCGCGGGCCCGGTCCGTGCGCCGTTGCTGCCCGCCGACCGGGAGACAGCCGACGGACTGCTGGCGGTCTACGAGGCGCTCACCGCGGGCTGATACGCGCGGCGCGTTCCGAAGGGGGACGGGGAACCGCGCGGCCGGCCACGACGGCGCCGGGCACCCCTGACCGCACGACGCGGCACCACCCGCATGACCAAGCGCCCTCCACCCCACGGTGAAGGGCGCTCCGCCGGACGCGGTGCGTCAGTTGTGGCTGTTCTGATTCCGGTGCAGGTCAGGAACCTAGCTTTCCCCCTGGGCCGTCTCGGGGCCGTCCTCGATGCTGTCGGGGTCCCGGAAGACGCGATCCACGGCGGCCCGGGTCCGTGCCTCGCTGTTCGGCATGAGATGGGTGTACGTCCGCAGGGTGAAGCTGGGGTCGTGGTGGCCGAGGTACTCGCTCAGGGCCTTGATGCTCTCCCCCGCGTCCAGGAGCACGGACGCGTAGAAGTGGCGAAGGGCGTGCATGCCGTTCTCGCGTCCGAAGGGGATGCCGGCGGCCGTGAGCGCGGGGCGCCACACATAGCGGTTGAAGCGAGTGCGGTGCAGGGCCACCGCCCTGTTCCGGGCATTGGAGAACAGCAGCGAGGCCGTCACCGGCGGGCCGTCCGGCGTCTTCCACGGCAGCGTGACCTCGACCGGCTCATGCTTGGTGATGTGGGCGGCCAGCGCGAAGGCGACCGTCTCGGGCAGAGGCACACGCCGTTCCTTGCCGCCCTTGGGCGGGCCGAAGACCGCCTGTGTGCCGCGCAAGAGCTTGACCTGCCGGACGACGTGGACGATACCGCCGAGGAAGTCGACGTCTTCGAGGGCCAGGCCGAAGATCTCGCCTTGCCGAAGGCCGCACCCAGCCCCCAGGGACACCATCTCTCGGTAGGCATCGGGCAGGGCATCGTGTACGGCCATGACACGCTCGACCGACCATGGCTTGACCTTGCGCCCGTCGAGGGACGGCGCCCGGACCGATCGCGCCCGGCAGGGATTCTCGACGATGATCCGGTCCTCCACGGCAGCCGTGAACACGGCGGACACGTTGGCGAAGATTGATCTCCGGTAGGACGCCGCGCGGCCCGTGGCCTCCAGCTCCCGCATCCATATGCGCAGGTGCGAGGGACGGAATGAGGCCATCGGTCGATCACCGAGATACGGAAGGGCGTGAACCCGGAGACGGATCTCGACACTCTCTCGGGTCACCGGGTCGATGGTGAGTGCCGCCATCCACTTCTTGGCGTACTCACCGAAGGTCACGGAGCCCGCAGCCGGGTCGATGTATCGCCCCTGCGACATGTCCGCTTCGATGTTGGCGAGCCACTGGTCCGCCTTGCGCTTCTGCTTGTCCGGGAAGCTCTTGGACTTCTCGGAGCCGTCCGGCGCGATGTACCGGGCGCGGTAGCGGTGGCCGACGCCGTATCGGTCGGTCTTGACCCGGACGGTCTTGCCGTCGGGGCCGGGGACGCTCTTGTACCAACGGTCTTGGACGTGTCCGGCCATTACGCGGCGGCTCCTTCTTCCATACGGGATTTCACCCAGGCGCGGACGTCTTCAGGGTCGTAGCGGAGGTGCCGGCCGACACGGAAGCCGCGGGGGCCGATGCGCTTGCGGCGCCACTGGTAGACGGTCTCGACGCTGGGCAGCTCGAACAGTTCGACCAGGTCCTCGGGCGTCAGGTACCGGTCGGGCAGACGTGTCGCCACGATCACCACTCACCGTCCTCTGGCAGCGCGGCAAGTGCCTCACGGGCGGTTTCGCGGTTCAGTTGAAGGTCGCGGGCGATAGTGGCGGCGAGGACGGATTCGCCGGGGGTGTGGCCGTGGCCGGCGTACTGCCAGTCGGCCAGGACCAGGACGGTGTCCGGCTCCTGGTCGCCGAGGCCGAGGACTGCCTGCTCCTGCGCGGCGCGATAGTCGGCACGGGCCTGGCGGAGAGCACCGAGGGTGGTCGAGTAGCGGCGGGACTTCGAGGAGAAGTGGCCACGGAAGCCGAGCATGTGAGCCCAGGCCCACAGGCGCCGGTCCGGATACAGCGGGTCGAGCAGCTTGCAGGCCTCGATCAGGCGGCGGGTGTGCTCGGGGACGCCGTGGCGGTCGAGTTCAGAGAGTTCGCCGATGCGGCGGTCGAGCGTGCCGGTGTTCTCGGCGGCCTTGGTGGCGTACTTGGCGACGTAGGAGGCGACGGCCTGCTCAGTGATGTCGGAGCCGTCCCCGAAAGCCTTGACCGGCCGTACGTCGAGCTGTCGGCCCCAGCGGAAGGTCCGGGCTGGTTGGTCGGCGACGGCCGGGACGGAGACGGAGGTGTAGGAGTGCGTGGCAGCGGCGCGGATCGCGTCGGAGAGAACGTCGACCGTGGCCCAGGTGGGCGGCGGGGTGTCCGGGCCTTCCGGTCCGTCGATGCGGATCACGGCATGGAAGTGCACGGCACCCCGCTTCTGGAACTCGGCAACCTTGCCGTAGGACAGCCGGGCGCACTCCTTCAGCTCCCGCTGTGAGAGGCCGGCGCGGGCGGCGATCTCACGGCGGAGCCGGTTGGTGAAGCGCTGCCAGAGCTGTCCGGCGTGGTTGTTGAACAACGCGGCGCCCGCGTAGTCGTACGTCTCCGGGTCGAGGGCGGTGCCGAGTGTGGGGGCGTCAGCGGTGTGGCGGGTGCCGCAGCGGCAGACGCCCCGGGCGGGCCGGTTGTGCACACGGCCGAACGAGGGGGCGGTGAAGGTGGCGAAGACGCGGGGATGGTCGCGGACGGTGGCGGGGATGTCACGGCGGTCGTCCCCGGCGAGTCCGGCGCGGATGAGGTGGTAGGTGTCGCCCGCGTAGGTCCAGGCGCAGGACGGGCAGCGGGAGGCGCGGCGGTTGCCGCAGGCGAGGCGGAGCCGTCCACCGGGTTCGCCCTCGGTGGAGTAGTGGTGCAGGGTCTCGCCGGTCGTCTTGTCCTTGTGCAGGACCCAGCCGGTCAGGTGGATGGGGTCGGCGCAGCCGCCTGTGCGGCGTATCTGCTCGTGCCAGCGGTGGTAGTCAGCGGCCGAAGCCACCCTCAGCAGGTCGCCGAGGGTGGCACGGTCGAGCAGCTGCTCAGGCACGGGCGCCCTCCGGGAAGCGGCGGGCGGTGACGGTGCCGGTGCCCTGGCAGGCCGGACAGTGGGCCGTGACGGTGCGCAGGTGGCCACGGTGGTCCCGGCCGCCGAGGGTGACGGCGACGGAGGCGAAGCCGTCGCAGGCCGGGCAGATCCTCGGCGGGGGCGGGGTGCGGTGGTCCATGACGGTGGTTCCTTTCGATCGCGGTTGGAAGGAACGGCCCGGGGTGGCGCGTGCTTGGCGGTTTGTGCGTCGCTCCTGGGACCGTTCAGCGGCGGTGCTGCGAGGTGATGAGTGAGCGGATGACCAGGGCGCAGACGGCCACGGACGCGCCGGTGACGGCGACGGCCAGGAGCATCGAGACGAGTACGGCGCCGACGACCAGGACTACGGCCGTACCGCCGCCGACGAGGGCGAGGACGGCGCCCGGGGTGAGCTGGACGGTGGGCCGGGAGGGGACCTGGACGGCCTGGGCCGGGGCGGGAGTCGGGTGGTGCTGGTCCACGGTGGTCGGCTCGATGACGGCAGTCGAGGAAACGAGGCCGGTCGGGGTGGGCATGGTCGGGAGCTTCGGGCGGAGCATGGCGGTTCTCCCTTCGCTACTTGGTGAGGGCGGTGTCGATGGCGGGGGCGAGGACGCTGTCGGCGAGGAGGTAGCCGCCGAGGAGGAGGACGGTGACGAGCCACCAGGGCGGGCGGAGGAACTTGACGCCGAGGTAGCCGACGACGGCCAGGGCGAACCAGAGCGGGACCTGCATGGCGGTGTCTCCTAGCGGACGCGGCAGCGGTGGGTGCGGGCGGCGAGCTGGGCGGCGGTCTGGCTGGAGTAGTCGGCGGACCAGCCGCAGCGGTCGGCGGTGCACACGGCGGCGTGTTTCGTCTGGCCGTTGCGGTCGCGGTGGGTGCCGATCTGCACGGGGCCGATCCGCATCACGGAGTGGAAGTTGTCGCGGGCGGGCATGGCGGCTGGTTCTCCTTCCGGGTCAGGCGAGCTGGGCGGCGATGGCGTCGGCGAGGTGGGGCGGGACGCCGAGGTGGGCGCGCAGGGTGTCGGTGTCGATGGGGGCGCCGGTGCGGTCGCGGTAGTCGGCGGCGACCTTGCGGGCGTGGTCGATGAGAACGGCGGGAACCGCGGGCACCGGGTCGGCGGGCGGAAGCGCCGCAGGTTCCTCCACGGGGGCCGGGGCGGGCTCCGGGTCCGGGACGAGTTCGGGAGCCGGTTCGTGGTCGTCCGCGATCTCGGGTTCCGGGGCCAAGGCGGGTGCCGGCGGTTCGGCCGTCGGTTGCTTGGCGGAGTGGGCGAGGAGGGTGCCGCCGAGGAAGGCCAGGGCCGGCCATCCGGCGATGCCGAGGCGGAGCAGCGCGGGCGGGTCGGTCAGGTCGAGGAATCCGGCGGTGGCGACGTTGGCACCGAGCGAGGCGAAGAGGGCGATGAGGAACCAGCACCAAGCCAGGCGGGACGGGCCCTCGCTGCGGAGCCGTCGCCAGGCGGCGACCAGGAGCAGATCTACGGAGACGGGGTAGGCCCAGGCCTTCCAACCGTCCTGTCCGGCAGCGGCGGCCAGGTCGTGCAGGTGGGCAAAAGACAGCGCTCCGGCGATGACGGCCTGGACCAGGACGGCATCCACGCGCAGGGCGTGACGGGTGGCCATCAGGACTCCCCACCGGTCGGCGGCTGCGGGAGCGAGGCGGCCAGGGACGGACTGACGGCGTCCACGAAGTCCAGGTCGGCGCCGATGGTGTCGGCGTAGAGGGCGAGTTGGCCCAGGAGCAGGACGGTCCGGGCGAAGTCCTCGCAGTCGGGGCACATGACGGGGGTTCTCCCTTCAACAGACATGGCGGGGGTAGGGACCTGGCGCGAAGGCGGTCGCGCCGACCGGGGAGCGGAGTAGTTACGCCGTGGCAGGAGCCGTCTTGGACAGCGGCACTGCGGTTGCAGCGGGAGCGGTCGGCTCGGGCCGGAAGGGGGCCAGCTCGGGCAGGTCCGGGGTGCGGTCGGCATGCCGGTTGCAGGTGTTGACGGCCTGCCGGAGGGAGGTGTGCGGGGCGCGGATGCGGTGCCAGCCGCCGGTGGAGTCCCCGGCGATGGCAAGGCCGCGCAGTTCTGCGGGGATCTGGATGGCGGCGAGGACGGCGTCCGGGGAGATGTCGCCGAAGGCCATGTTGGCGGATGTCTCGTCGTTGACGCGGTGCGCGGTTCGGCCGGTGAGCTGGGCGCGGAGCATGGTGATGCCCTTGCCGAGTTCGGAGCCGAAGCGCTGCCCGCAGATTTCGAGGTAGATGCCGGCCGCGCGGCCGAGCTGAGCGAGGCGGGCCAGCGCGGTGATGATGCGGTCGCGCCGCTTTTCCTCGTCCTTGCTGGCGAACAGGGCCAGCTCGGCAACTTCGTCGACCAGGACCACGACCGGCACTGGTCGCAGGTGGTCGGGCAGGTCCCAGATGTCGGCGGCTATCTCGGCGTCCGGCACGGCGGCGGTGATGCGCTGCTCAGCCCGGATGAGCTGGTAGATCCCTTCCATGCGGGACACGAGCGCATCAAGCAGTTCGACGGCGGTGTCGGGGTTGTCGGCGAGGGCGGAGAACCGGCGGGCCAGCGGGAACAGCTCCACCCCCTGCTTGCAGTCGATGCCGACCAGGGCGACGTCCATCGGGGCGAGCCCGGCAACCAGGTTGCGCTGATAGACGGACTTGCCCGACTCGGTAGCGCCAAGGGTGAGGGCGTGTGGGACGGCGCGGTAGTCGCGGTAGTGCACCGACCCGTCCTCGCGCAGGGCGACCGGGACCCGCATCGGCCGGGTGTCGACCTTGGCGGGCATCTGCACCCGCTTGAGCACGTCGTAGCCGGTCATCCGCACTTCCACGACACCCGACCGCACCTCACGCGAGGTGACGCCGTACATCGAGAAGGAGTGACGAAGCCGGTCCGAGGCGGCGGCGACGTCGAAGGCGTCCTGTCCGGGCCGCAGTCCCAGCCGCAGTACTAGGCCGGTTCGGGTCGGGCGGAAGCGCAGGATGCGCGGTGGACGGGACTCCGGAACGGGCCGGTTGGTGACCCGGGCCAGGGTCAGACGCCAGCACGAGGGCGGGACCGTCAGCCCGCACGCGTCCATGACGGAGGCGTAGCGGACCAGAACCCGCAGGCTTGCCAGGGTGACACCGAAGGTCATCCAGTACCAGGCGGGGCGCCGCCACCGCAGGAGACCCGCAGCGGCGACGACCAGCACCAGAGCGACCGTGAACGCGGCCATGATCAGGCCGCCTTGGAGTTCGCGGCAGTAGCAACCAGGGACGTGACCGCGACGGCGCGGAAGGCGATGCCGTGCCTCTTCTGGCCGTTGAAGTCGTTCTCCCACGGCCGGGCGATCAGGCCCGTGAGCGCGACCGGGGTGCCCATGGTCAGTTCACCGGAGATGCCCGGCTCGGGAACGGTGATGGACAGGATCTCCACCTCGTCGTTGGCCGCGAACATCACGTCGACGGTCATCAGCTTCGCGCCGGTCTCGACGTCGGTGGCGATCTCACCGGTACGGCGGTCCTTCACCTTGGGCTGCGGGGGCTTGGCAACCATCACGGTCGCGGCGGAGGTGTCCACGGGAATCTGACGCATCCTCTGTCTCCTGATGAGGTGGGTTCTTGACCGACGTCCCGTCGGTGAGATCAGGAGACCGCGAGATGGGGTGGACGCATCACGGTCTCTATGGACGTTTAGGGACGTCTGAGCTACCGTCAAAACGTCCCTACAGGTTCCTGGGAAGGGCACACCATGGCGAACGAGCGTTTACGTGCAGCGATTTCGGCGAAGGGCGAGACGATCCAGTCCGTTGCCGAGCACGTCGGAGTAGACCCAAAGAGCGTCGAGCGCTGGATCACCACCAACCGCACGCCCCACAGGGGGCACCGATGGAAGGCCGCGAGCTTCCTGGGGGCCGATGAGGTCTACCTGTGGCCGTCAGCCGAGAAGCAGGCCGAGAAGGCAAGCGCGTCCGAGCTAATCACGTACTACCCGCACCGTGGTGCGGTCCCTGCCCCGCTGTGGTCGTCTCTGATTGAGCAAGCGACGGATCAGATCGACATCCTGGTGTACGCGGGGCTGTTCCTCTTCGACAGCCACCCGGACCTACCCGACCAGTTGGCCGACAAGGCGAAGGCCGGCGCGCAGGTTCGGATCCTGCTGGGCGACCCTGAGTCCGAGGCTGTTCGCCAGCGTGGTGAAGAGGAGGGCATTGGTGACGACCTCGCCGCGCGAGCCCGAATCACTCGCCGATACCTGCAGCCCGCCATGTCGACGCCCGGCATCGAGGTACGGCTGCACGACACGATCCTCTACAACTCCATCTACAGGTTCGATGAGGACGTGCTGGTGAACCCCCATGTGCTTGGGGCTCCCGCTGGGCAGAACCCGGTGATGCACTTCAAGTACCTGCCGGGAGCGCGCACGTTCCGGCACTACATGCGAAGCTTCGACTACGCATGGGAGCAGGGCCGGACGGCGTAGCAGGGCACGGCATGCGACGCTGAACGCATGGCACGTGTCGACTACTTCAACGATCCGAACGCCCCGAAGGCGAACAGTCTCGTCCCCTCCGTGACCGCCGTGGCCCGCAACGAGGCCGGAGAAGTCTTGCTGATCCACAAGACCGACAACGATCTGTGGGCCCTGCCTGGAGGCGGTATTGACCTGGGCGAGTCAGCCCCCGACGCGGCGGTACGCGAGACCAAGGAAGAGACAGGGTTCGACGTGGAGGTAACCGGCCTGGTCGGCATCTACACGAACCCCGGACACGTCATGGCGTACGACGACGGCGAAGTCCGCCAGCAGTTCTCCATCTGCTTCCACGCCCGCATCGTTGGCGGCCAGCTGCGGACGAGCAGCGAGAGCAAGGAAGTGGCGTTCGTCGACCCGGGCAAGCTGGACGAGCTGAGCATCCACCCGTCGATGCGCATGCGGATCGAGCACGGATTGGCCGACCGGACCGAGCCTTACATCGGCTGAGGCTTACTGGAGCGACCGCCCGGCAGATGCCGGCGCAGCAACCGGATAGCAGGGGCGTGGTCGTAGTACTCGGCTACCTGGAGCGGCGTCTCACCAGTCGCGTCGGGTAGTTCCGGGTCTGCGCCGTATGCGAGGAGTACCGCCGTCGTTGCCACGGTGTGCGGATCACCGCTCTGCAGCGCGACATCGCCCTCCGTCCCAATCGCGTGCGTCAGCGGAGTCGCACCGTTGCCTTCATCGGGGTCTGCGCCGGCATCCAGCAGTCGAGCCAGTAGTTCCACGTCCTGGTGTTCCACCGCGAAGAGCGTCGGAGGCCACCAGCCGCTTCCGTCGATGATCGACCGTTGACTCGGCGGCAGTGACATGAACGCTGCGATCCGTCGTTGGGTGCGCTCCACCGCAGCGCCGAGGTATGGGCGCGCTTTGCTGATTGCGTTGTGCACTTCACTGCCCGGTTCGTAGCGGACCAGGATCTCGTCAATGCGGGTGTCGAAGTCGAAGGGCTGCCCGGCGGGGCCGGTCGTCATGTCAGCAAAGATCAGGGCGTCGAGGACCGGGGAGTCCTCCCGCTCGTAGACGGCCAGCTCTGCCGACAGCCCGCGCTGCTCTGCCTCGTACACAGCGCCGGAGTGATGGGCGACCAGTCGCACCAGGCGCGCCGGCGCACCCAGTTCTTCCAGGTGACGGGCGCCGTCTAGGGGATGGAACCCGGTGTCACGAAGTTCGGGGGCGTAACCGATGTCATGCAGCCAGGCTGCGGCGACGAGGAGGCCCCGATCAGCCTTACGCACAGCCGCGGCAGCCTCTTGAGCACGAGCAGCCACCGCCTGAGTGTGCAGCCAGCGGTTCCCGAGCTGAGGAAGCAGAGACTCAGCGAGTGCAGATGCTCCCTGAGGCGTGTCCAGTGCAGAAGGCATACCCGGAACGGTAGTCGAGACGCGCGGTGAGCCGACAGGGCCACGATCGAGCGATGCTGATCGCGGGTGCGGTACAACTTTCCCTACTTCATCAAGGCCCGCGCACGGCGCGGGCGCGCGCCGCCTCTGCGGCGCGGCCTGCCTCCTGTCTTCGCCCCGGCTGGCCGCGCCCGGCGGCGCGCTCGGCGGCTGCGGGCATGTCGTGGGAGAAACCCTCTGTGGCTGGGGCGGTCGGCTCCACGGCTTTAGGCAGCCAATTTGGCGCGAGCCTCGAAGATCATGGCCCAAGATCGGGCACTAACGGGCAGGCTCACAAACCTGCCCGATCCGCTGGCTAGCGTAATGGGCCATGATCACTCGCGCCAAATCAGCTCCAGCCCAAAGCCGCTCCACCGACCTCTTACTCCTAGGTTATGCGACGTCTCCGGACTCTTGAAAATCCACCTCTGTTACGCCGGAGATACTCCGAGCGCCACTCCAGAAATCTCCTATGCCATTCAGTATCTGACTGCTCTTGATCGCCAATCATCAGCCAGGCACGCGCCGCCTCCAACCCTGCTCTTTCCTGATCGAAAACCAGATGCAACACCTGATCTTTTTCTGGGGGCAGCGAATCGCCACGAAGGACAGCAGATAAGCATTCGTAAGAATCATCGACGAACACGTTTACAAGATAGCCTTCGCTCCAAGCGGGCCTCCGCCGCTGCTGAACCCACGCGCTACTGATGAGCAAGGCGTTTCTGGTTATGCGCTTCCGTAACCGTTCATCGCGCAACAAAGCCGCATCGCTTATCAAGCTGCGCACAGTCGGGCGAGAGGCTTCAAGTACTTCCCTATCACCCGCCTCCCGGAGCTCGACTAGTTTCTCGCGCATTGTAGAGATTCGATTGCGATCTTCCCTATGAAACTCATACCTCAACGCAAGTGTCTGCTGCGCCCAATGCACGAGGTAGCCGAGGAAGGCGGTGAGGAGAGGAAGAATCCACTGTGCCATGCACAGCAGTGTGCCGGTCCAAACCGCGACCAGTACAGCCTTCAGGCACAACTTGCACCAAAGGGACCGTCAGCTCACGGTTCGCGCCAGACGCGTCTGAGCGAGGCACGCGCGTCATGCTCTCGACGGGCTCGATTCCTACCGATAGATCGCAAGAATGTCCAGCATTAGTGCGGGCCCTTCGAGATACTGGTCTGCTTCGTTCGGCTCAGGGCGCCGACGCTCTAGTGCTCGACGCTGATCGCGACTGAGTAGGTTTGAACCGGGGAGAGCCAGAAGCGGTTTCCACTTACCCTGTTCCCACCGATTAGATACTTTGCCGAACACTCTGGCACGGCCTTCAATATCAGAGCGCACGTACTGATCGTCAAGCTGCCCAGCGATATGCCAGTTAGAGTCGTCAAATTCACCGACGGCGATAACCTTTCCACCAAAAGCCCCCAGGAAGCCTCGCATGGCTTCCCTTTCCCGCCTATCTGGCAAGCCGTCGGCAGCGCTAGGGTCAAATACACTTACAAAAGGAAGCAGGCTCTCAAGCTGACTCAATGCGTCTGCCATGCCACCACTGGAGGCAAGGGCTTTAACCGTCTCGGGTATGTAGACCTCGCATTCCACATCGAAGACAGCGCCGATGCCGATCTCAGAGAAGTCCACGTCTGGATCGGCGACATCGATCCATGCGGCGATCTCAGGTTCCGCCTGGCAGAGTTCAAGAAGGCGCTCGAACTTCGAATTCGGAGAGTCTGAATAGGTAGCCGACTCTTCGGTTTGCCGGGACCCCCCGACTTTAGCGCTAACAACCTTAGCGCTCACGCTACCCTCCGCATTACGCCCAGAAAGATTCTTGCGTTCGATCGAATCCCGAACTCCATCTTCGAGGCCGCTGAGGTATTCGCTCAGCGTGGCAGTGTCCAAGTACATGAAGCGTCGCAGCATACGCGTCATGGTATGCCTACAGGTGCATCTGCGGGCCTGGCTTCTTGAGAAATGAGGGAGGAGGGCGATTGTCTCAGTGTGGACCTCTGCTGCCCCCGGCCAGACAAGCACCCAGCAGCGTCCCGGAGGTCGGGGCTTCATCCCGAACCGCACGACCCGCCAGGGCTCTTAGCAGACCGATCGGCTCACAAGCCGATCTCGTTCGATGCTCACGCACGAGCGCCCTTCCGGGCCGTGCTCGGGCCGTGGAAGGGCGCTCAATGGTGACCAACGTCGACAGGTGCCGACAGCTCGGCAGCAGGTCAGGGCGTTGATCGATTAGGCGGCCGCAGGTCACGGCCGCCGGTGATCAGTTGTGGCTGTGCAGGATGTCGTTCAGGCCGCCCCAGACCGCGTTGTTCGGGCGGGCCTCGACCGTGCCGGTGACCGAGTTGCGGCGGAACAGGATGTTGGAGGCGCCGTTGAGCTCGCGGGCCTTGACGATCTGGCCGTCGGGCATGGTGATGCGGGTGCCCGCGGTGATGTACAGGCCGGCCTCGACCACGCACTCGTCGCCGAGCGCGATGCCGACGCCCGCCTCGGCGCCGACCAGGCAGCGCTCGCCGATGGAGATGATCACGTTGCCGCCGCCGGACAGGGTGCCCATGGTGGAGGCGCCGCCGCCGATGTCCGAGCCGTCGCCGACCACGACGCCCGCGGAGATCCGGCCCTCGACCATGGAGGTGCCGAGGGTGCCGGCGTTGAAGTTGACGAAGCCCTCGTGCATCACCGTGGTGCCGGCCGCGAGGTGCGCGCCGAGGCGGACCCGGTCGGCGTCGGCGATGCGCACGCCCTTCGGGGCGACGTAGTCCGTCATGCGCGGGAACTTGTCGATCGAGGTCACCTGGAGGTGCAGGCCCTCGGCGCGGGCGTTCAGGCGCACCTTCTCGATGTCGTCCACGGCGACCGGGCCGAGCGAGGTCCAGGCGACGTTGGCGAGGTGGCCGAAGATGCCGTCGAGGTTCTGGCCGTGCGGCTTGACCAGGCGGTGCGAGAGCAGGTGCAGGCGCAGGTAGACGTCGTGGGCGTCGAGCGGCTTCTCGTCCAGCGAGGCGATGACCGTGCGGACCGCGACCACCTCGACGCCCCGGCGGGCGTCCGGGCCGGTCGCCGCGGTCGCGCCGCCGCCCAGCAGCTCGGCCGCCTGCTCGGCGGTCAGCCGCTCGGTGCCGGCCGGACCCGGCTCCTCGACCAGCTCGGGGGCCGGGAACCAGGTGTCGAGAACGGTGCCGTCGGAGGCGATCGTGGCGAGGCCGGCGGCGACGGCGCCGGTGGTACGGGTTGCAGACTCGGTCATGGGAGAAAACCTAACGTGGGCGGGGTGGTGAGGGCGAACCGCGTCTCACGTGCCGGGCGCGGGTTCAGGGGATCAGCCGAGCCAGCGTGGCGCGCGCGTACTCCTCGTCGTAGGAACCGCCCGTCAGCAGCACCTGGAGGCAGATGCCGTCCATCAGCGCGAGCAGGGCCCGCGCCGTGACCGGGTCCGTGCGGCGGGCCAGCAGCGCGGCGGCCTGCTCGGTCCACTCCGCGGCGACGGGGCGCAGCGCCGGGCGGCGCAGCGCCGCCAGGTACAGCTCGTACTCCAGCTCCACGCCGGTGCGCTCGCCCGCCAGCCACTCCCCGAGCGCCCGGGCGAGATCCGCGGCGAGGTCGCCCTCGCCGCCGCCTTCCGGCAACAGCTCGGCCAGCACCCGGCCGAACCCCTCGTTCGCCTGCCGCAGCGCGGCCACCAGCAGCTCTTCGAGGGTGGCGAAGTGGTACGTCGTGGAGCCGAGCGGTACGTCCGCCTCGGCGGCGACCGTGCGGTGGCTCAGCCCGGCGATGCCGTCCCGGCCGACCACGCGGATCGCCGCGTCGATGATCCGCTGCCGGCGGCCGGGGTCGTAGCGGCGCGGCATCAGTGCGTCGCCCCGCCCAGGTTGAGCACCACCACTCCCCCGATGATCAACAGGATCCCGGCGACCTTGGTCGGGCTCAGTCCCTCGCCGAACAGCAGCAGGCCGAGGACGGCGATGGTCGCGGTGCCCACGCCGGACCAGATCGCGTACGCCGTACCGATCTGCACGGTCTTCAGCGTCTGGGCGAGCAGCGCGAACGAGACGACGTACCCCAGCGCGGTCACGAGCGAGGGCCAGAGCCGGCTGAATCCCTCGCTGTACTTCATCGCCGTCGTGGCGGCGACCTCGGCGGCGATGGCACCGGAGAGCAGCAGATACCCCATATGTACGAGCGTACACAGCGATGCGTACGGCCGTACCCGACAAGAAAGTTGCAGTTTCATGGAAACCGCTCGCTGAATCGGCCCACGGCCGGCTCGCGCCTCCACTACTGTGCGGGCCCGTGCCCGCAAACACCCCCCGCGCCCGAAGACTCCGGCTGGCCGCCGCACTGGCCCTGGCGACCGTGGCCGCCTGCGTGACCGCCCTCACCATGAACGACGAGCCCGCGGAACGGAGAACCGCCACCGCGCCCATCACCCCGCCGGACGACGGCCCCGGCCTGCTCTCCTTCGCCACCCCGTCCACCCCACCGGCTTCCGCGCGGAACGAGCCGGAGAAGCCGTCACAGCGGCCCTCCGCCCTCAACTCCCCCGCGCCCCACACCCGTCCGAAGCACACGCCCGCCAAGTCACCCGGTCCCCCGGCGAGTTCCCCGAAGCCGGTGGAGCACGGGACCTCCGTCCGCTCCGTCAACTACCCCGACCGCTACTGGCACCTCAGCGCCGGCCTGGTGAGGCTCGACCCGGTCACCTCGGCCCCGGCCCGCCGTGCCGCCACCTTCACCCGCGTCAAAGGCCTCGCCGACGCCCGCTGCTGGTCCTTCGCCACGGCCGACGGCAGCTACCTGCGCCACCGTGAGTTCCTGCTCCGCGCCGAACCCGACGACGGCTCCCGCCTCTTCACCCAGGACGCCACGTTCTGCCCCCGCCCCTCCGCCCACGCCGGCGCCGTCACCCTGGAGTCGCTGAACTACCCCGGCCGCTTCCTCCGCCACCAGAGCTTCCAGTTGAGACTGGACCCGTACCAGAACACGGACCTCTACCGCGCGGACTCCGCGTTCCGGTTGGTGGACGGGCTCTCCTGAGCACGCGAAAGGGGCCGCGGCACATGGCCACGGCCCCTGTCACAGGCTCTGTGTCAGACGTTGAACCCGAGCGCCCGAAGCTGCTCCCGGCCGTCGTCCGTGATCTTGTCCGGCCCCCACGGCGGCATCCAGACCCAGTTGATGCGGAGTTCGTTGACGAGGCCGTCCGTGGCGGACTTGGCCTGGTCCTCGATGACGTCCGTCAGCGGGCAGGCCGCCGAGGTCAGGGTCATGTCGATCGTGGCGACGTTGGAGTCGTCGATGTGGATGCCGTAGATCAGGCCGAGGTTGACGACGTCGATGCCCAGCTCGGGGTCGACCACGTCCATCAGGGCCTCGCGGAGTTCTTCCTCCGAGACCGGCTTCATCTCTGCGGTGTCGGTCATGCCGTCTTCCTTTCGGCGTCGGCGCCACCCAGCGCCTGGGCCGTCGCGTCCTTCCACGCCATCCAGCTCAGGAGGGCGCACTTGACCCGCGCGGGGTACTTGGAGACACCGGCGAACGCGACCGCGTCCTCCAGCACCTCCTCCATCGCGTCGTCGGGCTCGATCTTGCCCTTGGACTGCATCAGCTCCAGGAAGGTCTCCTGGATCTTCCGCGCCTCGGCCAGGTCCTTGCCGACGAGGAGCTCGTTGAGCACGGAGGCGCTCGCCTGACTGATCGAGCAGCCCTGGCCCTCGTACGAGACGTCCTCGATCTTCGTGCCGTCGTACTTCACGCGCAGGGTGATCTCGTCGCCGCAGGTCGGGTTCACATGGTGCACCTCGGCGTCGCCATCCCTCAGACCACGCCCGTGCGGGTTCTTGTAGTGGTCCAGGATGACGTCCTGGTACATCGAGTCCAGCTTCACGGTCTCAGCTCACGCCTCTCAGCCGAAGAAGTTCCGTACGTGCTCCAGGCCGTCGACCAGAGCGTCGATCTCGGCCGGCGAGGAGTACAGATAGAACGACGCTCGCGTGGTCGCAGGAATTCCGTAGCGGAGGCAGACCGGACGGGCGCAGTGGTGGCCGACGCGGACCGCGATGCCCTGCTCGTCCAGGACCTGGCCCACGTCGTGCGGGTGGATGTCCCCGAGCGTGAAGGAGATCGCCGCCCCGCGGTCCTCGGCCGTCGTCGGGCCGATGATCTTCAGGTCGGGGACCTCCGCCAGGCGCCGCACCGCGTACTCCGTCAGCGCGTGCTCATGGGCGAGGATCCTGTCCATGCCGATCGACTGGAGGTAGTCGATCGCCGCTCCGAGGCCGACCGCCTGGGCGATCGGGGGCGTGCCCGCCTCGAACTTGTGCGGGGCGGGGGCGTACGTCGAGGAGTGCATCGAGACCGTCTCGATCATCTCGCCGCCGCCGAGGAACGGAGGCAGGTCCTCCAGCAGCTCCTGGCGGCCCCAGAGGACGCCGATGCCGGTCGGGCCGCACATCTTGTGGCCGGTGAAGGCCACGAAGTCGGCCTGGAGGGCCTGCACGTCCAGCGGCATGTGGGGCGCGGCCTGGGAGGCGTCGATGCAGACGAGGGCGCCGACCTCCTGGGCGCGGCGGATTATCGTCTCGACCGGGTTGACCGTGCCCAGGATGTTGGACACCAGCACGAAGGAGACGATCTTCGTCTTCTCGGTGATGATCTCCTCGATGTTCGACAGGTCGAGACGCCCGTCGTCCGTGAGGCCGAACCACTTCAGCTTCGCGCCCGTGCGCTGCGCCAGCAGCTGCCACGGCACGATGTTGGAGTGGTGCTCCATCTCCGTGATGACGATCTCGGTCTCGTGGTCCACCCGGTAGGGCTCGTCGGCCCAGCCCAGCATGTTCGCCACGAGGTTCAGCGACTCGGAGGCGTTCTTGGTGAAGATCACCTCGTCGCGGCTCGGCGCGTTGATGAACTCGGCGACCTTGTCGCGCGCGCCCTCGTACAGCGCCGTGGCCTCCTCGGCGAGCACATGCACACCGCGGTGGACGTTGGCGTTGTAGCGCTCGTAGTACTCGCTCAAAGCGTCCAGCACCTGGCGCGGCTTCTGCGAGGTCGCCGCGTTGTCCAGGTACACGAGCTTCTTGCCGTCGTGGACGACTCGGTCCAGAACGGGGAAGTCCTTGCGGATCGCCTCGACGTCGAGGAGGCCCGGCAGCTGTGTCACGCGGATGCGCCACCCTTCGTGTATGCCTCGTAGCCCTCGTCCTCCAGCTTGTCGGCGAGCTCGGCGCCGCCGGACTCCACGATCCGGCCGGCGGAGAAGACGTGGACGAAGTCGGGCTTGATGTAGCGCAGGATGCGCGTGTAGTGCGTGATCAGCAGGGTGCCGACCTCGCCGGTCTCGCGGACGCGGTTGACGCCCTCGGAGACGATGCGGAGGGCGTCGACGTCCAGACCGGAGTCGGTCTCGTCCAGGATCGCGACCTTCGGCTTGAGCAGCTCGAGCTGAAGGATCTCGTGGCGCTTCTTCTCACCGCCGGAGAAGCCCTCGTTGACGTTGCGCTCGGCGAAGGCCGGGTCCATGTTGAGGCGCTCCATGGCCTCCTTGACCTCCTTCACCCAGGTGCGCAGCTTCGGGGCCTCGCCGCGGATGGCGGTGGCGGAGGTGCGCAGGAAGTTGGAGACCGAGACGCCGGGGACCTCGACCGGGTACTGCATCGCCAGGAACAGGCCCGCGCGGGCGCGCTCGTCGACGGACATCTCCAGGACGTCCTCGCCGTCGAGCAGGACGGTGCCGCTGGTGATCGTGTACTTCGGGTGACCCGCGAGGGAGTAGGCGAGGGTCGACTTGCCGGAGCCGTTGGGGCCCATGATGGCGTGCGTCTCGCCCTGCTTCACGGTGAGGTCGACGCCCTTGAGGATCTCCTTCGTGGCGTTGTCGGCCTCGACGGTGACGTGCAGGTCTCGGATTTCAAGCGTTGCCATGGGTGCCTCAGGACTCCTGGGTGAGGGAGACGAGAACGTCGTCCCCTTCGATCTTTACGGGGTATACGGGGACGGGGCGCGTCGCGGGGAGGCCGGACGGCTTGCCGGTGCGCAGGTCGAAGGCGGAGCCGTGCAGCCAGCACTCGATCTGGCAGTCCTCCACCTCGCCCTCGGAGAGGGAGACGTTCGCGTGGGAGCAGATGTCGTAGATCGCGAACACCTCGCCCTCGGTCTTCACGACCGAGACCGGCGTGCCGTCGAGTTCCACCCGCTTCGGGGTGTCCTCCTCCAGCTCGCTCAGCCCACAGGCGCGTACGAACGACGTCATGCGACCGAAGCCTCCAGCTCTTCCTCGATCTTGGCGAGCAGGCGCTCCTCGATGTCGGCGACACCGATCTGCTGGACCAGCTCGGCGAAGAAGCCGCGGACCACCAGGCGGCGGGCCTCGTGCTCCGGGATGCCGCGGGCCATCAGGTAGAAGAGCTGCTCGTCGTCGAAGCGGCCGGTGGCGGAGGCGTGCCCGGCGCCGACGATCTCGCCGGTCTCGATCTCCAGGTTCGGCACCGAGTCGACGCGCGCGCCGTCCGTGAGGACCAGGTTGCGGTTCATCTCGTAGGTGTCCGTGCCCTCGGCCTTGGCCTCGATGAGCACGTCACCGATCCAGACCGCGTGCGCGTCGTCGCCCTGGAGCGCGCCCTTGTAGACGACGTTCGACTTGCAGTGCGGGGTGTTGTGGGTGACCAGCAGGCGGTGCTCCTGGTGCTGCCCGGCGTCGGTGAAGTACAGGCCGAACAGCTCGGCCTCGCCGCCGGGGCCGGCGTACTCCACGCGCGGGTGCAGGCGGACCACGTCGCCGCCGAAGGTCACGACCACGGACTTGAAGGAGGCGTCCCGGCCGACCAGCGCGTTGTGCTGGGCGACGTGGACGGCCTTGTCGTCCCAGTCCTGGACGGAGACGACGGTCAGCTTGGCGCCGTCCCCGAGGAGGTAGTCGACGTTGGCGGCCAGCACCCCGTCACCGGTGTGGTCGATGACCACGACGGCCTCGGCGAAGGCACCCAGCTCGATCACCTGGTGGCCGAAGGCGGTGCCGCCCTGGCCGTGCACGGCGATGCGGATCGGCTCGGTGAGGACGGTCTCCTTGGGGACGGTCACGACCAGGGCCTTCTCGAAGGCGGAGTACGCCTGGGCGGCGACACGGTCCACCGGGGTGCCCGCCTTGCCGAGGCGCGCGTCGCCGCGGCCGACGGTCTCGACGGTGACGGCCTCGGGGGCGTGGACGTCGACCTTCACGCCGTCGCCGTTCGCGACGGCGGTGCCGTCGTGCAGCCCGCGCAGGCGCTCCAGCGGGGTGAACCGCCACTCCTCCTCACGGCCGTGCGGGACCGGGAAGTCCGCGACGTCGAAGGACGGGGGCGCGCTCATGCGCGAGACGACGGTCGACTCCGCGGCGACCGCGATCGAGCCCGCGGTGGTGGAACCCACGGGGATGTTCTGGGCCTCAGCCATGGCTGTCGTAGTGCTCTCTCTCTGAGTAAGACGTGTGCCGGCGATGGGGGCGGTCTTAACCGACCGCGCCCTCCATCTGCAGCTCGATCAGCCGGTTGAGCTCCAGCGCGTACTCCATCGGCAGTTCCTTGGCGATCGGCTCGACGAAGCCGCGCACGATCATCGCCATCGCCTCGTCCTCGGACAGGCCGCGGCTCATCAGGTAGAAGAGCTGGTCCTCGGAGACCTTGGAGACGGTGGCCTCGTGGCCCATGGAGACGTCGTCCTCGCGGACGTCGACGTACGGGTACGTGTCCGACCGGGAGATGGTGTCGACCAGCAGCGCGTCGCAGAGCACGTTCGACTTCGACCCGGCGGCGCCCTCGCCGATCTCGATCAGACCGCGGTAGGACGTACGGCCGCCGCCGCGCGCGACCGACTTCGAGACGATGTTGGACGACGTGTTCGGCGCCATGTGGACCATCTTGGCGCCCGCGTCCTGGTGCTGGCCCTCGCCCGCGAAGGCGATGGACAGGGTCTCGCCCTTGGCGTGCTCGCCCATCAGGTAGACGGCCGGGTACTTCATCGTCACCTTGGAGCCGATGTTGCCGTCGATCCACTCCATGGTCGCGCCCTCGTAGGCAACGGCGCGCTTGGTGACCAGGTTGTAGACGTTGTTCGACCAGTTCTGGATGGTCGTGTAGCGGCAGCGGGCGTTCTTCTTGACGATGATCTCGACCACCGCGGAGTGCAGCGAGTCCGACTTGTAGATCGGCGCGGTGCAGCCCTCGACGTAGTGCACGTAGGCACCCTCGTCGACGATGATCAGGGTCCGCTCGAACTGGCCCATGTTCTCCGTGTTGATACGGAAGTAGGCCTGGAGCGGGATCTCGACGTGGACGCCCTTCGGCACGTAGATGAAGGAGCCGCCGGACCACACGGCGGTGTTCAGCGCGGCGAACTTGTTGTCGCCGGCCGGGATGACCGTGCCGAAGTACTCCTTGAAGAGCTCCGGGTGCTCCTTCAGCGCGGTGTCGGTGTCGAGGAAGATGACGCCCTGCTCCTCCAGGTCCTCGCGGATCTGGTGGTAGACGACCTCCGACTCGTACTGGGCGGCGACACCGGCGACGAGGCGCTGCTTCTCGGCCTCCGGGATGCCCAGCTTGTCGTAGGTGTTCTTGATGTCCTCGGGCAGGTCCTCCCAGGACTCCGCCTGCTTCTCCGTGGAGCGCACGAAGTACTTGATGTTGTCGAAGTCGATGCCCGAGAGGTCCGAGCCCCAGTTCGGCATCGGCTTCTTCTCGAAGAGCTTCAGGCCCTTCAGGCGCAGCTTCGTCATCCACTCCGGCTCGGACTTCTTGCCCGAGATGTCGCGGACGACGTCCTCGTTCAGGCCGCGCCTGGCGGAGGCACCGGCCACGTCGGAGTCGGCCCAGCCGTATTCGTACTTGCCCAGGCCCTCCAGCTCAGGGTGGGCAGTCTCCGTGGGGAGAGTCATGCGGGGTTCCTCCCGGCCGTGCTTGCAGGTGCGTCAGTGGAAATCTCGGGGATGAACGTCGTGCAGACGCCGTCGCCGTGCGCGATGGTCGCCAGTCGTTGGACGTGGGTGCCCAGCAGCTCGGCGAAGATCTCCGTCTCCGCCTCGCACAGCTGCGGGAACTGTTCCGCGACGTGTGCGACCGGGCAGTGGTGCTGGCAGAGCTGCTCGCCGACCGGTGCGCTGCGCGCCGTAGCAGCGTACCCGTCGGCGCTCAAGGCCTTGGCCAGCGCTTCGGCGCGTTTGTCGGGGGTCACCGCCTCGATCGCCTCGCGGTACGCGCTCGCCTGGGCGGCGATCCGGGCGCGGGCGAAGGCGGCGACCGCCTCGGGGCCGCCCCCCTGCTCGGCGATCCAGCGGAGCGCGTCCACGGCGAGCTTGTCGTACGACTGGTCGAAGGCGTCCCGGCCGCAGTCGGTGAGCGCGAAGACCTTCGCGGGGCGGCCGCGCGTGCGCGTGCCGTACACCCGCTGCTCGCGGGCCTCCACGACGTCGTCGGCCACCAGCGCGTCCAGGTGACGGCGGACGGCCGCCTGGGTCAGCCCCAGCCGGCCGGCGAGTTCGGCGACGGTCGACGGCCCGTGGTCCAGGATGGAGCGCGCGACCCGGTTGCGCGTCGAACGCTCACCGGTCGCTAGCTCCTCCTGAGGGGCCCCCGTGGGGGTCTCCCGAGCCTCGCCGACGTTTTTCACAACGCCATTGTTGCGTAATTCCGCGGAGCCTGACAAGCGCCGTCCGGATCACCCCACGGTGCCCTACGTCACTTAGGCATACCTAAACTGACCTGCGGAAACGATCATCTGATCGATCATCCAGGGTCGCCGGCAAGGGCAAACCGGTGGCGCCGCGCGTGCCCGTCCGGGAGACTCCCGAACCATGCCCACACCCCCTCCGACCGGCCCTCTTGTCACCCGGGACGACATCGCCGCACAGCTGCGACTGCTCGGTGTCCAGGCCGGTGAGACGCTCCTCGTGCACTCCTCGCTCAGCTCACTCGGCTGGGTCAACGGAGGCGCGATCGCGGTCGTCCAGGGGCTCCTGGACGCGCTCGGTCCGGCGGGCACGCTCGTCGTTCCCACCCAGACGGGCGCCCTGTCCGATCCGGCCGTCTGGGCGAACCCGCCGGTGCCCGAGGAGTGGTGGGACCGGATCCGCGCCACCATGCCGCCGTACGACCCGCTGATCACCCCCTCCCTCGGGGTCGGCGTGGTCCCGGAGACCGTGCGCACCTGGCCGGGTGCCGTGCGCAGCGCCCACCCGCAGACCTCCTTCGCGGCCGTCGGCCCCCGCGCGCGGGAGATCACCGACGGCCACGCGAGCGACTGCCGGCTCGGTGAGCACAGTCCCCTCGCCCGGCTGGAGAAACTGGGCGCCCGCGTGCTGCTGCTGGGCGCGGGCTACGACTCCTGCACCGCCTTCCACCTCGCCGAGTACCGGATACCCGCGCCGCGCGTGACGGTCGGCCGGCCCGCTCCCGGCGGCGGCTGGGAGACCGTGACCGAGGTGTCGATCACCTCCGACCGGTTCGACGAGCTGGGACACGACTTCGAGCGGGACCGGCCGGTCGTGCGGGGAAAGGTGGGCGCGGCGGACGCCAGGCTGTTCCCGGTGGCCGACGCCGTGGCCTACGCCGAACGGTGGCTGCCGCTGCACCGGCCCCGTGCGGAGGACTTCCCGCACCCGCCCGCCTGAGGAGCAAGCGGTCTCCCTAGACTCTGGACCATGCGAAGTGAGCCCGTGGTCCAGGTCCAGGCCTTGGTGAAGCGGTACGGCACGAAGACCGCGGTGGACGGCCTCGACCTGGTGGCCCAGCCGGGCGTGACCGCCGTACTCGGCCCCAACGGGGCGGGGAAGACGACCACGGTCGAGACCTGCGAGGGGTACCGGAAGCCGGATTCCGGCACGGTGCGCGTCCTGGGCCTCGACCCGGTGCGGCAGTCCGCCGAGCTGCGTCCCCGCATCGGCGTGATGCTCCAGTCCGGAGGCGTGTACTCCGGCGCCCGGGCGGAGGAGATGCTGCGCCACATGGCGAAGCTGCACGCGCACCCGCTGGACGTCGACGCCCTCGTCGAACGCCTCGGCCTCGGCTCCTGCGGCCGGACCAGCTACCGCCGGCTGTCCGGCGGCCAGCAGCAGCGGCTCGCGCTCGCCATGGCCGTCGTGGGCCGCCCGGAGCTGGTGTTCCTGGACGAGCCGACCGCCGGACTCGACCCGCAGGCGCGCCGGGCCACCTGGGACCTGGTGCGGGACCTGCGCGCCGACGGCGTCTCGGTGATCCTCACCACGCACCACATGGACGAGGCCGAGCAGCTCGCCGACGACGTCGCGATCATCGACGGCGGCCGGGTCATCGCCCAGGGCACCCCGGAGGAGCTGTGCAAGGGCGGCGCCGAGAACACCCTGCGCTTCACCGGCCGGCCCGGCCTCGACGTCGGCTCCCTGCTCAAGGCGCTCCCGGCCGACTGCACGGCCGCCGAGCTGACCCCGGGCTCCTACCGGGTCGTCGGCAAGGTCGACCCCCAGCTGCTGGCCACGGTGACGTCCTGGTGCGCCCAGCACGGGGTGATGCCGGACCGGATCTCGGTGGAGCGGCACACGCTGGAGGACGTCTTCCTGGAACTGACCGGCAAGGAGCTGCGCTCGTGACCACGGCGGGTACGTACACCCCGAAGCCCGGAGCCGCCCCGCTCCCCCGCATGATCGCGGCGCAGGCGGCGCTGGAGACGAGGATGCTGCTGCGCAACGGCGAGCAGCTCCTGCTGACGGTCGTCATCCCGACCCTGCTGCTGGTGCTCTTCAGCTCGGTCGACATCGTGGACACCGGCAAGGGCGAGGCGGTCGACTTCCTCGCCCCCGGCGTCCTGGCCCTGGCCGTGATGTCGACGGCCTTCACCGGCCAGGCCATCGCCACCGGCTTCGAGCGGCGCTACGGCGTCCTGAAGCGGCTCGCCTCCTCGCCGCTGCCCCGCTGGGCCCTGATGACCGCCAAGACGGCGTCCGTGCTGGTCACAGAGGTCCTCCAGATCATCCTGCTGACCGTCATCGCCTTCGCGCTGGGCTGGTCCCCGCACGGCAACCCGGCCGCCGTCCTGCTGCTGCTCGTCGTCGGCACCGCCGCCTTCTCCGGGCTCGGCCTGCTGATGGCGGGCACGTTGAAGGCGGAGGCGACGCTGGCCGCCGCCAACCTGGTCTTCCTGCTGCTGCTCGTCGGCGGCGGCGTCATCGTGCCGCTGGAGAAGTTCGGCTCGACGGGTGAACAGGTGCTCGGCCTGCTGCCGATCTCCGCCCTGTCGGACGGCCTGCGGGACGTGCTCCAGCACGGCGCCGGCATGCCCTGGGCCGACCTGGGCGTTCTCGCCGTCTGGGCGGTGGTGGGCCTGGCCGCGGCCGGGAAGTTCTTCCGCTGGGAGTGACCCGTGCCGCACGCGTGGGAGCGGACCCTCGTGAACGCGTGCACAAGCGGCGGCCTACGATGGTGCGCGTGCCAAAGCTGAACCGCGCCGACGCCGAAGCCGCCCTGCGCAACCCGCTCGCCTTCATCGCCGACCGCTGGACCCCGGACCCCCGGACCGTCCGGCGGGCGGCGCTCGCCGCGCTCGTGATGTCGGTGGTGATCGTCGTGACCGGCGGCGCCGTCCGCCTGACCGGCTCGGGCCTCGGCTGCCCGACCTGGCCCACCTGCACCGACGACTCCCTGACCACCACCCGGGCCATGGGCTTCCACGGGGTCATCGAGTTCGGCAACCGGATGCTGACGTACGTGCTGTGCGCGGCCGTCGGCTGGGCGATCATCGCGGCCCGGGCCGGGAAGCCGTGGCGGCGCGGCCTGACCCGGCTGGGCTGGGCCCAGTTCTGGGTGGTCATGGGCAACGCCGTGCTCGGCGGCATCGTCGTCCTGGTCGGTCTCAACCCGTACACCGTCGCCGCGCACTTCCTGCTCTCCACCGCCCTGATCGCCATCGCCACGGTGATGTGGCAGCGCACGCGGGAGGGCGACGAGGCGCCGCGTCCGCTGGTCGGCAAGGCGGTGCAGCAGCTGGTGTGGTTCCTGGTGCTGGCGTCCGTGCTGCTCATCGCGGTCGGCACCGTGGTGACCGGGGCCGGGCCGCACGCCGGCGACTCCAGTGAGGTGGATCGCATCCCGATCGACTGGGAGACGGTCGCCAAGCTGCACGCGGTGCTCGCCTGGATCGTGGTGACGCTCACGTTCGCCCTGTGGTTCGTCCTGAAGGCGGTCGACGCGCCCCAGGGCCCCCTGGCCCGGACGCGTGAGCTGTTCATCGTGCTGCTCGCCCAGGGCGTGATCGGTTACGTGCAGTACTTCACGCACCTGCCCGAGGTCCTGGTCGCCCTGCACATGCTCGGTTCGTGCCTGATCTGGATCGCCACCCTGCGCGTCCTGCTGTCGCTGCGCGAGCGCCCGGAGACCGGGCTGGGCCTGCCGGGCCCGTCGGCCGAGGTGCCGGTGGGCACGCGGGCGTGAGTCACCCGTACGTGGTGACGAGGGCGTCGATCGCCGGCCCCAGATATCCGCGGGTCAGCTCGGCCCGGCGGGCGGGCCAGCCGGCGGGGGCCGGGGCCGGGGTGTCGTAGCGGCGGCGGGTGATGTCCTCGACGACCTCCGCCGGAGCGCCCAGCGCCACCAGCTCGGTCAGGGCCTCCCGCTTGGAGATCAGCCGGCCCTCGCGCAGGGTCACGGTGGCCCGGGCGAAGGTCAGCAGGCCGAGGTCGACCCAGATGTCCTGCCGCCACAGCCGGGGCTTGTCCACCGCCGACCGCCAGAACTCGCGCTGGTCGCGTACGACGAAGTCGGCGAGCTGCCGGTCCGGTACCGGCGGGAGCAGCGCGGCCGGGGCCTCACCGTGCAGCACGCGTCCGAAGGCGTGCAGCTCGCGCCGGGTGACGGGGGTGACGGGTCGGCGCGTCACCCGTCCGTGCGCCCAGGTGAGGTGCGGGCGGTCCGCGTCGGGCAAGGTGGCCGGCGTGAGGTAGCTGCAGTGGAGCTTCGCCGCGAGGGGCTCGCTCCGCTGCCTTCTGTGCCGCGCCACGAGCCGTCGTACGGTTCCCAGGGTCAGCGGGCCCGGCAGGACGGCGATCAGGTCGAGGTCGCTGCGGCCCTCCTGGTAGTCGCCGCCGGCCAGTGAACCGTGCGCCCAGACGGCGTGGGGCCGCAGGGGCAGCAGGGCGTGCAGGAACCCGTCGAGCAGCGATGCGGTCGTCATCCGCTCAGTCTGGGTGGCTCACCCGAGCCCGTACACCCGTCGCGCGTTGTCCGCCGCGATCATTCTCGCCACCCGCTGGGCGTCCTCCAGGGACCAGGCGCCTTCGCCGACCCAGTTGCCCAGCACACGGCCCAGCGCCTCGCGGAAGAGACGGGCGCCGACGACATGCAGCTCCGGCAGGCCCCGCGCACCGGTGGAGAAGAGGATCTTGCCGAAGGGGGCCAGTTCCAGGATCTCGGCGAGGACGGTGGCCGCCCGGGCGCCGGTGCGGACGAGCGCGGCGCCGGAGTCGGCGTAGACGTGCGGGAAGACACCGGCCAGGTGGGCGGCGTGGCGGTGGTACGGGTAGCCGTGCAGCAGGATCAGGTCGGTGCCGAGCCCGGCGGTGGCCCGGACGAAGTCGGTGAGCAGCACCGGGTCCGTGCGGTCGATGCGGGCGCCGGGCTCGCCGAGGCCCGCGTGCAGTTGCAGGGGCAGGCCCGAGGCGACGGCGATCCACAGCAGGTGCCGGAGCAGGACGGGGTCGGTGAGCGCGCCGCCGACACGCCGTCCGGCCAGCCAGCGGCCCGCCGCGCCCCGCACCTCCCCCGGTCCCGGCGGCTCGGGCGCGAGGGCCAGGCCGTGTCTCAGGCCGGCGACGGAGGTGAAGGCGACGGCGTCGGCCGCGGCTCCGTGCACCGACTCGGCGAGGTTGGCGAGGAAGGACTCGACGGTGCCGGAGGTGTCGGCGACCTGCTCCGCGAGGGGTTCGAGCCGGATGATCTCGCGGGCCTGGGCCGCCGCCGCGGAGGCCAGTTCGGTGGGGCCGGTGAGGTCGCCGGGCAGCCCCGTGTCGACCAGGTACGTCGTGACGCCGCTGCCGCGCAGCAGTCTGCGGCCCGACTCCAGGACGCCCAGTTCGCGGCGCCGGGCCAGATAGCGGGCGGGCGGGCAGTGCGGTTCGAGGCCCAGCAGGGGCGGGCACCAGCGCCGTACGGCGAAGCCGGTCTGGGTGTCGAAGAGGGTGGTGCCCGGGGCCGGGGGCCCCTCGGTGCGGGCGAGCTGGGCCTCGAAGGTGCCGAGGCCCAGTTCCGTGCGCAGTACGCCGTGGCAGTACTGGTCCACGAGGGACGGCGTCTCGATCATCCCGGTCTCCCCGCGTGCGCTGGCTTTGACCGGCCTAACGGGTGAACGGGGTGTGAGGTCGCGGATGAGCCCGGGACTGCTCGCGGTCCGGCGGCCACGGGACGTCCCGTGCCGCGCGCGCCCCCGCGGCCGGGCCGCGTGCCGAGGAGGGCGCCGCGCCCCGTCGGGGGCGCGTGGTTCAGCCGCCCACCTGGATGCCGGCCATCCGCTTCCACTCGTACGGGCCCGTCCGCACCTTCGCCGCGAACTCGCCGTCGAAGGACTCGTGGACGGTGATGCCGGCCTTCTCCACCGCCTGCCGGGCGATCTCGCTGCTGGGGGCGACCAGGTCACCCCAGCCGCCGTCCTCGCCGACGAGGACGATGCGGGCGCCGCGCTCGCCGATGTGGGCGACCTGCCCCTCGGCGCCGCCGTGGGCCTTGGAGAAGGCGCTGATCTCCCGGGCGAGCCTGGCCACCTTGCGCTCGGCCTTCGCGTCAACCTGCTGCGTGTCTGCCATGGTCAGGATGCTACCGACGAGTAGATCGACTGGCGAGAGCAGGCCGTTGTGACATGCGTCAGCGCAGGAACGGGTCCACCGCGATCGCCACGAACAGCAGCGACACATAGGTGATCGACCAGTGGAACAGCCGCATCTCCTTCAGTTTCGCGCCCGTGACCTCGGCCTTCGCCCGGTTCTGCAGCGCGTGCGCCTCCCACAGCCACCAGCCGCCGGCGACCAGCGCGACGGCCGTGTAGAACCAACCGGTGTAGCCGAGGGGGGTGAGGAGCAGGGAGACGGCGACCATGACCCAGCTGTAGACGACGATCTGCCGGGCCACGACCTTGTTGGAGGCGATGACCGGGAGCATCGGCACGCCCACGCGCGCGTAGTCGTCCTTCACCTTCATGGACAGCGGCCAGTAGTGCGGCGGGGTCCAGAAGAAGATCACCAGGAACAGGATGACCGGCGCCCAGGAGATCGAGTTCGTCACGGCCGACCAGCCGATGAGCACCGGCATGCAACCCGCGATGCCGCCCCACACGATGTTCTGCGAGGTACGCCGTTTGAGGAGCATCGTGTAGACGACGACGTAGAAGAGGAGCGCCCCGAGCGAGAGCCAGGCGCTCAGCCAGTTGACGGTGAAGCCGAACAGCAGCGTCGAGACGACCGCGAGGGCGATGCCGAAGACCAGGCACTCGGCCGGGCTGACCATGCCGGTCACCAGGGGCCGCTGCGAGGTGCGGTCCATCAGGGCGTCGATGTCCCGGTCGATGTACATGTTCAGCGCGTTGGCGCCGCCCGCCGACAGATAGCCGCCGACACAGGTGAGCAGGACCAGCGTGAGGTCGGGCACGCCCTGCTGCGCGAGGAACATCACCGGAACGGTGGTGATGAGCAGCAGCTCGATGATCCGCGGCTTGGTCAGCGCCACGAACGCCTTGGCACGGGCCCCGAACGGCCGGTGAACCGGGCCTTGGCTCGCACCCCCGAGCACACCTGCTGGACGGGATTCGACGGCCGTCACGCACACCCCTGACAGAGACATCCCAGCAAGCCCCCCCGTGTGAAGTCCCGGTAAAGGCTCGCGCGTACCACGCCACTTTAGACGTTGCCCATACCCCGCCCTTCGCGGGGGTGGGGTCGTGTTGACGCACGCCCCATAAGAGGGGTCCCCGCACTCGATTGAGCGCTCAGATGACCGGCTCCGTATTCATGTGCCAAATGCCGTTCCCGGCCGGTCGGGAGGCGGATCGCGCGGACTCCCGGCAGTCTGGAATCACTCGAAAAAACGCACGTCCTTACGGGGGTAGGCTCGACAGCGGCCGGCGGGCGACAAGCACGCCGGCGGCCGGGTGGGCGCATGCCCCGACGACCGGCGACCGACATGTGGAGAGGAGCCCTGACCCAGGGTGAGCACAAAGCCGACCACCACAGACCTTGAGTGGACCGAGCTGGACCAGCGGGCCGTGGACACCGCCCGTGTCCTGGCCGCAGACGCCGTACAGAAGGTCGGCAACGGCCATCCCGGTACGGCGATGAGCCTGGCCCCGGCCGCCTACACCCTCTTCCAGAAGGTGATGCGGCACGACCCGGCGGATCCGGAGTGGGTCGGCCGCGACCGCTTCGTGCTGTCCGCCGGACACTCGTCCCTGACCCTCTACACCCAGCTCTACCTGGCCGGCTTCGGCCTGGAGCTGGACGATCTGAAGTCGTTCAGGACGTGGGGTTCCAAGACCCCCGGGCACCCGGAGTACGGGCACACCAAGGGCGTCGAGACCACCACGGGCCCGCTGGGTCAGGGTGTCGCCAACGCGGTGGGCATGGCGATGGCCGCCCGCTACGAGCGCGGTCTGTTCGACCCCGAGGCCCCGGCCGGCGAGTCACCCTTCGACCACTTCATCTACTGCATCGCCGGTGACGGCTGCCTCCAGGAGGGCATCTCCGCCGAGGCGTCCTCCCTGGCCGGCCACCAGAAGCTCGGCAACCTGATCCTGCTGTGGGACGACAACCACATCTCGATCGAGGGCGACACCGAGACGGCCGTCTCCGAGGACACCGTCAAGCGGTACGAGGCCTACGGCTGGCACGTGCAGCGGGTGGAGGCCCATGAGAACGGCGACCTGGACCCGCGGGCGATCTTCGCCGCGATCCAGGAGGCGAAGAAGGTCACCGACCGGCCGTCGTTCATCGCGATGCGCTCCATCATCGCCTGGCCGGCCCCGAACGCCCAGAACACCGAGGCCGCGCACGGCTCGGCGCTGGGCGAGGAGGAGGTCGCGGCCACCAAGCGCGTCCTCGGCTTCGACCCGGAGAAGTCCTTCGAGGTCGCCGACGAGGTCATCGCGCACACCCGCAAGGCGCTGGAGCGCGGCGCGGAGGCGAAGTCCGAGTGGGAGAAGTCCCTCCAGGTGTGGCGCGAGGCCAACCCGGAGCGGGCCGCCGAGTTCGACCGGATCAGCAGGGGCGAGCTGCCCACCGGCTGGGAGGAGAAGCTCCCGGTCTTCGAGCCCGGCAAGGGCGTCGCGACGCGTGCCGCGTCCGGCAAGGTGCTCCAGGCGCTCGGCGCGGTGATCCCCGAGCTGTGGGGCGGCTCCGCCGACCTCGCCGGCTCGAACAACACCACCATCGACAAGGACAGCTCCTTCCTGCCCGAGGGCAACCCGCTGCCCGAGGCCAACCCGTACGGCCGCACGATCCACTTCGGCATCCGCGAGCACTCGATGGGCGCGGAGCTGAACGGCATCACCCTGCACGGCAACACCCGTGTCTACGGCGGAACCTTCCTCGTCTTCTCCGACTACATGCGCAACGCGGTGCGCCTGTCGGCCCTGATGCACCTGCCGGTGACGTTCGTGTGGACGCACGACTCCATCGGCCTCGGCGAGGACGGCCCCACCCACCAGCCGGTCGAGCACCTGGCCTCGCTGCGCGCGATCCCCGGTCTGAACATCGTGCGTCCGGCGGACGCCAACGAGACCGCCATCGCCTGGCGCGAGATCCTGCGCCGCTGGACCAAGGAGTTCGGCAAGGGCCAGCCGCACGGCCTCGCGCTCACCCGCCAGGGCGTGCCGGTGTACGAGCCGAACGAGGACGCGGCCAAGGGCGGCTACGTGCTGTTCGAGGCCGACGGCGGCGAGCCGCAGGTGATCCTGATCGCCACCGGTTCCGAGGTGCACGTGGCCGTGGAGGCCCGTGAGCAGCTCCAGGCCGAGGGCGTGCCCACGCGCGTCGTCTCGATGCCGTCCGTGGAGTGGTTCGAGCAGCAGGACCAGGGGTACCGGGACTCCGTGCTGCCGCCGTCCGTGAAGGCCCGCGTCTCGGTCGAGGCGGGCATCGGCCTGACCTGGCACAAGTACGTCGGAGACGCCGGCCGCATCGTTTCCCTGGAGCACTTCGGTGCTTCCGCCGACGGCAAGGTGCTCTTCAAGGAGTTCGGCTTCACCGCGGAGAACGTGGCCGCGAAGGCGCGGGAATCCCTCGCCGACGCTCAGCGCTGACGCTCACATACGACACGTAGGAGATGTAATTCCATGACAGACGCACTCAAGCGCCTCTCCGAGGAAGGCGTCGCGATCTGGCTGGACGACCTGTCGCGCAAGCGGATCACGTCCGGCAACCTCGCCGAGCTGATCGACCAGCAGCACGTCGTGGGCGTCACCACCAACCCGACGATCTTCCAGAAGGCGATCTCCCAGGGCGACGGCTACGACCAGCAGCTCTCGGACCTCGCCGCCCGCAAGGTCACCGTCGAAGAGGCCATCCGCATGATCACGACGGCGGACGTCCGGGACGCCGCCGACATCCTGCGGCCGGTCTTCGACGCCACCGACGGCCAGGACGGCCGGGTCTCCATCGAGGTGGACCCCCGCCTCGCGCACAACACCAAGGCGACCGTCGCCGAGGCCAAGCAGCTGGCCTGGCTGGTGGACCGCCCCAACACCCTGATCAAGATCCCGGCCACCCAGGCGGGTCTGCCGGCGATCGCCGAGACGATCGGCCTCGGCATCAGCGTCAACGTCACGCTGATCTTCTCGCTGAAGCGCTACCGCGCGGTCATGGACGCCTACCTGACCGGTCTGGAGAAGGCGAAGGAGCGGGGTCTCGACCTGTCGAAGATCCACTCCGTGGCGTCCTTCTTCGTGTCCCGCGTGGACACCGAGATCGACAAGCGGCTGGACGGCATCGGCACCGACGAGGCCAAGGCGCTGCGCGGCAAGGCCGCCGTCGCCAACGCGCGTCTCGCCTACCAGGCGTACGAGGAGGTCTTCTCCTCGGACCGGTGGAGCGCGCTGGAGAACGCGGGCGCCAACAAGCAGCGTCCGCTGTGGGCGTCGACCGGCGTGAAGGACCCGGCGTACCCGGCCACCCTCTACGTCGACGGGCTCGTCGCCCCGAACACGGTCAACACCATGCCGGAGGCCACGTTGGAGGCCACCGAGGCCCAGGCCGAGATCACCGGCAATGCCATCGCCGGCACCTACGAGCAGGCGCGCGCCGACCTCGACGCGCTGGAGAAGCTCGGCATCTCGTACGACGACGTCGTGCAGGTGCTGGAGGACGAGGGCGTCGAGAAGTTCGAGGCGTCCTGGATCGACCTGCTGAAGTCCACCCAGGCGGAGCTCGAGCGCCTCGCCCCTTCGGAGGGCTGATTTGTCACCCGTTTCCGGTTCCGGAGCGAACCCGCTTCGTGACCCGGCCGACCGACGGCTCCCGCGTATCGCGGGGCCGTCGGGCCTGGTCATCTTCGGCGTCACCGGCGACCTGTCGCGCAAGAAGCTGATGCCCGCGGTGTACGACCTCGCCAACCGGGGTCTGCTGCCGCCGGGCTTCTCGCTGGTGGGCTTCGCCCGCCGCGACTGGGAGCACGAGGACTTCGCCGAGGTCGTCCACGACGCGGTCAAGGAGCACTCGCGTACTCCGTTCCGCGAGGAGGTCTGGCAGCAGCTCATCCAGGGGATGCGCTTCGTCCAGGGCACCTTCGACGACGACGAGGCATTCGAGCGGCTGCGCGCCACCATCGAGGAGCTCGACAAGGCACAGGGCACGGGCGGCAACTTCGCCTTCTACCTGTCCGTGCCGCCACGCTCCTTCCCGGTGGTGATCCAGCAGCTGAAGAAGCACGGTCTGGCCGACCAGACCGGCGGTTCCTGGCGGCGAGCGGTCATCGAGAAGCCGTTCGGGCACGACCTGAAGTCGGCCGAGGAGCTGAACAAGGTCGTGCACGAGGTGTGATGGCCGAGGACATCGGCATCGGCGGCCGGGCCGGCTACTACGACGGCATCGGCGCCGCCCGGGACGTCATCCAGAACCACCTGCTCCAGCTCATGGCTCTCACCGCCATGGAGGAGCCCGCCTCCTTCGGCGCGGACGCGCTGGCCGCGGAGAAGGAGAAGGTGCTCGGCGCCGTCCGGCTGCCGAAGGACCTGGGCGCCGACACCGTGCGCGGGCAGTACGCGGCGGGCTGGCAGGGCGGTGAGAAGGTCATCGGCTACCTCGAAGAGGAGGGCATCGACGAGAAGTCGAAGACCGACACCTACGCCGCGGTCAAGCTGGAGATCGACAACCGCCGCTGGGCGGGCGTCCCCTTCTACCTGCGCACCGGCAAGCGGCTCGGCCGCCGGGTCACCGAGATCGCGGTCGTCTTCCAGCGGGCCCCGCACTCGCCGTTCGACACGACGGCGACCGAGGAGCTCGGGCAGAACGCGATCGTCATCCGCGTCCAGCCCGACGAGGGCGTCACCGTCCGCTTCGGCTCTAAGGTGCCGGGCACCTCGATGGAGATCCGGGACGTCTCCATGGACTTCGCCTACGGCGAGTCGTTCACGGAGTCGAGCCCGGAGGCGTACGAGCGCCTGATCCTGGACGTGCTGCTGGGCGACGCCAACCTCTTCCCGCGCACGGAGGAGGTCGAGCTGTCCTGGAAGATCCTCGACCCGATCGAGGAGTACTGGGACACGCACGGCAGGCCCGCGCAGTACAAGTCGGGCACCTGGGGTCCCGTGGAGGCGGACGAGATGCTCGCACGAGACGGACGGAGCTGGCGCCGGCCATGAAGATAGACCTGACCGACACCACCGCCGGAGCGATCAACAAGGCGCTCGTGCAGGGCCGCCGGGCCATCGGCACGCCGGCCGTCGGCATGGTGCTGACCCTCGTCATCGTCACCGACGAGGAGAACGCCTACGACGCCCTGAAGGCCGCCAACGACGCCTCGCGCGAGCACCCCTCCCGCACCCTGGTCGTCATCAAGCGGGTCTCCCGCTCCCCGCGCGACCGTACGTCCTCGCGACTGGACGCCGAGGTGCGGGTGGGCGCGGACGCGGGCACCGGCGAGACGGTCGTCCTGCGTCTGTACGGCGAGGCCGCCGACCACGCCGACTCGGTCGTCCTGCCGCTGCTGCTGCCGGACGCGCCCGTCGTCGTGTGGTGGCCGGTGAACGCGCCGCTCGACCCGGCGAAGGACCCGCTGGGCGCGCTCGCCCAGCGCCGGGTCACCGACACCTACGCGGCCGAGGAGCCGGTGCGGGAGCTGTCCGCCCGCGCCGAGGCCTACACGCCCGGCGACACCGACCTGTCCTGGACGCGGATCACGCCGTGGCGTTCCATGCTCGCGGCGGCGCTCGACCAGGTCACCTGTGAGGTGAAGGCCGTCGAGGTGGAGGGCGAGGAGTTCAACCCGAGCTGTGAACTGCTGGCCATGTGGCTCGCGGACCGGCTGGACGTGCCCGTGAAGCGTTCGCTGTCGTCCGGTCCCGGTCTGACGGCGGTCCGCATGGACACCGACTGCGGCCCGATCGTGCTGGACCGGGCCGACGGCTCGCTGGCCACGCTGTCCATCGAGGGTCAGCCTGCCCGCGCGGTGGCGCTGAAGCGGCGGGACACCGCCGAGCTGATCGCGGAGGAGCTGCGCCGGCTGGACCCGGACGACACCTACGCGTCGGCGCTGCGCTACGGCGTGGAGCGGCTGAACACGGTTCCGCGGCAGGCGGCCGAGGCCCCGGCCGGGGCGGCGGGCACCGAGTCCGCGGCCGAGCCGGTCGCCGTACCGGAACCGGTCGAGGAAGCGGCCAAGGCCCCCGCGAAGAAGGCGGCGGCCAAGACCGCGAAGAAGGCACCGGCGAGGAAGGCGACGGCGAAGTGAGCACTCCGCAGCTGGTCGTCCACCACGACAAGGAACTGATGGCGCAGGCCGCCGCGGCCCGCCTGATCACGAAGATCGTGGACGCGCAGGCCTCCCGGGGCACCGCGTCCGTGGTCCTCACGGGCGGTCGCAACGGCAACGGCCTGCTGGCCGCGCTGGCGGCGGCTCCCGCCCGGGACGCCATCGACTGGGGCCGCCTCGACCTGTGGTGGGGCGACGAGCGCTACCTCCCCGAGGGCGACCCCGAGCGCAATGTCACGCAGGCCCGCGAGGCACTGCTGGACTCCGTACCGGTGGACCCGGAGCGCGTGCACGCCATGCCCGCCTCCGACGGCCCGTACGGCGCGGACGTGGAGGCGGCGGCGGAGGCGTACGCGGCGGAGCTGGCGAAGGCGGCCGGACCGGAGAACCACGGCGCGGTGCCCACCTTCGACGTCCTGATGCTGGGCGTCGGCCCGGACACCCACGTGGCCTCGCTCTTCCCGGAGCTGCCCGCGGTCCGGGAGACGGAGCGCACGGTGGTCGGCGTCCACGGCGCCCCCAAGCCGCCGCCGACCCGGGTCTCCCTCACCCTCCCGGCGATCCGCGCGGCCCGCGAGGTCTGGCTCCTCGCGGCCGGCGAGGACAAGGCGGAGGCCGTGGCCATCGCCCTGTCCGGCGCGGGTGAGATCCAGGCCCCGGCGGCGGGCGCGTACGGCCGCTCGCGCACGCTGTGGCTGCTGGATTCGGCGGCGGCTTCGCAGCTGCCGAGGTCGCTGTATCCGCCGGCGTCTCCGTGAACCGGTGAACGCCTGGAAGCACAGGGGCCGGCGGGATCTTCCCGCCGGCCCCTGTGCGCGTCGCCCGGTCGGCTCAGCGCACCGCGTTGACCCGGTCGGGCTCGCCGTCCAGCCGGCCCTGCCGCCGCAGCTCGGCGACGTCCGAGGCGAGGCGGTCACGGATGTCCTTGCCGATGCGCCGCCAGCCGAAGAACTCGCATGCCTGCTTGATCAGCTCGTCCTGCGTCATGCCCGGACACTCGACGGCCAGTTCGTACAGCGCGAGGTGCCGCTCGGCGGGGGCGATGTGCACGACCTTGCGCGGCGCGGTTCCGTCCTCGGGCTGCCGGGCTCTCAGCGTGCCGCGGCCCGGGGTGTCGTAGAACGGCCCGTCGGCGGTGACCCGGCCGGCGCGGACCAGGGCGAGCGCCACCCCGCGGACGTTGTCCCGGATCCGGCTGCCCGCCCGGCCGACGCCCCACGCCTCCCGGGCCCGCTGCACCAGCAGGTCCTCGTGGACAGGGCCCTCGGTCTCGATGACCTGGGTCAGCAGGGTGCGCAGCATGGGACGCGCCTCCTGGGTGTGCAGTTCGTGGCGCGGCAGCACGGAGGCGGTGCTGGTCCGGTACCGGCTGCTCCACAGGCGCTCCGCGGCGATGTCCACCGGGACGCGTTCGTACTCCGGTTCCGGCTGTCGCGGAGCCCTGGGGGGCGGTACCACGGCCGATGCCGCTCCGTCCTGTCCGGGCTCCGCCGCCGCGGACGGCGCGGGTGCGGGCGCCAGGGAGGCGGAGGAGGGGGAAGCCGGCGGCGCGGGTGCGGCCGGTACGGTGAGCGGCCCCTGCGTCAGCGCCTGTTCGACCGCCTCGCGCAGCCGCTGTTCGGCGGCGGCCCGGCCGCGGTACCAGTCTGTGCCCCAGATGCGGTGCAGACGCCAGCCGAGTCCGTTCAGGACCTGCTCGCGCAGCCGGTCCCGGTCCCGGGCGGCCTTCGAGGAGTGGTACATCGCGCCGTCGCACTCGATGCCGAGCGCGTAGGCGCCGGGCCACTCGGGGTGGCGTACGCCGATGTCGATGCGGTAACCGGCCACGCCGACCTGTGGTTGGACCCGGTAGCCCCAGCCGCGCAGGACCGCGAGCACCGACTCCTCGAAGGGGCTGTCCGGTTCGGCGTCGGACTGGACGACGTCCCGGGCGAGGACGGACGGACCGCTCTCGGCGTATTCGAGGTAGCGCTTCAGGTACTGGACGCTCTCGTTGGGGCTGTCCGGCATGCCTGCCCCGCGGAAGGAGGCGACGACCTCCATGCGGTAACGGGCCCGGGTCACGGCCACGTTGAGCCGGCGCCAGCCGCCTCCCTTGTTGATCGGGCCGAAGTTCAGGCCCAGCTTGCCGTGTTCGTCAGGGCCGTAGCCCACCGACATGATCATCACATCGCGCTCGTCGCCCTGGACCGACTCCAGGTTCTTGACGAAGAAGCCGTCGAGGCGGTCCTCGGTGAAGCAGTGGTCTAGGTCGGGCCGGGCCAGCCGGGCCTGCTGGACGGCCAGGTCGATGGCGGAAGCCTGTGCCTGGGAGAGCGCGACCACGCCGAGCGTTCTGCCGGGGCGGGTGTCGAAGTGGTGCAGGACGCGTCGCGCCACGAACTCCGCCTCGGCCTGGTTGTCCCGGCGGCCTCCCCGGTCGTAGACACCGCCGCCGTCGAAGAAGGCGACGCCGACGTCGTTCCCCTCGTCCAGGGCACCCGGAAAGGTGATCATCGAGTTGCCGTAGAACTCGTGGTTGCTGAAGGTGATGAGGTTCTCGTGGCGGCTGCGGTAGTGCCAGCGCAGCGGGAGTTCGCGCATGGCGCCGGCCTTGCATGCGTGCAGCAGCGACTCGAAGGAGTCCGGGACCTCGTCGTCGTACTCGTCCGAGTCGTCGTCCGCCGAGGAGTCGAAGAAGGACGTCGGGGGCAGCTGCTTCTCGTCACCCGCGACGATCAGGGTGCGTCCCCGGTAGATGCAGTTGACGGCGTCGCCGGGCCGGACCTGGGACGCCTCGTCGAAGACGACGACGTCGAAGTGGAAGTCGGACGGCAGAAACTGGCTGACCGTCAGCGGGCTCATCATGAAGCACGGCTTGACGGCCTGCACCACCTCGCGGGCCCGGCCGAGCAGTTCCCGCACCGGCATGTGCCGGGTCTTCTTCTCCGCCTCCCGGACGATGACCGCGCCTGAACCGCCGGCGAAGCTGCGTGGACGGCGTTTGTTGCACGCCTCGACGACGGCACCGCCGGCAGCGGCGATCAGCCGCCTGTCGGCCGCCCGGAAGTCGGTCACCCGCGCGTCCAGGTCGGCGGCGCGGGTGGTGCGCAGCCGCCGGTCGGTGGCGAGCACGTAGTCGGCCCAGGCGCGCAACATCGCCTGTTCGACCACGTCGGGCAGGCACTGGGGATCGAGTCCGCGCTCGGCGACGCTCCCCACGAGGGCGTCGGCGCCGTACCGGGCCAGCACGGCGAGGCCGTCGCGATGAGCGCGCCACACCTCGGGGCCCTGCGGGTCGGCGTGCAGGGCGCCGAGCACCTGTGCCGCCTGTTCCAGGGGACCGAGCAGGGCGGGTGAGAGCTGGGTCCGGCGGTCCGCGTCGAAGAGATCGAGCAGCTCGGTGGCGGAGCGGGTCCAGCGCTCCGCGCGGGCGGCGGCGACCGCGCACCACGCTCCGAGCGCCCGGCGGATGTTCTCCGCGAGCAGCGCGGGCAACGGATCGGTGTCGGTCCCGTCCGCGAGGTGTCCGACGAGCAGTTCACGCCGTACAGCGGTGCCGCTCAGCGTCGCGATGCGGTCGGCCGTCGCCAGGGCGGCGTCGAGGTCCGCGCACGCGTCCGGGGTGCGCGGGGTGTACCTGCCGAGGAGGTCCTTGTGGCCGTCGGCCAGCCGGGTCACCTCGGTGGCGGCCCGCTGCCAGGCCAGCGCCTGCTCCAGGCGACCCACGAGGGACTTGTTCCAGGTGCCGGTGTGGGTGAGGGCGGCGACGGCGTCCCGGTCGGTCTTGAACTGCGCCGAGAAGCGGGACATCAGGCCCCGGTGCTCCGTGGCGAAACGCCGTGTCAGCTCCGGCAGGTCCGCTCGGGTCAGCACCTGCTCGCCGAAGACGTCGGCCGCGGCGGCTCGGGCGGCCACCTCGGCGTCCAGGGCCGTGCGCAGTTCGCGTGCCGCTCTGTGGGCCCGGCCGAGGAAGTCCGGGTCGAACCAGCCGCTCGGCGGCCGCCGGTCGGCGCGGGTGAGGTCGGCCAGCTCGCACAGGTCGAAGGCCGCCTCCGGCTGGTCGGCCTTGGGCATACCGAGCAGGTCGGCGAGCTGCGCCGCCTGTGCCGAGGCGTCGTCCGGCACGCTGCCGTCGCCGGCGGTCACCCCGTCCGGGAGCCGGGAACGCAGGGAACGGACGAGCTGCTGGATCTCGCGTACCGTGCGGGGCTCCTCCTGCGTGGCCGCGAACGGGCGTCGCCCGGCCACCGTCATCAGGCCGTCGAGGGCGTCGACCGCCTCGATGACGACCTGGTGCGCCGAGTCGCCGATCAGTCCGCGCCAGGGGAACGCCTCGCCCTCGGCGGCGGGCCGCCAGGCGCGGGCGACGGTCCGGGAGGCCGCCGCGAGTTCCTGGAGGGCTCCGGCGCTGAGCGTGCGCACCGTCTCCGCGTCGCCTGCACCGAGTGCGGGGATGCCGGACTGCTCCAGGAGGACCAGCCGTCCGAGCACGTCGTGCAGAGTGCGGCCGAGTGGTTCGCGGGTCTCGTTCATGGCCGCCGCGTACGCGGACAGTTCCTCGCGGAGCCTGCGGGCCCGCTCCAGCTCGTGTTCTGCCGCTCCGGTGACCCGCGTCTCGGTGGTCAGCACGCGGGCGAGTTCGGTGGCCACCGCCTTCTTGCTCGTGTCACCGCTGTGCAGCGCCATGACGAAGTCACCGAGGCCGACGCTCCGCAGCCGGTTGCGTACGACGTCGAGTGCCGCCGCCTTCTCGCTGACGAAGAGCACACTGCGTCCCGCGTGCATGAGCGCGGCGATCATGTTCGTGATGGTCTGGCTCTTGCCGGTACCGGGCGGGCCGCTCATGACGAAGGACCGCTGGTCGAGCGCGGCCGCTATGCACTGGCGCTGCGAGGCGTCCGCGTCGAGGACCAGCGGCGTCCGCTCGGGCAGCTGGACGTCGTCGATGCGGTCCGCGTCCGGGGGGTCGAAGGCGATGAGGTCGGCGGGCACGTCCGCGTCGGGCCCGAGGGCGACGGCACGCACCAGTGGGTGGGCGAGGATCTGCTCCTCGTTCTGCTGGAGGTCCTGGTACATCGCCTCACGGTGCGAGGCGAACAGTCCCAGCACCGCCCGGTCCGCCACCGACCACCCCTGGAGGCCGGACGCGACCGCGCGGGCCGCGGCGAGAATGCCGGGCAGATCGGTGACGTCGGTACCGATGACGGGACTCCAGTCCACGCCGAGCCGTTCCAGCTTCACCGCGAGGGCGGGATTGTGGATGCGCTCCTGGTCCTCGGCCGTGTACACGCGGTAACGGCGGTTGCTGTCCCTCCGCAACTCGACCGGGACCAGCAGCAGCGGCGCGGCACTGGACTCCTGGGCACCGGCCTCGCGCCAGTCGAGCATGCCGACGCCTAGCCAGAGCACCCACAGACCGTAGTCGTTGTACATCTGGCCTGACTTCTGGCGCAGTTGGTAGAGCGCGCTGTCCAGGGACGCCTGAGTGCTCTTCTGGGTGACGAGTCCCGGGCGCGGGCCACGGCCGGTGGCGGGGGTGCGTTCTCCGGCGGTCTTCTCCAGCGCGATGCCGGCACCCCGTTCGACGACCGGCGCGAAGTCCCAGCCTCGCGCCAGATCCGCCAGGAGTGCGTCGGTGCCGGGCGCGGTGATCTCCAGGGTCCCCGTCCTGGCGTGCCGGAAATGCAGCAGCCGGTTGCGTCCGCCCATGTCCAGCAGAGAGTTCCGCCAGCCGTCGAGAACGGCCTTCACGGTCGGGCGCTGGTGAGCCATGGGCTGGGTACCTCCTGAGCTGCGCACAGGGAGATCACCCGTACCGGCCCCCCTGGAGATCTCTCCCTATCAGTTCGGGAGTACCGACACGCTAGGGGCGCCTGACACGATATGAATTTGTTGCGAAGGAAGTGCACACGAAGTGTGCCGCTTCCTTTCCTCACTTGACCGACCCGGCCATCACGCCCTGCACGAAGTGTCGCTGGAAGGCGAAGAACACCACGACCGGGACGATCAGGGACAGGAACGCGCCCGGGGCGAGGACATCGATGTTGCTGCCGAACTGGCGTATCTGTGACTGGAGTTGCACGGTCAGCGGCTGCGACGAGCTGTCGGCGAAGAGCAGGGCGACCAGCATGTCGTTCCAGACCCACAGGAACTGGAAGATGGCGAGCGAGGCGATCGCCGGGCGGCCCACCGGCAGGACGAGGCGGGTGAAGATGCGCCATTCGCTGCCGCCGTCCATCCGGGCCGCCTCCAGCATCTCCTTCGGAATGTCCGCGAAGTAGTTGCGGAGCAGGAAGACGGCGAAGGGGAGGCCGTAGGCGACGTGGAAGAGGACGACACCGGGGATCGTGCCGAACAGGCCCAGCGCGCCGAAGAGTTTGGCGACCGGCAGCAGACCGATCTGCACCGGCACCACCAACAGGGCCACCACCAGCAGGAAGAGGGGTTCCCGCAGCGGGAAGTCCAGCCAGGCGAAGGCGTATCCGGCGAGGGCCGCGATGACGACGACCAGGGTGGTGGCCGGCACCGAGATCAGCACGGTGTTCCAGAAGGCCTGGGTGATGCCCGCGTTCTTCAGCAGCGCCGAGTAGTTGTCGAAGGAGAGCTGGCCGGGACTGGCCAGCGCCGTCCACCAGCCGCCCTTCGCCGTGTCCTGGGCGGAGCGCAGGGAGGACAGGAACAGGCCGGCCAGCGGGGTCAGCCAGACCAGGCCGATGACCACCAGGAAGGCCTGCACCAGACCGCTGCCCAGGCCGCGCCTGATCGCGTTCATCGCTGACTCCTCATCGTTGACTGTTGCGGAAGCGGCGGACGTTGAAGACCATCGCGGGGATCACCAGGAGCAGCAGGAGCACACCGAGGGCGCTGCCGAGGCCCTGGTCGTTGCCGCCGCCGAAGGACACCAGCCACATCTGGGTGGCGAGGACGGTGGCGTCCTCCTGCACCGGGCCGGGCGCGATGATGTAGACGAGGTCGAAGACCTTCATCACGTTGATCACCAGGGTCACGAAGACCACGGTGAGCACGGGCGCGAGCAGCGGGACGGTGATCCTGCGGAAGATCTGCCACTCGTTGGCCCCGTCCATCCGGGCGGCCTCCAGGGCGTCCCGCGGGAGCGTGGAGAGGCCCGCGCCGATCAGGACCATCGCGAAGCCCGTCCAGATCCACAGGTAGGCGCCGATGATCGCGGGGGTGACGAGGGTCGGGCCGAGCCAGGAGACGCCCTGGTAGGGCGGCGCGAAGTTCGACTCCGGCAGCTTCACCGTGTACGGGCCGGCCGTGAGACCGGAGAAGCGGAAGGAGCCGTCGGCGGCGGTGGTCGCGCTCGCGACCGTCTTCCCGTCGCGTACCGCCTCGACCTTCATGCCGGGCAGGCCGCTCTCCTCGGCGTCGACCTCGCCCTGCCGGCCTCCTCCGCCGGGGGTGAAGTCCAAGTAGACGACACCGCGCAGTTCGCCGGGCGCGGCCTTGCCTGCCGCCGCCGTACTGGCGGGTGAGGTGTCGCCGGGCAGGTCCTTGGGCAGCACGCCGACCATCGGCAGTGCCACCGTGTCGCCCGCCGAGGCGGTGGTGCGGTAGGAGCCGTCCGGGTCCTGAGTGAGCAGTCCGGTGCGGCCACGGGCGGTCGGGTAGGTGGACGTGCCCTTGAAGGCGTCGTGGACGGAGACGACGGCCGCGTTGAGCACGCCCTTGTCCGGGTCCTCGTCGTAGGCGAGGCGGAAGATGATGCCGGCGGCGAGGAAGGACACCGCCATCGGCATGAAGAGGAGCAGCTTGAAGGCCGTCGCCCAGCGGACCTTCTCCACCAGGACGGCCAGGATCAGGCCGAGGCCGGTGAGCAGGGCGGGGGCGACGACGACCCAGATGGTGGTGTTGCGGATGGCCTTGAGGGTGGCCGGGTCGCGGAACATCTCGGTGTAGTTGTCGCCGCCGACGAACCGGGTGCCGGAGGCGTCGAAGAAGCTGCGGCCGACGGAGAACAGCACCGGGTAGACGACGAGCGCGCCGAGCAGGAGCAGCGCGGGGAAGACGAAGAGCAGGGCGATCAGCCGGGCGCGCCGCCGGCCGCGGCGCGCGGGCGCCGGGTCGGCGGCGGCCCGCGGGCCCGCCTGCTGCTTGACGACAGTGGTGGCGGTCATGGTGTGCCGCTCAGCCCTGGTAGGCCTTGGCCGCGGCGGCTTCGAGCCTGGCCGCCGTGCCCTTCGGGTCCGACGGGTCGCGCAGGAAGTCCTGGAGGAGCTTCCACTCGCCGGTGCCCTTGGTGCCGCCGAAGGCCGCCGGTGCCTGGTCGGACATGTCGAAGCGGACCGAGTCCCCGGCGCCGACGAGGGACTTGGCGGTGGCGCGGGTGACGTCGTCGCCGTACGCGGACAGGCTCAGCTTCTTGTTCGGGGACAGGAAGCCGCCCGCCTTCGCCCACACGGCCGCCGCCTCGGGGGTGGCCAGGTACTCCAGGAGCTTCATGCCGGCCTTGGCGTTCTTGCCGTCCTTGAGGACGACGGCCGCGTCACCGCCGCTGACGACGGGTGCGGTGCCGCCGCCGACCGCCGGGAAGGGGAAGAAGTCCGCGTCCTTGCCGATCGCCTTGCCGTACTGGTCGTGGGCGACGCCGGCGACGAAGTCGCCCTCGTAGACCATGCCGGCCTCGGGCTTGGGGCCGAACACCTTCTCCACCGAGCCGGGGAAGTCCGTGTTCAGGGCCTCCTTCTGGCCGCCGGCGATGAGCTGCTTGTCCTTGAAGAGCTTGCCGAGGGTGGTGAGCGCCTCGACCACCGTGGGGTCGGTCCACTTGAGCCGGTGGGCGGCCAGGGCGTCGTACTTCTCGGGGCCGGCCTGGGAGAGGTAGATGTTCTCGAACCAGTCGGTGAGGGTCCAGCCGTCCTGCCCGGCGACCGCGAAGGCGGCGAGGCCGGAGTCGGAGACGGTGTGCCCGGCCTTGAGCAGTTCGTCGTACGTCTTCGGCGGCTCGACCCCGGCCTGGGCGAGGGCGTCGGGGCTGTACCAGACCGTCGACTTGTGGGCGGCCTTGAAGTAGAGGCCGTAGAGGGCGCCGTCGACGCTGCCGTACTTCTTCCAGACGGGCGCGTAGTCGGCGTCGATGGTCTGCTGGGCGGTGGGCGAGAGCGGCTTGAGCCAGCCCTTCTTCGCGAACTGCTGCAGGACGCCGACCTGCGGGACCATCACGACGTCGGGCGCGTTGCCGCCTTCGATCTTGCTGCCGACGACCGTGGAGACGTTGTCGCCGGTGGACACGAACTGGGTCTTGGCGCCGGTCTTCTCGGTGAAGGCGTCCAGCACCTTCTGGAAGTTCTTCTGCTCGCTGCCGGACCAGACACCGGCCACGGTGACGGTCTGGCCGCTGAGCGCCTTGTCGCCGCCGCCCGCCGAGACGGGTCCGCCGCCGCAGGCGGTGGCGCCGAGGGCGAGGGCGAGGGCGGTGCAGCCGGTGAGCAGGGTCGTGCGTCGTCGCATCATCGTTGACGGACCTTTCATCGGGGACGGGGTGATCACAGGTCGTTCAGCCACCAGGCCGCCGTGGCGCCGGGCAGGACGCCGGGCGGGCACGGGCCGCTGGAGAGCAGGGGGGTACCGGGGACCGGCGCGGGCGCGGGGGCCGTACCGAAGTTGACGGCGCAGACCAGGCCGTCGCCGCGGACGAAGGCGAGGACGTCCGGCGGGGTGTCCAGCCAGCGCAGCGCGCCCTCGCCCAACTGGGGCAGGGACTTGCGCAGTTGGAGGCCGTCCCGGTACAGGTGCCAGAAGGAGCGGGTGTCGGCGAGGGCGCGGTCGGTGGCGTACTCGGCGAAGTACGGCGGCTGCGGCAGCCAGGGCTTGGCACCCTCCGCGCCGGAGGTGAAGCCGAACGGCGAGGCCTGCCCGGACCAGGGCAGCGGCACGCGGCAGCCGTCGCGGATCCGGGCGCGGCTGCCGGTGCGCCGGAAGATCGGGTCGGTGAGCACGTCGTCGGGCAGGTCGACGACCTCGGGCAGGCCCAGTTCCTCGCCCTGGTAGATGTACGCGGCTCCGGGCAGCGCCAGCATCAGCAGCGCGGCGGCGCGGGCGCGGGCGGCGCCGAGACCGCTGCCCTCGGTGGCGGGTTCGCCGTAGCGGGTGACGGTGCGGACCTGGTCGTGGTTGTTGAGGACCCAGGTGACCGTGGAGCCGGTGCCGGCGATGTCCTGCATGGCCTCGGAGATGACCTTGCGGAAGGCGTCGGCGTCCCAGGGGGCGCTGAGCAGGTCGAAGAAGAAGGCCTGGTGGAGCTCGTCGGGGCGGACGTACAGGGCGTGTTCGCGGGCGGTGGGGACGGAGACCTCGCCGACGAGCAGCCGTTCGCGGCCGTCCCGGGCGCCGTACTCCTCGCAGATGGAGCGCCAGCGGCGCCACACCTCGTGCACCTCGGGCTGGTTCCAGGCGAGCGGGTTGACCGAGTCGCGGGTGCGGGCGTCGGCCTCCGGGTCGTCGGAGTCGGGCAGGCCGGGGTGCTTGAACAGGCCGGCGGCGACGTCGATGCGGAAGCCGTCGACGCCCCGGTCGAGCCAGAACCGCAGGGTCCGGTCGAACTCGTCGGGGATCTCGGGGTTGCGCCAGTTCCAGTCGGGCTGTTCGGGCGTGAACATGTGCAGGTACCACTGGCCGTCGGCGACCCGGGTCCAGGCGGGGCCGCCGAACATGGCGTGCCAGTTGTTGGGCGGCTCGCTGCCGTCGGGGCCGCGGCCGTCGGCGAAGTGGAAGCGGGCGCGGGCCGGGCTGCCGGGCTCGCTGTCCAGGGCCTCGCGGAACCACGGGTGCTCGCTGGAGCAGTGGTTGGGGACGATGTCGAGCAGCACCTTGATGCCGAGCCGCCGGGCCGCGGCCATCAGCAGGTCGAACTCGGCGAGGTCGCCGAAGAGCGGGTCGACACCGCGGTAGTCGGCCACGTCGTAGCCGTGGTCGTGCTGCGGCGAGGGGTAGAAGGGGCTCAGCCAGATCCCGTCGACGCCGAGCTTCTTCAGGTACGGCAGCCCGGCCCGGACGCCGGCCAGATCGCCGATGCCGTCACCGGTGCTGTCCAGGAAGCTGCGGACGTACACCTGGTAGATCACGGCGTCCCGCCACCAGTGGTACTTACTCAACATGCATGCATGTTAGGTAGGCGTGTCGCGGCGGTGTCAACGAAAAGAACAGGAGTTACCAGGGAGTTGGCGCGACAAACACGGACTTAACGGGGCACTTCTGAGCCAGTTGAGATGTCCGCGTTACCTAACAAGTAACTAGAGGGCGGATCGGTGACCGGCTATCGGCTGGCGATCGCGTCGAGTTCGCGCGCCAGCCGGCGCACGGCCTGCCCGGGCGTCTGCCGCCCGGTGAGCGCGTCCTGCACGACCGCCTGCACGGCCAGGCTGACCTGGTCGTAGTGCGGGCTCTTGGGGCGCGGCCGGGCGGTGAGGACGGCGGTGCGCAGGGTCGGCAGATAGGGGAAGCGCCGGATGAGCGCGGGGTCCTCGTAGAGCCCGGCGCGTACGGGCGGCAGCGCGCCCCGCGTGAGCACCTGGCGCTGCACGGGCGCGCTGGTGAGGTAGGCGATCAGGCGCGCGGCCGAGTCGGGGTGCCGGGCGTGGGTGTTGACCGCGAGGTTGGAGCCGCCGAGGACACTCGTCCCCGGACCGTCGGGCCCGGGCAGCGGTACGGCGCCGATCTTCCCGGCGACCCTGGAGCCCGGGGCGGAGGCGACGGCGTACGCGTAGGGCCAGTTGCGCAGGAAGAGCAGCCTGCCGTCCTGGAAGGCCTGTTTGGACTCCTCCTCCTTGTACGTCAGCGCCTGCCTCGGGATCCAGCCCTCGCGGATGCCGCGGGCGAGGAAGCCGATGCCCTCGCGGGCGGCGGCCGAGTCGACGGTGACGCGGGTGCCCTCGCCGCCGAGGATGGTGCCGCCCGCCGAGTACACCGCCTCCGCCGCGTTCACGGTCAGGCCCTCGTAGGGCAGGAACTGCCCCGCGTAGCCGTCGAGTCCGTACTTCGGCGCGATGGTTCTCGCATCGTGCTCCAGCTCGGCCCAGGTGTGCGGCGGGGACACCCCCTCCTTGTCGAGAATGTCCTTGCGATACAGGAGGAGCCCGGCGTTCGTGACGTACGGCACCGCGTACAGCCGTCCGTCGTACGTCGCCGTGTCCACCACCGGGGGCAGGAAGCTGTCCAGCGGGAAGCGGTCACGGGGCAGCGGGCGGATCCAGCCGGCCGCCGCGAACTCGGAGGTCCAGTCGACGTCGATGTTCAGGACGTCGAAGCGGCCGCGGTCGCCCCCGCGCAGGTCGGTCGTCATCTGCGCGTGTGTCTCGTCGGCGGAGTCCGGCAGCTCGACCAGGGTGACCTTCTCGCCGGGGTGGGTGCGGTTCCAGCCCTGGAGCAGCGGGCCGAGATAGCCGGTGAGGTCACCGGCGGTGGCCAGGGTGAGCGGGCCGCGACCGCCTCCCGCGCCCCCGTCGGCGCGGGCGCCCGAGGCCACGTACCCGGCCAGGACCACGACGAGAACGAGAAGGCCCCTACCGGCGGTGCGCATCCACCGCATAGGTTCCTCCCTGTACACCGGCACCACGGGCATCCTCGCCCGGGGACAGAGGCCATGTATACCTGTTAGGTATGCGCGATACTAGGGCCTGGAGCACATGAAGCAGACAGGAGGACAGCACGAGTGCGCCTGCCCCTCCTGGCACTCCTCGCCCGCGGCCCGGCCCACGGCTACGAGCTGAAGCAGGACCTTGAGCAACTGCTGGGCGCCGCGTACCCTCAGCCGAACGTCGGCCAGATCTACGTCACCCTCGGCCGCCTGGAGAAGTCCGGGCTGATCCAGGGCGAGGACGTCGAGCAGTCCAGCCGGCCCAACAAGAAGGTCTACCACCTCACCGACGCCGGGCGCGAGGCGCTGCTCGCCTGGTTCGAGGAGACCGAGGACGAGCCGCGGGTGCGGGACGAGTTCTTCATGAAGCTCGCCCTCGCCCCGCAGACCGGTCTCGCCGACCAGATCGCCCTCATCAACCGGCAGCGGCGCCAGTACCTCAACACCATGCGCAACCTGTCGAAACTGGCCGCGGCCGAGAGCCGGGACAACCGAATCGCCCAGCTGCTGATCGAGGGCGCGATGCTGCACCTGCAGGCCGACCTCGACTGGCTGGAGCGGTGCCAGGAGGAACTGGAGGATCTGGGGTGAGTGACGGCCACGCTCCGGTACTGCGGGCCGCGGGCCTGGTGAAGACCCACCACGGCGAGGGCGCGCCCGCGCACGCCGTGCGCGGGGTCGACCTGAGCGTGGCCCGGGGCGAGTTCGTCGCGATCACCGGGCCGTCCGGCGCGGGCAAGTCCACGCTGCTGCACCTGCTCGGCGGGCTCCAGCGGCCGGACGAGGGCAGCGTCTGGCTCGACGGCCGGTGCACCGACTCCTTCAGCGAGGCCCGCTGGGCGGTGGAGCGCAGGAAGGCCATCGGGATCGTCTTCCAGTTCTTCAACCTGGTGTCGAACCTGTCGGTCGCCGACAACGTGGAGCTGCCCGCCCTGCTGGCCGGGGTCCCGCCGAAGAAGGCCCGCGCCGAGCGGGAGGCGCTTCTCGCCGAGCTGGGCCTGGAGGGCAAGGAGCGCAGCATGCCGGGCGAGCTGTCCGGCGGCGAGCAGCAGCGGGTCGCGCTCGCCCGGGCGCTGGTCAACCATCCGCCGCTGCTGCTCGCGGACGAGCCGGCCGGCAGCCTGGACAGCAAGGGCACCCGCGAGGTGATGCGGCTGCTGTCCCGCTTCCACGGGCGCGGCCAGACCATCGTGCTGGTCACCCACGACGCCCGGCTGGCCAGCGCCGCCGACCGCGTGATCAGCTTCTTCGACGGCCGCATAGCCGACGACGCGACCCTGGACGGCGCGCCACCGCCCCGGCGGAGCGGCATCTCCGGCGTACTGGAGCTGAGGGACTGACCGTGCTCGACCTGAGGGATGTGCGGGCCACCCTGCGCTGGGCGCACTCCGATCTGCGCACCCACCGCGGCGAGGCGCTGTTCCTGGTGCTGGCCACCGCCGGCGTCGTCGCCTCGCTGCTGCTCGCCACCGCCCTGTTCGGCTACGCCACGAACCCCTGGCAGCGGACCTTCGCCGAGGCGCGCGGCGCCCATGTCTGGCTGCACACCGCGCCGTCCGCCGACGCCCGCGCACTGGCCCGGCTGGACGGCGTCACCGCCGTCGCCGGCCCCTATCGCGCCGAGTCCGCCACCGTCGCCGCCCGCGGCACCCGCGCCTCCGTCGAACTGCGCGCCACCCCGGACCTGCCCTCCGTCGGGCGGCCCCTGCTCACCACCGGGCACTGGCTGGACCCGGCCGCGCCGGACGGCGTGGTGCTGGAGAGCAGCCTGGCCCGGGCCCTGCTGGCCGAGCCCGGCGACACCCTGACGCTGCCCGGCACGGCGCGCACCCTCACCGTGGAGGGCATCGCGGACAGCGCCGAAGCCCCGTACCGCCCCGGCGAGCAGCCCGGACTGGTGTGGGCGCTGCCGTCCGCCGTGCGAGCCCCGGTCGGCCAGGTCATCGGGCTGCGCCTGGGCGATCCGTCCGACACCGACTACGCCGTCCAGCGCGCGGTCACCGTGCTGGGTGCCGGCGCGGTCGGCGAGGTCTCCACCTGGCACCAGGCCCGCGCCGAGGCGCAGGGCGACAACCGGCTGCTCGGCCAGGTGCTCGGGCTGTTCGGTCTGGGCGCCCTGGTCGCCGCCGGGTTCGCGGTGCACGGGGCCATCGCGACCCGCATCCGCGGGCACCTGCGGGACCTGTCGGTGCTGAAGGCGATCGGCTTCACGCCCGGCCAGGTCGTACGGATCTTCCTCCTCCAGCACCTGGCGTACGCGCTGCTCGGCGCGGTGGCCGCGGCCGCGCTCACCGAGGGCCTGGGCAGCCGGGTGCCGGGGCGGCTCGGGGACGCGGTGGGCGTGTGGCAGGGGCTGCCCGGGCACACCCTGGCGCTGTGCGTGGTGCCGGCGGGGGCGGTCCTGTACATCGGCCTGACCACGGGGCTCGCCGCCTGGCGGGCCGGGCGGGTGCCGCCGGTTCCGGTGCCGCGCCGGGCCGCGCCGACGGGCGGGCGGCTGAGCGGGGCGGCCCGGCGGGCGCTCGGGCTGCGGCTGCCGGCCGCGCTGGTCCTCGGCTGCCACAAGGCGTTCGCGGGGCGCGGCCGGTCACTGGCCACCGTGGCCCGGCTGACACTGCCGCTGCTGCTCATCGTGGTGGCGCTCAGCGCCTGGACCACGATCGACCGCTTCCACAGCAGCCCCGAGCGGGTGGGCCTGCCGACGGCGCTCACGGTCCGCTCGGACGGCGCCCTGGACGCGTCCGGGGTACGCGCCGTGCTGGCCCACGACTCCCGGGTCGCCGCCGCCTATCCGGGCGTCGAGGTGGCCGCGCTGGTCCCCGGCCAGACCGGGACCATCGCCCTGCGCGGCGTCGGCACCCGCGCCGAGCCCTACCCCTACGCCCTCGCCGAGGGCCGCGCCGCACGCGGACCGGACGAGGCGGTGGCCGGCCAGGGCCTGCTCGACCTGCTGGACGCGCGGGTCGGCGACTGGGTGCGGATGACGGTGGGCGACCGCCCGCAGATCCTGCACATCGTGGGCCGCACCCTCGAACCGCGCAACGCCGGGCGGGTCGTCACCACCTCCCTGGACACCCTCCGCGAGAACGACCCTGAGCTGTCCCCGGCCTTCTACGAGCTGCGGCTGCGTCCGGGCGCCGACCCGCACCGCGTGGCCGCCGCGCTCGCCTCGGCCGGCGACGGCCACCTGGAGGTGCATCCCGTGACGAACCCCGCCGACGGGCTGTCCCCGCTGCGCGGTGTCGTCGCCGGGCTCATCGCCGTCCTGGCCCTGATCGGGCTGGTGGAACTGCTCACCGCGATCGGCGGCAGCGTCCGCGAGGGCGAGCGGGACGTGCTGGCGCTCCGGGCGATCGGCATGTCGCCCCGGCAGATCACCGCGATCACCGTCACGGCGACGAGCTGTACGGCCCTGGCGGCGGTCGTCGCCGGCACGGCGCTGGGACTGCCGCTGGCCCGCCGGCTGATCGACGCCCAGGGCGGCTCCTCCGGCATCGGCGCCGGAATCGCCCAGTCCCCCTCCCCCGGCCTGCTGCTCCTGCTGGGCGCGGCCGCCGTCCTGGGGGCGGCGGCCCTGGCCACCCTGCCCGCGTCCCGCGCGGCCCGCCGCCGCCTCGCGGACACGCTGAGCGCGGTGGCCTGAGCCCGCTCTCAGGGGGAAACGGCCCGCCAGCTCCCGGGGTCTTCGCGGATCTTCTTCAGCAGGCCGTCGAAGACCGGCCCGTCGAACAGCAGGCCGTTGTACCGCACCGGGATGCGTACGTCGTTGATCTCGGCCGTGGGGGTGCCGGGGCCCTCGGGGTCCTGCGGCCCGCCCGCACGCTCGTACGCGTCCTGGGCGTTGGTCACGAACGTCCGGTATTTCATGGTCTTGACGGCCGAGTCGAAGTCCGGCCCGCGCAGCCCGGGGACCCGTCCCGCCAGCTTGAGCAGGTAGACGTCGGTGAATCCGTCGACGCTCTCGGCGGGCTGGTGGGCGTAGAGCACGTCGTGGTATTCGGCGAACTTCCCCATGTCCAGCGCGGCCCGCAGGGCGTTGACCGCCTTCCGGGACCCCGTGCCGCCGAGCCGGCCGTCCAGGAAGGAGGCGAGGGTGTACTGGGTCTTCGCCTCGCGCCGGACGGTCGCCTCGCGCAGCTGCGGGGCACCACCGGTGGTCTCGAACTCCTTGCACACCGGGCACCGCGGATCCTCGTACAGGTGCACGGTCAGCGGGGCGGCCGGGTCCCCGACCGTGATGGTCGTGCCGTCGTTCCCCAGCCGCTCCGGCACGTCCGCCGGCCCGGTGTACGGCACGGCCTTCACGGCCTTCGCCGGGGCGTCCGGCCGGCCGCCCTCCGACTGGTCCGGCTGGTGTCTGCCGTCGCAGCCCACCGCCGACACCCCCGCCACGGCCACCGCTACCGCCGTGGCCAGCACCCTGCGCACCATGCGCACTCCCTCCCCTGGTCCAGCGGAACCCTAGGGGATGGAGGCGGCAGAGCGCGCAGGGACATCACCACGCTTGGCGAGGACCTTGCCCAGCTCCACGCCCCACTGGTCGAAGGAGTCGATGTTCCACACCGCGCCCTGCACGAACACCTTGTGCTCGTAGAGGGCGACGAGCTGGCCCAGCACGGACGGGGTCAGCTCACGGGCGAGGATCGTCGTGGTCGGCCGGTTGCCCTGGAAGGTCTTGTGCGGGACCAGTTCCTCGGGGACACCCTCCGCGCGGACCTCCTCGGCGGTCTTGCCGAAGGCGAGCGCCTGGGTCTGGGCGAAGAAGTTGGCCATCAACAGATCGTGCTGGGCCTTGAGTTCCTCGCTCAGTTCGGCGACCGGCCGGGCGAAGCCGATGAAGTCGGCCGGGATCAGCTTGGTGCCCTGGTGGATCAACTGGTAGTAGGCGTGCTGCCCGTTGGTGCCGGGCGTGCCCCACACGATCGGCCCGGTCTGCCAGTCCACCTGCTTGCCGTCGCGGGCGACGTACTTGCCGTTGGACTCCATGTCGAGCTGCTGGAGATAGGCGGTGAACTTGGAGAGGTAGTGGCTGTACGGCAGCACGGCGTGCGACTGGGCGTCGTGGAAGTTGTCGTACCAGATGCCCAACAGGCCCAGCAGCAGCGGGACGTTGGCCTCGGCGGGCGCGGTGCGGAAGTGGTCGTCGACGATCCGGAAGCCGTCCAGCATCTCGCGGAAGCGGTCCGGGCCGATGGCGATCATCAAGGAGAGGCCGATCGCGGAGTCGTAGGAGTACCGGCCGCCGACCCAGTCCCAGAACTCGAACATGTTGGCCGTGTCGATGCCGAACTCGGCGACCTTCTCGGCGTTCGTGGACAGCGCCACGAAGTGCTTGGCCACGGCGGCCTGGTCACCGAGCGCCGCCAGCAGCCACTTCCGCGCGGAGGTCGCGTTGGTGATGGTCTCGATGGTGGTGAAGGTCTTGGAGGCGATGACGAACAGCGTCTCCGCCGGGTCGAGGTCCCGGGTGGCCTCGTGCAGGTCGGCGCCGTCCACGTTGGAGACGAAGCGGACCGTGAGGTCGCGGTCGGTGAAGCAGCGCAGCACCTCGTAGGCCATCGCGGGCCCGAGGTCCGAACCGCCGATGCCGACGTTGATCACGTTCTTGATGCGCTTGCCGGTGTGGCCGGTCCACTCGCCGGAGCGGACCCGGTCGGCGAAGCCGGCCATCTTGTCGAGCACCGCGTGCACGTCCGGGACCACGTTCTCGCCGTCGACCTCGACGACCGCGTCACGCGGGGCGCGCAGCGCGGTGTGCAGCACGGCCCGGTTCTCGGTGACGTTGATCTTCTCGCCGCGGAACATGGCGTCCCTGAGGCCGAAGACGTCCGTCGCCGCGGCCAGCTCGCGCAGCAGGCGCAGGGTCTCGTCGGTGACCAGGTGCTTCGAGTAGTCGATGTACAGGTCGCCGACCTGGAGCGTGTACCCGGTGCCGCGCGCGGGATCGGCGGCGAACAGGTCCCTGAGACGGGTGTCCGCCAGCTCCTCCCGGTGCTTGGCGAGAGCGGTCCACTCGGGGGTCTGGTTGAGCCTGGTACGGCCGTCTGCGTTCATGTCCGACTTCCGCCTTCTTTCGTGCCTGTCCCAGCCGTTCCAACCTAATTGATCAGCGCGCGGGACGAGCGGTGGAGACGCTGTCTTCACGCACGACGACGGATACGTCGGGTTCGCGCCCTGGTATCAGCGCGACGACGGCCGAGGCGAACAGGACGGCCGCGAGCAGGGCCGGTGCGTTGAGGCCGTACAGTCCGGCCACGGCCCCGCCGAGGAACGCGCCGAGCGGGGCACCGGAGGTGGAGGACGTACGGAAGGCCGAGGCGATGCGGCCCACCATGGACCCGGGACTGCGTTGCTGCATCAGGGTGACCTGGTTGACGTTCCAGACCATGTTCATCGCGCCGAGCACCAGCATCCCGGCGACCAGCGCGGGCACGTGCCGCACGGAGCCGATGAGCAGCAGCGCGCCCGTCTGGAGCGTGCCGCCGAGCAGCAGGGCCCGCACCCGGCCGGTGCGGCGCGCGATCCGCTGGGCGACGAGACCGCCGGCCAGGCTGCCGGCCGAGTACGACGTCATGGCGGCGATGTAGCCGGTGTCGCCCGCGTGCAGCCAGCGGGTGACGTGCAGCGCCAGCGTGGCGATCAGGGCACCCATGCCGATGTTGCACAGCAGCGTGGCCACACAGACCGCGCGGAGCACCCGGTCCCGCCACAGCGCGCGCAGGCCCGCCCCGATCTCCGTGCGCAGGGTGCTGCCGGGCGGGCGGGGCTCCCGCTCCGGCGGCCGTACTCGCAGGGACGCCACGAGCGCGGCGGCCACCAGGTACGTGCCCGCGTCCGCCACGAACGGCATGAACGCCCCGGCCGCCAGCAACAGCGGCACGAACGGGCCCGCCAGCAGTCCGCCCGCCAACTGCTGGCCGGTCATCAGCCGGGCGTTCGCACCGCCCAGGGCCTCCCGGTCCACCAGGGAGGGCAACAGGGCCGTGGAGGCGTTGTCGAAGAGCGTCTGGAGCGCGGTGAGAGAGAAGGCGAGCGCGATCAGCAGGGGTATCGAGGCGCACCCGAGGCCCACGGCGAGGGCGAAACCGGCGACGAGCAGGCCCCGCACCGTGTCCACCAGCCACATCGCCCGCCGTTGGTCGACGCGGTCCGCCACGGCACCGCCGAACAGCCCGAACAGCAGCCAGGGCAGATAGCCACAGGCGGTGACGGAGGCGATGACCAGGGGCTGGTCGGTGAGGCGCACGGCGAGCAACGGCAGCGCGGACGTGCGCAACGCGTCACCGAACCGGGAGACCACGGCGGCCGTCCACAGCCGGCCGAATCCACCGCGCCAGGCAGGTGTCCCCCTGCTCGCCGTCCCGACCGCCACCACGCTCGCCCCCTCCGATGCGCCGATGCACACACGGTAGAGGGCAGCACTGACAACGGACCGTCCGCAGCGGGGCGAAACGGCTCCGGCCAGGCGCCCGCGGGCACCCGGCCGGTCACAACTCCTAGATCTCGCCTCGCAGTTTGGCGAGCGCCTCGGCGAGGATCGCCTCGCCGTCCGCGTCGCTGCGCCGCTCCCGTACATACGCCAGGTGCGTCTTGTACGGCTCGGTGCGCGGCGGGTCCGGCGGGTTGTCCCGGTCCTGGCCGGCCGGGAAGCCGCAGCGCGGGCAGTCCCAGGTCTCGGGAACCTGCGCGTCGCTGGCGAAGCTGGGCTGCGTCTCATGCCCGTTGGAGCACCAGAAGGAGATGCGCAGACGCGGCGCGGACTCGCCGCGCTCGGCCTCGCCCATCGGCCCCGCCCCGACCCGGCTTCCTCGGATCGCGTTGCCACTTGCCACGGTCGTAACTCCCTGCGTGATGGTGCCGCGAAGCGAGTCGGCGTTTCGCTTCGCCGCGAGCGCCTCAGTCTACGTAAGGCCCAACGCGCGTCCAGTGATTGGAGTTACCGGCCCCCACACCCAGACGCAAGCCCCATGATAGGCCGCGCTCAGGAGCGCGTACCGAACATGGGGCTTTACGTGCGGAATGTACTGTTCGCGTGTCAGCTGTTCGTCTTGATCAGCATGCCGAGGACGATGATGCACGCGAACCACAGCAGGCCGACCACGATGGTGATCCGGTCGAGGTTGCGCTCGGCGACCGAGGAGCCGCCGACGGAGGACTGCATGCCGCCACCGAACATGTCGGAGAGGCCGCCGCCCTTTCCCTTGTGCATCAGCACCAGCAGCATCAGCAGCAGGCTGAAGACGATCAGGGCGATCGAGAACCCCAAAACCACGGCTGGACCAACTTCCTCGGATTCGGATGGACGACGGGGGCACAGCACCTGGCTGTGCCCCCGCAAGGGTACGACGTATCGCCGCTACCGCCTACTCACGGACATGATCACTGGTCGCGGAAGCGCACGATCTTGACGAACTCGTCGGCGTCCAGCGAGGCGCCGCCGACCAGGGCGCCGTCGATGTCGGCCTGGGACATGATCTCGGCGACGTTGCCCGACTTGACGGAGCCGCCGTACTGGATGCGGACCTTGTCGGCCACGTCCTGGGAGTACAGCTCGGCGATCTTGGCGCGGATGGCGGCGCAGACCTCCTGGGCGTCCCCGGCGCCGCAGACCTTGCCGGTGCCGATGGCCCACACGGGCTCGTAGGCGATCACCACGGTCTCGGCCTGCTCGGCCGGCAGGTCCTTGAGGCCGCCCTCGACCTGGGTGAGGGTGTGGCTGACGTGCTCGCCCGCCTCGCGGACGTCCAGTTCCTCGCCGACGCACAGGATCGGGGTGAGGCCGTGCTTGTACGCGGCCTTGACCTTGGCGTTGACCACCTCGTCGGTCTCGTTGTGGTACTGGCGCCGCTCGGAGTGGCCGATCACCACGTAGGTGCACTTCAGCTTGGCCAGCATCGGGCCGGAGATCTCGCCCGTGTAGGCGCCGGAGTCGTGCTGGGAGATGTCCTGGGCGCCGTACTTGATCTTGAGCTTGTCGCCGTCGACCAGCGTCTGCACGGAGCGCAGGTCGGTGAAGGGCGGCAGGACGGCGACCTCGACGGCCTCGTAGTCCTTGTCGGCCAGGGCGAACGCGAGCTTCTGGACGTGTGCGATGGCCTCCAGGTGGTTGAGGTTCATCTTCCAGTTGCCCGCCATCAGCGGCGTGCGCGTGCTCAAGGGTCAGTCCTCCAGTGCGGCGAGGCCGGGGAGCGTCTTGCCCTCGAGGTATTCGAGGGAGGCGCCGCCACCGGTCGAGATGTGGCCGAATGCGTTCTCGTCGAAGCCGAGCGTACGCACGGCCGCGGCGGAGTCACCGCCGCCGACGACGGTGAAGCCGTTGGTGTCGACGAGCGCCTGGGCGACCGCCTTGGTGCCCTCGGCGTAGTCGGGGTGCTCGAAGACGCCCATGGGACCGTTCCAGAAGACGGTCGAGGCGTCGGCGAGCTTCGAGGCGTAGAGCTCTCGGGTCTTCGGGCCGATGTCCAGGCCCTCCTGGTCGGCGGGGATCTTGTCCGCGTCGACCACGGTGTTCTCGGTGGGCGCCTTGGTCTTCAGGTCCGGGAAGGTCCGGGAGACCACGACGTCGACGGGGAGCACCAGCTCGACGCCCTGCTTCTCGGCGCGCTCCATGTACTCCGTGACGGCCGGGACCTGGTCCTCCTGGAGGAGGGAGATGCCGACCTCGTAGCCCTTGGCCTTGAGGAAGGTGTAGGCCATACCGCCGCCGATGAGGAGCCGGTCGGCCTTGCCGAGGAGCTGGTCGATGACGGCGAGCTTGTCGGAGACCTTGGCGCCGCCGAGCGCGACGACGTAGGGGCGCTTGACGTCCTCGGTGAGCTTCTTCAGGACGCCGACCTCGGTGGCGATCAGGTAGCCGGCGTAGTGCGGCAGCCGGGCCGGGAGGTCGTAGACCGAGGCGTGCCCCCGGTGCACGGCGCCGAAGCCGTCACCGACGTAGACGTCGGCGAGGGCGGCCAGCCGGTCGGCGAACTCACCGCGCTCGGCGTCGTCCTTGGACGTCTCGCCGGGGTTGAAGCGCAGGTTCTCGATGACCGCGACCTGGCCGGGCTGGAGGCCGTCGACGGCGTCGTGGGCGGCCGGGCCGACGGTGTCCTGGGCGAAGGCGACCGGGGCGCCGAGCAGTTCACCGAGGCGCTCGGCGGCGGGCAGCAGCGAGAAGGCGAGGTCCGGGGCGCCCTTGGGGCGGCCCAGGTGCGAGGCGACGACCACCTTGGCGCCCGCCTGCGCGAGTGCCTTGACGGTGGGCAGGACGGCGCGGATGCGGCCGTCGTCGGTGATCGTCCCGTCGGCCAGCGGCACGTTGAGGTCGGCGCGGACGAAGACCCGCTTGCCGCTCACGCCGTCGGCGAGAAGTTCGTCGATCGTCTTCATGGGAGTGGACTCCTACAGGAGGGCTCGTGGTGCACCTGATCGTAAAAGGACGTGGTCAGTACGTGGGACAGGGCCCGGACAGCGCGGCGGTGCGCTGCACGGGCCCTGCTCCCACTTCGGGGTCCTGCTTCAGCGATCAGAGCTGGTTGCCGACGAAGACCGTGAGGTCGACGAGGCGGTTGGAGTAGCCCCACTCGTTGTCGTACCAGCCGATGACCTTCACGTTCTTGCCCTCCTGGACCATGGTCAGGGAGGAGTCGAAGGTGCAGGAGGCCGGCTCGTTGACGATGTCGGAGGAGACGATCGCGTCCTCCGTGTACTCCAGGAGGCCCTTCAGCTCGCCCTCGGCGGCCTTCTGGAAGGCGGCGTTGACCTCTTCCTTGGTGACCTCGCGGCCCAGCTCCACGACGAGGTCGGTGACGGAGCCCGTCGGGACCGGGACGCGCATGGCGATGCCGTCCAGCTTGCCCTTCAGCTGCGGGAGGACCAGCGCGGTGGCCTTCGCGGCACCCGTGGTGGTCGGGATGATGTTCTCGGCGGCGGCACGGGCGCGGCGCAGGTCCTTGTGCGGGAAGTCCAGGATGCGCTGGTCGTTCGTGTACGCGTGCACCGTGGTCATCAGACCCTTGACGATGCCGAAGTTCTCGTCGAGGACCTTCGCCATCGGCGCCACACAGTTGGTGGTGCAGGAGGCGTTGGAGATGACGTGGTGGTTCGCCGGGTCGTACTTGTCCTGGTTGACGCCCATCACGATGGTGATGTCCTCGTCCTTGGCCGGGGCCGAGATGAGGACCTTCTTCGCGCCACCGGCGATGTGCTTCGCGGCGTCTTCCTTCTTGGTGAAGATGCCGGTCGACTCGATGACGATGTCGACACCCAGCTCGCCCCACGGGATGTCGGCCGGGTTGCGCTCGGACAGCACCTTGATGGTGTGGCCGTCCACGGTGATGGTGTCCGCGGTGTGGGAGACCTCCTGCTTGAGGCGGCCCAGGATCGTGTCGTACTTGAGCAGGTGGGCGGTGGTCGCGGTGTCACCCAGGTCGTTGACAGCCACGACCTCGATGTCCGCTCCCTGCTCCAGCAGCGCGCGGAAGTAGTTGCGCCCGATGCGGCCGAAGCCGTTGATGCCTACGCGGATCGTCACGAACCGATCTCCTCGTTGGTACGCCGGCCATGCGGTGCCGGCGAGCTCTGTTTGGGATGTCCCCGACCACCACCGACCCTACCTCTCTGCGGGCCCCGGGGTGACATCGAGATGGCCCATACACGGGCAGGCGGTCCGTACCAGCCAGTAGGGGTACGGACCGCCTCGGATCGACAGTGGATTCACCCGCATTCATCACGGAACGCGGCGCGTTTTTGACGCCGTTTTCACTCGTTCGTGAGCGGGTCGGCTCACTTGATACCTGCCCCGTCCGTGCACCGTTGAGACGGGGTCCCGCTCACCTGTCGAGCGAGTCGAACGCCTTCCGCAGCAGAGCCGTCCGGTCGGCCGCCGACGGCACCTGTTCCAGACCGAAACCGAGCAGCACGGTGTCGTCCGTGGTGACCGCTCCGTACGTCTGGAACAGGGTCCCGGTGCGCGTCCAGTCCTTCAGCACCGCCGGGCTGCCGGCGGGCGGTCCGGCCGCCTTCCAGGCACCCAGGGACGACTCGAAGCCCTCGGTCTCCCTCGCCGTGCCGCCGACGACCAGCGAGGCGTCGTCGGCGAGGACTCCGTGGCCGCCGCTGCCGGGGTCGGTGATGTAGCTGATCGAGACCTCGACGGACTTCCCGGCGTACGCGCTCAGGTCGAAGCTCACCTGCTGCCAGCCGCCGGAGCTGCCGGTGAGGCTGTGCCACGCGCCGGTGGTGCCGGTCGCGGTGCAGGCGTTGCCCGTGAGCGTCAGGTAGTGCTTGAGCCAGGGGTGCTCACCGATCAGGAAGCCGCCCCCGCACTCGTCCGGCACGGCCGCCTTCGTGGCCCCTCCGGTCTCCGGCAGGGTCGTCCAGTCGTCCGCGCCGACGGTGTGCGCCTCGACCACCGCGTGGTCGTAGCCGGGTTCGGTGTCCCACAGCAGCCGGGTGCCCAGGGCCGGCTTGTCGGCGGCGGCGACCCCGGTGAGGTCGATGGTGCGGGTGAGCCGCTTGTAGGCGTCGTCGGTGTGCACGGCGGCGGCCATCGAGGCGCCCGTGTACGGCCCGTACGGGTTGACGGTGCCGGCGAAGGTGCCCGCCCCCGCGCTCTTGAACTGCGGGTAGGTGGCGGCCGGCAGCTCGTCGGAGGTGACGCCGTAGGTGCCGGCCTTGTCGAGCGGGTTGCCGGGCGCGTCACCGAGGGCGCCGGTGAAGCCGTCGAGCGCGCCGGAGCCGGTGAACCCGGTGGCCCCCTTGGTCGACGTACGGCTGTAGGCGCCCAGGTAGTACTGGCTGAAGTCGTCCGAGAGGGTGCCGTCGCCGAGGTCGACGCTGCCGCCGGCCAGCTCGCCGGCCTCGATCAGCCTGCCGCCCTCGTTGAGGTAGGCGCGCAACTGGAGCTGGGTGGCGTTGGCGGGGCCGTTCGCGCCGGAGTAGTGCACGACCGTCCGGAAGTGCTTCAGCACGCCGAGCGCGTCCGGGGCACCTTGCGTGGCCACGTCCCACACGAGCGCGCGGTGCCCGGCGCCCTTCAGCGCGTCCACGTACGTCCGCGCCTGTGCGGCGGCCGTGCCCTCCTCGGCGACCACCAGGGTGTCGGCGGTCGGCCGCTTCGCGATCGTGTAGGTGAAGTGGGCGCTGGAGACCTTCTTCCCGCCCCTGGTCCTGCCGGTGAACCACACCTCGACCTTGTCGCCCGGCTCGCCGTCCCGCACCTTCGCGCGGTACTCGTCGAAGTAGAGGTTGTCCTCACCGCCGTACGTCTCTCCGCCCTTCCAGTGCCTCAGTGCCTGGTCGCGCGTACGGCCGCCGTTGACGCGGTACTTGAGTTCCTTGTCCCGGACCGCCTTGCGGACGACGACCGAGACCTCCTGGTCAGCACCCCGGGAGTACGACGTCGAGAACGCGGCCGGGGTGAAGTCGGCGGCGCTCAGACCGACCGAGGAGGCCGGCTTGTCGGGGTGCACGGCGGTCTCGGCGACGGAGAGCGCGAACGGGACGTTCTTGGCGAACTCCTGCTGGATCAGCTTCTCGTCGTCGGGGAAGTTGAAGACGGACTGGCAGTCCTGGCTCTTCCAGGCGTCGTCCGGGTCGAGGTCCGACGCGGTCTGACAGGTCGACATCTCCGGGGTGAACATGGCCATCCCGTTGACGTTCGACGCGTGGCCGTCCGCCTCGCCGTTGGTGGTGTACAGCTCCGAGGAGACCTGCGGGTGGTAGCCCGGGACGGCGGAGTTGCCGGGGGTGCCGGCGAGCGCCTTGTAGAGGACGTCGTCGGGGGTCGGGGTCGCCACCTGCCAGCCGACGCCGTAGAGGAGGAGTTCGGCGGCGGAGTGGTAGTTGATGCCGTACCGGAAGCCGACGCGCTTCTCGAAGGCGTCGAGGGCCTTGGTCTCGGGCTCGGAGCCGGGGCTCGCGCCGCGGTAGGTCTGGCTGGTGGGGTTGGGGGACGAACCCTCGTCGTCGTAGCCCCACTTGTAGGGGAAGTTGCGGTTGAGGTCGACGCCGTCGCCGGTGCTGATGACGCCGTCGCCGTTGACGTCCCGCAGGTTCTTGCGCCACAGGCGGGTGCCGGAGTCCTTGAAGGTGTAGTCGTAGCCGTCCGGGTTGGCCGAGAGGACGAACCACAGCTCGGTCGAGTCGACGATCTTCTTGACGCGCCGGTCGGTCGTGTAGCGGTCCAGGTAGTAGTGCATCAGACGCCGGGTCATCTCCGGCGTGATCCACTCGCGCGCGTGCTGGTTGGACATGTACAGCACCGCGGGCCTGGAGCCGTCCTTCGACTTCTTCGCGTTCCTGGTCAGTTTGAGCGCGAGGATGTCCTGGCCGCCCAGGGTTCTGCCGATGGACTCGACCTTGGTCAGGCCGGGATGGGCCTGGGCGGTCCGGAGGATCTCCTCCTTGAGCCCGCCGCTTGCGCTGTACGGGCGGAACACGCCCTGGGCGGCGTCCTCGACCCTGGCCTCCGCCTTGGCCGACAGGGCGTGCTCGGTGAGGTCGACGCCCTGCTCGCGCAGGTGCGCGGCCTGCTTGCCGGTGAGGTAGACCTCGACCTTGGTCCTGCCGCCTCCGCTCACCCGCTCACCGAGTTCATGGCCGTCCTGGCCGGCCTTGAGCAGCAGGGGTACCTGCTGCTTGGTGACCTCGGCGCGGTAGACCTTGACTTCGTCCGGATCGGACGGCGCCGGACTTCCGTTCTGTGCCTGGGCAATGGGTGAGAGGCTCGCTCCGCCGATCAGAAGCGCGCCGACAGCGAGGATCGATCTCGCTCTGTGTCTCATGAACCCCCCTAGCGGTGGTCCGCCACAGCGACGAACAGGTTGCCAGGCTCATGTCACTTCATGATCGAGTCAAGAGCACCACAAGGACACGCAAACGCCGGTGCCGACCACCCGAACGGCCGTCGGCACCGGCGATGTGACGCGTCGTCCGGTCAGCCGGCCAGGTTGTCCGCCAGCTCCTCGCTGAGGTTGGCCTCCGTGCCCGGGATGCCCAGATCGGACGCGCGCTTGTCGGCCATCGCCAGCAGCCGGCGGATACGTCCCGCGACCGCGTCCTTCGTCAGCGGCGGATCGGCGAGCGCGCCCAGCTCCTCCAAGGATGCCTGCTTGTGCTCCATGCGCAGCCGTCCCGCTGCGGCCAGGTGCTCGGGCACCTCGTCGCCCAGGATCTCCAGCGCGCGCTGGACCCGGGCCCCGGCGGCCACGGCGGCACGGGCCGAGCGGCGCAGGTTGGCGTCGTCGAAGTTGGCGAGCCGGTTGGCCGTGGCCCGCACCTCGCGGCGCATCCGGCGCTCCTCCCAGGCCAGCACGGACTCATGGGCGCCCAGGCGGGTGAGCAGGGCGCCGATCGCGTCACCGTCCCGGACGACCACCCGGTCCACCCCGCGCACCTCGCGGGCCTTCGCGGCGATCGACAGTCTGCGGGCGGCGCCGACCAGCGCGAGCGCCGCCTCCGGGCCCGGGCAGGTCACCTCCAGGGAGGAGGAACGGCCGGGCTCGGTCAGCGAGCCGTGCGCCAGGAAGGCCCCGCGCCAGGCGGCCTCCGCGTCACAGGTGGCCCCCGAGACCACCTGCGGGGGCAGACCGCGGATCGGACGGCCTCTGCCGTCCACGAGACCCGTCTGCCGGGCCAGCTGGTCACCGCCCGCGACGACCCGTACGACATACCGCGAGCCGCGGCGCAGCCCGCCGGGCGCCATCACGATCAGCTCGGAGCTGTGCCCGAAGATCTCCAGGATGTCCCGCTTGAGCCGGCGCGCCGCCATCGCGGTGTCCAGCTCCGCCTCGATCACGATGCGCCCGCTCACCAGGTGGAGGCCTCCGGCGAACCGCAGAATGGCGGAGACCTCCGCCTTCCTGCAGCAGGTCCGGGTGACGGGGAGCCGGGAGATCTCGTCCTTCACCGCTGCCGTCATCGCCATGGGCCGATCCTTCCATGCATCCGAAAAATACGGTCGTACGCGGCGGCCAACAGCTCCGGATCGTGCCGGGGTGATCCGTCGGTCCGGGCCACGGGAGCCAGCTCGACCGCGGCTCCCAGCCGCTTGGCGGCCTCGGTGAGCGAGTCGCGGTCGGGCACGGCGGCCTCGTCGGCCAGCACCACGTCCAGGGCGAGTTTAGGGGCGTGTCGCCCCAAAACCTCCAAATGACGCTGCGGGGAGAAGCCCTCGGTTTCTCCCGGCTGCGGCGCCAGGTTCAGCGAGAGCACACGGCGTGCCTTGGTCTCGGTGAGGGCGTCCAGCAGCTCGGGGACGAGCAGGTGCGGGATCACCGAGGAGAACCAGGAGCCGGGGCCGAGCACCACCCAGTCGGCGTCCAGGACCGCCGCGACGGCCTCCGGGACGGCGGGCGGGTCGTTGGGCACGAGGTGCACCGACTGCACCTCGCCGGGCGTCAGGGCCACGGTCGCCTGCCCGCGCACCGTGTCCACGTCGTCCGGGCGCTCCGGGTCGTGGCCCTTGACCAGCGCCTGCAGCTCCAGCGGCACGGCCGACATGGGCAGCACGCGCCCGTGCGCGCCGAGCAGCTTGCCGACCAGGTCCAGGGCCTGCACATGGTCGCCGAGCTGCTCCCACAGGGCGACGATCAGCAGGTTCCCGACCGCGTGCTCGTGCAGCTCGCCCTGGGACTGGAAGCGGTGCTGGATGACCCGTGCCCAGGTCTGGCCCCAGTCGTCGTCCCCGCACAGCGCGGCCAGCGCCTTGCGCAGGTCGCCGGGCGGCAGCACGCCCAGCTCGTCCCGGAGCCGGCCGCTGGAGCCGCCGTCGTCTGCCACGGTGACGACTGCGGTCAGATCGCCGGTGATCCGGCGCAGTGCGGCGAGCGAGGCGGACAGGCCCATGCCGCCGCCGAGCGCGACCACCTTGGGCTGGGTGCCGCGCCTGCGGGGCCGGCCCCCGCGGGCCTCGGCCGAGCGGCCGGCGCGCGCGTCGGGCACCATCCGGCGCAGCCTGCTCAGCCGCGGTGTACGTTCCGTCATTCCCGTCCCATGTCCCGGTGCACGACCACCGTCTCCACACCCTCGGCCGCGAGACGCGCGGCGAGCTTCTCCGACATCGCGACCGAGCGGTGCTTGCCGCCGGTACAGCCGATGGCGATGGTCACATACCGCTTGCCCTCGCGCCGGTAGCCGGCCGCGATGAGCCGCAGCAGTTCGGCGTACCGGTCGAGGAACTCCTTCGCGCCGGGCTGGTTGAAGACGTAGGCGGCGACCTCCTCGTTGAGGCCGGTGTAGGGGCGCAGCTCCGGGACCCAGTGCGGGTTGGGCAGGAACCGCATGTCCGCGACCAGGTCGGCGTCGACCGGGAGGCCGTACTTGAAGCCGAAGGACATCACGGTGGCCCGCAGTTCGGGCTCCTCCTCGCCGGCGAACTGGGCGTCCATCTTGGCGCGCAGCTCGTGCACGTTGAGGCTGGAGGTGTCGATCACCAGGTCGGCGTCGCCGCGCAGCTCGCGCAGCAGCTCCCGCTCGGCGGCGATGCCGTCCACGATGCGCCCGTCGCCCTGGAGCGGGTGCGGGCGGCGCACCGACTCGAAGCGGCGGACCAGTGCCTCGTCGGAGGACTCCAGGAAGACGATCCGCCGGGTGACGCCCCGGGTGTCCAGGTCGGCGAGGGACTCGCGCAGGTTGTCGAAGAAGCGCCGGCCGCGCACGTCCACGACGACCGCGATCCGCGCCACGTTGCCCTGGGAGCGGGCTCCCAGCTCCACCATGGTGGGGATCAGGGCGGGCGGGAGGTTGTCTACGACGAACCAGCCGAGGTCCTCCAGACACTTCGCGGCCGTGGACCGGCCGGCCCCGGACATGCCGGAGATGATCACCAGCTCGGGGATGGCCGCCTCGGGGACCCCGGCTGTCTCGCTGCCCGTACTCACCTGTGCTCCGTTGTCCTGGCCGGTGTCCTGTCCGGCGTCCTGGTCGGGGCCGGGCCGGCCGCTGTCCTGGCCGGCGCCTTGCCGACTGCTGTCCCGGCCGGTTTCGGGCCGGCTCGCGGGCCGGCCGGTGTCGTGCCGGACGACATCGTCGCCCGTGCCGCTGTGCGCCTGATCTCGCTGTGCTGTGGGCTGTGCGTCGTGCTCGGTCATGTCTCCTGCCCCCGTCGTTCGTCCGGGACGCCCGCGGTCACGGGCTCCCCCGAGGAACCCCCCGTCGTGTCGGGTTCCTCGTCCTCAATGATCTCTCCGGTCGCCGTGTTCACGGCGGGCGCGGCCGGGGCCGCCTGGGCAAGGGCCACGGCGATGGTCTCGGCCGTCTTCCGGCCTATCCCGGGCACTTCCTGGATCTGCTCGATTGTGGCGGACCGCAGCTTCTTCACCGAGCCGAAATGCTTGATGAGCGCCTGTTTGCGGGTCTCGCCGAGACCGGGGACGTCGTCCAGCGGGCCCGCGCGGAAGCGCTTGGCGCGCTTGGTGCGCTGGTAGGTGATCGCGAACCGGTGGGCCTCGTCGCGGACGCGCTGGAGCAGATAGAGACCCTCGCTGGTGCGGGGCAGCACCACCGGGTCGTCCTCGCCGGGCACCCAGACCTCCTCCAGGCGCTTGGCGAGGCCGCAGACGGCGATGTCGTCGATGCCCAGCTCGTCCAGCGCACGCCGTGCCGCCGCGACCTGCGGCTGACCGCCGTCGACCACGACGAGCTGGGGCGGGTAGGCGAACTTCCTGGGGCGGCCGTCGTCGTCCTTGAGGGAACCGTTGATCGCCTCGGGGCCGGTGACCACGGCGTCGCCGTCGGCCAGGGAGCCGTCGGTGCCGGAGCCTATGGCGAAGGACCCGTCGGTGCCGGAGCCGTCGGTCCACTCCCCCGTCCGCTCCTTCTCGGCGAGGTAGCGCCTGAAGCGGCGGGTGATCACCTCGTGCATGGAACGGACGTCGTCCTGCCCGGCGAAGCCCTTGATCTGGAACCGCCGGTACTCGCTCTTGCGCTGCAGGCCGTCCTCGAAGACGACCATGGAGGCCACCACGTCGTCACCCTGGAGGTGCGAGATGTCGTAGCACTCGATCCGCAGCGGGGCGCTGTCCAGGTCGAGGGCCTCGGCGATCTCCTCCAGCGCACGCGAGCGCGTGGTCAGGTCGGAGGCGCGCTTGGTCTTGTGCAGCGCGAGGGCCTGCTGGGCGTTGCGCTGCACGGTCTCCATGAGCGCCTTCTTGTCGCCGCGCTGCGGGATGCGCAGCGACACGTTCGACCCCCGGCGGCCGGTCAGCCACTCCTGCACCGGCTCGACCGGCTCGGGCAGCGCCGGGACCAGCACCTCCTTCGGAACCGCGTCCCCGCTCTCCTCCCCGTACAGCTGTTGCAGGGCGTGCTCGACCAGGGCGCCGGTGGTGACCTCCTCGACCTTGTCGGTCACCCAGCCGCGCTGACCGCGGACCCGGCCGCCGCGTACATGGAAGATCTGCACGGCCGCCTCCAGTTCGTCCTCGGCGACGGCGATGAGGTCGGCGTCGGTCGCGTCGGCGAGCACGACCGCGTTCTTCTCCATGGCCTTCTTCAGGGCCCCGATGTCGTCCCGCAGGCGGGCCGCCCGCTCGTACTCCATCTCCTCGGCCGCCTCCATCATCTGCTTCTCCAGACGGCGGAGGTAGGTGCCGGTGCGGCCGGCCATGAAGTCGCAGAACTCCTCGGCCAGCTCCTGGTGGTCCTCGGGGGTGATCCGGCCGACGCAGGGGGCGGAGCACTTGCCGATGTAGCCGAGCAGACAGGGCCGGCCGGTGCGGGCGGCGTTCTTGAAGACGCCGGCCGAGCAGGTGCGCACCGGGAAGACGCGCAGCAGCAGGTCGACGGTGTCCCGGATGGCCCATGCGTGCGCGTACGGCCCGAAGTAGCGGACGCCCTTCTTCTTGTGACCGCGCATCACCTGGACCCGCGGGAACTGCTCGTTCATCGTGACCGCGAGGTACGGGTAGCTCTTGTCGTCCCGGTACTTCACGTTGAACCGGGGGTCGTACTCCTTGATCCAGGAGTACTCCAGCTGCAGCGCCTCGACCTCCGTGGACACCACCGTCCACTCCACGGACGCTGCTGTGGTCACCATCGACCGGGTGCGCGGGTGCAGGTTCGCCAGGTCCTGGAAGTAGTTCGCCAGGCGCTGGCGCAGGCTTTTCGCCTTTCCGACGTAGATCACCCGGCGGTGCTCGTCACGGAACCTGTACACCCCCGGAGAGTCCGGGATGTCTCCCGGCCTGGGGCGGTAGCTGGAGGGGTCGGCCATGTCTCACACCCTACTGGCGAGCACCGACACCGCGTCGGGCCTGGGGACGACGCTCCCACCCGGACGGCGTCCCCCCGGTGGGCTCGCGGCACCCCTTCCGGTCTGCGGCCGACTGGACGTCCCGCTCGGGTGCTTGCCGGGACTGCCGGACATGGGGCGCGCGAGTCACCCGGGGCGGTACGAGGCGGGGCACGGTCCGCGTCGAAAGGGTGACACGTCCGGCACGGAGGGCACGGTGTTCCGCTGGGAAGGGCAGAGCGTTCCGCACGGAGGGACGGAGCGTTCAGCGCGGAAGGGCCGGTGCGCCAGGTCCGCGCGGGGGCGGGCCGGCGCGGTATGTCCTTGGGTGGATCAGGGCCGGGACACAGGCGTCCTCCTGCTGGCGTCCTACGGGCCCCTCCCCCTTGATCCCCTCCGCGTCCCTCCTCCTGACGCCCTCAGCGCCCAGCTGCTGGCTTCCGCCGCGCCCCTCGGCCCGTCCGCCGGTCGCGATTCCAGCCATGCCGGTGACGCCCCGCCTGGCGTCGTCCCTCGGGCAAGGCCCAGGACGAAGCGTGCGGCAACCCCCGGCGGCCCCGCCCGCCGACCGCGGCACGTCACGGTCCGGCCAGTCGTCCGGAACGGCCGGGCTCTAGGTGTTGTCGGGTTCTGGTCAACACGCTTCAATGCGGGGGAACTCGGGGCCGTACACACAGGCGTACGGGCAAGCGCGGCGTGCCCAGCCAGGGACGCCGCCGTGCCCACGGGGGTGGCCCCGCACACCCGCACAGGCGGTCTGACCAGCCGTAGCGACACCTCACAGAAAGGCCCCTCGGCATGCGGCATGCCACAGAGCACGCGGACGTCCCTACCGCGGAACTGGACACGGCCCTGCGCGGCGGCCCCTTCCATGTGGCGCTGCGCGCCGCGATCGCCGCCCGCGGACTGCCGCTCCAGCGCGTGCAGCACCATCTGTCACGCCACGGGGTCAAGGTGGGCGTCACCAGCCTGAGTTACTGGCAACAGGGTGCTCGCCGCCCGCAGCGCCCGGAGTCGCTGCGCGCCGTACGCGCGCTGGAGGAGATCCTCCAGCTGCCGGACGAGTCGCTGATCCGGCTGCTCGCGGAATCCGACGAACGGGCGGCGGCCGACCGTCCGGGGGGCCGCTCCTACCGCTCCCTGATCGAGGCCTCGGGCGTCGTGGACCGGCTCACCGCGGACCTCGGCTGGTCCCTGGACGGCGGGCTGCACACCGTGGGGCACCACGAATGCGTCCGGATCGGCGCCCGGCGCGAGCTGGTGAGCCGCGAGGCCCACCACATCGTGCGGGCCCACCGCGACGGCGTCGACCGCTTCGTCGCCGTCCACCACGGCGACCCGGGCTGCGACCCGCGCCGTGTCACCGTGCACGCCCTGGAGAACTGCCGCACCGGTCGTCTCCGGTGGGACCAGGACACCGGTGTCCTCGTCGCCGAGCTGCTCTTCGGCACCCGGCTGCGCTCCGGCGACACCTTCCTCTTCCGGTACCGCGTCGAGGACGGCACGGCCGGGGCGTCCCGCGAGTATCTCCAGCGGTTCGACTTCCCCGGCGGGCAGTACGCGCTCCAGGTGCGCTTCGACACGTCCGCGCTGCCGGTGCGCTGCCACCGCTTCACCCAGCACTCGGCCGCGGCTCCGCGCAGCGGCCGGCAGGAGTTGTCCGTGACCGGCCCGCACCACTGTGCCCACGTGGTCGAGCCCCGGATCCGGCCGGGCATCCTGGGGATCGCCTGGGACTGGGAGTGAGCCGAGCCTCACGTCCACGCTGAGCCGGGCTTCCGCCCACCGCTCCCGCCGGCCTGCGGCTCTTCGGTCAGTCCGCGGGACCGGCGACGATCCTGCCCTTAGCGGCCTTCACCGACAGCTCGGGCAGGGGCTCGGTGGCCGGCGCCTGGACCACCTTGCCCGTCACGGCATCGAACTCACTGCCGTGGCAGGGGCAGATCAGGGTCGTCCCCTGCAGCTTGTTGATGGGGCACCCCGCGTGCGTGCAGATCGTGCTGTACGCCTTCAGGGTGCCGTCCTCGGCACGGCTGACCACCACGTTGTGTTCCCGGTAGAGCTTGGCCCCACCCTTCGCGACCTCGCTCTCGGCGCCGAGGTCGACCGGCGCGGTGGGGGTGGCCGCGGCGGAACCACTGCCGTCCTGGGCCGAGCACGCGGCCAGGCCGAGCCCGGCGACCGGGGCCGCGGCGGCCCCTCGAAGAACGGTACGGCGGGTCGCGGAGGAGCGGGCGGGCATCTGGAACTCCACTGGTCAAGGGGTGTGCAGGGTGGACGATACCCGGGCAGAGGGGGCGGTCTCCGAGCGGGGGGCCGCGCGGGCGCTCCGGAGGCGGGGCCCGCGCTGGATGCGGGCGGGCCGGGTTACCGGCCAAGCGGCATGCAGGCCGGTCTAGGGGGTGGAATGAGGACGCTTGCCGGACGTAAACGCTTACGTAAGCGTTTACGCGGAGCAGGGCCATGGGATAACGTCCGGCCGGAAGCTGAGATGACCGGAGCCGGCGCCGACCCAACGGCCGGCTCAGGAAAGGGAGCGCGATGGCCACCATGGCGGATGTCGCCCGTACTGCCGGGGTCTCCGTGGCGACCGTCTCCCACGTGCTCAACGGCACGCGTCCGGTGCTCCCCCATACCCGCCAGGCCGTGCTCGACGCCGTCGACGCCCTCGGCTACACCCCGAACACCCTGGCCCGCTCCCTGGTGACCTCGCGCACCCGCTCCATCGGCCTCGCGGTGTCGGCCATCAGCAACCCGTACTTCACGGAGATCCTCCAAGGCGTCGAGGCCGCCGCCCTGGAGGCGGGCTACAGCCTGCTCATCGCGGATCCGCACGACGACCCCCGGCACGAGCGCAAGGTCGTGCAGCTCCTCCATGAACGCCGGGTGGACGGCATGATCGTCGCCCCGTCCCCGGACCCGAGTGACCTCGTCGGTTACCTGCGCCGCCACGGCGTACCGACGGTGTTCCTGGACCGGCTGGTCGACGCCCGCGCGACGGAGGACATCGCGCCGGGCGACGGTCCGGACGGTGCCGCCCCTTCGCCGGGCACCCCGTGTTTCGACCAGGTCTGTGCCGAGAGTGCCGCACCGACGGCCCTGCTCGTGGCCCACCTCGCCGGGCTGGGGCACCGCCGGATCGCGCTGGTCGCGGGCCTGCCCGGGCTCAGTACCACCAGTGAGCGCGTCTCCGGCTACCAGGAGGGTCTCACCGCGGCCGGTCTGGCATACGACGAGCGTCTCCTCGTGTACGGCAACTCGGAGTCCGCCGGGGCCGAGCGGGCCACGGCCGGCCTGCTCGCCCTGTCCGATCCGCCCACCGCACTCGTCACCGCCAACAACGCGATGACCATCGGCGCGCTGCGCGCGCTGCGCCGGCACGGCCGGTCCGTGCCGGACGACCTCGCCCTGTGCTGCTTCGACGACTTCGCCTGGGCCGATCTGTTCTCGCCCCGGCTGACCGCCATCGCCCAGCCCAGCCGGGAGTTGGGCGCCCGGGCCGTCCGGGTGCTGCTGGATCGTCTGGCCGAGCCGGACCGGCCGGCGCGGACGGTCCGGCTGCCGTGCGCGTTCGTCCACCGCACGTCCTGCGGCTGCCCGGAGGAGCCGGGCAACGGCAGCGGTGCCGCCGGGGCCTTTGCATCATCCACGCTTGCCGAGAAGGGAACCGCCTCGTGATCGTCGTCGCCGGTGAGGCACTGATCGACCTGGTACCGCAGGGCTCCGGTGCCCTCGCGGGCCTGAAGCCGGCGCTCGGCGGCGGCCCGTACAACACCGCCGTGGCGCTGGGCAGGCTCGGCTCCCGCACCGCCTTCTGCTCCCGGACGTCGGACGACGCCTTCGGCGAGGCCCTGCTGGACGGGCTGCGGCGGGCCGGCGTCGATGTGTCCGGTGTCCAGCGGGGGCCGGAGCCGACGACCCTCGCCGTGGCCACGCTCGACACCGACGGTTCGGCCGCCTACTCCTTCTATGTCGAGGGCACCGCCGACCGTCTGTTCACCGCCCCCACCGCGCTCCCCGCCGGCACCCGGGCGGTGTCCTTCGGTACCTGCTCGCTCGTCCTGGAACCGGGTGCGAGCGCGTACGAGGAGCTGATGCGGACCGCTGCCGGACAGGGGCTGTTCACCGCTCTCGATCCCAACATCCGGGCGGGACTCATCCCGGACGCGGACGCCTACCGGGCGCGTTTCAAGAGCTGGCTGCCCTCGGTGACCCTGTTGAAGCTGTCCGCGGAGGACGCGGCGTGGCTCGGCGGCACCCCGAGCGAGTGGCTGGCCGCGGGACCGGCGGCCGTGGTGGTCACGCGGGGCGGCGACGGTCTGACCGTGTTCACCCGGGACGGTGGGGAGCACTCCGTGCCGGGTGAGAAGGTCGACGTCGTGGACACCATCGGCGCCGGTGACACGGTGAACGCGGCCTTGCTGCACGGGCTGGCCGCCCGGGACGCGCTGTCCGCGGAAGCGCTGGCCGACCTCGGGACGGAGGGATGGACACGGCTGCTGCGCTTCGCGGCACGGGCGGCGGCGATCACCTGCTCGCGGGCGGGGGCCGAGCCGCCGTACGCGGCGGAGCTGGGCGGTTCGGCCGCGCTGTGATCGGTCTGCTTTCCCTGTGCTGTTGACAAGGTACGGCCGGGCCTGCGGTGCGCGGGGACCTGTCGGACCGCTGGACCGGGCTGGCTGATGGTGGAACGAACGGCGCCCCGCGGGGAGTTCCCGCGGGGCGCCGAATTTTTGACGCTATGTCAGAACGACTCAGGCCTTACGGGCCCGCGTCGTCTTCTTGGCGGGCGTCGCCGCCTTCTTGGCCGTGGCCGCCTTCTTGGTCGCGGTGTTGTTGGCCTTGGCCGTCACCGTCTTCCTCGTCGACGACTTGGCCGCGGCCGTCTTCCGCGTCGCGCTGCCCCGCCGGGCCTTCACCGGCTCGGCGTCACTGATGCGGTCGGCGCCGAGGATCTCGCGCAGGAACTTGCCCGTGTGGCTCGTCGGGACCCCGGCGACCTCCTCCGGCGTGCCCTCGGCGACCACCAGGCCACCGCCGGCGCCGCCCTCCGGGCCCATGTCCACGATCCAGTCGGCGGTCTTGATCACGTCGAGGTTGTGCTCGATGACGATGACCGTGTTGCCCTTGTCGACCAGTCCGCCGAGCACCGTCAGCAGCTTGCTGATGTCCTCGAAGTGCAGACCCGTGGTCGGCTCGTCCAGGACGTAGACCGTGCGTCCGGTGGATCGCTTCTGCAGTTCGCTGGCGAGCTTGACGCGCTGCGCCTCACCACCGGAGAGGGTGGTGGCGGACTGACCGAGGCGGACGTAACCGAGGCCGACGTCGTGCAGCGTCCTCAGGTGGCGGGAGATCGCCGGCACCGCCTCGAAGAAGTGCATGGCCTCCTCGATCGGCATGTTCAGGACCTCGGCGATGGACTTGCCCTTGTAGTGGACCTCCAGGGTCTCCCGGTTGTACCGGGCGCCGTGGCAGACCTCGCACGGGACGTAGACGTCCGGGAGGAAGTTCATCTCGATCTTGATCGTGCCGTCGCCCGCGCAGTTCTCGCAGCGACCGCCCTTGACGTTGAAGGAGAAGCGGCCGGGCAGGTAGCCCCGGACCTTCGCCTCGGTGGTCTCGGCGAACAGCTTGCGGATGTGGTCGAAGACACCGGTGTACGTGGCCGGGTTGGACCGCGGGGTGCGGCCGATCGGCGACTGATCGACGTGCACGACCTTGTCGACCAGGTCGTCGCCGGCCACGCGCGTGTGCCGTCCGGGGACGGTCCGGGCGCCGTTCAGCTCGCGGGCCAGGTGCGTGTACAGGATGTCGTTGACCAGGGTCGACTTGCCGGACCCGGAGACGCCGGTGACGGCCGTGAAGACACCCAGCGGGAAGGACACGTCGATGTCCTGCAGGTTGTTCTCCCGGGCGCCGTGCACGGTGAGCTGGCGGGACGGGTCGCGGGGGCGCCGTACGTCCGGGAGCGGGATCGCCTTGCGGCCCGAGAGGTACGCGCCGGTCTGCGACTCGGTGTTGGCGAGCAGTTCCTTCAGGGAACCGCTGTGCACGACCTTGCCGCCGTGCTCACCGGCGCCCGGGCCGATGTCCACGATCCAGTCGGCGACCTTGATGGTGTCCTCGTCGTGCTCCACCACGATGAGCGTGTTGCCCATGTCGCGCAGGCGGACCAGGGTCTCGATCAGACGGTGGTTGTCCCGCTGGTGCAGACCGATGGACGGCTCGTCCAGGACGTACAGCACGCCGACGAGGCCCGAGCCGATCTGGGTGGCCAGGCGGATGCGCTGGGCCTCGCCGCCGGAGAGGGTGCCGGCCGCGCGGTTGAGCGAGAGGTAGTCCAGGCCGACGTCGACCAGGAAGCGGAGCCGCTCGTTGACCTCCTTCAGGACCCGCTCGGCGATCTTCTTGTCGCGGGCGTTGAGCTTCAGTTCGCCCAGGAAGTCCGCGCAGTCGCTGATGGACATCCCTGAGACCTCGGCGATCGACTTCCCCATGATCGTGACCGCGAGGACGATCGGCTTCAGGCGCGTGCCCTCGCAGGAGGGGCAGGGCACCTCGCGCATGTAGCCCTCGAAGCGCTCGCGACTGGCATCGCTCTCGGCCTCGCTGTGCCGGCGCTTGACGAAGGGCACCGCGCCCTCGAAGGGGGTGGTGTAGACCCGCTCGCGGCCGTACCGGTTGCGGTAGCGCACCTCGATCTGGGTCTTGTGGCCGTAGAGCAGGGCCTTCTTGGCGCGCTGGGGCAGGCCCGCGAAGGGGATGTCCGTGCGGAAGCCGAGGGCGTCGGCGAGAGCGCCGATCAGACGGCCGAAGTAGTCCTTGGTGTGTCCGTGGGACCACGGGTGGATGGCACCCTCGTCCAGGGACTTGTCCTCGTCCGGGACGATCAGCTCCGGGTCGACCTCCATGCGCGTGCCGATGCCGGTGCACTCCGGGCAGGCGCCGAAGGGCGAGTTGAAGGAGAAGGAGCGGGGCTCCAGCTCCTCGAAGGACAGGTCGTCGTACGGGCAGTACAGGTGCTCCGAGTACATGCGCTCGCGCTCGGGGTCGTCCTCGGGGAGATCGACGAAGTCGAGCACGACCATGCCGCCGGACAGACCGAGGGCGGTCTCCACGGAGTCGGTGAGGCGGCGCTTGGCGGAGTCCTTGACCGTGAGGCGGTCCACGACCACCTCGATGGTGTGCTTCTCCTGCTTCTTCAGGACCGGCGGCTCGGACAGCTGGATGGTCTGGCCGTCCACGCGCGCGCGGGAGTAACCCTTGGTCTGGAGATCCGTGAAGAGGTCGACGAACTCGCCCTTGCGCTCGCGGACCAGCGGGGACAGCACCTGGAAGCGGCTCCCCTCCGGAAGCTCCAGGACCTTGTCCACGATGGCCTGCGGCGACTGGCGCGAGATCGGGCGGCCGCACTCGGGGCAGTGCGGCTTGCCGATGCGCGCGAAGAGCAGACGCAGGTAGTCGTAGACCTCGGTGATCGTGCCGACCGTCGAGCGCGGGTTGCGCGAGGTCGACTTCTGGTCGATGGAGACGGCCGGGGAGAGGCCCTCGATGAAGTCGACGTCGGGCTTGTCCATCTGGCCGAGGAACTGCCGTGCGTACGAGGAGAGCGACTCCACGTAACGGCGCTGGCCCTCCGCGAAGATCGTGTCGAAGGCCAGCGAGGACTTGCCCGACCCGGACAGGCCCGTGAAGACGATGAGCGAGTCACGAGGCAGGTCGAGCGAGACATTCTTCAGGTTGTGCTCGCGCGCGCCACGGACGATGAGACGGTCGGCCACGCCGGTCCGCACCTTTCTTGAGAGAAGTGACAGGGGCGGGGCCCCCGTGCTTCTTCAGACTAGGGGGAGCCACTGACAACGCCGGTCGGATTGCCCGGTTGCATAACAACCCCCGACCCTCCAGCATGCCCGACGCCGCCCTCGACCATATAGCACGTGCATTCGATTTGCGGGCGGCGTTCGTCACCTTCACCCGAAGGTGTGGCCGGACTAGGGTCGGCGTCATGATGGATCACGCTCATGACCTGGCCTGTGTACGGGAAGCGACGGATCGGCTCCTCACCGCGGTCGCCACGATGGACAACGCATCGCTCGCCGAGTCGTCACGGCTTCCGGGCTGGAGCCGCGGGCACGTGCTCGCCCATCTCGCCCGCAACGCGGACGCGCTCGTGAACGTCCTCCAGGGCCGTCCCATGTACGCGAGCGCCGAGGTGCGGGACGCCGACATCGAGCGGGACGCCCCGCGGCCCTTGGAGGTCCAGCTCGCCGACCTCCGGGACAGCGCGGCCCGCTTCCAGGCGGCCGGGGAGGCGCCCGCGGACTGGACGCGCACGGTGGAGCTGCGCAACGGAGTCACCGACTCCGCGTCCCGGGTGCCGTTCCGCCGGTGGGTGGAGGTGGAGCTGCACCACGCCGACCTCGGGATCGGGTACGAGCTGGAGGATCTTCCGGCGGAGTTTCTCGAGCGGGAGACCGGCTTCCTCGCCGAGCGGTTCTCCGGGAACCCCGACGTCCCGCAGACCCGCATCACGGACGGCACGCGCGCGTGGACGACCGGGCGCGCGGCGGACGAGCCCGCGATCACGGTCACCGGCCGGCCGGCGGAGCTTGTGGGCTGGCTCGCCGGGCGCCGCGACGGGGCGGCACTGAAGGTGCGGGGCGGGGCGCTGCCGAAACTGCCTCCGCTGTAGGGCCGACCAGGGCGGCCGTCCGCCGGGACCACTCCCGCGCTATAGGCTGACCGTCATGACGTACTCCGGAGAGGTCAGGGTCGGCGGACCGGCGGATGTGCACGAGCTGAAAGACCTGATGATCACCAAGATCGCGGTCGGCCCGATGGACAACAACGCCTATCTGCTGCGCTGCCGGGCCACCGACGAGCAGCTCCTGATCGACGCCGCCAGCGAGGCGGAGGTGCTCCTCGGCATGATCGGTGACGACGGCATCGCGTCCGTCGTCACCACGCACCAGCACGGCGACCACTGGCAGGCGCTCGCCGAGGTCGTCACGGCCACGGGCGCGCGTACGTACGCCGGACGCGACGATGCCCCCGGCATCCCGGTGCCCACCGACGTCCTCGTCGACGACGGCGACGTCATCAGGGTGGGCCGCGTGGAACTCACCGCGCGCCATCTGGTGGGGCACACGCCCGGATCGATCGCGCTGGTCTACGACGACCCGCACGGCCACCCGCACGTCTTCACCGGCGACTGCCTCTTCCCCGGTGGTGTCGGCAACACGCGCAAGGACCCCAAGGCGTTCGCCAGCCTGATCCACGACGTGGAGACGAAGCTCTTCGGCGTGCTGCCGGACGAGACGTGGGTCTATCCCGGGCACGGCAACGACACCACGCTGGGCGCGGAACGGCCGCATCTGCCTGAGTGGCACGCGCGCGGGTGGTGAGCGGGGTGCCGCCCGGCTCGTGTCCGCCGACCGGCCAGCCTCCCCGACCGGCTCGCACCACCGGCCGGCTCGTGTGCCAGGCTGCGCCCGGCGCACAGGCCGTACGCGCGCCCTACGCGCGACAGTTGCGCGTGCGCCGAGCGCGCGCCGTGCAAGCGCCCGGCGTGCACCACCCCTCCGCGCGCCCCGTGTGAACCTTTCGCACGCAACGGGCCCCTGTGCGCACTCCCGGAGACCGGTCGACCGCAGTCAACTGGTAGGAGCCCCGCGCAGGATGACGGCTCCTGAGCGGTAGGGGCCGCCGGTCTCCAACCCCGCCCTCGGCCGGCGGCCCAGGCTCAGCCCACGCGCGCGCGTGGGCTGCGGGCGGGCGTTCACACGGCCGCAACACCCGTTCCCAGTATGCGGACAACCACCGCCGTGACCTGGACAGACGCCGCGTTCGCTGCCAGTCTCCCGCCATGCATCCTGCCCCTCGCGCCCTGCGCCGCGCGGCCGCCGCCGTCACCGTAGCCCTGCTCGCCACCGCCGTCGGCTGCGCTCCGCAGCCCGAGGACAAGGCGTCGGCCGCCCCGTCCGGGTCGGCCGCGAAGAGCTGCGCCAAGGGAAAGCTCGCCACCAAGACGGCCGGGAAACTGACGATCGCGACGGACGAACCGGCGTACGAGCCCTGGTTCAAGGACGACAAGCCCGCCAACGGCAAGGGCTTCGAGTCGGCCGTCGCCTACGCCGTGGCGAAGCAACTGGGGTACGACAAGAGCGCGGTCGTCTGGCAGAGCGTGCCGTTCAACAAGGCGTTCGCGCCCGGGGTGAAGACGTTCGACTTCGACATCAACCAGGTGTCGATCAGCGCCGAGCGCAAGAAGGCCGTGGACTTCTCCTCCGGTTACTACGACGTGCGCCAGGCGGTCATCGCCCTGAAGGGCAGTAAGGCCGCCGGGGCGAAGAGCATCGCGGACCTCAAGAAGCTGAAGCTGGGCGCCCAGGTCGGCACCACGAGCCTCGACTACATCACCGACCTCGTGAAGCCGGCACAGGACGCGGCCGTCTACGCCAAGAACGACCAGGCGAAGTCCGCGCTGAAGAACGGCCAGGTCGACGCCATCGTCACGGACCTGCCGACCGCTTTCTACATCACGGCCGCCGAGGTGACGAACGCCAGGATCGTCGGCCAGTTCGAGAACCAGGGCGGCGCGCCCGAGCAGTTCGGGCTCGTACTGGACAAGGGCAGTGCGCTGACCTCGTGCGTGAGCGGCGCCGTCGACGCCCTCCGCAAGGACGGCACACTGGCCGGGATCGAGAAGCAGTGGCTCTCGGACGCCGTCGACGCCCCGGTGCTCAAGTGACGGTCACCAAGGGAGAGTCGGCCCCGGAGGGGGCGGCCGACAAGGGGGACATGACCGGCGGCACCGGCGACGGTGTCGCGGGCGACGGCTACGCGCCGTCCGAGCGGCGGCTGGCGCGTGAGCGCTACAAACGCGCGCGTGCCCGCCGCGCCACGACCGTCGCGGCCGTCTCGACGCTCGCCACGGCCGTCCTGCTCTACCTGGTCGTCGTCAACGCACCGGGCTGGCCGCGCACCAAGGAGACGTTCTTCAGCGCGCATTACGCGCGTGAGGCGTTCCCGAAGGTCCTCGAAGGGCTGTGGCTGAACGTCCGTCTGCTGCTCGTCTGCGGTGCCGCCGTTCTGGTCCTGGGCATGCTGATCGCCGTCGCGCGCACCCTGCGCGGTCCGGTCTTCTTCCCGCTGCGGGTGCTGGCGGCGGCGTACACCGACTTCTTCCGCGGTCTGCCGCTGATCATCAACCTGATGATCGTGGTCCTGGGTGTGCCGGCGCTACGGCTGCAGGGCGTGACGGTCGATCCGGTGCTGCTCGGTGGTACGGCGCTGACGCTGACGTACTCGGCGTACGTGGCGGAGGTGTTCCGGGCCGGCATCGAGTCGATCCACCCCTCGCAGCGTGCCGCGGCGCGCTCACTGGGCCTGACCAACCGGCAGGCCCTGCGCCACGTCGTCCTGCCACAGGCGGTGCGCCGCCAGGTGCCGCCGCTGCTCAACGACCTGGTGTCGTTGCAGAAGGACACCGGTCTGGTCTCCATCGGGGGTGCGGTGGACGCCGTACGGGCGGCCGACATCATCGTGGGCCGCAGTCTGAACTACACGCCGTACATCGTCGCGGGGCTGGTGTTCGTGGCGCTGACCATCCCGATGACCCGGTTCACCGACTGGGTGACGGCCCGGATGGACCGGCGGCGGGCCCAGGGAGGGTCCCTGTGAGCGCTTGGGGAGGAGCCCTGTGAGCACGCCCGGGAACACGCCCGTGAGCAACGCGCCGGTGCTGCGGATGGAGTCCGTCCGCAAGACCTTCGGCGGCTCGGTCGTCCTGCGGGACGTCGCTCTCGAGGTCGCCCCGCACACGGTGACCGCGCTGATCGGCGCCTCCGGCTCTGGCAAGTCCACGCTGCTGCGCTGCGCCAACCTCCTGGAGGAGATCGACGACGGCGCCATCTGGCTGGACGGCGAGGAGATCACCGATCCGCGCGTGGACCAGGACGCGGTACGGCGCCGGATCGGCGTCGTCTTCCAGGCGTACAACCTCTTCCCGCACATGACCGTGCTGGACAACATCACGCTCGCGCCGCGCCGGGTGCACGGCGTCTCCCGCGCGGAGGCCGAGGAACGGGCCAGGGAGCTGCTGGAGCGCCTCGGACTGGGCGGGAAGGCGGATGCCTACCCGGACCGGCTCAGCGGCGGTCAGCAGCAGCGTGTGGCGATCGTACGGGCCCTCGCGGTGCGGCCCCGGCTGTTGCTGCTGGACGAGATCACGGCCGCGCTCGATCCCGAGCTGGTGGGCGAGGTGCTGGAGGTGGTGCGTGGCCTGAAGGACGAGGGCATGACCATGGTGCTGGCCACGCACGAGATGGGCTTCGCCCGGGACGTCGCCGACCAGGTCTGCTTCCTGGACGGCGGGGTCGTACTGGAGCGCGGCACCGCCGAGCAGGTCTTCGGCGACCCGCGGCAGGAGCGCACGCGGCGTTTCCTGCGGCGGATCGTGGAGGCGGGCCGGCTGTAGTCCCCCGCGCGGGTCACGCCTCCGCTCGCGCCGCCCCGACCAGTGCCGCGACCCGCTCCACGCCGAACACATAGCCCTGCACTCCGCATCCCGCGATCACGCCGTCGGCGCGCAGCGAGACGTAGGAGTGGTGCCGGAACGATTCGCGCCGGTGGATGTTGGAGATGTGCACCTCCAGCACGGGCATGCCGTCACAGGTGTTGAGCGCGTCCAGGATGGCGACCGACGTGTGCGAGTAGGCGCCGGGGTTGATGACGATCCCGCAGTGACCCAGCCGCGCCTCGTGGATCCAGTCGACCAGCTCCCCCTCGTGGTTGGACTGGCGGAAGTCGACCGTGCCGCCGTGCGCGGCCGCCGCCTTGGCGCACAGCGCCTCCACGTCGGCCAGCGTCTCGTGGCCGTAGATCTCGGGCTGGCGCTGACCGAGGAGGTTCAGGTTGGGCCCGTTGAGGATCATGATCGGGGCGTTGGCCAGGGTGCGGGGCACGGTTCCTCCGGTCCGTTCGTGGCGGTGCGTCTACGACCGCTGCTCGCACCCGGTCTATCACGCCGGTCGGCGCCGACAACCGGCCCCGCACGCCGGTCGCCACCGCGTGCACCCAGGCCCCGTGATCACCTCCGCGCGCCCCCGTAACCCTTGATCACTGTGGGTAGTTGACGCGGCATGCACGATGTACGCGCCGTAAGCACCCCGTCCATGCCGCGGCTCGCCGCAGCCTCGCTCGCCGGGACAGCGATCGAGTTCTACGACTTCTTCGTCTACGGGACCGCGGCGGCTCTGGTCCTGGGGCCGCTGTTCTTCCCCACGTTCTCGCCGGTCGCCGGGACGCTCGCGGCCTTCGGGACGTTCGGGGTGGGGTTCGTGGCCCGGCCGCTGGGCTCGGTGATCTTCGGGCACCTCGGGGACCGGCGCGGCCGACGTCCGGTGCTCGTCGTCTCGCTGCTGCTCACCGGCGCCTCCACGGTCGCGGTCGGCTGTGTGCCGTCCTACGGGACCATCGGCGTGGCCGCGCCCGTACTGCTGCTCGTGCTGCGTTTCCTGCAGGGCCTGGGGCTCGGCGGTGAGTGGGGCGGGGCGGTGCTGTTGACGGCCGAACACGCTCCTGCCGGACGGCGTGCCCTGTGGTCGAGCTTCCCCCAGATCGGACCCGCGGTCGGCTTCGTCCTGGCGAACGGGGTGATGCTCGCGCTGTCGGCAGGGCTGTCCGACGCGGAGTTCGCCCGGTGGGGCTGGCGCGTACCATTCTGGGCGGCCGGCGCTCTCGCGCTGGCCGGTCTGTGGCTGCGCTCCTCCCTGAAGGAGAGCCCCCGATTCCTGGAGATCGACGACCACGCGCGCGTGCCGTTCGTGGAGGTCGTTCGGCACCACGGGCGGCTGGTGCTGCTGACGGCCGGAGCGCTGGCGGTCGGTTACGCGGTGTTCTACGCGGTGACGACCTGGTCGCTGGCGTACGCGACGGAACGGCTCGGCGTGAGCCGTACGGTCATGCTGATGTGCGTCATGGGCGCGGTGCTGGTGAAGGGCGCGCTCACGCCCGTAGTGGCGCTGCTCGGCGACCGGTACGGACGCCGGCCGCTGTGTCTGACGGGGTGCACGGCCTGCGTCCTGTGGATGCTCCCGATGGTCGCCCTCCTGGCGACCGGCGAACCGCTGCTGATGTTCCTCGCCATCCTGGGCGCCCTGCTGGCCTTCGTCACCATGTTCGCGGTGATCGCCGCGTACCTGCCGGAACTGTACGAGGCCCGGGTGCGCTGCACGGGCGCCGCCGTGGGCTACAACCTCGGCGGGGTCTTCGGCGGTGCCCTCACCCCGATCGTGGCCACGGCGCTCGCGGAGCAGGGCGGGCGGGTCCCCTGGGCCGTGGGGGCCTACCTGACGGGCATCGCGCTGATCAGCCTGGTCTGTTTCGCACTGCTGCCGGAGACGCGGCCGGTGCCCGTGCCGGCGGTCGAGCCGGTCACGGGCTGACCGGACGCGTCGGGGACTTCCCCGCCCGCTACGGGTTGATCGCCAGTTCCAGGTAGGCGGCGAACAGCACCAGGTGGACACCCCCTTGGAGCGGTGTGGCCCGGCCCGGCACCACGGTCAGAGAACTGACCACCACGGTCAGCGCGAGCAGCAGCATGTGGGTCGCCCCGAGACCGAGGACGAGCGGTCCGGACAGCCACACGGACGCGAGCGCCACGGCCGGGATGGTCAGGCCGATGCTGGCCATGGCGGAGCCGAGCGCGAGGTTGAGGCTGGTCTGCACCCGGTCGCGGCGAGCGGAGCGCAGCGCGGCGATGGTCTCGGGCAGCAGGACGAGCAGAGCGATGATCACACCGACGACGGCTTGATGCAGGCCCGCCGCCGCCACGCCCGACTCGATCGTTGGCGACACGCTCTTGGCCAGGCCGACCACACCGATCAGCGCCAGCCCGAGCAGGCCGAGGCTGGTCCAGGCGGTGCGCGCGGACGGGGGGCGGGCGTGGTCCTCGGCGGTGATGACCTCGCCCTGCCGGGTGATGGGCAGGAAGTAGTCGCGGTGGCGCACGGTCTGGGTGGCCACGAACAGCCCGTACAGGATCAGTGAGGACAGCGCGGCGAAGGTCAGCTGGATGGTGGAGAACTCTGGTCCGGGCTTGCTCGTGGTGAAGGTCGGCAGCACCAGGCTGAGCGTGGCCAGTGTCGCCACGGTCGCCAGCGCCGCTCCGGTGCCCTCGGGGTTGAAGACGGCCGTGCCGTGCCGCAGGGATGCGACGAGCAGGCAGATCCCGACGACGCCGTTGCACGTGATCATCACGGCGGCGAAGACGGTGTCCCGGGCCAGGGTGGCACTCTTGTCCCCGCCGTCGACCATAAGAGTGACGATCAAGGCCACCTCGATGATCGTGACGGCGATGGCGAGCACCAGGGAACCGAAGGGCTCGCCGACTCGATGGGCGACCACCTCGGCGTGGTGCACCGCCGCCAGGACGGCACCGGCGAGAACGAGGGTCACCAGGCCGACGACCGCGCCGGGGAGGGCCCGGCCCCAGGTGAGGACCAGCAGGACGATCGCGAGCACCGGCACGAGGATCGTCCATTGTCGGGTGAGCGACCGGAGCCGAGTGATCATGCGGCGATGGTCGCAGAGGCGTACAAGATTCGCATTCCGTTCTTTCCGGATACCTCTCATCCTTTCCGGTGCGGGACCCGGCGCCGGTGAGGCCGGGCCTCCGCGTCGCGACGAGTCGCCGCCGAGGGGTATGGGGGCCTCGCCGAAGGCTGATGGCCCCGTCGAAGCGTGATGGCCCCCGTCGAGGGCTCAGGCACCCCCGGCGAGGGCCAGTGCACCCGTGCCCCGTGCGGCTATGCGGCTATGCGGGAGCGCGGGCTTCCGCTGCGCCTTGGTCAGACATCGACGCTGCTCTTGCGAGCACCCTCGCCGTCGGCGTGCGCCTCCTCGACGGCCGCCTGCTTCCTGACGGCCAGGAGGCTGGTGACCGTGGTGACGGCCAGGACCGCGCAGATCACGCCGAGCGAGACCGGGATGCTGATCTCGGGCACGTGGACACCGGACTCGTGCAGGGCGTGCAGCACCAGCTTGACGCCGATGAAGCCGAGGATGATCGACAGCCCGTACGAGAGGTGGACCAGCTTCTTGAGCAGCCCGCCGATGAGGAAGTACAGCTGGCGCAGACCCATCAGGGCGAACGCGTTGGCGGTGAAGACGATGTACGGGTCCTGGGTCAGGCCGAAGATCGCGGGGATGGAGTCCAGGGCGAACAGCACGTCCGTGGTGCCGATGGCGAGCATCACGACCAGCATCGGGGTCATGACGCGCTTGCCGTTCTGCTGGATCCACAGCTTGGTGCCGTGGTACCGGTCGGCCACGCCGAACTTGCGCTCCGCGGCCTTCAGGAGCTTGTTCTCCTCGTACTCCTCGTCGGCCTCGTCCGTGCGGGCCTCCTGGATGAGCTTCCAGGCGGTCCAGATCAGGAAGGCGCCGAAGAGGTAGAACACCCAGGAGAAGCTGGCGAGGATCGCGGCGCCGGCGGCGATGAAGACGGCCCGCAGGACCAGGGCTATGAGGACGCCGACGAGCAGGACGCGCTGCTGGTACTGCGTGGGCACCGCGAACTTCGCCATGATCAGGACGAAGACGAAGAGGTTGTCGACGCTCAGCGACTTCTCGGTGATGAAGCCCGCGAAGAACTCACCGGCCGGCTGCCCGCCGCCGAAGACGAGGAGACCGAGACCGAAGAGGCCGGCCAGGGCGATCCAGACGGCTGTCCAGATGCCCGCTTCCTTGATCGACACCTCAGGCGGCTTGCGGCCGATGAAGAAGTCGACCGCGATCAGGGCGGCGAGACCCGCGATGGTGAGGACCCATAGGGTCATGGAGACTTCCACTGCACCTCCGGCATTACGTGACGGCAAACACATCAGCGTTGTCGCTGCCGGAGGTCTCTTCCACCCGAGATGGGCCGACGCCCCGGGACCGAACCGGTCCGTACTGACGGGTGCGCCGCAGTCAAGGAGTACTCCCCTCCGTACGGAAGACTGTACCCCAATCACCAAGTAAAGGTAAAGCGGTAAGTAAAAGAAGTGCCAAGTCCGCTGTTCAAACCGCCTTTACCATCACTTGGTACGGGCTGTGGCCACCTCGGATAGCACGTCGTCCACGATCCGGTCGGCGGCCGGGGCCAGTGAGGGTTCGTACGTCCAGGCGTGACCGACCCACGGATCGGCGAGGTGGTCGTCGGGCAGAGGGGTGAGTCGCAACAGCGAACGCCACAGCGGATCGAGCAAGGAGCCGTAGGCGGCGGCCTCCTCACGGTCGGCGACCAGCAGCAGGTGCACGCCGACGGCCGGGCCCTCGTCGGCGAGATAACGGAGCCGGGTCACCGACCGGTCGTCGAACCCGTGCGGGAAGTCGTTGACGATCAGGAGCTGCTGGGCGGAGTCCACATCGGCGGGCAGCGACTCGGCCGCGCCGCCGCGCACCGCCATCTGCACCAGGTCGACCCGCCGGGTGAGCCTCTCCAGCGTCTGCGAGACCCCCGCCGCCCCGGTCGCGGGCGGCGCCGTGAGGACCCCGGCCTGCGTCAGCGGCAGCAGCGCGTGGGTCCCGGCACCGGCAGGGTCGACGACCTGCACGGCGAACTCCCCAGCCGGGTGCACGGCGAGCAGGCGCGCGGCGAGGGCGACGGCCACGGACATGGCCAGGTGCCGCAGCTCGGCGGAGTCCGGCAGATGAGCGTCGCCGGCCGCCGACGGACCGCTGTCGATCCACAAACCCCTCTCCAGCGGCAGCCGGACCAGCAGCGGGATGCGCAAGGGCGCGCTTTCCGGCAGGTGAAGATCACCGAGCCGCAGCGCCATCGGCGGCTCGTCGGGGACGCGGTAGGCGCGCCAGACGGGGCTGTCCCAGCGGGCGTAGGCGGGCGGGAGCGCGGGCTCGACCACCTCGGCCTCGGCGATCAGCTGGGCGAGGTCGCGATCGAAGGCAGCCCGTGCTTGGTCGGCCAGCTGGGCCCGGCGAGCGTGGGCCGCCTCGCGAGCGGCATCGCCCGCCGCGCCGAGCCGCGCGCAGGGGTCGGCGAGGGCCTGGTCCAGTTCCTTCTCCAGGCGGGAGTCGGCGAAGTCGATGGCGCTACGGTAGGCGGTCGTGGTGCGGGCGAGGTCCTCGAACATGCCCCATACCTGGTTGTACAGCCGTTCCTCCATCGACCACCCCACGGCGTCTCCGGCAACGGGCCGAGCGGGCTGGACGTCGGCGACCGAGGGGGCAGGGGGCTGAGGCGGAAAGCCGCGGGTGCGGCGCGGGTGCGTGTAGTCGACCGGGCCGTCGGGCCGGCGGGGATCGGGGCCGCCATCCTCGTCAGGGCTCTGCGGGTCGTACGAAGGCGGCGGCGGCTCCCCCGGCCCGGAAGCGGACGACTGGGAAGCGGCGGCGGGTGGAGAGGCCGACGCGGGCTGGGAAGCGGCAGGGGGCCGAGAAGCCGACGCGGGCTGGGCAGCGGCGGTGGACTGAGAAGCCCAGGCCGGCTGGGAAGCTGCGGCGGGCTGAGAGGCGGACGCCGCTTGATGGGTGGGTGAAGCCTGCGGTGCGGAAGCGGGGGTGGTCTGCGGGCCGCGATCGGCCGACGGTACGGCTGTCGCACCGGGCGGGCTCTGGGCCGCAGCCTCCTGAATGGCCGCCGCGAGGTCGTCAGCGTCGCGCAGCCCCTGGTCGGCGAGGAGGGCGGGGAGGCCGCTCGCGTAGCCCTGACCCATCGCGCGCACTTTCCAGACGCCCTGTCTGCGGTACAGCTCCAAGGCGAGCACGGCCGTCTCGGTGTCCAGGCCGGTGAGGGTGTAACAGGCCAGCTCGGTGCCGTCGAGGCCGCTCACCGTGGTGTGCGGGGCCGGGACGGCGCCGAAGCCGAGCGGGCCTGCCGTGCCGGTGGGCAGGGCGAGGAACACGTCGACGCGGTGCACGGCCTCGGGCAGGGCGGCCAGGTCGACGGTCAGGCGGTGCTCGGCGGCCGCCCGCAGTGGTGCCTCGACGCCGGGCAGGGCAGGGGCGCCGGGGTGGGCCACCCACTGGCGACCGTGCACCGTGCCGTGCTCGTCGCCCAGCGTGGCTCCGGCGAGGACCGGCACTCCGGCCGAAATCCGGATCTCCAGCCTGGCTTGGGACAGCGGGTGGTTCTGCCCCCGCACCAGCTCGGCCCCCATCGCCGTCGCCCCCCTGTGTCGTTCGGTCGTGCGAGCCGCGCCGGGTGAGCGGGCGGTCCGGTGCTAGAGGTGCGGAAGGATCGCCGGCATCAGGTCCTGGAAGGTACGGCCCCTGGCCGGGGCGCCGATGGCCGTCATCGTCCAGCTGGTGCCTGCCCGGTGCACCTTGGCCATGATCTGGGCGGTGTACTCGCCCCCGCCGGCCAGCGTGTAGCGAGCCAGTTCCTGGCCGTTGGTCTCGTCCACGAGCCGGCAGAAGGCGTTCTGCACCTCCTGGAAGGTCTGGCCGGTGAAGGAGTTGACCGTGAAGACGATCTGGTCGATGTGGACCGGGACGCGCTGCAGGTCCACCAGGATGGCCTCGTCGTCCCCGCCCTGGCCGGCGCCGCCGACGAGGTTGTCGCCGGTGTGGCGCACGGAACCGTCGTCGCTGACCAGGTGGCGGAAGAAGACGACGTCCTTGGGTTCCGCACCGGCGAACAGGACCGCCGAAGCGTCCAGGTCGATCTCGCGGGTGCGGGAGCCGAACAGGCCGCGCCGCTTGGCCGCCTGCCAGCCGAGGCCCATGCGGACCGCCGTCAGGGTGGCCCCGTCCTTCTTCTCCAGGCTGATGGCCTGACCCTTGGACAAGTTGACGGACACGGCTGAATCCCCTCTCGACGGTCCCCTGTTGCCGCGCCGAGCCGTTGCTGCGCACCGCGCGGTTGTTCAGAACCCTACGCAGAGCCACGGACAGTGCCGACCCCCGGCCCGCGCTTTGTGTCGGGGTTGCAACACTTCGCTTTCGGGCCGAGAGCCGGTACCGGGCGGAGACTCAGGCGAGGCCTGCCTCCCGCATCTGGCGCAGCTCCTTCTTCATCTCGGAGACCTCATCGCGCAGCCGGGCCGCGATCTCGAACTGCAGTTCCGCGGCGGCGGCACGCATGCGCTCGGTCATCTCCTCGATCTGCTCCGCGAGTTCGGCCGCGGGACGGTCGGTGGGCACCGTCTTGCCCTTGGCCGTCTTCGCGGCCTTTCCGGCCTTCGCTCCCTTGGCCGCCTTGTCGCCGAGCGACGGAACGGGGGCCTTCGCTCCCTTGCCGTCCTTCGTCTTGCGGTACCCGGAGCCGAGGAGCTGTTCCGTGTCGACCTCTTCGCGAGCGATCTGGGCGACGATGTCGTTGATCTTCTTACGCAGCGGCTGCGGGTCGATGCCGTTGGCCTTGTTGTAGGCGATCTGCTTCTCCCGGCGACGGTTGGTCTCCTCGATGGCCTTCTCCATCGCCGGGGTGATCTTGTCGGCGTACATGTGGACCTGGCCGGAGACGTTGCGCGCCGCGCGGCCGATGGTCTGGATCAGCGAGGTGCCCGAGCGCAGGAAGCCCTCCTTGTCGGCGTCCAGGATCGCCACCAGGGACACCTCGGGCAGGTCGAGTCCCTCACGGAGCAGGTTGATGCCGACCAGGACGTCGTACTCACCGGAGCGCAGTTCGCGCAGCAGCTCGACGCGGCGCAGGGTGTCGACGTCGCTGTGCAGGTAGCGCACCTGGATGCCGAGTTCCAGGAAGTAGTCGGTGAGGTCCTCGGCCATCTTCTTGGTCAGCGTGGTGACGAGGACCCTCTCGTCCTTCTCGGTGCGCTTGCGGATCTCGTGCACCAGGTCGTCGATCTGGCCCTCGGTGGGCTTGACCACGACCTCCGGGTCGACCAGGCCGGTCGGGCGGATGATCTGCTCGACGAAGCCGTCCGAGCGCGACAGCTCGTAGGTGCCCGGGGTGGCCGACAGGTAGACGGTCTGCCCGATGCGTTCCTGGAACTCCTCCCACTTCAGCGGGCGGTTGTCCAGGGCGGAGGGCAGGCGGAAGCCGTGGTCCACGAGGGTCCGCTTGCGGGAGGCGTCGCCCTCGTACATCGCGCCGATCTGCGGAACGGTGACGTGCGACTCGTCGATGACGAGCAGGAAGTCGTCCGGGAAGTAGTCCAGCAGCGTGTTGGGCGGGGAGCCCGGCGAGCGGCCGTCGAAGTGCATCGAGTAGTTCTCCACGCCGGAGCAGGTGCCGATCTGGCGGAGCATCTCGATGTCGTACGTGGTGCGCATCCGCAGGCGCTGGGCCTCCAGCAGTTTGCCCTGCTTCTCCAGCTCGGCCAGGCGCTCCCCCAGCTCCTTCTCGATGTCGTTGACGGCCCGCTCCATGCGCTCGGGGCCGGCGACGTAGTGGGAGGCGGGGAAGACGTAGAGCTGCTGGTCGTCGCTGATGATCTCGCCGGTGAGCGGGTGCAGCGTGGACAGCGCCTCGATCTCGTCGCCGAACATCTCGATGCGGACGGCCAGCTCCTCGTAGACCGGGAAGATCTCGATGGTGTCGCCGCGGACCCGGAAGGTGCCGCGGCTGAAGGCCATGTCGTTGCGCGTGTACTGGATGTCGACGAAGCGGCGCAGCAGCTCGTCCCGGTCGATCTCGTCGCCGACCCTGAGGGGGACCATGCGGTCCACGTACTCCTGTGGAGTACCGAGGCCGTAGATGCAGGACACCGAGGCGACGACGACGACGTCGCGGCGGGTGAGCAGCGAGTTGGTCGCGGAGTGGCGCAGGCGCTCGACCTCCTCGTTGATCGAGGAGTCCTTCTCGATGTAGGTGTCCGACTGCGGGACGTAGGCCTCGGGCTGGTAGTAGTCGTAGTACGAGACGAAGTACTCGACGGCGTTGTTCGGCAGCAGCTCGCGGAACTCGTTGGCCAGCTGGGCGGCCAGCGTCTTGTTCGGCGCCATCACGAGGGTGGGGCGCTGGAGCTTCTCGATCATCCACGCGGTGGTGGCGGACTTGCCGGTGCCGGTCGCGCCCAGGAGGACGACGTCCTTCTCACCGGCCTCGATGCGCTTGGCCAGCTCGGCGATGGCCGCAGGCTGGTCGCCGCTGGGCTGGTAGGGGCTGACGACCTCGAAGGGCGCCACCGTGCGTTCGATGTGGGAAACGGGCCGCATGACATCAACCGTACGACCCCGCACTGACAACGGGTTCCGATCAGCGGTTCTGCGGGGTGCGGGAGGCGTGGTGCTGGGGCCGGCGTCCGTCGAGAACGGCGGGGCGGCGTTCGGCGTGGGAGGCGACGGCGGCGGCCGGGACGCCCGGTTTCTGCTCGACGGGCCGCCAGTCGGGGCGCCCCATGACCATCAGCGGGTCGAAGATCACGACGACGCCCGCGAGGAGCAGGAAGGCGAGCGGGCCGATCAGCATCGGCGCCAGCACCGACGCGGCGGGCGCGCCCCCGGCGGTGTGGGGGGCGCCGTCGAGGTGGACGCTCAGGGCGGCCATGCCGGTGTAGTGCATGCCGCTGACGGCGAGCCCCATGACCAGGCTCGCGCCGACGCTCCACAGGAAGCCCCTCACCTGTCCGGCGGCCCACAGGGCGGCGGTGGCGGCCACGACCGCTATGACGACGGAGGCGGCGACGGTGAACGTGTTGTAGGTGAACCGTCCGTGGAAGTGGACGCCCGCCATGCCCAGGTAGTGCATCGAGGCGACGCCCAGACCGGTGATCGTGCCGCCCGTGAAGAGGGCGGTGCCGGTGGCGCCCCGGTAGCCGACGATGAAGATCCCGACGCCGACCATGACGATGGCGAGGCCGAGGCTCGCATAGGTGATCGGCTGGTCGTAGTGGAGCGGCGTCTCCTTAATGCTGAAGCCCATCATGGCGACGAAGTGCATGGTCCAGATGCCGGAGCCGATCGCCGCCGAGCCGAGGGCCAGCCAGGCGGGCCGTCGTGCGTGCGTGACCAGCAGGGAGCGTGTGGTGCAGCGCAGGCCGAGGGCGCCGCCGAGGCACGCCATCAGGTAGGCCACCAACGGGGTGACGGCCCCGTAGCTGAATCCGTCGACCGTGCCTTGCATCCGCGGCTGCCCTTCCCGCCTTCTTGTGTCCCGGAAAGCCTGAATATGCCCCCGTCCCAGGACCGCACGGGCGGTCAGGGTCGTCGCAGAGAGTATGACCCCCACTGGAATGGTCGAACGATTTTCCGGCAAAGAAACACGGCCTTGCCGCAGTTGTGGGGCACTGGTGAGCGGACTTGGACATCTCCATTCAATGTGTGGCCGTCGTGCGCCGGATGCCGTTGACTCTGTGCTGTCAGTCTGTTGCTGTCGGTATCCGCTCGAAGCGAGGAGTACGCATGCACGCGCGCGTAGTCGCCGCCCCGGTCGCCGCGGCCCTGGGGACGGTGACCGCCTTGCTGAGCCCCACGTCCGATGCCCGGGCAGGCGAGCACAGTGTGCCCACGGTGATCGCCCACCGGGGCGCCTCGACCTACGCACCCGAGAACACGCTGGCCGCCATCGACAAGGCCGCCGAGCTGGGCTTCTCCTGGGTCGAGAACGACGTCCAGCGCACCAAGGACGGTGAGCTGGTCGTCCTGCACGACGACACCCTGCAGCGCACCACGAACGTCGAGGAGGTCTTCCCCGGCCGGGCGCCGTGGAAGGTGCGGGACTTCACCGCCGCCGAGATCGCCCGGCTGGACGCGGGAAGCTGGTTCTCCCCCGTCTACGCGGGCGCGCGCGTGCCGACGCTGAAGGAGTACATGCGCCGGATCGAGCGCAACCACGAGAAACTCCTCCTGGAGATCAAGAATCCGGAGCTGTACCCGGGCATCGAACAGCAGACGCTGAAGCTGCTCGGCAACGAGGGCTGGCTGGACCGCGGCCACCTGGGGCGGCTGATCGTGCAGAGCTTCAGCGCCGACAGCGTGCGGACCGTGCACGAGCTGAAGCCGGCGGTCGTCACCGGCTACCTCGGTACGCCCACCGTGGCGGAGCTGCACCGGTTCGCGCGCTTCACGGATCTGATCAATCCCTCGTACAGGTCCCTCTCCCGGTGGTACGTCGCCTCCGTGCACGCCTCGGACGGACCGCACGGCCGGCCGCTGGAACTCTTCGCCTGGACGGTGGACGACGCGGCCGACGCCCGCGAGGTCGCCGGCTACGGGGTCGACGGGATCATCACCAACCAGCCCGACGTGGTACGCGCGGCGCTGGGTTCGGACTGAGCCGGGCGGGCGTTGTCAGTGGCGGGTCGTACGGTAGGCGGATGGACAGCCATGGGCAGGATGAGCAGCGGGTCGTGTGGGCGGTCGTCGGCACGGACATCTGCCCGCTGATGCTGGCGGCGACCCGTGACGGCCTGGTCAACGTCGTCTTCCACGCCTCGGACGCGGTGCGCGACCGGGCGGTGGAGCGGCTGGCCGCACGGCTGGGTGGCGAGCCCGTGGAGGATCCGGACTCGCCGCTGCTGACCGAGGCGATACGCCAACTGCGTGCGTACTTCGCGGGCGAGCGGCACGATTTCGACCTGCCGCTGGACTGGTCGCTGATCTCCGGTTTCAACCGGCAGGTCCTGCGCGAGCTGGCCTCCGGCGTGCCGTACGGCACGGTGGTGGGCTACGGCGACCTGGCGGGCCGGGTCGGCCAGCCCGGCGGGGCGCAGGCGGTCGGTGTCGCCATGGGCGCCAATCCGCTGCCGGTGGTCGTGCCGTGCCACCGGGTGGTGGAGAGCGGCGGCGGCCTCGGCGGTTTCGGGGGCGGGCTGGAGACCAAGCGGAAGCTGCTCGCCCTGGAGGGTGTACTGCCGGAGCCGCTGTTCTGACCGGCCCGGGGCGCGGCTAGTCGTCGTAGTGCCGGGCCTCGAAGATGTTGCCGTCCGGGTCGCGGAAGTAGAAGCTGCGCGTTGCGTTGCCGCGGGCACCGGACAAGCCGTAGTCGATGCCCGACATGGGGACGCCGTGTGCCTCCAGGCGGGCGCGCAGGGTGTCGAAGGCCTCGGCCGGCAGCGACAGGCAGACGTGGTTGACGGGGTGTCCCGCGCTGTCGGCGGAGCCGGGCAGCATCCTCATCTGTTCGGCGAAGCTGTGCGGGGCGAGGTCGAGGATGGTGTGCTCGTTGACGCGTACGGAGGGGAAGGCCACCTCGCCCTCCGCGAACTCGGCGACCCTGACCGGCTCCAGGCCGACGGCCGTCTCGTAGAAGGCGGCCGCGGCGACCGGGTCGGCCACCCACAGGACGACGTGGTCGAGGCGCGTGGTGTTGTTCCTCATGTGCACCAGGCTGGTGGCCTCCCCGACGGGTCACAAGCGTTTATCCGTGGCCGGCGCCCGCCAGAGACTAGGAAGGACCGACGGACAGGAGGCGGGCACGTGGTGCTGGTGGTGTCGGAAGAAGTCCGGGAGGCGATCGACGCGCGGCGGCCGGTGGTGGCTCTGGAGTCCACGATCATCGCGCACGGCCTGCCTCGCCCGCGCAACCTGCAGGTGGCGCGGGAGCTGGAGGAAGCGGTTCGGCGGGAGGGTGCCGTTCCGGCGACCATCGCCGTGCTCGACGGGCAGCCCCGGGTCGGCCTGGACAAGGACCAGCTGGAGCGGGTCGCGAACGAGGACGGCATCCGCAAGCTGGGCCATCGTGACCTGCCGCTCGCCGTGGCGGCGGGGGCCAGCGGGGCGACCACCGTGTCGGCGACGGCGCAGCTGGCCTCCCTCGCGGGGGTGCGGGTGTTCGCCACCGGCGGCTTGGGCGGGGTGCACCGGGAGTGGACAGTGACCCAGGACGAGTCGGCCGACCTGGGGCTGCTGGCGCGGACCCGGATCACCGTGGTGTGCGCGGGCGTGAAGTCGATCCTCGACGTACCGGCGACACTGCAGCGGCTGGAAACACTGGGCGTGGCCGTCGCCGGGTACCGCACGGACCGGTTCCCCGGCTTCTATCTGTCGGACTCGGGGCATCCGGTCGACTGGACGCTGGACACCCCGGAGCAGGTCGCCGCCGTCATGCGCGCCCAGGACGCGCTGGACGCGCCCGAGTCCGCGCTGATCGTCGCCCACCCCGTCCCGGAAGCGGAACAGCTCGATCCCGAGCTGCACGCGCGTGTGCTCTCCGACGCGCTGCGCGCCTGCGCGGAGCAGGGTGTCACCGGGCAGGCGGTGACCCCGTTCCTGCTGGACTACCTGGTCCGGCACACGGACGGTACCTCACTGAGCGCCAACCTGGCGGCGGTGCGCGGCAACGTACGGCTCGCGGCGCGGATCGCCTCGGCATGGGCCAGGGGGTGACCGCCGGCCGGACCGGAGCGCTGCTGGTCGTCGGCGACGTGGTCACGGATGTGATCGCCCGGCATCGGGGGCCGCTCGCGGCCGGCACCGACACGGCCGCCGTGATCCGGAGGCTGCCGGGCGGCGCGGGCGCCAATGTGGCCTGCTGGGCGGCCCACGCGGGTTGCGCGGACGTACGGCTGCTGGGGCGGGTGGGCGCGGACGCCGCCGCGTGGCACGAGCGCGAGCTGGTCGCGGCCGGGGTGCGGCCCCGGCTCGTGGTGGACCGGGAGGCGGCGACCGGGACCGTGATCTGCCTGGTCGACCCGGGCGCGGCGGCCGAACGGACCTTCCTGACGGACAGCGGGGCGTCCCTGCGGCTCGGCCCCGCCGACTGGTCCGACGCGTTGCTCGACGGGGTGGTCCGGCTGCATCTGTCGGGCTATCTCCTGTTCACGGAGTCGAGCCGGGCGCTCGCCGGGACGGCGCTCGCGGCGGCACGCGCGCGTGGTGTGCCGGTCAGCCTGGACCCGGCCTCCGCCGGCTTCCTGGCCGAGCTGGGGGTGGACCGCTTCCTCGCGTTCGCCGAGGGGCTGGACGTGCTGCTGCCCAGCCGGGACGAGGCATGTCTGCTGACCGGGCTGCCGGATCCGGCGGACGCGGCGGCGAAGCTGAGCCGGCTCGTGCCGCTGGTGGTGGCCAAGGCGGGCGCGGACGGGGCGCTCGTGGCCCGTTCCGGCGCCGTGCCGGCCCGGGTTCCGGCCGTTTCGGCGGAGCCCCGGGACACCACGGGCGCGGGTGACGCCTTCACCGGCGCGTTCCTCGCCGCCCTGCTCGCGGGCGCGACCCCGGAGGAAGCGGCGGCACGGGGGTGCCGGGCAGGCGCGGAGGCGGTGGGACGGGTGGGTGGCAGGCCACCGCGTCCGGGCGACGGGGGTTAAGCGGCCGGGGACCGTTGGGCGCTACTGCCGGATCGGTCGGGGGCCTGTTAAAGGTGGCTCTGTCATGCCCCTACCAAGGTCCGGGGCCTCGAACGGTGGCTCAGTCATGTCCCCTGCCGGGCGTCTGGGTGCCGCGAACAGTGGCCCACTCACGCCCTCAGCCGGGCACGTCGGGCCCTGCCGACGGTGCTCCAGCAGACCCGTGGAGCCTACGCCCCCTGAAACGGTCCAGCAGATCCTTGGAGCCTACGCCCCCTGAAACGGTCCAGCAGGCCCTTGGAACCTAGGACCCCTGAACCGGTCCGACAGACCCATGGGGCCTACGACCACTCCAAACCGCCCGGCAGCCCCACGGAGCCACCGACCCTGGAAACGATCCGACAGCCCCGTCCAGCCACCGCCCCCCTGACACGATCCGACAGCCCAGTGGAACCTCCGCCCCCTGAAACGATCTGGCGCCGTGGCGTACCCCGCTGCCACCGACTACCCCTTGCGCCCCCACGCCGAGATCATCGGCGCGGTGGCCAGGTCCATCGTGCCGGTCTCCACATTGGCCAGGTGCTGGTCGATCTCCGCGTCGGTGGCCAGACCCGCGGCGACGAGCCGCTCACGGATCTGACGGACGGTCGCGGCCTCCAGGGCGGTGCAGGCGGGCGAGGCCACGGGGAAGTACGCGTCGGCCTCCACGCCGTGCAGTCCGGCCTCGCGGAGCAGCCGCGGGAGTTTGCGGCCGTAGGACAGGTCGGCGCCGCGGTCGGCGAGCAGCTTGCGGAAGCCTTGGCGCAGCCGGTTCGCGAGCCGCTGCTCGGGACCGTACTCGTCGGGGCAGGTCAGGGGCTGGAGGGCGGGGTCGGCGTCCTCGATCAGCAGTCGTCCGCCGGGCCGCAGGGCCTTGATCATGTTCCGCAACGCCCGTTCCCGGTCGGGTACATGCACGAGGACGAGCCGGGCGTGGACCAGGTCGAAGCCCTCCCCCGGCGGCTCCTCGGCGCCCACGTCGTGGACGCGGACCTCCACCGGCGGGCGGACAGCGGCGGTGAGCCGGGAGGTGTCGATGTCGGTGGCGACGACCCGACCGGTCGGGCCCGCCTTCTCGGCGAGCCACGACACGACGGAGGGCCCGCCGGCCCCTACTTCCCAGCAGCGCCAGCCTGGGCCGACGCCGAGGCCTTCGAGGTGCCGGAAGGTCGTGGGGTCGAAGAGGGCGGTAAAGGCGTCGAAGCGTTCACCCGCCTCGTTCTGCCGGTTGTCCAGGAGGTATCCGTCGGAGCGCGCCATGCTCCGATCATCCCAGTCAGCCGGCCCGTCCGGCTCGGTCGTCCCTTCATCCACAGGCGGGAACAAAGCGGAACTCCCTGTTCCCACAGGCTTGCCCGCGCTTTGCCCGGGGCTGGCAGACTTGCCGGGCAAGGCGCGAAGGCGTCGCACGAGGAGATCCACACGAGGAGATCCAGATGTCCATGGCAGGGAATCTGCGGAAGGTCACGGGGCTGGGCAGGGTCGGCGGCCTGCGCAAGGTGGCGCGGTTGGCCCGGCGCCGGCCGCGCGTGGACCTGAGCCATCCCGCCAGGTCGCCGCTGGGCTCCTCGGTGGTGAACTGCGTGACGTATCAGGACGGCGTGCGCGTGCCCGGGTGCGCCGACCTGGTGGATGCCGTACGGCTGGTGCGCAAGACCGGCGAGGGCTTCGTCTGGCTCGGGCTGCACGAGCCGACGGAGCGTGAGTTCACCGGAATCGCCGAGTTGTTCGACCTCCATCCGCTGGCGGTGGAGGACGCGGTCGAGGCACACCAGCGGCCGAAACTGGAGCACTACGGGAACACGCTCTTCGCGGTGTTCAAGACCGTCTGTTATGTGGAGCACGAGCAGCTCACGGCGACCAGCGAGGTGGTGGACACCGGCGAGATCATGGTGTTCGTCGGCGAGGACTTCGTGATCACGGTGCGGCACGGCCGGCACGGTTCACTGGGCCCGCTGCGCGAGGAGTTGGAGGCGGACCCGCACCAGCTGGCCAAGGGGCCGGCGGCGGTGCTGCACGCGATCGCCGACCACGTGGTCGACGACTATCTCAGCGTCACGGACGCGGTGCAGGCCGACATCGACCAGGTCGAGACGGACGTGTTCTCGGAGAACGGCGCGCGTCTGGACGCGGGCCGCATCTACCAGATGAAGCGTGAACTGCTTGAGCTGAAGCGGGCGGTGGTGCCACTGGGCCGCCCCGTGGAGGACCTGGCGACCCGGCCCATACGGGTCGTCGCCCCGGAGATACAGACCTACTTCCGGGATGTGCTCGACCACTTGATCCGGGCCAAGGAACAGATCGCCGCGTTCGACGAGCTGCTCAACTCCATCCTGCAGGCGCATCTCGCACAGGTGACGGTGGCGCAGAACGAGGACATGCGGAAGATCACGGCATGGGCCGCGGTGATCGCCGTGCCGACGATGGTGTGCGGGGTGTACGGCATGAACTTCGAGCACATGCCGGAGCTGCACTGGCGGTTCGGCTACCCGCTGATCATGGCCGTGACGGCGGGGGCGTGTCTGGCGGTGTACCGGGGCTTCCGGCGCAACGGCTGGCTCTGAGCGGCGGCGCTGCGGGGACCTCGGTCGGGGACCGGGCTGTGAGGTACCGGGTCTGTGAGGGTCACGCAGGGGCGGCGGCTGCGGCCGGTCAGGGCGAGAAGGAAACGACCTTACGAGGGACGATCCTGACGATCACGCGGGTCTCGTCCTCCTTCTCGGCCGGCGGATCGATGCCGAGGTACTTGTGTGACAGCTCGCGCGGGAGCCGCTTGCCCTCGTCCGGCAGGATCTCGGCGACACCCCGGATCTCGGCCGAGTGATAGGGATTCGCCAGGTCGAAGACGGAGAGGCTGATACGCGGGTCGCGGCGGAGGTTGCGCACCTTCTGGCGGCGGTCGACGGACGAGAAGAGCACGCTGTCGCTCTCGCGCTTGATCCAGACCACGGAGTTCTGCGGGGCGCCGTCCGGACCGAGGGTGGCGACGCTGGCGAAGTTCTTGCCGTCCAGCAGAGCGCGGAGGGAGTCGTCGAAGGTGACAGGAGTGCCCGGTGAGGTCGTCATGACAGCACTCTAGTTACATGCACGCGCATACAAAAGGGGTTTTGGGCGGCTCACCGGCCGACTCCCCGGGCGGCATTTGCGGATCAGCCGCTCCAGGCGGGGTGGCGCGGGTCGTCGGCACGCACCAGGACGTCCGCCGTGCCGGCCGGGTCGGTCTCGGCCTCGTAGCGCTCGAAGGCGGGGAGGGTCCAGTGGTCGGCCGCGGGCGTACGGCGGCGGAGGGCGCCCGGGGAGAGGAGGAGGTGCACGGTCAGATCGAAGGGGAACCAGTGGCGCAGCAGGAGGGGGCCGTGGAGCAACAGGATGCCGGCGGGCGGGAGTTGGACGTAGGGGCTGCGGGTGGCCCGGTCCGTGGCCGGATCCCACAGGTCGGGCAGGATCCGCCCGCTGCCTCCGGGATCGAGCGGCCCGAAGACCTCCCGCCACAGGGCGCTCGTGTCGAACCATCCGTTGTAGTACGACTCCGCGTCCCGCCGCCCGTGCTCCAGGCGGAGCGAGGCGGGGCGCAGGAAGCCTTCGGTGCCGATCACGAGCGAGGGCCGGCCGCGCACCCGCAGCGCCTCGCCGACCAGGGCGGCGAGGTCTCCGGGACGGGCGGCCGGGGCCCCGTCGAAGCCGACGCGCTGCCAGGCCGCGCCGTCGGCCGGCTCCGCACCGGCCAGCCGGTCCGCGAGCCGCTCGGCCATCCGCTCCCAAGTGATCGCTTCCAGTCGCACAGGCCCAATGATGCCGGGCGGCGGGCAAGAGCGGCGCGGGTGCCGGCGTCAGGCGGGGTGTCCGGCCGCGCGGCGGGCCGCGAGCAGGGCGGGAAGGTGGGTTTCGCTCCAGGCGCGGGCGGCGTCGAGAAGGGGGATCAGGGTGCGACCGAGGGGGGTGAGGGCGTACTCGACACGGGGCGGATTCTCGTCGTACGCGGTACGGGTCACCAGGCCGTCGCACTCCATGGCGCGCAGGGTCTCGCTGAGGACCTTGGGTGTGACGGCCTGGAGCGGGACCCGCAGTTCACCGAAACGGCGTGGCCCGTCCTGGAGACAGCGGATCACCATGCCGGACCACTTGTCGCCGACCCGGAAGGGCATGGCGGACGACGGGCAGAGGGGGTGGAACATGTCGGGATCGAGAGGCACCGAACGGTCGTGGTCCGTCACGTCGGTCATCCGTCGAGGGTAGCGCCGATTCCGTTGCGGTAACCGGGGGTCCGGTCCCTAACGTCCTGGTCCGTCGCGGGCGTCCGCGCGGGAACTTGGAGGTTGGGATGAGCGGGATCGTGGTCTTCGGTGCCGGGGGCAGGGCCGGGCGGGCGGTGACGGCCGAGGCACGTGCGCGTGGGTACGCGGTGACGGCCGTGGTGCGGGATCCGGCGGGATACCCGGATCTCGAAGCGGAGGGTGTCACGGTCGTACGGGGCGATGTCACCGATCCCCGATCGGTCACCGGGACCGCTGCCGGGCATACCGGGGCCGTGCACGCCGTCTCGCCGTTCAGCGGGCCGGAGCAGGGCTTCGACACGCTCGACCCCGAGTTCTTCGTGAAGGCGGCGGACGCGCTGCTCGACGGACTCGCTGTGGCCGGCGTCGGCCGGCTCGTCGCGGTGGGTCTGGGGGCGAACCTGCTCGGCGCGGAGGGGCGGCCGGTGATGGACGACCCCGTCGCTTTCCCGCCGGAGCTCCGGCCGTTCGCGCTGGCGCACACGGCCGGCCTGCACCGGCTGCGGGAGCGCGGGGACGGACCCGTCGACTGGGTGATGCTGACGCCCGCCGGGCACCTGGAGCACGGCGGTACCCGGACGGGGCGGTACCGCATCGGCGGGGAGCGGCTGCCCGGCGACGGTCCTGAGCCGTGGCTGTCGTACGCGGATCTCGCGGTGGCGGTGGTCGACGAGATCGAGGAACCGGTGCGGCACCGTACGCGGGTGTCGGTGTTCAACTTCCGGGGGGAGGAGGGGTAGTTCCAGCGGGCGGAAGGAGAGGGAGGAAGGCGTACGGGGGAAGTGCGGGAGGTGACCCTGGAGGAGGTACGGAGGAGGGAACTGGCGGACGGGGAAGCGGCGTGGGCGGGTGTGGGAGGCCTGGGCGGTCGCGGGGAAAGAACCGCGTATGGCGCTTCCCGCAACTCCCCACTCCCCCGGTCGGCTTGTGGTCATCCAGTCGCTGAAGCGCAAGCGGTGTGCCGGTTGCCGGCGGGGTCCGCTGTCGCTGCTGGTACTGGAGGACGGGGCACCGCGCTGCCTGGACTGCGCCGACCTCGGCCATCTGGTGTTCCTGCCACGCGGCGACACGGCCCTGACCCGCAGGTCACGGGAGGAGAGCACGCTGTCAGTGGTGGTCGTGCGGTTCAACCGGCGCAAGAGCCGCTACGAACGCCAGGGCGTGCTCGTGGAGGAGGCCGCGCTGGCACGGGCCGAGGCCCGCTGCCTGGCGGACGCGGAGGCCCGGCGTCGGCGGCGGGCGCGGGACGCCCGGCGCCGGGCGGCGGAGGACGAACGGTTCGCGGCGGCGTTCGCGGCCGAGATCCTTCGGCTGTTCCCCGGTTGCCCGGCCGAGCGGGCCCGCGCCATCGCGGCCCACGCGTCGGTGCGGGGCAGTGGGCGGGTGGGGCGCAGCGCGGCCGGGCGGGCGCTGACCGAGGGCGCGGTGATCTCGGCGGTCGTGGCGGGCGTACGACATGTGGACACGGCGTACGACCAGCTCCTGATGAGCGGGGTGCCGCGGTACGAGGCGCGGCGCCGGATCGCGGGGACCGTGGAAAACGTGCTGCGCGCGTGGCAGGGGGGTGGGGAGGAGGACGTCGGCTGAGGAATGCAAAGGGGGTGAATGGGGAGGGCGTGAATGCGGAGGGGGCGGCCGATGGGGCGTGCGTGAGCGAGGGCTCGCCCGGGGTATGCGCCACCGCGGGCCTCGGCTGTGGGCGGGCACCGCTTGCCCGCGCTGGCCGGGTGCCTCCCCCAGAGGGGGTGCCCCTTCCCGTGGGCACGGGTGCTGTGGCGCGTGAAAGGTGACGTCGGTGCCGGGCGGCGGTCCGGATGGGACGGAATGGGGGCGTGGGGATGATCGGCGGGCCGTTCTTCGTGCTGGTCGTGATGGGCATTCTCGGGACCGGGCTGGTGGCCGGTGTCTTCTGCGGGTTCTCGACCTTCGTGATGCGAGGGCTCGCGGCGCTGCCGCCCGCGCAGGGCGTGGCGGCGATGAACGCGATCAACGTCGCGGCGGTACGGCCGGCCTTCATGACCGTGTTCGCCGGGTCGGCGGCGTTGAGCGCGCTGATCGCGGTGGTGACGTTCGTGGTGTGGCCGGACGAGGGGAAGGTGGAGCTGCTGCTGGGCAGCGCGCTGTACCTGGTCGGCGCGTTCGGGCTGACGATCGTCGCGAACGTGCCCCGCAACGACCGGCTGGCCCGGCTCACCCCGGGGGCGCCGGAGGCGGCCGTGTACTGGCCCGAGTACGTGCGCGAGTGGACGTTCTGGAACCACGTCCGGACCGTCGCCTCCGCCGCGGCTGCCTTGGTCTACATAGTGGCCCTCGCCTGAGCCGCCCCCGGTGGCGCGACCCGGGGAGAAAGCGCTGTCCGCCACTCTGCGCGGGCGTCGGCGGAGACGTATCGTGGCCGGAAGAGTGCCGCCCGATGACGCACGGCCCTTCGTACACCCGGTGCCTCCGGTGCCCGTACGCGAGGAAGACGCCATGGCCGATCCCAAGGGGTTCATGACCACGCCGCGCCAGGAGTGGCCGCGGCGGCCCGTCGAGCAGCGGGTGCGGGACTGGGACGAGGTGTACGTCCCGGGCGCGCTGCTCCCCATCATCAGCAAGCAGGCCGACCGCTGCATGGACTGTGGCGTCCCGTTCTGCCACCAGGCCTGCCCGCTGGGCAATCTCATCCCCGACTGGAACGACCTGGTCGCGCGGGAGGACTGGCGGTCGGCGAGCGACCGGCTGCACGCCACGAACAACTTCCCGGAGTTCACCGGGCGGCTGTGTCCGGCGCCGTGCGAGGCGGGGTGCGTGCTGGCGATCAACCAGCCGGCCGTCACCATCAAGAACGTCGAGTGCGCGATCGCCGACCGGGCGTGGGAGGAGGGTTTCACCCCGCCCCGGCCGCCGGAGCGGCTGTCCGGGAAGACGGTCGCCGTCATCGGCTCCGGGCCCACCGGGCTGGCCGCGGCACAGCAGCTGACCCGGGCGGGGCACACGGTCGCGGTGTACGAGAAGGACGACCGGATCGGCGGGCTGATGCGGTACGGCATCCCCGCGTTCAAGATGGAGAAGCGGCATCTGGAGCGGCGGATCGAGCAGATGCGGGCCGAGGGGACGAAGTTCCGTACGTCGACGGCGGTCGGCCGGGACGTACCGGCGGCCGAGCTGCGGTCCCGGTACGACGCGGTGGTGATCGCCACGGGTGCGACGGCTTGGCGGGAACTTCCGGTGCCGGGCCGTGCGTTGAACGGGATACACCAGGCGATGGTGTATCTGCCGCTGGCCAATCGGGTGTGTGAGGGGGATCTGGAGGTATCGCCGCTGTCGGCCGCCGGCAAGCACGTCGTGATCGTCGGCGGTGGGGACACCGGGGCGGACTGTCTGGGCACCGCGGTGCGCGAGGGGGCCGCGTCCGTGACCCAGCTGGACATCTACGCACAGCCGGGTTCCGAACGCGACGAGGACGCCGAGCCGTGGCCGACGTACCCGAAGGTCTACCGGCTGTCGGCCGCGCACGAGGAGGCGCGGGACCTGCGTACGGCACCGGCGGCGGACGCGGACGCGCGGCTGTTCGCGGCGTCCACGCTCCGCTTCACGGGAGACGAGAGGGGGAATGTACGGTCACTGCATCTGGTGGAGGTCGACGAGCAGCGGCTTCCGGTGCCGGGCACCGATCGGTCGCTCCCCGCCGACCTGGTGCTGCTCGCCCTCGGGTTCTCCGGCCCGGACCAGAAGGACGGTCTGATCGAGCAGCTCGGGCTGGCGTTGCAGCCGCGCGGCACGATCGCCAGGGACGCCGGTTTCGCGACCAACGCGCCAGGGGTGTTCGCCGCGGGAGACGCGGCGCGCGGGCAGTCGCTCATCGTGTGGGCGATAGCGGAGGGCCGGGCGGTCGCGGCGGCCGTGGACCACTATCTGACGGGGAGTTCCCGGCTCCCGGCCCCGATCCGGCCCACGGACCGGCCGATGGTGGTCTGATCCCGTTGGACTGATACCCCGTCAGGGACTGGGCCGGGGCGGGCACGTCCGGGGCAGCGGTGGCAGCGGCCCTCAGGCGGCGGCGCGTTCGTCCGTGCCCGCGACCTTTCCCGTGGCCAGGGCCACGCGGTTCCACGTGTTGATCGTGAGGATCAGGGAGAGGACGTGGGCCAGTTCCTGGTCCTCGAAGTGGGCGGCGGCCTCGGCGTAGACGGCATCGGGTACGCCGCCGTCGGCGACCAGGGTCACGGCCTCCGTCAGGGCGAGGGCGGCCTGTTCCTTCGGGGTGAAGAAGTGCCGGGCCTCGCGCCAGACGGCGACCATGTGGAGCCGGTCCTCGTTCTCGCCGGCCTTGCGGGCGTCGTTGGTGTGCATGTGCAGGCAGTAGCCGCAGTGGTTGAGATGGGAGGCACGGATCTGGATCAGTTCGACCAGAGCCGGGTCGAGGCCCTGGCGGGCGGCGGCGTCGAAGCCGACGATCGCCCGGAACACCTTCGGGGCGGCCTTCGCGAAGTCCAGGCGGGTGCGGGTGGCCTCGGCCGTGGCGATGCCGTTCGGGAGGTCGACGGTGGAGGTGGCGGCGGTCGCGGTGGCCGTATTCGTCGTGGTCGTGGTCGTGGTCGTGTTCGTCGTCATGGCTTCAACCTAGGGGCCGAAAAGACCGACTGTAGGGTGCATTTGCATGACGGAATCGTGGGTCAATTCCGCGGAGCGGATCGGTGCGGATCTGCATCTGGAGCTGTCGGGACCGGGTGGCCGGCGGGTGGCGCTGACCAGTGCGCTGCGCGAGGCCGTGCGCAGCGGGCGACTGGCGCCGGGCACCCGGTTGCCGCCGTACCGGTCGCTCGCCGCGGACCTGGGGGTGGCCCGCAACACGGTGGCCGACGCGTACGCCGAGCTGGTCGCGGAGGGATGGCTGACCGCCCGGCAGGGTTCCGGGACGCGGGTGGCGGAGCGGGCCGAGCCGCTGCGGGACACCGTGCGAACGCCCGTCAGGGCACCTCTGCGCGCGCGTGGGCCGCGGCACGACCTGCGGCAGGGGGCTCCGGACGCGTCGGCCTTTCCGCGTGCGGCGTGGGCGGCCTCGTACCGCCGGGCGCTGCAGGCGGCGCCGAGCGAGGCGTTCGGGCCGGGCGATCCCGCCGGGCGCCGCGAGCTGCGCGAGACGCTGACGGACTATCTGGCTCGTGCCCGGGGGGTGCGTACCGAGCCGGACCGGATCGTGATCTGCTCGGGTTTCGCGCACGCGCTGCGGCTTCTCTTCGGCCGGGGCGCCCAGGGCGGACCGGGTGCGGGCGGGGTGCTGCGCGGTCCGCTGGGCGTGGAGGCGTACGGGCTGGGGTTCCACCGGGAACTGCTCGCCGCGGCGGGCGTCCGCACCGTGGCGCTGCCCCTGGACGAGCACGGGGCGCGGGTGGACGCGCTCGGGCGCGAGCGGGCCGTGCTGCTGACGCCCGCGCACCAGTTCCCGACCGGTGGCCCGCTGCACCCGGAGCGCCGGGCCGCGGTGATCGACTGGGCACGCGCGCGGGGGGCGGTGGTGCTGGAGGACGACTACGACGGCGAGTTCCGGTACGACCGCCGGCCCGTCGGCGCGTTGCAGGGGCTCGACCCGGAGCGGGTGATCCACATCGGGTCGGTCAGCAAGAGCCTGTCACCGGCGCTGCGGCTGGGCTGGATGGTCCTGCCGCGGCGGTACGTGGAACCGGTGCTGGCGGCGAAGGGCGAGCGGGAGGCGTGGGCGAGCCTGCTGGACCAGCTCGCGCTCGCGGACTTCGTCGCCTGTGGGTCGTACGACCGTCATGTGCGGCGTATGCGGCAGCGGTACCGGCGCAGGCGTGACCGGCTGGTCGCCGCGCTCGCCGAGCAGGCGCCGCGCGTCGAGGTGACGGGCATCGCGGCCGGGCTGCACGCGGTGCTGCGGCTGCCGCCCGGCACGGAGCGGTCGACGGTGAAGGCCGCGGCGTGGCAGGGCGTCGCCCTCGACGGTCTCGCCGCGTTCCGGCACCCGCGGAGTCCGACGGATGCCGGTGACGGCCTGGTGGTGGGGTACGCGGCCCCGGCCGAACACGCCTACGGGGCCGCACTGGAGGCGCTGTGCGGGGTGCTGCCGCCCGGGTGAGGGGTGATCCGCGCGGTGGGCCGGGGCGGGGATCCCGGCCTACGGCTTGCGCGCCACCGCCCCGTACCCCGGGATCACGCCGTCGTCCTGGCCCGGGACCGGTTCGCCCAGTTCGGGGTGCCACTTGTGGACGATCTCGACGCCGGGGTCGATCAGTTCGAGGCCGGCGAAGAAACGGGCGAACTCCTCGCGCGAGCGCAGGGCGAGGGTGACGCCGGCGGCCTTGAGCTTCTCGACGGCCGCCGCCGACTCCTCGGGGGTGAAGTCGGCCGTGGCGTGGGTCATCATCAGGTAGCTGCCGGACGGCAGGGCGGACAGCAGCCGGGAGACGAGGGCGTGCGCGCCTTCCTCGTCCGGGACGAAGTGCAGCAGGGCGACCAGGGAGAGGGCGACCGGCCGGTCCAGGTCCAGGATGCGCCGGGCGCCCTCGATGATCGCGTCCGGGTCGCGGACATCGGCCTGCAGGTACTCGGTGACGCCCTCCGGGGTGCTGCGCAGCAGGGCCGCGGCGTGGGCCAGCACGATCGGGTCGTTGTCGCAGTACACGACCCGGGCGTCGGGCGCGGTCCGCTGGGCGACCTGGTGCAGGTTCGGCTCGGTGGGTATGCCGGTGCCGATGTCCAGGAACTGCCGTACGCCCTGCTGGGCCAGCCACCGCGTGGCGCGGTGCATGAACGCACGGTTGACCCGGGCCATCACCGGCACCCGGGGGTCGAGGGCCAGCATCTGCCGGCCCATCGCCTCGTCGACGGGGTAGTTGTCCTTGCCGCCGAGATACCAGTCGTACATCCGGGCGGGATGCGGCTTGCTGGTGTCGATCTCGATGGCCGTCGGGTCCTGCCCTGTCATGCGGCACTCCGTAAGCGTCGGACGCGATGATTGATCAACTTGGTACCACGGTAAGGAACTTGCGTTAGAAACAACACACGCCGAAATCAGGACAGCAGGAAATCGGCCTCCCCCGCCTTGGCACCCTCTATGAACGCCGTCATCTCGTCGGTCGTGTAGATCAGGGCCGGCCCGTCCGGGTCGGTCGACTGGCGTACGGCGATCCGTCCGTCGGCCAGCTTCATCGCCTCCAGGCAGTTTCCGCCGTTGCCGCCGCTCCAGGGCTTGTGCCACCCCTCGCTGCCCAGCTCCCGCGCGGGCATGCCGTTGTAGACGCGTCCGCGCGGCTTGATGCGATCCATTCACAGCTCCTTGCGGAGATCCCGGAGGATCTCCTTCGTGCGTTGTGCCGTAGCGGCCTGCGCCGCCATGCGGTCCATGACCTCCAGGTGGGTCGCCACCTCGGTGCGCGCGTCCAGGTAGACGGCGCCGGTCAGGTACTCGCTGTAGACCATGTCCGGCAGTTCTGACATGGCAAATCGGAACAGCACGAAGGGCCCGTAGGTCCCCGGGTGCGGCCCGTTGGCGAACGGGGCGACCTGGAGCGTCACATGGGGCAGCTTCGTGGCCTCGAGCAACTTGTCGATCTGCGCGCGCATCACCTCCGGGCCGCCCACCGGGCGGCGCAGGACGGTCTCGTCCATCACCACCCAGAACCGGGGGGCGTCGGGACGGGTGAGCAGTTGCTGGCGTTGCATGCGCAGCGCGACATGCCGCTCGATGTCCTCGGGGCTCGTCTCGCCGACGGCACCGGACTTCAGCACCCCGCGCGCGTAGTCCTCGGTCTGGAGCAGGCCGGGGACGAAGTGCGGTTCGTAGGAGCGGATGAGGCTGGCCGCGCCCTCCAGGCTGACGTACATCGAGAACCAGCCCGGCAGGATGTCGTGGAACCGCTGCCACCAGCCGGGTTTGTTGGCCTCCTCGGCCAGTTGGACGAAGACCTCGGCCTCGTCGTCGGGAACGCCGTAGGCCTTCAGCAGCAGTTGGAGGTACGGGATTTTGAGGGAGACCTCGGCCATCTCCATGCGGCGGACGGTCGCGGGGGCGACGCGGAGGACGCGGGCGGCCTCCTCGCGCTTCAGTCCGGCGCGTTCCCGCAGGTCCAGCAGGCGCCGGCCGAGGACCACCTGGCCCACCGTCGGCGCGGACCGCGGTTCGCTCACGCTCCCACCTCCACCGAAAGTTTCCTGACAGCCCTGCGGCGCCATTCGAAGATTCATTCGAAGACCGGGCCGGACCTCCGACGACTCCAATTGGCGCCGCGCGACGTGCTGTTGCAAGCAGTCTGCCACGAGGCCTGACCGCGTCACACAGCACTCTGCAATTTTCAGAGTGACTCTTGCCAAGTGTCCATGGCAGGGAGATAGTGGCAGGCGTGATTCCGTCCGCGCCTTTAGGAACAGACGCCGCCGCAGACCGTTCCGGTCTCGGTGCCGATGGGGGTTCCCCCGCGCGAGCCGGTTCGAACGTGGGGGAGGCAGCGCCCTCCCAGGGGGGCACTGCCGAGCGCAGGTTCCGCTTCGAGCTGGCCGCACATCCAGGTTCCGTCGCCCAGGCCAGACGCCTGACGCAGGCTCGGCTGTCCGGCTGGGCAGTGTGCGCGGACACCTGTGACAGCGCTGCCCTGGTCATATCCGAGCTGGTCACCAACGCGATCGTGCACACCGCGAGCGACCGGGTCGTGTGCGAGCTGTACGACCACGACGACATGGTGCGCATAGCCGTACGTGACGAGGGCTGTGCTCCTGGCGAACCCCACCCGTCTCCGCAGCGACCTGACGAGGAGCACGGGAGGGGGTTGCTTCTCGTCGACGCGCTGTGCCGGGCCTGGGGGGCCCAGGAGCACGGCCCCGGACTGCTGGTCTGGGCCGAGCTGCCCCGCCGGAACGACGCCGCCGCCCCGGACACCGCCGAGCCGCGCGACGACCTGGGCTGGGGCGCCCGTCCCAAGCCGGGCCGTCCGGACGACTCCGACGACGACCAGCCGGCAGGCGCGAGTGGGCGGGTGGCGCCGGAGGAGCAGCGGGGTACGGCACCGGGGCAGCTCCGGCACACAGGTCCGCAGGGGCGTCGGGGCACGGCGTCGGAGCAGGGTGGGGACGCGGCCTGGGAGCACCACCGGGACGCCATGCCGGAGCAGCACAGGAACGCCGCCTCGAAGCAGGGCGGGGACGCTACCGGCGAGCAACACCGGGGCGCCGTACCGGAGCAGCACAGGGACGCCGCCTCGGAGCACCACCGGGGCGCGGCATCGGGGCAGCGCAAGAATGCTGCCTCGGAACACCACCAGGACGCCGTGCCGGTGCAGCAACGGTGGGCTCTTGAGCAGTACGGGCCGGGGGGGCCTGCGCTGTATGGGACGGGGATGCCCGGGCAGCCCGGAACACCGGGGCACCACGGGCGAGGAGAGCCGGAGCGTCATCGGCACCTCCCCGCCGGGCAACCGCTGCACCGGTTGCCCGAGCAGCACCGGTACGGGGCGGCGGAGCAGCACCTGTACGCCGCGCAGCCGGAGCAGTTCGCGCCGCAGGTTACGCGTCCCGGGGCACCGGAACAGCGCCCGCACGGTGTGCCGGGGCCGCATCCCTACGGAGAGCGGTCGTGACCGGCGCCGGGCGGCCCGGTGGCACCGGTGCCGGCCAGGAGCACGCCATCGGCCTGGACACCCTGGTACGACTGCAGCGCCGGCGCCCGACCCCGGATCCGGCCCACCGTCTGTCCCTGCCGGACGGCATGACGGCCCCGCTCGGCTGCGACGCCGTCGCCGTGCCCGACCGCCTCGGTCCGCTCGTCGTACCCCGGCTGCCACGGGTGGGGTGCGTGTACGCCGACGGCTCCCACTGGTGGTGGATCGTTCCGTCGGACTCCGACTACGCCCTGCCCTGGCCGGCCCCGGCCCACTACGCCGTCGGTGCCCTGGCCACCGGCACCGCCCGGCTGATCCATCGCCCGGAGGGCACGGTTCCGTACACCCCGCCGATCCCGCTGTACCTGGCCCTGTGCCGGGTGACGGGAACGGCTCCGGACTGGTCTCGGGCGGTCTCGGCGTAGCCGTCGCGACCGCCTGGGCGTAGCCGTCGCCGCCCAGGTTGCCGTCGGTGCCGTCCCAGCGCGCCCGTTTCCTCCACTCCCACAGCTTCGGCACCCAGCCCGCGCCCCCAGTCCCCGCCACGTCTCATCCGCCACCCCACACCCGCCCACCGCGCCGCTCACGCGGACCGTGCTCCCTCCGCGCCCCTCGTGCGTCTGCTCACGCCCTGCCGAGCCGGGGGTCCCGGCCGGAATAGTGGCCGTTCCGTCGGGGTCCGGGAGGTCACGGTGAGGAAGAAGCGGGAGGCTGCCGAGCCGGTGGTGTCGGCGTCGGAACGGCTGCTGTTCGGCGGGCCGCTGCGGTACGACATGGGTTGGAACCAGCACGCGGACGCCTTCCTCGCGCTGACCTTCCGGGCGATGATGACCCGGCTGCCCGGCATGCTGGCGTCCAGTCTCCGGCTGGCCCGGCAGGCGGACGCGCGGGCCGCGCGGACGAGCCGACGGCGGCGCTGGACGCGCGGGCCGAGCTGGAGGTGTTCGAGAAGATCCGGGCGCTGGCGGGCGGCGGGCAGACGGTCGTCCTGATCACCCACCGGCTGGCCTCGGTCCGGCACGCCGACCTGGTGCACGTGCTGGAGCACGGGCGCCTGGTGGAGTCCGGCACCCCTGAGGAGCTACTGACCAGGGGCGGTGTCTACGCGGAGCTGTACTCCCTCCAGGCGCAGCAGTTCACGGTGCGGGTGCCGGCGCCGAAGCCGGCCTGAGTCCCGCGGACCGGCTATTCGATCGCCTCGCCGCCGCGGACGATCACCAGGAACGTGTCCGTCGCGAGGTCCATGACGACCTCGGCGGGCAGGCCTTCGAGTCGCCGCGCGTGCGCGAATTCCTCCGCGGGCCAGGAGCCGCGGGGACCACCGGCGGGAAAGCGTTCGAGCACCGTTCGCCCGTTCACCATCTCGCACCTCCAGGAAGCGTCGTACGTGTAGGAGTTAACGCCCTGGAGAAGGCAAGCGGCTCGGTCAGTGACGGGACTGAGACATTGTCGACACCGGGTCGGCGCGGACCGTGAGGATCCGTTCACCTTGTGACACGAATCGCACGCTCCGTATCAACGTCTGCACACTTCGTGTCGGCATCCGCACCTTGCGCATCAGTAGTCGTACTCGTCGTGCAGCCGGAGCACCTCGCTCCCGGCCGGCCTGCGGCCCAGTGCGGTCAGGTCGAGCAGGGCCGAGGTGGTGCCCAGTCCGTCCAGCCCGTCGTCGTACACGGAGTAGGTGTGGAAGACGCGGTCGTGGTCGCGCAGGAAGCAACTGAGACCCGGGCGCTCCACCAGCTCGCCGCCCGACTCGACGGTGGCCTCGAAGTCACGGTTGAAGTCGCGGACGGAATCGCGGTCGCCGTCGCCGTCGTCGCCGCTGTGCGCCGAGGAGTACCAGGGCACCGCCCACCCCATCCGCGCCTTGAACGGCAGGATCCGGGTGAACGGTGCCCGGGAGACGGCCGCGAAGGAGGTGTTCCGGGCGCGCAGGTGGGCGAGGTGGCCGACCTGGTCCAGGAAGGCCGCGCAGCACGGGCAGCCAGTCTCCCACTCCGGGGCGAACATGAAGTGGTGGACGACGAGCTGGGCCCGTCCCTCGAAGAGGTCCAGCAGGGTGGCCTTGCCGTCGCCGCCCTCGAAGACGTAGTCCGGGTCGACCTCGACCATGGGCAGCCGCCGCCGCTCGGCGCCCAGTACCTCGCGCGCCCGTCTGACCGCCTCCTCCTTGCGCAGCAACTCCTCGCGCGCCGCGCGCCACTGCTCGCGCGAGACGATCTCCGGGTGCGACATGGGCCCTCCTGTCCGACGGTCGGTTCAGGGTTGGTGACCGCCGACGGCAGCGGAACTCATCGCGGGGGACGGAGGATTTTTCGGCCAAGTCCCGCCCGGCATTCGGCCAGGAGCGGCTCAGGTGTCGTACTGCTGAAGGCGTCGCCCGTGGTCGCGTGCGGTCAGCGCGGGCAGCCGGTCCGTCAGCTCCCGTACGACCGCCGGTACGTCGAGCGTGAGCAGTTCGCGGTCTCTCATCAGCACGCGGCCGTCGACGACGGTCGTGCGGACGTCGGCGGCGCGGGCGCTGTGCACGAGGGTGGCGGCGAGGTCGTGCACCGGCTGGGTGTGCGGGCCGGTGAGGTCGACGAGGACGATGTCGGCGCGCCGGCCGGGCGCGAGGGTGCCGACCCGGTCGCCGAGCCCGACCGCGCGGGCGCTTAGCACCGTGGCGTGGTGCAGGGCCTGGCGGGAGGTCAGCCAGCGCGGGTCGCCCTCGGTGGACTTCTGGATCAGGGAGGTCAGCGCCATCGCCTCCCATACGTCGAGGGAGTTGTTGGAGGCGGCGCCGTCCGTGGCGAGGCCGACGGGGACGCCGGCCGCGCGCAGGGCCCGTACCGGGGTGGTCGTCGGCCAGGCGAACTTGAGGTAACCGCGGGGCGCGGTGGCCACGGCCGTACGGCCGCCCGTGCGGGCCAGCAGCGGCAGGTCCCGTTCCATGATTCCGGTGCCGTGGGCGATGAGGAGGTCGGTGTCGAGGAGTCCGGTGCGGTCCAGGATCTCGATGGGCGTACGGCCGTGCCGGGCGAGGCTGGTGTCGGTCTGGTCGCGGTTCTCGGCGGCGTGGATGTGCACGGGCAGGCCGTGCGCGCGGGCGAGTTCGGCGGTGGCGGTGAGGTCGGCGTCGGTGACGGTGTAGGGGGCGTGCGGGGCGAGGGCCGTGGTGATGCGGCCGTCGGCCGCGCCGCGCCGCCGGAGCGCGAACTCCAGTGACGCCTCGCGCGCCCGCGGCCCCTGGCTGGAGAAGAAGGTCGCGCCGAGGTGGGCGCGCAGGCCGCACTCGGCGACGACGGCGGCGACGGTGTCCATGTGGAAGTAGTGGTCGGCGAAGCAGGTCACCCCGCCCCGGATCATCTCGGCGCAGGCGAGCCGCGCCCCCAACTCCACGTCCCGCTCCGTGAGGTTGGTCTCCACGGGCCAGACGACGTCGTTGAACCACTCCTCGGTCGGCAGGTCCTCGGCGAGGCCGCGCAGGGCCACCATCGGTGCGTGCGTGTGGCAGTTGATCAGTCCGGGCAGCGCGATCTGCCCGGGCGCCTCGATCCGCGTGACGGCCGGCAGGTCCCGCACGGCGGCGGCCGTCGTCACCGCGTCGATCACGCCGTCGCGGACGACGATCGCGGCGTCCTGGCGGAATCCGATCCCTTCCCCGTCGCCCTCGTCCTGGTGGTGGACGAGGACCGTGCAGTCGGTGACGATCAGGTCGGCGGGAGCGGCGCTCAGGGGCCCAACGGCACTCATGAGTCCAACGTACGGCCCTGTCGTACCGCGATGTGAGCCAAACCACACATCCGGGTCACAGCCCTCGCGCGCGGCGCGCGGGGCGAGCACCCTGGCCTCATCACGGCCCGCCCGCGGCCCCTGTGCCCCTGTCGGGGCCCCTGCTCGGGGCCCCTGTCTGCTGGGCCCCTGTCCACGGCCCTCGAAAGGAGCCGGCATGCTCCTCGGCACCTGGAACCTGGAGAACCTCTACCGCCCCGGCGGCCCGTACGGCCCGCGCGACAAGGCCGCCTACGAGGCGAAACTCGCCGCGCTCGCCAGCGTGATCACCGCGCTCGACCCGTTACTGCTCGGCGTCCAGGAGGTCGGGGACCCGGACGCGCTCGCCGACCTGACCGGTCTGCTGGGCGGCGACTGGTACACGGCCCTGTCCACGCATCCCGACGGGCGCGGCATACGGGTCGGCTTCCTCGGCCGGACCGAGCTGCGTGTGGTCACCGACACGGCCGGCTTCCCGGCGCCGCTCCGCCCGGTGCAGTCGGACGACTCGGGTGCGACGGAGGCGGCGGCCGGCCGGGGGTTCCTGGCGGTGGCCACGGACACCGGGGCGGGTGAGCTGACGGTGGCGGTCGCGCACCTGAAGTCCAAGCTGCTCAGCTATCCCGGGAACCGTTTCCTCCCCCACGACGAGGGCGAACGGGCCCGCTACGGGGCGTACGCCCTGTACCGTCGCGCCGCCGAGGCCGCGGCCCTGCGGGCCCTCGCGGACGAGTTGCTGGCGGGCGAGGGCCGGACCCGGGACGTGGCCGTGCTCGGTGACCTCAACGACGAGGTGCCCGCCGCCACCACGCAGATGGTGCTCGGCCCGCCCGGCTCCGAGATCGGCACCCCCGGGTACGACCATCCGGACCAGGGCGACGCGGTACGGCTGTGGGACGTGGCCCCGCTGATACCGGCCGACCGCCGCTACTCGCGGATCGACTCCGGGCGCCGCGAGCTGATCGATCACGTCATGATCAGCCACCACCTGGCCCATCGGGTGACGGAGGCGGGCACCGGCCTGCCCGCCGACCCGCCACCCCACCTGCCGTCGATCGGCCCCGACCCCGCGGAACGCCGCGACACGCACGGCTCGGACCACGCTCCGGTGTGGATACGGGTGGCCTAGCCGGCCGAGCGGGCCGGTACGGCTAGGCGGCAGCCGGCGCGTGCACCGGTACCCGCATCCCCCGCCGCTCCAGCTCCCCCAGCGCGTCCCGGAGCTGGCGGAGGTGCCGGGGGGTGAGCCGGCCGGTCTCGTCGAGGTGCACGGCGCAGGCCGTGGTCGTGTCCACGAGCCGTTCCAGCACCTCGGCGACGGCGTCCGTGCCCTCGGTGTGCCGGGCGAGGGCGGGCAGTTCGGCGGCGGCGAGGGCGATGGCGGTCCGGGCCTCGGCGAGGGTCCGGTAGGCCTCCCGGCGCAGCGCCCACCGCTCGGCGCGGTCGCCGGACTCGCCGAGGACGTGCAGGAGATAGGCGTCGGCGGCGTTGCCGGCCGCCGTGAGCCGGGCCCGTACCCCGCCGCCCCGCTCCCCCGGCATCGGCAGGTGTCCCACGACCAGCACGAGCGCGCAGGCCAGCAGGGTCTCGCCGATCCGGCTGACCGACGCCTGCGGCTCCCCGCCGGCCATGACCAGGGCGAGGACGAGCACGGTGACGACGGCGGTGAGCGCCGCGAAGTGCCGGGTGGCGACCGGTATGACCGCACCGCAGACCGCCACCAGCGCGACCAGCCCGGCCGGGCGGGGCAGCAGCGCGGCGAGGCCGGCGAACACCAGGGCGCCGAGCACGGTCCCGGCGGCCCGGCACAGCACACGTGAGGCGAGCGGGCCGAGGTCGGGCTTGACGAGGAAGACGGCGGTGGCGGGCAGCCAGTACCAGTGCTCGTGCTGCCCGTACCAGCGGGTGTGGTGCAGGGCCTGGGCGATGGCGGCGCTGGCGCCGAAGCAGAGGGCGACGCGCAGCCCGTACTCGCGCCCGCCGGTGCCCAGGGCGGCCCGCAGGGCGTGCCGGAAGCCGCGGCGGCGGCCGAGCAGCCCGCGGTGGGCGCCCTCGCCCCGGTCGAAGGCGTCGGCGGCGCGGAGCAGGGCGTCGTCCAGGGCGCGCAGGGCGGGGGCCGACCGGTGCGGCGCGGGCAGCGGGCCGGTGCCGGTGTTGCCACGGACGGCGGCGGCGAGCCGCCGGGGGCCCTCGGCCGCCCGCGCCGGCACGGGTTCTCCCGCCCAGTACAGGGCGGTGGCGGCCTCGGCCAGGGGCAGGGCCGCCGCGAACCGGGCGTGCAGCCGGCGCTCGGCGGCGGAACCGGCGTACCGGCGCAGCCGGGGTCCGGCGAGGGCGTCCTGGGCGTGGTCGAGCGCGGCGGTCAGCGCGGCCCGCCGGGCGGTGGCGTGCTCCCCGCCCACGGCGTCGACGAGTGCGGCGATGGCGTCGTACACGTCGGCGACCGCGTCCCGCTCGCCGTCGAACCGGAAGTCACCGGCCAGCGAACCGGGGGTGGGCAGGGCCAGCCGCAGCGCCAGCAGCCAGCCGGCGCCGGCCAGGAAGGCCAGGGCCCGCTGCCAGCCGCTCTCGGCCGCGGGCATCCCGGCGCCGATGGCCGCGGCGACGAGCAGCTGTGTGCCGGCGGCGGAGGCGACGGGCCCGACGGCACTGATGCCGCCGGCGACCAGCCCCAGCGCGGTGAGCGCCAGGGTCAGCGGTACGGCGGCCAGGCCCTGTCCGGCGTACGTGCCGAGGAGCAGGCCCAGCGCCCCGGCGAGCGCGGGCACCCCGAGCCGCTTCACGGACGCGCGCCGGCTGCCGGGCCGGTCGTTGATGCCGGCGAGCATCGCACCGATCGCGGCGAGCACCCCGGAGGCCGTCTGCCCGCCGAGCATCCCGGCCGGCAACAACAGCCCGGCGGCGAGCGCCCCCCGGCACACGGCACTCCAGGGAACGGGACCGCGCTGAGCACGGAAGGCATGAGCGAGCCAGAGGGGTACAGCACGCCGCGACACGGGGCTCCTGTTCATACGAGGGCGGGGGTGGGCCTTCGGACGACGGTGGCCGGTGGAGGCACCTCCACGGTAGATCGCGTTCCCCACGCGAACGGCGCGCTCACGTTTCAGTCAGGTGAAAGGTGCCTGGGCCCGCGTTTTCTTTATGAACGCAACGCCTCGGTGATGATGTCCTCGGCTTCGGCCACGGCATCGGCCAGGGCGCCGGGCTCGGCCCGCAGCGCACCCACGACCGCGTCGATCCCCCGCAGCCCCGCCCGCTCCAGGAGGCGTTTCTCGTTGGTCACCCATTCGCCGTGGGCCGCGAGGACGGCGTGGGCGGACTGGGTGGCGGCTGTGGCCAGGGCGCCGGCGGTTTCGGTGAGGCGGGCGTGGGGGGCGTGGTTGGCCTTGGCGTAGGAGAGGGTGGCGCGGGCGGTGCCGGACCAGTGGTCGAAGGCCGTGCGGCGGAGGGCGGGTGGGTAGGTGGCCGGGCGCGGGAGGTCGCCGCGCAGGACCCGGTTGAGCGCCAGTTCGGCGACGATCAGGTAGGTGGGGATCCCGGCCAGGTGGAACAGCAGCGGCTCGACCCGGAAGCGGCCCTGCTCCGTCTCGGCCAGTTCGTGTGCGACGACGTCCAGGTCCCGGTAGTGCACGTCGACCCGTCGTCCGTCGATGGTCAGCCAGGCACCGCCGTTGAAGACGCCACCGCCCCAGCCGCCGAGGTCGGAGACCTCGCCCGGCCAGCCGAGCGCGCGCAGGTCGTCGGGGTCGAAGGGGCCCCGGTAGTAGACCGCCAGGTCCCAGTCGCTGTCCGGGCGGTGGGTGCCCTCGGCGCGGGAACCGCCGAGGGCCACGGCCCGCACGGTGGGCAGGGCGGCCAAGCGGTCGGCGGTGGTGGCGAGGAAGTCGGCGTCGGAGGACTGCGGCATGCCCTCAGCCTGGCGCAGCCACACCGAAGTCCGCCCCTGGAATTCCGGCGAGCACGGCGAATTCCGGCGAGCACGGGTGAAGGTGCCTGGGCGCCCGCGTAATTGGGATGCGGGCGGGGCCCAGGAGGTCCGATCATCGGAAAGTTGCCCGCCGACCGTTGTCGTTCACCGCCGTCCGAGGAGCCGATTTCCGTGATCCGGCGCGTCACCGCCCCCGCCCTCTTCCCTCCGCCCACCTACTCCCACGCCTCCGTCGTCGAGGCCGGCACGAAGCTCGCGTTCCTCGCCGGGTCCGTGCCGCTCGACGAGCGGGGAGAGATCGTCGGCCCCGGCGACCCCGTACGGCAGGCCGAGCGGGTGATCGCCAACCTGCGGGAACAACTCCGTGTCGTCGGAAGCGACTTGGAGCACGTGCTGTCGACGGACGTGTACGTCGTGAGCAGTGAGCCCTCGGTGCTGTCCGCGGTGTGGGAGGTGGTGGAGTCCTCGGGGCTGAGCACGGGCCCGCACTCCTCCACCCTGCTCGGCGTCGCCTGCCTCGGCTACACCGGTCAGTTGGTGGAGATCACGGCCACCGCCGTGGTGCCGGAGCGGACGGGAGACGACCGGTGACGGAATCGGTCGTACTGCGCCGCGCCGTCGCGGCGGACGCCCGCGCCGTCGCCGACGTCTATCTGCGCTCCTTCGACGCCGCGCTGCCGACGGTCGTCCGGCCGCACACCGACGACGAGGTCCGGGACTACATCCGGGATGTCGTGGTGCCGTTGCGGGAGACCTGGGTGGCCGAGGCGGCCGGGGCCGGGGTGGTCGGCCTGATGGTCCTGGACGGGGAGTCGCTGTCCCAGCTGTACCTGGACCCGCAGTGGCGGGGGCGGGGCATCGGGGACCGGTTCGTCGCGCTGGCCAAGGAACGCGGTCCCCGGGGCCTCAGCCTGTGGACCTTCCAGGTCAACAAGCCCGCCCACCGCTTCTACGAGCGGCACGGTTTCGTCGCCGCCGAGTACACGGACGGCAGCGGGAACGAGGAGCGGGAACCGGACGTCCGGTACGTCTGGCGTCCGTGACGTTCGCGCTCCCGTCCCCCTTTCCCTGTTCCCCGGCGTTGCGCCCGGTCTCCGTGACGGTCACGTCCGGTGCCCGGCGCCCCGGGAACCGTGGATGCCGGTTCACCCCGCCGGCCGCCCCCACACCCTGCCCTTCGGCAACGGCCGCGCATAGCCGCCCGCCCGGCTCGTCGTCAGTCCCAGCCCCACCAGCGACTCCGCGAGTCTGACCGCCGCCCCGACGCCGTCGACCACCGGCAGCCCGAGCTTCTCCCCCACCGCCCGTTGCAGCCCCGTCATCCCGGCGCAGCCCAGGACCAGGACCTCGGCGCCGGCCTCCCGGGCGCGTTCGGCGGCGGCCAGGAACGCCGACTCCGTGCGGGCCGGGTCCTGGGCGAGGTCGAGCACGCCGAGGCCGGTGCCGACGACGGCGGCGCAGTTGCGGGCCACGCCCGCCGTCTCCAGGCTGTCCTCGATCTGGCCGCAGGACCGGTCGAGGGTGGTGACGACGCCGTAGCGACGCCCGAGGAGACAGGCGAGGTGGGCCGCGGCCTCGGTGATGTCCACCACCGGTACGTCCACCAGCTCCCTCGCGCCCTCCCGCCCGTGCTCCCCGAACCCGGCCAGCACGACCGCGTCGTAGGCGGGACCGTCGTACGTCCGCAGCGCGTCGAGGACGGCCGCGGCGGACAGGTAGCTGTCCAGCCAGCCCTCGGCGGACTCGGGGCCCCAGGTGGGGGTCAGCCCGGCCACGGTGGTACCCGGCCCGGCCGCGGCACGGGCACCCCGGACGATCTCCTCCGTCATCTCCCGCGTGGTGTTGCAGTTGGTGACGATGATCCGCACGTCCTCAGCCCTCCTGCCCCGCCGCCGCGCGTTCCCGGCGGCACAGCGCCGCGTACACGCCGGCGGCGAGGGCCGTGCCGATGAACCAGGAGTAGGGGGAGACGTCACTGAAGCTGTGCAGGAGGGCGAGGACGGCCGCGACCGCGGCGGCCGGCAGGAACGCCCACAGCGCCTTGGGGTTGACCCCCTTGCGGTAGTGGTACGCCGCGCCGGGCCGGGCGTCGAACAGCGCGTCGACGTCGATCCGGCCGCGCTTGACCCAGTAGTAGTCGACCATGATCACGCCGAACAGCGGGCCCAGGAAGGCGCCGAGTCCGCCGAGGAAGTAGTTGACGACGGTCGGGTTGGAGAAGAGGTTCCAGGGGGTGACCACCAGGGCCGCCACCGTGCTGATCATGCCGCCGACCTTGAAGGTGATCTTCTGCGGCCAGACGTTGGCGAGGTCGTACGCCGGTGAGACGAAGTTGGCCACGATGTTGACGCCCATGGTGGCGATGGCGAAGGTCAGGGCTCCGATGACGAGCACCCAGGTGTTGCCCACCTTGGCGACCAGCTCGGCCGGGTCGGTGATGGCCTGCCCGAAGGCCTCCAGCGAGCCCGCCGTGACGATCACCGAGACCACCACGAACGCGGTGGAGTTGATCGGCAGTCCCCAGAAGTTGCCGCGCCGGACGGTCCGGTCGTCGGGCGCGAAGCGGGAGAAGTCGCAGAAGTTGAGCATCAGCGTGCCGTAGGTGGCGAGGATGAGCCCGATCGCCCCGAACCACTGGCGCCACTGCTCGCCGACGGAGACCGGGTGCGGGGTGGAGGTCAGCGAGATGCTCCAGTGGGCCTTGGCCAGGACCCACAGCGCCAGCGCGATCATCACCAGCCAGATCGCCGGACCGCAGAAGTCCTGGAACTTCCGCACCGACTCCATGCCCCGGCTGATGATCAGCGCCTGGAGGAGCCAGAGCGAGACGAAGGAGAGCCAGCCGAGCGCGTCCAGGCCGAGGAAGGAGTGGTGCGTCAGCGACTCCAGGTCCGGCCAGGCCGCCAGCAGCATCACGTTGACGGCGACGGAGGCCAGATAGGTCTGGATGCCGTACCACATGATGGCGATCACGGCCCGGATCAGCGCCGGGACGTTGGCACCCCAGACGCCGAAGCTGATGCGGCTGACCACCGGGAACGGCACGCCGTGCCGCTGGCCGATCCGGCCCATCCGGTTCATGCCGGCGTAGATCAGCACGAAGCCGACGAGGAGGGCGGTGAAGACCTGCCAGACGTTCATGCCGAGGACCAGCAGGCCGGCGGCGAAGGTGTAGTTGCCGAGGTTGTGGACGTCGGACATCCACATGGCGAACAGGTCGAAGACCTTCCAGTTCCGCTGCTTCGCGGGGGCGAGGTCCTCGTTGACGAGGCGGGGATCGGGGACGAACGCGGGAGCGCCGGTGGCTGCGGCGCGGTCGGCCAGGGACACGGGACCTCCATGGACGAGGGGACGGAGGACGGCGGCTCTCCTTGAGTGCCGGGCGAGCGCGTTTGGTATACCAAACTGCCGTCATGGTCCCGCCGTCAAGCGTCCGGACCGATGTCGTTGCCGTTACGGCCCCGTAAAAGTCCTCCGGTTTCGGCGAAGATGGGCCCATGACCCCGACGACGAGCCCCGGAAGGGCGAAGACCGAACCCCTGGGCGCGGTACGCGAACGCGTCCTGGCGAGCCTGCGGGAGGACATCATCTCCGGGCGCCTCGGCCCCGGTGACCGGCTCGTCGAGCGGGAACTGGCCGAGCGGTTCGGCGTCTCGCGGGTACCGGTGCGGGAAGCGATCCGCGCCCTGGTCGCCGAGGGGTTCGTCCTCTTCGAGTCGGCCCGCCGCACGGTCGTACGCCGGCTCACCCCCGCCGACGTCCGCGAACTGTTCGAACTGCGCGAGGCGTTGGAGGTCTACGCGGCCGGTCTCGCGGCGTCCCGGGCGACCCCCGAGGCACTGGCCGAACTGCGGGACCTGCTCGACCAGGCGGCCCGGGCGACGAAGGAGGACGACGCCGAGGCGATCACGGACATCAACACACGCTTCCACGACCGCGTCCTCGCCATGGCCGGCAACAGCCTGCTGATCTCCGTCATGGAACCGGTCGACGGCCGACTGCGCTGGCTCACCCGGCGGAACGAGGAGTGGCCTCAACTCCTCACCGAACACCGCGAGTTGTACGACGCCATCGCCTCCGGCGACCCCGACCGCGCCCGCACCCACGCCCTCGGCCACGTCCGCGCCAACTACCGCTCGACGGTACGGCACCTCTTCGGACCGGACCCGGCGGACGCCGCCGGCGCCGAGGCGGACGCCGGCTGAGGCACGCCCGCGTCCGCGAGCTGCCCTACGGCAGCCCGGCCGCCTCCGCCGCCGTGCGCAGCACCTCACGGAGCATGTCGGCGGTGAGCCGGCCGGTGAAGGTGTTGCGCTGGCTGACATGGAAGCAGCCGAAGAGGTCCAGGCCGTCGAGCGCGACCCGGGTGCCGTGCGCGAAGGCCGGGCGGGGGCGGGGCACGGTCCAGCCCGCCTCCGCGAACGCGGGCAGCGCGGCCTGCCAGCCGAAGGCGCCGAGCACGACCACGGCCCGCAGGGTCGGCCGGAGCAGCGTCAGCTCCTGGACCAGCCAGGGGCGGCAGGTGTCGCGCTCCCCCGGGGTCGGCTTGTTGGCGGGCGGCGCGCAGTGCACGGGCGCCGTGACCCGCGTGCCGTACAGCTCAAGCCCGTCGTCGGCGCTGACCGAGGTGGGCTGCGAGGCGAGCCCCACGTCGTACAGCGCCTGGTACAGCACGTCTCCCGAACGGTCCCCGGTGAACATACGGCCGGTGCGGTTGCCGCCGTGCGCGGCCGGGGCCAGCCCGATGATCGCCAGCCGTGCGTCGGCCGGCCCGAACCCGGGCACCGGCCGCCCCCAGTACGTCCAGTCGGCGAACGAAGCCCGCTTGGTACGAGCCACCTCCTCACGCCATCCGACCAGCCGGGGGCACGCCCGGCAGCCGGCGACGCGCCGGTCGAGCCGGGCGAGGGCGCTGCTGTCGTCCATACGGCCACGGTATGCCCTGGGAGGCCGTCGGCCGGGGGTGGGGCAAGGGAGGGCTGGGGGTGGGGTGACGGAGGGCTGAGGGTGGGGTGACGGAGGGCTGGGGTGCGGGGCCGAAACCGGCGCCGACACCGGCGCTGACACCGGGGCCGATGACCGGGGCCAGCCGGCCGTGGGGAGTCTTGCGCAGGGCGGGCCCGGGCGCGAGGCGGGCCGTCTGTCCGCCACCGGCCATGACCACGTACGTGGGCCGTCCCAGCGCTGACCAGGACGGGACCCGGGGCCTGGTCAGCAGCCGGTCCGGCACCGGCAACGCGGCCCCGCCCGTACCGGCTCGGCTCCGCTGGTGAGCCGCGGGGTGCGGGGTGCCCGGGGTGCCCGCCGTGGGTGCGGGAAAACGCTTCCGGGTCCGCGCGCCCGGAGCGTTAAGGTCGGTGCATGGCTACCGATGACGCGGACGAGAACGTGGACCGTGGGACCGTCGAGGGAACCGGCGAGCCGGGGGCAACCACCCCCGCCCCCGCCCCCGCCGACCAACCACTCGATCCCAAGATCGCCGCTGCCGTGGCCGCAGCCGAGGCCGCCGGACCCGCCAACGGCGAGACCGTCCGCATCGACAGCTGGATCTGGGCCGTCCGCCTGATCAAGACCCGCTCCCTCGGCGCCGCCGCCTGCCGGGGCGGGCATGTGCACGTGAACGGCGAGCGGGTGAAGCCCGCCTACTCCGTGCGCGTCGGCGACGAGGTACGACTGCGGCACGAGGGCCGGGAACGGGTCGTGATCGTCAAGCGTCTGATCCGCAAGCGGGTGGGCGCACCCGTGGCCGCCCAGTGCTTCATCGACAACTCCCCTCCGCCTCCGCCCCGCCAGGCCGTCGCCCCCGTCGGCCTCCGCGACCGCGGCACCGGCCGACCCACCAAGCGGGACCGCCGCGAACTGGAACGTCTCCGCGGCCTCAGCGGCCCGGCCATCCCCGCGGGCTTCCCCGGCTTGACCGAGCTGGGCGGCCCCGGCGGACCTGGCGGGTCCGGCGGCCGTGGCAGACGCGATGGCTCCGGTACTTCGGGCGGCCGCGGCGGCTCCGGTGGACGCGGGACCTCCGGCGGCTCGGGGGGCTCAGGCGGCTCGGGGGGCTCCGGCAACTCGGGAGGACGGTCGCGCGGGCGCTGAGCTGCCGAGACGGTACCCGCCCCACGCCTCGGGCTGACGCGACCACACCCGCACCACCCCGCCGACCCACAAGACCGCACCCACCCCAGACACTGAGCCACCGAGACCGCGCCCCTCCCACCCGGCCGGCCGGCTGACGAGACTGCCCCACCCCAGACCCCTTATCCCGGCGCCGGCACCGCCGCCGGCGGCACCCCCGTCACCGTCGGCCCAGCAGCCGCAGCAGTTCCCCGTTGTGTGCTCGGCGGGTCCAGGCGATCAGGGCGAGGGGGACGATCAGGATCAGCGGGGTCGCCGCGTTCTGGCCGTCGAATGCGGTGACCTGGACGATGAACGCCCCCACCATGAGCGCACTGAGGGCGATCGCCGCCACGGACTGCAGCACCGGGAGCAACAGCGCGATCGCTCCGGCGAGTTCGAGTGCACCGATGGTGTACATGGCCCCGCTGCCCCAGCCGATCCTGTCGAAGGACTCGACGGCCGTGGGGTGTGCCATGAGTTTGGGCAGGGCGCTCGCGATGCCGTAGAACAGCGCGAGCAGCACCTGCACCACACGCAGGGCGACCCGGGCTCCGCGCGCCCGGCCGGTGAGCGCGCCGTCGGCGACCACGGCGGGCTTCGTCGTCGTGGAGCTGACGGGGGCGATGGTTTCGGACATGAGGCTCTCCTGGTGAAGCGGTCCCGATTGCTGTCACCGAGGTAGACCGGCCCGTGGTCTGGAACTCATCGACCGACATCGACGACACCTCACCGGCCCGGAACGCTCGCCATCCGCTCCCCGGTGGACGGACCATGCGCAGGAGCCGAGCTGGTCACGCCGAGGGCACTGCCCGAACCCACATCCCGTCCGGTGTCAGATACGTGTCCACCTCCAGTCCCGCTTCCCCCAGCGCCGACTCGAACTGCTCCTTCGTCAGAGGTCTGGAGAGAAACGTCTGCGTCCAGACCGCGTCCGGGAAGACATACTCGGCGTGGACCGAGTTCACCCCCTCCCCGGCCGGCTCCACCGAGGCGATCCGCACGGTGAAGCCGCTCGGGTCGACCCGCTCCCTGGGCACGTCGGTGTGATGGTTCGGGCCCTCCCGCTGGATCAGCACACAGCCGCCGTCGGCCACATGCCGGGCGCAGGTGCGCAGCAGGCCCCTGCGCACCTCCTCGTCGCCGGCGTGCACCAGGAACGACGCGAGCATCACCACGTCGAACTTCTCGCCCAGGTCGAGGTCCTCGATGGAGCTGCGTATCGTGCGCGCTCCGCGGACCCTGGCCAGCATGTCGGCGGACTCGTCCACCGCCGTCACCGTGAAGCCGCGCTCCAGCAGCGGGTGGGTCATCCGGCCGACCCCACAGCCGAGTTCCAGGATGTGCGCCCCGGCCGGTACCGCCGCGGCGATGATGTCCGGCTCCTCGCCCACCGGCAGTCGCGCGTACAACTCGACCGCGCAGCCGTCCGGGGTGATCGCACCCGGTCCCGTGCCCTCGTAGCCCTCACGCATCTCGATCCTCATGCCCGGACAACGGCCCGCCCCCGCACGCCCGTTCCCACCCTCCCCCAGTTCACCCGTTCGAGCTATGCAGTCCGGAACGGGAACCATCCGTGCCCGATGTACCAGTGGCCGCCCGCCCGCAGATGGTCCCCGACCGCCCGCTCCACGGACGTCCGGCGGGGCAGCGTGGCCACCGGCAGGTCCGGGTCCCCGAAGACGAACTGGACGGGCTCGGTGTCGGCCGGTTCGTCCTCGTCGCGGGCGATGCGGAACCGCTCCTGGAAGCGCAGGATGTTGGAGTCGGGGGGCAGATACCGCCGCAACTGCGCGTCCAGCAGCCAGGAGTGGCACAGCACCGCCACCGGCTGCTCCTCGGGGAAGTACCGGGCGAAGAACGCACGGGCCGTCGTCAGTGAGCGGTCACAGGCGGACGCGGTCAGCGGGCCGTGGAAGTCGGGGATGTGCAGGTTCAGGCAGGGCGTTCCGGGCGCCGCGTCCAGTCCGGTCCGAGCCGCCACCCGCGCGTCGCGGTCCCCGAGCCGTGCGCGCTCGAACTGCAGCCGCCCCAGCTGGTACAGCTCGCCGCGGAAGTGCCGGACCAGCCAGCGCCGCGACTGCACCCCGGCCCTGCCGTGCCGTCTGCGGTGCACGGCGAGCTGACGGCCCAGGTCGGCCAGGGTGCGCCTGGAGATCTCGGCGGGAATGCCGCGGGCCCGGTGGTACGCCTGGGTGCGCGGGAGCGCGGCGAGGAAGACGTGCACGGCGAAGGTGTCCGCCAGATCGGCCGGGGCCGAGGCGAGCAGGTCGGGCAGCACGGGCGTGCGGCCGGTGTCCTCCGGCTCGCGGAAGAGCTCCTCGACGCATTCCGCCAGGAGCCGGAGCGTGACCGGGTCACCGGTCAGCCTGCGCCACTGGGCGACGAGTTCGTTGACGTCCTCATGCGGCACGGCCAGGTCGAGGAGCAGTTCGGGCAGGTCGTCGGCGTCCGGCAGCACGGGCGGTCCCCCCTTCGGCCTCGACGGACGGCGTCACCACACCCCCTCTTCGAGGGTCCCGTCGCCTCGTCGAGTGTTGATGCACGTCGTCGTCGAAGAGTACGTTGCGCATAGGAGTGGTGATCCGATGCGTACGGGCAGTGAACCGGTGACCGCGCGCAGTGCGCTGCGGGCGCGGTTCTGGCTGAGCCTGTGGGGACTGGGCTGGGCGGTCTTCGGTACGGCGGCGTTCGCGCTGGCCGGGCGCCCGGGGTGGGCGGCGGCCTGCGGGGTGCTGTGGCTGCTGGTCACCGTCGACATGACCGTGATCCTCCGGCACATCCGGCAGGGCCCGCACTACCAGCCGGGCCGGGACGTACCCCCGTACCGGCCGCCGGAGGCACCGCCCTATCGGGAGCCGCCGAGGCACCGCCATCCGCTTCCGAGGCCACCGAGACACCGCCATCCGTAACCAGCCGACACCGGTGACCGTCTCCCCCGGCCGACCGACACCGGTCACCGCCTCCCGCGACCGCTCGGCACCGGGGCAGTGAGGGCAATGGTCGCCGCCGCGGCCACCCGACCGGTCCCCCACCGTCACGCCGTCACTCCTCGAAGCGCGCGGCCTTCAGGTACTGCGGGTTGGGGTCCAGCGCCGCGGCCAGCCGGAAGTGTCGCTTGGCCTGCTCGGGGCGGCCCTGGCGCTCGTAGGTGCGGGCCAGCGCGAAATGCGCGAACGCGTTGTCCGGCTCGCGCTCCAGCACGATGGTGAACTCGAGTTCGGCGGGACGCAGTTGCGCCGCGGCGAAGAAGGCACGGGCGCGCAGCAGCCGGGCGGCGGTGTTCTCGGGGTGCGCGGCGATGACTCCGTCGAGCAGCTTCACCGCGCCCCGCGGGTCCCGCGCGTTGAGCAGTTGCTCGGCGGCACGGAAATCGATGACATGCGTTTCCGGAGTACGTCCGGTGGAACCGCTGGTCTCGGGCACGGCAGAGTCCTTCCCTCACTCGCAAGCTTCAACGCGCCGGGCCGGACGGCTATTCCGCACCTGCATGCCGTATCGACTGTTTCGCACCTTCTATTCCGTACGGTCCGCGCCCTCCGCGCCGCCCGTCCCTTCCGCGCCGTGCGTTCCCTTCGGGGCCGCGCCGGCCTGCCGAGCCCGGCGTGCGAGGTCGTCCCAGACCTCGGCGACGCGCTTCTTCAGCGCGTCGAGGGGTACGTCGTTGTCGATCACGATGTCCGCGATCTCCAGACGCTGCTCGCGCGTCGCCTGCGCGGCCATACGCGCGCGTGCGTCCTCCTCGGTCATCCCCCGCAGCCGTACCAGCCGGTCGAGCTGGGTCTCGGGGCTGGCGTCCACGACGATCACGACGTCGTAGAGCGGGGCGAGGCCGTTCTCTGTGAGCAGGGGCACGTCGTGGACCACCACGGCGTTCGCGGCCGCGGCGCTCTCCAGCTCGCGGGACCGGGCGCCCACCAGGGGGTGCACGATCGAGTTCAGGAGGGCGAGCTTCTCGGGGTCGGCGAAGACGATGGAGCCGAGCCGGGGCCGGTCGAGGCTGCCGTCGGCGGCGAGGACGTCCGCGCCGAAGACGTCGACCACGGCCGCGAGACCGGGCGTGCCGGGCGCCACGACCTCGCGCGCGATGCGGTCCGCGTCGATCAGCACGGCCCCGTGCTGCACGAGCAGCCGCGACACCTCGCTCTTGCCGGCGCCGATCCCGCCGGTCAGGCCCACTGTCAGCATGAGCGGAAGCTTAGGCCCTGCCTCTGCCGGCGGAACCGGCAGAGGTCAGTTGTCGCCCTCGCGTTCCGCCAGGAAGCGCTCGAACTCGAGCCCGATCTCGTCGGCCGACGGGATCTCCACGGGTTCGGCGAGCATGTTGCCCCTCGTCTCGGCGCCCGCCGCGGCGTCGTACTGGTGCTCGAGGCCCTGGACCAGCGCGGTCAGTTCCTCGTCGCCCTCCTGGATCTGCCGGTCGATCTCGGTCTGCGTGCGGTGCGCGTCGGTGCGCAGCGCGTGCGCGACGCTGGGCAGGACCAGGCCGGTGGCGGCCGTGATGGCCTCCAGGACGGTCAGAGCGGCGTCCGGGTACGGCGAACGGGCGATGTAGTGCGGGACGTGCGCGGCGACGCCCAGGACGTCGTGCCCGGCTTCCATGAGACGGTATTCGAGCAGCGACTCGGCGCTGCCGGGCACCTGCGCCTCCTCGAAGGGGCTGCGGTGGCCGGGGACGAGGTCGGTGCGGTTGCCGTGCGGGGTCAGGCCCACGGGGCGGGTGTGCGGGACGCCCATGGGGATGCCGTGGAAGTTCACGGACAGGCGTACGCCGAGCCGCTCCACTATCTGCCGCACCGCCGCCGCGAACCGCTCCCACTCCACGTCGGGCTCGGGGCCGGACAGCAGCAGGAACGGGGCGCCGGTGGTGTCCTGGACGAGGCGGACCTCGATGGCCGGGGTCTCGTAGTCGCTCCAGCGGTCCCGCTTGAAGGTCAGCAGGGGCCGGCGGGCGCGGTAGTCCACGAGCCGGTCGTGGTCGAACCGGGCCACGACCTGGTGGGGCAGTGAGTCGAGCAGCCGGTCGACGATCTGGTCGCCGGTCTCGCCCGCGTCGATGTATCCGTCGAAGTGGTAGAGCATGACAAGGCCGGCCGACTCCTGGGCGAGCGCCATGTCCACCACGGCGAGGCCCTTCGGCTCCCATGCGTACAAACCCTGCGGATCAAGCACTGTGACCGCTCCTCCTCGTGTTCCCCATGGACAACGCGTCCCGGAACAGGGGAATTCCCGCGACACGCCGCTGATCAGCGATCTCCTGCGGAACACCTTGACGGCCCGTCACCTGGTCCGTACCTTCACGACAGTCGAGTTCAGCGTGCCGATCATCGTTCATGTATGCGAAAAGATGAGAAATGGCAGACGGGAAGGCACCCCATGCGCATACGCACGCCGCTCACCTCCCTGCTCGCCACCGCCCTCAGCGCCGGCGGACTGCTCCTGACCGCCACCGGCACGGCCGCGGCCGCCACCACGATCGAGGTGACGACCGCGGCCCAGCTGAAGACCGCGCTCGGTGCCGCCAGGCCCGGCGACACGATCCGCCAGACGGCGTGATCAGGAACTCCACGATCTACGACACCGGGAACGACGGCCGCGGCATGGGCGAGGGCGTCTACGTCGGCACCGCGAACACGCTGTCCGACAAGAGCGACCGCATCCAGATCCTTAACAACAGGATCGGGCCCGGGGTGGGCGGCGAGAACGTCGACATCAAGGAGGGCACGACCGGCGCCCGGATCATCGGCAACACCTTCGACGGCGGCGGCCTGACCGGCGCGAACTACGACGACTCCTGGGTGGACGTGAAGGGCAACGACGTCCTCGTCCAGGACAACACCGGCACCGCGACCAGCAACGACGGCTACCAGACGCACACCCAGCAGCCCGGCTGGGGCTGCGGCACGATCTTCGAGGGCAACACGTCGAACCTGACGACCGCCACCGGGGCGACCCGCCTGGCGATCGACGTCACCAACTTCAGCGCCGACTGCCCGACGACGGTCCACAGCGGCAACACGGTGACCGGCGGCAGGGGGCTGACCAACATCACGGTGACCCCGTGAACGCTTGAGGGGCCGCACCTCGAAAGGTGCGGCCCCTCAGCAACTACCGGCTAAGCCTCAGCGGCAGCGTTCAGCTCTGGCCACCGGCCAGCTTCTCGCGCAGCGCGGCCAGCGCCTCGTCCGAGGCCAGCGCACCGGAGGTGTCCGCGCCCTCGGAGGAGTACGAACCACCGGTCGCGGCCGGAGCCGCAGCCTCGCCACCCTCGGCCGCGGCAGCGGCGTCGGCCTCGCGGGACTTGATGACCTGCTGCTGGTGCTGCTCGAAGCGGGCCTGCGCCTCGGCGTACTGGCGCTCCCACTCCTCGCGCTGCTTCTCGTAGCCCGGCAGCCAGTCGTTGGTCTCCGGGTCGAAGCCCTCGGGGTAGATGTAGTTGCCCTGGTCGTCGTAGGACGCGGCCATGCCGTACAGGGTCGGGTCGAACTCGACCGCGGTCGGGTCGGCACCGAAGGACTCGTTGGCCTGCTTCAGCGAGAGGCTGATGCGACGACGCTCGAGGTCGATGTCGATGACCTTGACGAAGATCTCGTCGTTGACCTGGACGACCTGCTCCGGGATCTCCACGTGGCGCTCGGCCAGCTCGGAGATGTGGACCAGACCCTCGATGCCCTCGTCCACGCGGACGAACGCACCGAACGGCACCAGCTTCGTGACCTTGCCGGGCACGACCTGGCCGATCTGGTGGGTGCGGGCGAACTGCTGCCACGGGTCTTCCTGGGTCGCCTTCAGCGACAGGGAGACGCGCTCGCGGTCCATGTCGACGTCGAGGACCTCGACGGTGACCTCCTGGCCGACCTCGACGACCTCGGAGGGGTGGTCGATGTGCTTCCAGGACAGCTCGGAGACGTGGACCAGACCGTCGACGCCACCCAGGTCCACGAAGGCACCGAAGTTGACGATCGAGGAGACCACACCGGAACGGACCTGACCCTTCTGGAGGGTCGTGAGGAACGTCTGGCGGACCTCGGACTGGGTCTGCTCCAGCCAGGCACGGCGGGACAGGACCACGTTGTTGCGGTTCTTGTCCAGCTCGATGATCTTGGCCTCGAGCTCCTTGCCGACGTACGGCTGGAGGTCGCGGACGCGGCGCATCTCGACCAGGGAGGCCGGGAGGAAGCCACGGAGGCCGATGTCGAGGATGAGACCACCCTTGACGACCTCGATGACGGTACCGGTGACGATGCCGTCCTCTTCCTTGATCTTCTCGATGGTGCCCCAGGCACGCTCGTACTGGGCGCGCTTCTTCGAGAGGATCAGGCGGCCTTCCTTGTCCTCCTTCTGGAGGACCAGGGCCTCGATCTCGTCGCCGACGGCGACGACCTCGTTCGGGTCGACGTCGTGCTTGATCGAGAGTTCGCGGCTCGGGATGACACCTTCGGTCTTGTAACCGATGTCGAGCAGGACCTCGTCCCGGTCGACCTTCACGATGACGCCGTCGACGATGTCGCCGTCGTTGAAGTACTTGATCGTCTCGTCGATCGCTGCGAGGAAGGCTTCCTCGTTACCGATGTCGTTGACCGCTACCTGCGGGGTGGTGGCGGTGGTCTCGGTGCTGCTCGTCATGTGGGAAAGGGCTCCGGTACGGACATTGAAGTCGTAGGTACTGCTTACGCCGGGAGCCCGTTTCGCTCTGCAGAAGCCGGACAGCCAAGGAAGCGCCACTTTGAGCACCGGGTGCCCGGTGGCGCCTCGACAACCGAGGGGACATACATACAGATGCGAGCGCAGCCTGCTACGTCTGAGGTGCGCAGGCCCGCAGCGCAACTTGTAGCATACGGGGGCAGCCGGACAGGGTCAATGCGCGAAGGCGCACACCCGGGGCAGAACGCCGCATAACCGGCAGAAGAATCGTCCCAACAGGCCACGCGGGCCTGAGGGAACCCTTCCGCACGGACCCCCGGCGGGCTGGACGGAAGAGTACGACGAGGGAGCCGATCATCCAAGAGCCGGAAGCGCACGAGCCGGAGGGGGCCGACGGCTTCGAGCCGGAGGCCACGCGACGTGACGCCGACGTCACGGAGAGCGCGCGGGCCAACCGGGGCTGGTGGGACCGCAACGCCGACGAGTACCAGATCGAGCACGGCACGTTCCTCGGCGACGACCGCTTCGTGTGGGGCCCGGAGGGCCTGGACGAGGTGGAGGCCGAGCTGCTCGGCCCGCCGCAGGAGCTGAAGGGCAAGGCGGTCCTGGAGATCGGCGCGGGCGCGGCGCAGTGCGCGCGCTGGCTGGCCGCCCAGGGCGCGCGTCCGGTGGCCCTGGACCTCTCGCACCGCCAGTTGCAGCACGCGCTGCGGATCGGCGGGGCGTTCCCGCTGGTCTGCGCCGACGCCGGCGCGCTGCCCTTCGCGGACGCCTCCTTCGACCTGGCGTGCTCCGCGTACGGGGCGCTTCCGTTCGTGGCCGACCCCCGGCTGGTGCTGCGCGAGGTGCACCGGGTGCTGCGGCCGGGCGGTCGGTTCGTGTTCTCGGTGACGCACCCGGTCCGCTGGGCGTTCCCGGACGAGCCGGGCCCGGAGGGTCTGTCGGTGGCCTCGTCCTACTTCGACCGCACGCCGTACGTGGAGCAGGACGAGCAGGGCCGCGCGGTCTACGTGGAGCACCACCGGACGCTCGGCGACCGGGTGCGGGACATCGTGGCCTCCGGGTTCCGGCTGGTGGACCTGGTGGAGCCGGAGTGGCCGGCCTGGAACACCTCCGAGTGGGGCGGCTGGTCGCCGCTGCGCGGGAACCTGATCCCTGGCACGGCGATCTTCGTGTGCGAGCGGGACTGACCACCGCGCGGGAACGGCCGCGTCCGGCCGTCGCTTCCCGCACGCGTCCTCCACGCGCGCGGGGAGCGCGCGTGACGCACGCGCGCGTGAAAGACATCCGGGGCTGCGTACGACACTAGGGGCGTGATCCGTTACGACGCCCTGGACGCCCTTCCCGTGCGTGGCGCCCTTCCCGCCCTGACCGAGGCCCTGGACGGGCACGGCACCGCCGTCCTGGTGGCGCCGCCCGGCACCGGCAAGACGACGCTGGTGCCGCTGGTGCTGGCGGGGCTGGTCGGCGGCGGTCCCGCGCGGCGGGTCGTGGTGGCCGAGCCGCGGCGGATCGCGGCGCGGGCGGCGGCGCGGCGCATGGCGTGGCTGCTGGGCGAGCAGCCGGGCGGGAGCGTCGGCTTCACGGTGCGCGGCGAGCGGTCCGTGGGCCGGCACACGCGCGTGGAGGTCGTGACGACCGGTGTCCTGCTGCAGCGGCTCCAGCGTGACCAGGAGCTGGCGGGGGTGGACGTCGTCGTCCTCGACGAGTGCCACGAGCGGCATCTGGACGCCGACACGGTGGCCGCGTTCCTGTGGGACGTGCGGCAGGCGCTGCGGCCGGAACTGCGGCTGGTGGCCGCGTCGGCGACCACGGACGCCGAGGGGTGGGCGCGGCTGCTCGGCGGGGCGCCGGTGGTCGAGGCGGCGGGCGCGGCGCATCCGGTGGAGGCCGTGTGGGCTCCCCCGGCACGTCCGGTACGGCCGCCGCACGGGATGCGGGTGGATCCTGCGCTGCTGGCCCATGTGGCGTCGGTGGTGCGGCGGGCGCTGGCCGAGCGGGCCGGGGACGTGCTGTGTTTCCTGCCCGGTGTCGGCGAGATCGCGCGCGTGGCGGGCCTGCTGGGGGATCCCGGTGACGTGGACGTGCTCCAGGTGCACGGGCGGGCGCCGGCCGCCGTGCAGGACGCGGTGCTGGCGCCCGGTGCGCGGCGCCGGGTGGTGCTGGCGACGTCCGTGGCCGAGTCGTCGCTGACCGTACCCGGGGTGCGGGTGGTGGTCGACTCCGGGCTGGCGCGGGAGCCCCGGGTGGATCACGCGCGCGGGCTGAGCGGGCTGACGACCGTACGGGCTTCCCGGGCGGCCGGGCGGCAGCGGGCGGGGCGGGCCGGTCGTGAGGCACCGGGTGCGGTGTACCGCTGCTGGACGGAGGCCGAGGACGGCCGTCTGCCGGCGTTTCCGGCGCCGGAGATCAAGGTGGCCGACCTGACGGCGTTCGCCCTTCAGGCGGCCTGCTGGGGCGATCCGGACGCCTCCGGGCTGGCGTTGCTGGATCCGCCGCCGGGCGGGGCGATGGCGGCGGCGCGTGAGGTGCTGGCGGCCGTGGGAGCGGTGGACTCCGTCGGGCGGGCCACGGAGGTCGGGGTGCGGTTGGCCCGGCTGGGGGTGCATCCCCGGCTGGGGCGGGCGCTGCTCGACACCTCCGGTGCGGGGGCCCCGGTCGTCGCGTTGCTCTCCGAGGAGGTGCCGCGGGAGTACGGCGATGACCTCGCGGGTGCGTTGCGGCGGGCCCGGGGCGGGGGTGACGCGTACGCGGGGCGGTGGGCCGCGGAGGTACGGCGGCTGCGGTCGGTCTCCACGGAGTTCCCCCACGCACCCGCCCGTGACCGTCGGTCCCAAGGGAACGTCGCGGCGGCGACAGACACCGGGGTCAGGAAGCAGGACCGCACGGCCCAGGGGCGGGTGGCCGGTTCTTCGCCTGCTGCGCATCCGGTCGGGGCGGGTGGTCCGGCCGGTGCCGGTGACGGTGACGACAAGCTCGTCGGGCTCGTCGCCGCGCTCGCCTTCCCCGAGCGGGTCGCCAGGCTGGACGGTGGGTCGTATCTCATGGCGTCCGGGACCCGGGCCGAGCCGGCCGAGGGGTCCGCGTTGCGGGGTGCTCCCTGGATCGTCGTGGCCGTCGCCGACCGGCCCTCCGGGAAGGGCCACGCGCGCGTGCTGCTCGGAGCGGCCGTGGACGAGGACGTGGCACGGGCCGCCGCCGGCGCGCTTCTGACGGAGGGGGACGAGGTGCACTGGGCCGACGGGGACGTCGTGGCCCGGCGTGTCGAACGGCTAGGGGCGATCGAGCTGGCGGTACGGCCCTTGAAGGACGCCGATCCGGACCTCGTACGCGGCGCCCTCCTCGAAGGGCTCCGGCAGGACGGGCTCGGGCTGCTCCGCTGGTCGCCGGAGGCGGAGGTGCTACGGCAGCGGCTGGCGTTCCTGCGGGCGCACCTGGGTGAGCCATGGCCGGACGTGTCCGACGCGGCGCTGCACGCGCGCGTGGACGAGTGGCTGGAACCCGAGCTGAGCAGGGCCCGGCGGCGGGCCGATCTCGCCCGGATCGACGCCGGACAGGCGCTGGCGCGGCTGCTGCCCTGGGCGAGCGGCGAGGCCGCACGGCTGGACGAGCTCGCGCCCGAGCGGATCGCGGTACCGAGTGGGTCCAGGATCCGGATCGACTACCGGGATCCCGAACGGCCGGTCCTCGCCGTCAAGCTCCAGGAGATGTTCGGGCTGCGGGAGACACCGGCGGTGGCGGGCGTGCCGCTGCTCGTGCACCTGCTCTCGCCCGCCGGGCGGCCCGCCGCCGTCACGGCCGACCTGGCCTCCTTCTGGGCGGACGGTTACCGGGCGGTCCGGGCGGAGCTGCGCGGCCGGTATCCCAAGCATCCGTGGCCGGAGGACCCGGCGAGCGCCGAGCCCACGCGGCACACCAACGCGCGGCTCAGGCGCTGACCGGTTCGGGCTCTTCCGTGGGCGTGGGCGCGGGGTCCCGCGGGCGGCGGGCGCGGGCCTCCAGCCAGAGGGAGAGCGCGAGGAGCAGCAGGCCGAGGCCGAGGGAGCCCCAGGGGACGTACGAGGTGAGGGCCAGGACGAGGGTGCGGTTGTGCCGGACCAGGGCGACCGTGTGGTCGATGTAGTCCTCGCGCATCTTCACGTGCCCGGCGAACGCGGTGACCTTGGCGCGACCGCCGAGCAGGGTGCCGCCGCGCAGTTCCTCCTGGTGGATCTCCTCGCCGTAGACGGGTGCGCCGGTGACGGGTTCGACCCAGAATCTGCGGACCGTGGTGTACCAGCGGGTGGTGCCGGTCCTGGCGACCGATTCCGGGGTGATGCCCCGCACGGGCATGGTCTTCGGCATGGGGACCTTGGTCCAGGGGACGGTCTGCTCGAAGTAGTAGACCGTCAGGCCGCGGAAGGTCCGGGTGCCCCGGTAGTGGATGGGGTTGGTGGTGCGGGTCTGCGCGTCGAAGTACTCGTAGTCCCGTTTCTGTGTCAGGAAGGGCCATTTGAACTCGATGCCCTCGCGCTTCACCGGGTCGCCGTCGACCATCTCGCCGGTGGCGTGCACAGGGTCTTGGCTGTGGGCGTCGAAGACGTACCGTTCGGGCACCTTGGAGACCATCTTGCCGTCCGGGCCCTGGACGTAGGACAGGCTGTCCCAGACGACGACCGGCCGCCCCGCCGTCCTCCCGATCTTCTTCGCGGCCTCCACGTCGCCCTTGAGGGTCTGCACGATGGTGACCTTGGGGACCTTCTTCGCGCGCATGGTGCCGTAGTCGAGGAGGGTGGCGTTCCGGGCCTCCAGGACCATGTCCTGGTACTGGCCGGCGGGGACCCGGGCCACGCGCGGGAAGGCGTACCAGCGCAACAGCGGGGCCAGTGCCGCGCAGAACACGGCGCAGGCGAGCAGGACCAGGCTTGCCTTGCGGCGCATTCCGGCCTCCCTTCCGGGCGGGCGTGGCTACGGGTGCGCGGGCACCGTCGTCAGCAGCGGCTTGGGGGACGTCCGGCCCGACTGCGGGCCCAGCGCGCTGATCGCGAGGGCCAGGGCGAACGCGAGGGCGAGGCCGGTCGCCGCGGCGATCAGGGCGCGCATGCGGGGCCTCCCGTCGGCGGTCGGTGGCCTGACTGGACCCCACCGGACTCTGATGGGTCGTCAGGTCCGGCACCGTAGCAACGGGAGGGCGAGATGAGAACAGCGGTGACCGCACGAAGAAGGGCGCCCGCCCGCCGGAGTGGGTCGGGCGCCCTGTGCGCCGCTGTGCGTCAGGAGGAGGACGCGCTCGGGTCCGGGCTCGCCGACGAGTCGGCGGCGGCGACCTTCAGTTCGACCGTGAGCGTGGCGCCGCCCGTGGTGGTGATGCGGAGCAGGAACGTGCCGGTGGTGTCGTCGGCGTACAGCTTCGGCAGCGTGAGCAGGCCCTTGCCGTCCGTCTGGAGGCCGGTGAGGGTGCGTACGGCCTTGCCGTCGGCGTCCTTGAAGTAGGGACCCTTGTCGTTCTCCGTCGCGTCGTCCGCCGACTTGACCAGTGTGGCGGTGGCCACGACCTTGTCCGCGACGGCGCCCTTGTAGGTCGCCTTCACCTGGACCTGGTCGGCGAACTCGCCGTCCGGCGCGCAGCTCAGCGGGGTGTCGCTCGTGCGGGCCAGGGCGTCGGCGGCACGCGCGGTGACGGTCGCCGCGAAATCGACGCCCTTGACCGAGCGGCCCACGACGGCTGCGGTGACCTTGAAGTCGCCGGTCTTCTCGCCGGCCTGGAGCGCCGGGGCGAGCGCGATGCCCTTGGCGTCGGTGGCGACCGTGGCCACGGACTCGCCGCCGGCGAAGGTGGCGTCGGTGTCACCGGTGATGGTGAACCGGATCCGGACCTTGGCGACGGACTTGCCGACCTTGGTCTCGGCGCGGACGCTGACCGGCTCGGCGAAGGCGTCACCGGCCATGGCCGTGAGCTTTCCGGTGCCCACACCCACCAGGTGGTCGACCAGGTCGGTGGGCGTCTGGGGGTCCGTCGGCGGCGCGGGCGGCGTCGGCGGGGCGGGAGGCGTCGGCGGGGCGGGAGGCGTCGGCTTGGGGCCGGAGTTCTCGTTCCCGCTGTGATCGCCCCCGCCGTTGCCGGGCTTGTGCGGCTTCGGGTGCGGCTTGTCGCTCGGCGGGGCGGAGGGCTTCGGGGAAGTGGTGTGGCCGGAGTTGTCGTCGCTGCGGTGCTCGGGGACGCCGCCGGTGCCGTCCGGGATCGAGTGGCTGCCCTTGCGGTAGTACTCCAGCCAGTTCAGGACCAGGTTGAGGTAGTCCTGCGAGTTGTTGTAGCTGAGGATCGCGCTGTGCAGGCCGCTCTCGGTGGACATGTCCCAGCCGTTGCGGCACAGGTAGTGGCCCGCGGCGAGGGCGGCGTCGTAGACGTTGTTGGGGTCCTTCTTGCCGTCCCCGTTGCCGTCGCGGCCCGCCCAGGCCCACGTGGACGGGATGAACTGCATGGGGCCGACGGCCTGGTCGTAGGTGCTGTTGCCGTCGAACGCACCGTCGTCGGTGTCCGGGATGAGCGCGAAGCCGTTGCCGTCGAGCTGCGGTCCCAGGATCCGGCCCACGGTGGTGCCGTCGGCGTCGACCTGGCCGCCGCGGGCGTGCCCCGACTCCACCTTGCCGATGGCGGCGAGCAGTTGCCAGGGCAGGTTGCAGCCGGGCTTGGCGGAGCGCAGTTCCGCCTCGGCCTTCTTGTAGGCGTCGAGGACCGTCGCCGGTATGCCCGCCTCGGCCTCCCCGCGGGAGACCGGGGTGCCGGCGCTCGACGAGGGGCTGGGGTTGGGACTCTTCAGCGGCGGCAGGTCCGTGTAGTACGGCGAGTTGCCGGTGGCGTTGCCGTCGGCGGGATCGTCCGCGGTGGGGGCGCTGGCGCCGGCCGCCGCCTGTCTGCCGTTGTCCTCGCTGGTCACTCCCGGAGCCTGGGACGCGGAGAGAGCCGCTACCGCTGCCGCGGCCACGGCGGTGGTCGCCGCTCCCTTGCGCAGCCGCCTGCCGATGTGCGCCGCCATAGAGTGAACCCCTCCCGTGGACGCCGTGCGTCCGTCTCCTTCTGTCTGCCTCGCTCTGGTGTGACGGTTGACCCGGTGCTGTGGTTGCGCCTGTTCCGCCTTTCCACCCGTGCGACGGGTGTACGTCCGTGCGCCCGCACAGCGCCGCAGGTGACCCTACGACAACTTGCTTGGAAGCTGCACCGGTTCGCGCCCGGATTTCACCGGTTGGCCAACTGTCGTCACCCGAACCTGCCCGGACGGCCCTCACGCATACTGAGCTGACCTGATCACCGTCGCCGCCTTCCGGGCCGCCGACCGCTCCGGGAGGCTCTGTTGCCCTTCACGCTCAGCCACGCGGCGGCCGTGCTGCCCGCGATCCGCCGGGACGGGAGCGGCCGGGGCCTCCTGGTGCCGACGGTGCTCGTCGCGGGCTCCTTCGCGCCCGACATGCCCTACTACGCGGCCGGTGTCCTGCCGGGCGGAATGGAGTTCGGCGCGGTCACGCACGCGTTCACCGGGGTCGTCACGGTCGACGTGCTCATCGCCTGGACCCTGGCGGGGCTGTGGCTGCTGGTGCGGGAGCCGTTGCTCGCGCTGCTGCCACGGGCCCGGCAGGGCCGGCCGGCCGCCCTGCTGCGCCGCGGTGCGCCCCGCGCGCGTGTACGGGCCGCGGCGGTGGGGTGGTGGTACGCCTCCGCGGTGCTCGGCGCGCTCACCCATGTCGTGTGGGACGCGTTCACGCATCACGACCGGTGGGGCACGCGGCTGTTTCCGGCCATCGGGCGGGACCGTCCCGCGGGCATGCCGCTGTTCACCTGGCTGCAGTACGGCTCGTCGGCGGCGGGCGCGGTGGTGATCGCCGTGTTCGTGGTGCGCGCGCTGCGGCGGGCACCGGACGGGGTGCCGGCGGGGGTGCCGGTGCTGTCCGTGCGGGACCGGTGCCTGTCGCTCGCGCTGATCGGCGGCTGCGCGCTGGCCGCGGCGGTGCAGCGGACGGCGCGGTGGTGGGAGCGGCGGGGTACGGCCGCGGGCCCGTGGGAACTGGTGCCCACCCTGTGCTTCGGGGTGGGCGCCGGGCTGGTCCTGGGGCTGCTGCTGTACGCCGTCGGGGTCAGGGTCTGGCGTCCGGCCGCTGGTCTCGGGGATCCTGGGGATCCCGGTGGGGTGGTCGGTGCGGGCCGGGAGCGGCCGGTCGCTCGGTGACGGTCGCGACGAAGACCGTGAGCGTGGGCCGGGGACGTGATCTCGGGATCAGGGTGAGGACGAGGGCGGCGTAGCCGCGCGCCAGGTCGGCCCACTGACGCCAGTCGGGGGTGCGGGCCGCGCGGCCGGCGACCCTGCGCCGGAGGTCCTTGGGGACGTTGCGGACGGTCGTGGCCAGGTCGGCCGGGATGCGGGCGGTGCTTGCGTCGGCCGCGAGGGCCGGCACCGGCGCGGCGGGCACGGCCTGCGTCGAGGCGGTGTCCACCCAGACCCCGGCTGCTGCCTCGGGCGTCCGGCGGTGAAGCATGCGTATACCCATGCCCGCAGTGTTGCGGCTGCGGGGGGTGCGGTGCGTTTTGGCGGGGGCCGTTCGGGTTGTGACGGATCCCTCCGGGGGTTCGGCTGCGTGTTCGGATCCGAGGTGGGTGCCGGGGGGAAGGTGGCACGGTCGGGGTAGGGCTGTCGGGGCGTGGCGGTTGGGGGAGCGGTAGCGGTAGGGGTGGGCCGGTAGGGGTGGCGCGGTAGCGGTAGGCGTGGGCCGGTGGTCGTGGCGCGGTGGTGGTGCCGCAGTCGGGTTGGCGCGGTAGCGGTAGGCGTGGGCCGGTGGTGGTGGCGCGGCAGGGGTGCGGTGAGTTGGCACGCCGGGCTGGGTCGCGGGGGTGATCGCCGTTGCGGCGAAAAGTCGACCAGCGGGGCCGTGGGGGCGGCGGCGGAGGGGGCGTCGGTCCCGGCTTGGCCGGCCGCAACGCCCGCCTCCGCGTGGCCCGGCGCCTCACCGGTCACAGAGCGCCCTCCGCCGACGCACCGCTCCGCCTGGTCGCAGAGCCCTCCGCCATGCGCCCCGCGGGACCGTGGAACGGCAGCGGAGGGGCGCCGGCCCCGGCTTGGCCGGCCGCAACGCCCGCCTCCGCGTGGCCCGACACCTCCCGCCGGTCACAGAGCGCCCTCCGCCGACGCACCGCTCCGCCTGGTCGCAGAGCCCTCCGCCACGCGCCCCGCGGGACCGTCGAACGGCAGCGGAGGGGGCGCCGGCCCCCGCTCGGCCGGCCGCAACCCCCGCCTCCCCGCGGCCCGGCGCCTCCCACCGGCCACAGAGCACCCTCCGCCGACGCACCGCTCCGCCTGGTCGCAGAGCCCTCCGCCACGCGCCCCTCCGCCTGGCACAGAGCCCCTCCGCCCAAGCACCCCTCCGCCCGGGCACAGAGCCTCCGCCACGCACCCCTCCCCCGGCGTCACCCGCGCCAATGCGCCGCAGGCTAGTGGGCTGCCGATTCCCAGTCCGGGCCCACGCCCACCGAGACGTCCAGCGGGGCCCTGAGCTGTACGGCGCCCGCCATTTCGCGGCGGACGATCTCCTCCGTGGCCGCGCGCTCGCCGGGGGCGACCTCCAGGACGATCTCGTCGTGCACCTGGAGGAGCATGCGGGACTTGAGGTCCGCTTCCCGCAGCGCGCTGTCCACCTTGAGCATGGCGATCTTCACGATGTCCGCCGCCGTGCCCTGGATGGGCGCGTTGAGGGCCATGCGCTCGGCCGCCTCGCGGCGCTGGCGGTTGTCGCTGTTGAGGTCGGGGAGGTAGCGGCGGCGCCCGAAGAGCGTCGCCGTGTAGCCCGTCGCCCTGGCCTCGTCGACCGCCCGGCGCAGATAGTCCCTGACCCCGCCGAAGCGTTCGAAGTACGCGTCCATCAGGGCTCGGGCCTCGGCCGCCTCGATGTTGAGCTGCTGGGAGAGGCCGAACGCGGACAGGCCGTACGCGAGGCCGTACGACATCGCCTTGATCTTGCGGCGCATCTCCGCGTCGACCGCCCCGGGCTCGACGCCGAACACCTGGGACGCGGCGGTGGTGTGCAGGTCCTCGCCGGAGGTGAACGCCTGGATCAGGCCCTCGTCCTCGGAGAGGTGGGCCATGACGCGCAGTTCGATCTGGCTGTAGTCCGCGGTCAACAGGGACTCGAAGCCCTCGCCGACCACGAAGCCCCGGCGGATCGCCCGGCCCTCGTCCGTGCGGACGGGGATGTTCTGGAGGTTGGGGTCGGTGGAGGAGAGACGCCCGGTCGCGGCCACCGTCTGGTTGAAGGTGGTGTGGATGCGGCCGTCGCCCGCGATGGTCTTGATCAGCCCCTCGACGGTGACCCGCAGCTTGGCCTGCTCGCGGTGCCGGAGCATGATCACGGGCAGTTCGTTGTCGGTCTGGGTGGCGAGCCAGGCCAGGGCGTCGGCGTCCGTGGTGTAGCCGGTCTTGGTCTTCTTCGTCTTCGGCAGGGCCAGCTCGCCGAAGAGGACCTCCTGGAGCTGCTTGGGCGAGCCCAGGTTGAACTCGTGCCCTGCCGCCGCGTGCGCCTCCTTCACGGCCTGCTGCACGGCGCCCGCGAACATCTGCTCCATCGCTTCGAGGTGCGGCCGGTCCGCCGCGATGCCGTGCCGCTCCATGCGGGCGAGCAGCGCGGACGTGGGCAGCTCCATGTCGCGGAGCAGGTCGGCGGCTCCCACCTCCTCCAGGCGGCCCTCGAAGGCCGTGCCGAGGTCCAGAACGGCGCGGGCCTGGACCATCAGGGCCTCGGCCTCGGCGCCGTCGTCCGCGCCGAAGGCCAGCTGGCCGTCGGCCGCGGCGGCGGGGGCCAGCTCGCGGTGCAGGTACTCCATCGACAGCGCGTCCAGGTCGAAGGAGCGGCGGCCGGGCTTGACCAGGTAGGCGGCGAGCGCGGTGTCCATGGTCACGCCCTCCACGGTCCAGCCGTGCTCGGCGAAGACGCGCATGGCGCCCTTGGCGTTGTGGAACACCTTGGGGCGGTCCGCGTCGGCCAGCCAGGCGGCGAAGGCGTTCTCGTCGGCCTCGTCCAGCTCGGAGGGGTCGAACCAGGCCGCCGCTCCGCCGGCCGCGGCGAGGGCGACCTCGGCGACCGAGCCGGCGCCCAGCGCCCACGTGTCTACGGTGACGACGCCCAGCGGTCCGGCGCCGTGCTCGGCGAGCCAGGGAGCCAGCTCGCCGGTGCGCAGGATCCGGCCGTCGATCTCCACGCCGTCGGTGGTGATCGGGGTGGCCTCGGCCTCCTCCGTGCCGGGGTCGACGGCGAAGAGCCGCTCGCGCAGCGAGGGGTTGCGGATCTCCAGGGTGTCCAGGACCATCGCGACGGCCTTGCGGTCGTACGGGGCCCGCTCCAGCTCGGCGACCGTCTTCGGCAGCTCCACCTCGCGTTCCAGCTCGGTGAGGACGCGGTTGAGCTTGACGGACTCCAGGTGGTCGCGGAGGTTCTGCCCGGCCTTGCCCTTGACCTCCTCGACCCGCTCGACCAGCTCGGCGAAGGAGCCGAACTGGTTGATCCACTTCGCGGCGGTCTTCTCGCCGACGCCGGGGATGCCGGGGAGGTTGTCGGACGGGTCGCCGCGCAGGGCCGCGAAGTCCGGGTACTGGGCGGGCGTCAATCCGTACTTCTCGAAAACCTTCTCCGGGGTGAACCGGGTCAGCTCCGAGACGCCCTTGGTCGGGTAGAGGACGGTGGTGTTCTCGGTCACCAGCTGGAAGGAGTCGCGGTCACCGGTGACGATCAGCACCTCGAAGCCCTCGGCCTCGGCCTGGGTGGCGAGGGTGGCGATGACGTCGTCCGCCTCGTAGCCCTCGACGGCGAAGCGGTGCGCGTGCATCGCGTCGAGCAGCTCGCCGATCAGCTCGACCTGACCCTTGAACTCGTCCGGGGTCTTGGAGCGGTTCGCCTTGTACTCGGTGAACCGCTCGGAGCGCCAGGTCTTGCGGGAGACGTCGAAGGCCACCGCGAAGTGCGTGGGGGCCTCGTCACGCAGGGTGTTGGCCAGCATCGACGCGAAGCCGTAGATCGCGTTCGTCGGCTGGCCGGTCGCGGTCGTGAAGTTCTCCGCGGGCAGCGCGAAGAACGCGCGGTAGGCCAGCGAGTGCCCGTCCATGAGCATCAGCCGGGGACGGCTGCCGCCGGGGATCTTGTCGGTCTGCTTCGATGCTGTCTCTGCCACGTCCCCGATCCTGCCACGAGCCACTGACAGCGCGGGCCGGGCGGTTGTTCCCCGGGGTACGCGGAGCTGCCGCCCGGTCACTCACGGCGATGAAGAGCGCGCAGGTCATGGCCGTTCACGGCGACGAGGACCGCGCAGGTCACGGTCACTCACCGCGACCAGGACCCCGCGCGGACGGACGCCGTGGAGCCCGCGCGAGCAATGCCGCCGCCTCCCGCCCCTCCCGCCCCGCACCGTTGTCGGTGCGCCGTGGGAGGATCGGCGGCGTACTTCTCACACGCAGTCGAAGGGGAGCGTGCGATGGCGACGAAGCCGCCCAAGGGTGATCCGGTCCAGGACGCGCCGCAGGTCGCGGAGCCCAAGCACGCGGCGGCGGGGCTGCCGGCCATCGGGCACACCCTGCGCATCGCCCAGCAGCAGATGGGGGTCAAGCGCACCGCGCTGACGCTGCTGCGCGTGAACCAGAAGGACGGCTTCGACTGCCCGGGCTGCGCCTGGCCGGAGCCGGACCACCGGCACACGGCGGAGTTCTGCGAGAACGGCGCCAAGGCGGTGGCCGAGGAGGCCACCCTGCGCCGGGTCACGCCCGAGTTCTTCGCCGCGCACTCGGTCGCGGACCTGTCCGGCCGCAGCGGCTACTGGCTGGGCCAGCAGGGCCGGCTCACGCACCCCATGTACCTCCCCGAGGGCGGCACGCACTACGAGCCGGTCTCCTGGGAGCGGGCCTTCGACATCGTCGCCGAGGAGATCGCCGCCCTCGGCTCCCCGGACGAGGCCGTGTTCTACACCTCGGGCCGCACCAGCAACGAGGCCGCGTTCCTGTACCAGCTCTTCGCGCGCGAGCTGGGCACGAACAACCTGCCGGACTGCTCGAACATGTGCCACGAGTCGTCCGGGTCGGCGCTCAGCGAGACGATCGGGATCGGCAAGGGCAGCGTCCTGCTGGAGGACCTGTACAAGGCCGACCTGATCATCGTCGCCGGCCAGAACCCGGGCACGAACCATCCGCGCATGCTCTCCGCGCTGGAGAAGGCCAAGGCGAACGGCGCGAAGGTCATCAGCGTCAATCCGCTGCCCGAGGCAGGTCTGGAGCGCTTCAAGAACCCCCAGACCCCGCAGGGCCTCGTGAAGGGCGCCGCCCTCACCGACCTGTTCCTGCAGATCCGCATCGGCGGCGACCAGGCGCTCTTCCGGCTCCTCAACAAGCTGATCCTGGAGACGGACGGCGCGGTCGACGAGGAGTTCGTCCGCGAACACACCCACGGCTTCGAGGAGTTCGCCGAGGCCGCGCGTGCCGCCGACTGGGCGGAGACGCTGACCGCGACCGGCCTCACGCGCGCGGAGATCGAGCAGGCCCTCGACATGGTCCTCGCCTCCAAGCGGACCATCGTCTGCTGGGCGATGGGCCTCACCCAGCACAAGCACGCCGTCCCGACCATCCGCGAGGTGGTCAACTTCCTGCTGCTGCGCGGCAACATCGGCCGCCCGGGTGCGGGCGTGTGCCCGGTGCGCGGGCACAGCAACGTCCAGGGCGACCGCACCATGGGCATCTTCGAACGGCCCGCGCCGACGTTCCTGGACGCCCTGGAGAAGGAGTTCGGGTTCGCGCCGCCGCGCGAGCACGGCTTCGACGTCGTACGGGCCATCCGCGCGCTGCGCGACGGCGAGGCCAAGGTCTTCTTCGCCATGGGCGGCAACTTCGTCTCCGCCTCACCCGACACCGAGGTCACCGAGGCCGCGATGCGCCGCGCGCGGCTGACCGTGCACGTGTCGACCAAGCTGAACCGCTCGCACGTGGTCACGGGCGCGCGGGCGCTGATCCTGCCCACGCTGGGCCGGACCGAACGCGATGTGCAGGACAGCGGCGAGCAGTTCGTGACGGTCGAGGACTCCATGGGCATGGTGCACGCCTCGCGCGGGCGGCTGAGGCCCGCGAGCCCGCACCTGCGGTCCGAGCCGGCCATCGTCTGCGGTCTCGCCCGCCGGGTGCTCGGCGAGCGCAGCGTCGTGCCGTGGGAGGAGTTCGCGAAGGACTACGCGACCGTCCGTGACCGCATCGCGCGCGTGATCCCCGGCTTCGAGGACTTCAACGCGCGCGTGTCCCGGCCCGGCGGCTTCGCGCTGCCGCACGCCCCGCGCGACGAGCGGCGCTTCCCGACCGCCACGGGCAAGGCCAACTTCACGGCCGCGCCGGTGGAGTACCCGGCGCTGCCCGAGGGCCGGCTGCTGCTGCAGACCCTGCGCTCGCACGACCAGTACAACACCACGATCTACGGCCTGGACGACCGGTACCGGGGCATCACGGGCGGGCGCAGGGTGGTGCTGGTGCACCCCGAGGACGCCCGGTCGCTCGGGGTCGCCGAGGGGTCGTACGTCGATCTGGTGAGCGAGTGGCGGGACGGGGTGGAGCGGCGGGCGCCCGGTTTCCGGGTCGTGCTGTATCCGACGGCCCGGGGATGCGCGGCGGCGTACTACCCCGAGACGAACGTGCTGGTCCCGTTGGACGCCACCGCCGACACCAGCAACACCCCGGTCAGCAAGTCCGTCGTCGTACGACTGGAGGACCACACCGGCACCGCCGGGAGTCGTCTGGAACAATCGGCGACCGACTGAGCGTTTGCTCAGCGAGCAGACAGGTGGACGACGAAACGGAGCCGGCCCATGGGTGAGCAGCAGCAAGTGAAGTTCCCGCAGGAGGTCCTCGACGAGTACGCGGCGCTCGGTGTGGACCTGCCCGCCCTGTTCTCGGCCGGACACCTGGGCACGCGGATGGGCGTGCAGATCCTGGAGGCCTCGGCGGACAAGGTCGTCGGCACCATGCCGGTGGAGGGCAACACCCAGCCGTACGGCCTGCTGCACGGCGGGGCCTCGGCGGTGCTGGCGGAGACCCTGGGCTCGGTCGGTTCCATGCTGCACGGCGGCAGCACGAAGATCGCGGTCGGGGTGGACCTGAACTGCACGCACCACCGCGGGGTCCGCTCCGGCCTGGTGACGGGCGTGGCCACGCCGGTGCACCGGGGGCGGTCGACGGCGACGTACGAGATCGTGATCAGCGACGAGGAGGGCCGCCGCGTCTGCACCGCCCGGCTGACCTGCCTGCTGCGCGACGCCCGGCCGGGCGACGGGGCGCCCGCGGAGTCCGCCGCGAGCTGAGCCCGCTTCACCGCGACCCCTGCCCGGCGGAGTCCGTCGAACGCCGAGCCCGCTGCACCGCGCCCCCTCCCGGGCGGAGTCCACCGGACGCCGCCCCCGCGCACCGCGGCCTCTGCCGGGCGGAGTCCACCGGACCCCGAGTCCCGCTGCACCGCGGAGTCCACCGGACGCACGAGCCCCGCTTTCGCCGCGGCCCCTGCCGGACCGTTGCCCCTCGCCCTCCCTCCCCTTAGCTTCGGCACATGGGACGGCGAGGAGGCCCCCGGCCGGGGGTGAGGTTCCTGGTGTTCGGGCTGGCGCTGCCGGCGCTGCTGTACACGACGGCCTGCACCGGACCGGACGGCTCCGCTCTCTCCCCGACCTCAACCCCAGCCTCGGCCCCACCCCCAGCCTCGGCCTCCGCCCCGGCGCAGCCGACTTCAGACGCCGACCTGTGCACCAGGCTCGTCACCTACTGGGCCCGCAAGACGCTCGCCGACGGCACCTACGGCGACTACCAGTCGATGGGCCTGTCCCACGGGCAGTACCAGATCCTGAGGGACGTCGTGGCCGCGGGACGCTCCGCGCGGCAGCGTCAAGGGACGGAACGGGCCGGACAGGTGATGCGCCGTCAGGCCCGCGCGGCGTGTACCGAGCGCTACCGTCACGGGACCCCGAGCGGAGGCCCCTGGACATGAGCGACGGAGGTCCCTGGACATGAGCGGCATCGGCCCGCCGGAGCCCGGCGAAGGCACGCGCGCGTGGGACGGCCGCCGGCCGGAGGACACGCGTCCGCCCGGCCGGACGCGCGCGGCCCTGGCCGCCTGGTACGCCCGCCACCGGCGGATCACCGTCGCCCTCACCGCCGCGGCCGTCGCCCTGTCGGGCGGCGGCTATCTGTACGCCACCCGGCCGCATCGGCCGCCCCCGCGCGAGCCCCGCGCGCAGGCGCAAGTCCCTTATCCCGCCCAGGTGGTGGACATGACCTACCTCGACGGCCGGACCACGCCCGCGGGCGCCCCGCCCCGCAGCTTCAGCTTCGCCGTGCTGCTGAGCGTGACCTCGGGGCCGCCGGTCACCGTGACCCGTGTGGCCCAGCCGTACGCGGGGCTGTCCCTGAATACGGAACCACCTGTTCCGCTTCGCACCAAGTCGGGTTCCGCCCGCAAAGTCACGATCACGATGCACGTGACGGAATGCGAAAAAGCCCCCCAGAACGCCGGACTCCCTTTCCTGGACGTAACTCTGCGTAATACGCGCGCAATACAGGTCCAGAGCTTCATCCTGGGCCCCCGCTACGCACAGGACCTCTCACACGCCCTGCAAGTAGCCTGCAGCAACAAATTTCGGTAATCACCAAAACGGCTGAGACGCCTGGATGGATCAAGGCGGGTCCTGCGGGTTCTCACAATGCGGACGGTGCGAATCCACCTGAATTCCACCTTCCACCCCACCAAGTACCGCTCTGCATTACGTCGTGTCATAACAAGAGCGTCACAGCCTCGGTCAGACACTCCTCCACGTTCCCCACACACGCTTAGAGTCACGGCCAGTCACCGCGCCTTCGGATTGTCCAATTCAGCGCGGCGCGCGACTCGGCCGCTTCCACGGGGAGGCGGTTGTGCCTGGGGAAAGGACTGATCGTGCGTCAACGTTCGCTTATCGCCATCACCGCCGCGCTGGCGGCGGGAGCGCTCACCCTCACCGCCTGCGGCTCGCGCGACAGCGGCGACAAGGGTTCCGACTCCGACAACGGCGGCAGCACCGTCGTCATCGGCGTCGACGCCCCCCTGACCGGCGACCTGTCCGCCATGGGCCTCGGCATCAAGAACTCCGCGGACCTCGCCGTCCGCAACGCCAACAAGCAGAAGCTCGTCAAGGGCGTCACCTTCAAGATCGAGTCCCTCGACGACCAGGCGCAGCCGTCCGCCGGCCAGCAGAACGCCTCGAAATTCGTCTCCGAGCAGGACGTCCTCGGTGTCGTCGGCCCGCTGAACTCCTCCGTCGCCGAGTCGATGCAGAAGGTCTTCGACGACGCCAAGCTGGTCGAGGTCTCCCCGGCCAACACCGGCCCGGCCCTCACCCAGGGCACGGACTGGCAGAACAAGAAGGTCCGCCCGTACAAGGCGTACTTCCGCACCGCGACCACGGACGCCATCCAGGGCCCGTTCGCCGCCCAGTACGTCTTCAACACCGCCAAGAAGAAGAAGGTCTTCGTCATCGACGACAAGAAGACCTACGGCTCCGGCCTCGCCGCCACCTTCACCGAGGAGTTCAAGAAGCTCGGCGGCAAGGTGGTCGGCACCGAGCACATCAACCCGGACGCCAAGGACTTCTCCGCGGTCGCCACCAAGGTGAAGAACTCGGGTGCCGAAGTCGTCTACTACGGCGGCGAGTACCCGCAGGCCGGCCCGCTCAGCAAGCAGATCAAGGCCGCCGGCGCCAAGATCCCGCTGGTCGGCGGTGACGGCATCAAGGACGACACGTTCATGAAGCTGGCGGGCTCCGAGAGCACCGGCGACCTCGCCACCTCCGTCGGCGCCCCGGTCGAGGACCTGCCCTCCGCCAAGCAGTTCGTCGCCGACTACAAGGCCGCCGGCTACAAGGAGGAGTACTCGGCGTACGGCGGTTACGCCTACGACTCCGCCTGGGCGATCATCGAGGCCGTCAAGAAGGTCGTCGACGCCAACGGCGGCAAGCTGCCCTCCGACGCCCGCGCGAAGGTCACCGAGGCCATGCAGGGCGTGGCGTTCGACGGCGTGACCGGCAAGGTCTCCTTCGACGAGTACGGTGACGCCACCAACAAGCAGCTCACCGTCTACGCCGTGAAGAACGGTGCCTGGGTTCCCGTCAAGTCCGGTACCTACACCGGCTGATCCCCGCCTGAACCCCACACGAGCCGCGCGGGGCGCTGTTCCACTGGCGCCCCGCGCGGACTCGCATCCGGCCACATCCCTCGCACTTTCCGAACGCTCGGAGGACATGCGGTGAACGAACTGCCGCAGCAGCTGGTCAACGGCCTGCTACTAGGATCCATGTACGGGCTGGTCGCCATCGGCTACACAATGGTCTACGGCATCGTCCAGCTCATCAACTTCGCCCACGGCGAGATATTCATGACGGGAGCGTTCGGCGCTCTCACCGTCTGGCTCTGGCTCCCCGGCGGCACCAGCATGTGGATCGCGCTGCCGCTGATGATCATCGGTGCCGTCGTCGTCGCGGTCGCGATCGCCGTCGGAGCGGAACGATTCGCCTACCGGCCGCTCCGCAACGCCCCGCGCCTCGCACCCCTGATCACCGCCATCGGCCTCTCGCTGGCACTCCAGCAGGCCGTATGGGCCTGGTACCCCGAGGCGAAGTCCGCGCGCACCTTCCCGCAGATCGAGGGCGGCCCCTTCGAGATCGGCAGCGTCACCATCCAGACCGGCGACATCTTCCTCGTCGTCGCGGCCCCGATCAGCATGGCCGTCCTCGCCTACTTCGTCATGAAGACCCGCACCGGCCGCGGCATGCAGGCCACCGCGCAGGACCCGGACACCGCCAAGCTGATGGGCGTCAACACCGACCGCATCATCGTGATCGCCTTCGCGCTCGGCGCCACGTTCGCCGCCGTCGGAGCCGTCGCCTACGGCCTGAAGTACGGCGAGATCAACTTCCGCATGGGCTTCATCCTCGGTCTCAAGGCGTTCACCGCGGCCGTCCTCGGCGGCATCGGCAACATCTACGGAGCCATGATCGGCGGCGTGGTCCTCGGCGTGGCCGAGACCCTGGCCACCGCCTACATCGCCGACATCCCGGGCATGGACAAGTTCGGCAGCCAGTCCTGGGCCGACGTCTGGGCCTTCGTACTCCTCATCCTCGTACTGCTGTTCAGGCCACAGGGCCTGCTCGGCGAGCGCGTCGCGGACAGGGCGTGAGACCGATGACCACACAGACCACCGCACCCGACACCCCCAGCGCCCGCAAGGCCGACACCCCCACCGGCCTGCTGCCCCTGCCCGAGAAGGCCGCCCGCGCCCTCGCCCTCGGCGGCAGCGCGCTGACGATCGTCTCCACCTTCCTCGCCTGGACCTGGACCGCCGACTTCCCCGGCGACCTCACCGTCTACGGCTACCCCGGCGGCCTCCAGGTCCTCGTCCTCATCGGCGCGATCCTCGCCACCCTCTTCGCACTGGCCTCCTACGGCATCCGCGGCCTGGGCTGGCTGACACCCGCCGGCCCCGACGCGGCCCTGCGGTTCGCCACCCTCGCCACCTTCGCCACCAGCTGGTACACGGTCCTCGCCATCAGCGTCGACCTCGGCGGACTCGTCAACCTCGAACCCGGCGGCTTCCTCGTCGCCATCGGCAGCCTCGCCGCCCTGGCCGGCGCCCTCGCCCTGCCCTTCCAGCGGCCCGAACCCGAACCGATCGACCCCGACGACACCGGCTGGGAAAAGTTCAAGCACGACGCCGCGTACAAGTGGGAAACCACCAAGGCGGTCTTCGCCGCCGACGCGCCCCGCCCCGTCGCCACCCTGCCCTCGTACGCCGAGATCCTGATCATCGTCGCGATGCTCGCCCTCGGCCTGGTCGTCTTCACCTACGGCATCGGCACCGAGTACGACGAACAGTTCATCGGCTTCCTCATCACCGCGGGCTTCGGCTTCGCCGCCCTCAACAAGGCCGGCGTGATCGCCCACGCCTCACAGATCGCCTCCCGGCACACCAACATCACCATCTGCGGCGCCTTCGTCGCAGCCGCACTCTTCCCCTTCACCCAGACCAACGACCAGTACGCGACCCTCGGCGTCTACATCCTCATCTTCGCCACCGTCGCCCTCGGCCTGAACATCGTCGTCGGCCTCGCCGGCCTCCTCGACCTCGGATACGTCGCCTTCCTCGGCGTCGGCGCCTACGCGGCAGCCCTGGTCTCCGGCTCCCCCAGCTCACCCTTCGACGTGCACTTCCCGTTCTGGGCCGCCGTACTCGTCGGCGCCGCCGCCTCCCTCGTCTTCGGCGTGCTCATCGGCGCCCCGACCCTCCGGCTGCGCGGCGACTACCTCGCCATCGTCACCCTCGGCTTCGGTGAGATCTTCCGCATCACCGCGAACAACCTCGACGGCACCTCCGGACCCGACCTCACCAACGGCTCCAACGGCATCTCCTCGATCCCCAACCTCGACGTCCTCGGCTTCGACTTCGGCGCCCAGCACGACATGGGCGGCTTCACCATCGGCCGGTTCGCCAACTACTTCTTCCTGATGCTGATCATCACCGCGGTCGTGGTGCTGGTCTTCCGCCGCAGCGGCAACTCCCGCATCGGACGCGCCTGGGTGGCCATCCGCGAGGACGAGACCGCCGCCCTCGCCATGGGCATCAACGGCTTCCGCGTCAAGCTCATCGCCTTCGCCGTCGGCGCCTCCCTCGCCGGACTCGCCGGCACCGTCCAGGCCCACGTCACCTACACCGTGACACCCGAGCAGTACCTGTTCGCCGGCCCCATCCCACCCAACTCCGCCTTCCTGCTCGCCGCCGTCGTCCTCGGCGGCATGGGCACCATCAGCGGCCCCCTGATCGGCGCCGCCCTGCTCTTCCTCATCCCGAACAAGCTCCAGTTCCTCGGCAACTACCAGCTCTTCGCCTTCGGCCTCGCACTCATCCTGCTGATGCGGTTCCGCCCCGAGGGCCTCATCCCCAACCGCCGCCGCCAGCTCGAATTCCACGAAGAGGCGGAAGCACCCACCCTCCTGACGAAGGCGGGGGCCTGACCACCATGACCACCGACACCACCACGAAGGACACCACCCCCGGCGCCACCACGCCCGGCGAGACCGTCCTCGACGCCCGCGGCGTCACCATGCGCTTCGGCGGCCTGACCGCCGTACGCGGCGTCGACCTCACCGTCAACGCAGGCGAGATCGTCGGCCTCATCGGCCCCAACGGCGCCGGAAAGACCACCTTCTTCAACTGCCTCACCGGCCTGTACGTCCCCACCGAGGGCGAAGTCCGCTACAAGGGCAACGTCCTGCCGCCCAAATCCTTCAAGGTCACCGCGGCCGGCATCGCCCGCACCTTCCAGAACATCCGCCTGTTCGCCAACATGACGGTCCTGGAAAACGTCCTCGTCGGCCGGCACACCCGCACCAAAGAAGGCTTCTGGTCCGCCGTCCTGCGCGGCCCCGGCTTCCACAAGGCCGAAAAGGCCTCCAGGGACCGGGCCATGGAACTGCTGGCCTTCGTCGGCCTCGACCACAAGGCCGAACACCTCGCCCGCAACCTCCCCTACGGCGAACAGCGCAAGCTGGAGATCGCCCGCGCCCTCGCCAGCGAGCCCGGCCTGCTCCTCCTCGACGAACCGACCGCCGGCATGAACCCGCAGGAGACCCGCACCACCGAGGAACTGGTCTTCGCCATCCGGGACATGGGCATCGCCGTCCTCGTCATCGAGCACGACATGCGCTTCATCTTCAACCTGTGCGACCGCGTGGCCGTGCTCGTACAGGGCGAGAAGCTCATCGAGGGCGACAGCGCCACCGTCCAGGGCGACGAGCGCGTCGTCGCGGCCTACCTCGGCGAGCCCTTCGAGGACGCGCCCGGCGCCGAGGAGGTGGCCGAAGTCGAGGCCGCCGAGGCACACGCCGAGGCCACCGCCGAGACAGACGCCGACACCACGGCCACGGGCGCCGACACCACGACCGACGCCGCGCCCGGCAAGGAGAACGACCGATGACCACACTGCTGGAAGTCGAGGACCTGAGGGTCGCCTACGGCAAGATCGAAGCCGTCAAGGGCATCTCCTTCAAGGTCGAGGCCGGTCAGGTCGTCACCCTCATCGGCACCAACGGCGCCGGCAAGACCACCACCCTGCGCACACTGTCCGGACTGCTGAAGCCGGTCGGCGGACAGATCAAGTTCAACGGCAGGTCGCTGAAGAAGATCCCCGCCCACCAGGTGGTCTCCCTGGGCCTCGCCCACTCCCCCGAGGGCCGGCACATCTTCCCGCGCATGAGCATCGAGGACAACCTCCGCCTCGGCGCCTTCCTGCGCAACGACAAGCCCGGCATCGAGAAGGACATCCAGCGCGCCTACGACCTCTTCCCCATCCTCGGAGAGCGGCGCAAGCAGGCCGCGGGCACCCTCTCCGGCGGTGAGCAGCAGATGCTCGCCATGGGCAGGGCGCTGATGTCCCAGCCGAAGCTGCTGATGCTGGACGAGCCGTCGATGGGTCTGTCGCCGATCATGATGCAGAAGATCATGGCCACGATCGCCGAACTCAAGGCACAGGGCACCACGATCCTGCTGGTCGAACAGAACGCCCAGGCGGCGCTCTCGCTCGCCGACCAGGGACACGTCATGGAGGTCGGCAACATCGTCCTGTCCGGCACGGGCCAGGACCTGCTGCACGACGAGTCGGTCCGGAAGGCCTACCTCGGCGAGGACTGACCGTTCGTTCGCGTACGACAGAGGCCCGCGCCCCCTTCTCCGGGGCGCGGGCCTCTGTCCTGCCGGACGTGCTCAGTCCTTCTTGGCCGCCTTCTTCTCCTCGCTGTCCGCGATGACCGCCTCCGCGACCTGCTGCATCGACATGCGGCGGTCCATCGACGTCTTCTGGATCCAGCGGAACGCGGCCGGCTCGGTCAGCCCGTACTCGGTCTGCAGGATCGACTTCGCGCGGTCGACCAGCTTGCGCGTCTCCAGCCGCTGGGTGAGGTCGGCGACCTCCTGCTCCAGCTGCTTCAGCTCGGTGAACCGGGAGACGGCCATCTCGATCGCCGGGACGACGTCGCTCTTGCTGAACGGCTTGACCAGGTAGGCCATGGCACCGGCGTCCCGGGCACGCTCGACGAGGTCGCGCTGCGAGAAGGCGGTGAGCATCAGGACCGGCGCGATGGACTCCTGGGCGATCTTCTCGGCCGCGGAGATGCCGTCCAGCTTGGGCATCTTCACGTCCAGGATGACCAGGTCCGGCTTGTGCTCGCGGGCCAGCTCGACGGCCTGCTCACCGTCCCCGGCCTCGCCGACGACGGTGTACCCCTCCTCCTCCAGCATCTCTTTCAGGTCGAGCCGGATCAGGGCCTCGTCCTCGGCGATGACGACACGGGTCGTCAGCGGAGGCACGTGCGACTTGTCGTCGTCGGGCACGTCTGCGGGCTGGGGCGACTCGGGGGCGGTCACTGAGGCTCCTTGGTACGGGGCAGGCCGGTACTGCTGACAAGAGCCTACCTAGCTACGGTATGGTGGACTGGCAGCGGGTCGGCATTAATCTTCGATTCGCAGGAGCTCCGGTAGTCCAATCGGTAGAGACGATACCCTCAAAAGGTATTCAGTGTGGGTTCGAGTCCCACCCGGGGCACTTTTCCTTCGATTCCAAGGTCGGCAAGGCAAGCGGAGGATCGCGTTCGCGTGATCTTCCGCTTTTTGCTGCATGTCGCCGTGATCACTCTCGCATGGTGTCCACATGTACGACATCAGCACACGCAAGCGAGCGCTGGCGCTGGTAGCGCAAGGGCGAAGCCTCAGCTCCGTCAGCAGGGAGACGGGGATATCCCGATACGCGATCCGCTCCTGGCAGACCTGCATCGAGCCCGTCGAACGCGTGAGCAAGCCCTGCCCCCGCTGCCAGGAGATTCCCGGTCCGCCCGAGGACGCGGCCGCCTACGCCTACCTTCTCGGCCTCTACCTCGGCGACGGCTGCATCAACGCTCACCGCAGAGGCGTCTACATCATGCGCGTGGTGCTGGACAATGCCTGGCCAGGCATCATCGACGCGTGCGAGGCGGCACTCCGCGCCGTGCGCCCGGACAACAGCGTCTTCCGTGTGCAGAAACAAGGCTGTGCGGCGGTCACCAGCACCAGCAAGCACTGGCCCTGCCTCTTCCCCCAGCACGGCCCCGGTAAGAAGCACGAGCGTCCGATCGTTCTGGAACCCTGGCAGCAAGCCATCGTCGACGCCCACCCCTGGGATTTCATCCGGGGACTCATCCACTCCGACGGCTGCCGCATCACCAACTGGACGACCCGGATGGTCGGTGGTGAGCGCAAGCGGTACGAGTATCCGCGCTACTTCTTCACCAACAAGTCGGACGACATCCGGGGCCTGTACACGGACACCCTCGACAAACTCGGCGTCGAATGGACGCACTGCACCCGCGACGGGAACCCGTACAACATCTCCGTCGCCAAGAAGGCCTCCGTCGCCCTCATGGACACCCACGTCGGCCCCAAGCACTGAAAAGGGCCCCGAAAGGGGCCCGGCCCGTCACTTCGGGCTGTCGTCCTCGCCGATGTGGTGGACGCGGACCATGTTGGTGGAGCCGGAGACGCCGGGCGGGGAGCCGGCCGTGATCACCACGACGTCGCCCTTCTGGCAGCGGCCGTACTTCAGGAGCAGTTCGTCCACCTGGTCGACCATGGCGTCGGTGGAGTCCACGTGCGGGCCGAGGAAGGTCTCCGCGCCCCAGGTGAGGCTGAGCTGGGAGCGGGTGGCCGGTTCGGGGGTGAAGGCCAGGAGGGGGATCGGGGAGCGGTAGCGGGAGAGCCGGCGGGCGGTGTCGCCCGACTGCGTGAACGCGACGAGGAACTTCGCGCCGAGGAAGTCGCCCATCTCGGCGGCGGCCCGGGCGACCGCGCCGCCCTGGGTGCGCGGCTTGTTCCGCTCGGTGAGCGGCGGCAGGCCCGCCGCCAGCATGTCCTCCTCGGCCGCCTCGACGATCTTCGCCATGGTGCGTACGGTCTCGACGGGGTATTTGCCGACGCTGGTCTCGCCGGAGAGCATGACCGCGTCGGTGCCGTCGAGGACCGCGTTGGCGACGTCGGAGGCCTCGGCGCGGGTGGGCCGGGAGTTCTCGATCATCGAGTCGAGCATCTGGGTGGCGACGATCACCGGTTTGGCGTTGCGTTTGGCGAGTTTGATGGCGCGCTTCTGGACGATCGGCACCTGTTCCAGCGGCATCTCCACGCCCAGGTCGCCGCGTGCGACCATCAGGCCGTCGAAGGCGGCCACGATGCCGTCGAGGTCGGTGACGGCCTGCGGTTTCTCGATCTTGGCGATCACGGGGAGGCGGCGTCCTTCGTCGGCCATGATCCGGTGTACGTCCACGACGTCGTCGCCGCTGCGGACGAAGGAGAGGGCGATGACGTCGAAGCCGGTGCGCAGAGCCCAGCGCAGGTCGTCCTCGTCCTTCTTGGAGAGGGCGGGGACGGAGACGGCCACCCCGGGGAGGTTCAGGCCCTTGTGGTCGGAGATGACCCCGCCTTCGACCACCCGGGTGTGTACGCGGGGGCCGTCGACGTCGGTGACCTCCAGGCAGACCCTGCCGTCGTCCACGAGGATGCGCTCGCCGGGGGTGACGTCGGTGGCGAGGCCGGCGTGGGTGGTGCCGCACCGGTGGCGGTCGCCGTCGACGCCCTCCTCCACGGTGATGGTGAAGGTGTCGTCGCGTTCAAGGAGTACGGGTCCTTCGGCGAAGCGGCCGAGGCGGATCTTCGGACCCTGAAGGTCGGCGAGGATTCCGACACTGCGGCCGGTCTCGTCGGCGGCCTTTCGCACGCGCTGGTACCGCTCCTCGTGCTCGGCGTGGGTGCCGTGGCTGAGGTTGAACCGGGCGACGTCCATTCCGGCCTGGACCAGTGCCTTGATCTGGTCGTACGAGTCGGTGGCGGGCCCCAATGTACAAACGATCTTTGCTCGGCGCATGAGTCGAGCCTATGGCTTACCGGCGGGTAGAGAATTGGCGCCGTATGTCCAGTCAACGGACTTTCGGCAAAGGGTTATTGACAAGTGTTGAATTGTGCGGTGGTCCGCTCCTATGAGCGATGGTCACCAGATCGCAACCTTCTGGACCTGTTGCGGCAAGTCATGCTCAGGTCAGAATCTACGCGCGTTGTTGTACTCGCGCGCTGTTGTGCCACCGCCAAGGAGACCGAGAGATGCCGTTGAACCGCCGGAAGTTCCTGAAGAAGTCCGCCGCCACCGGAGCGGGAGTGGCGATCGCCGGCGCGGCGGCGGCTCCGGCGGCCGAGGCGGCGGAGGCCGGGAAGCCCGGGCACCCCGTGAAGCGGTACTCCCTGACCGTCATGGGCACCACCGACCTGCACGGGCACGTCTTCAACTGGGACTACTTCAAGGACGCCGAGTACGCCGACAAGGCGGGCAACGCGATGGGCCTGGCCCGGATCTCCACCCTGGTCGAGCAGGTGCGCGAGGAGAAGGGCCGCTGCAACACCCTGCTGCTGGACGCCGGTGACACCATCCAGGGCACCCCGCTCACGTACTACTACGCCAAGGTCGACCCGATCACCGCCAAGGGCGGCCCGGTGCACCCGATGGCGCAGGCGATGAACGCGATCGGGTACGACGCGGCGGCCCTCGGCAACCACGAGTTCAACTACGGCATCGAGACGCTGCGGAAGTTCGAGGACCAGCTCGACTTCCCGCTGCTCGGCGCCAACGCGGTGGACGCCAAAACGCTGAAGCCCGCCTTCCCGCCGTACTTCATGAAGACCTTCCACGTGCCGGGCGCCAAGCCGGTCAGGGTCGCGGTCCTCGGTCTGACCAACCCGGGCATCGCGATCTGGGACAAGGCCTACGTGCAGGGCAAGCTGAGCTTCCCGGGTCTGGAGGAGCAGGCCGCCAAGTGGGTGCCGAAGCTGAGGTCGATGGGTGCGGACGTGGTCGTCGTCTCGGCGCACTCGGGCACCTCCGGCACGTCGTCGTACGGCGACCAGGTGCCGTACGTGGAGAACGCGGCGGCCAACGTGGCCAGGCAGGTGCCGGGCATCGACGCGATCCTGGTCGGTCACGCGCACGTGGAGATCCCGGAGCTGAAGGTCGTCAACGAGAAGACCGGCAAGACGGTCGTCCTGTCGGAGCCGCTGTGCTTCGCCGAGCGGCTCACCGTCTTCGACATCGAGCTGGTGTTCGGCAAGGGCCGCTGGGAGGTCGAGTCGGTCTCCGCCTCGCTGCGCAACTCCAACGCCGTCGCCGACGACCCGAAGATCACCAAGCTGCTCGCCGACGAGCACGAGAAGGTCGTCGCGTACGTCAACCAGGTCGTGGGCCGGGCGACCGAGACCCTGACGACGGTCGAGGCCCGTTACAAGGACGCCCCGATCATCGATCTGATCACCAAGGTCCAGGAGGACGTGGTCAAGGCCGCGCTCGCGGGCACCGCGTACGCCTCGCTGCCGGTGATCGCGCAGGCGTCGCCGTTCTCCCGGACCTCCGAGATTCCGGCCGGCGACGTGACCATCCGGGACCTGTCGAGCCTGTACGTGTACGACAACACGCTGGTCGCCAAGCTGCTGACGGGCGCCCAGGTCCGCGCTTACCTGGAGTACTCGGCGGAGTACTACGTCCAGACGGCCGCCGACGCCGCGGTGGACGTGGAGAAGCTGACCAACGCCGGTGGCCGTCCGGACTACAACTACGACTACGTCTCGGGTCTGTCGTACGACATTGACATCGCCCAGCCGGCCGGGTCGCGGATCAAGAACCTGACCTTCAACGGGGCCGCGCTGGACGACGCGCAGCAGTTCGTGCTCGCCGTGAACAACTACCGGGCCAACGGCGGCGGTGCCTTCCCGCACGTCGCCACCGCCAAGGAGCTGTGGTCGGAGTCGACGGAGATCCGCACCCGGATCGCGGAGTGGGTGACCGCGAAGGGTGTCCTGGACCCGAAGGACTTCGCGTCGGTGGACTGGAAGCTGGTCCGCGACGGCAAGCCGGTGTTCTAGAGCCGCGGGGCTCCGGGGGTTTCCTGGACGGCGTTCACCTTCCTTCGACCAGCGGGACGAGTCGCTGGGGCTGCCTGCCCTGCGGTACCCGGGCAGCGGGCTCGTCGAGGCCGAAGGAGGTGAAGGCCGTGCGGGAGGGGAGCGGGTACGGCTCCTTCCCGGTGAGGGAGTTGAGGATGGTGGCGCTGCGCCAGGCGGCGAGGCCGAGGTCGGGGGCGCCGACGCCGTGGGTGTGGAGCTCTGCGTTCTGGACGTAGACCGAGCCGGTGACCGAGGGGTCCAGTACGAGGCGGAACTCGTCGTCGACGCGTGGGCGTTCGCTGCTGTCGCGGCGGATGTAGGGGTCGAGTCCGGCGAGGATGCGGTCGAGGGGGCGTTCGCGGTAGCCGGTGGCGAGGACGACGGCGTCGGTGGTGAGCCGGGAGCGGCTGTCCTGCTGGAGGTGCTCCAGGTGCAGCTCGATCTTGCTGGTGGCGATGCGGCCGGCGGTGCGGACGCGGACGCCGGGGGTGAGGACGGTGTCGGGCCAGCCGCCGTGCAGGGTGCGCCGGTACAGCTCGTCGTGGATGGCGGCGAGGGTGCCGGCGTCGATGCCCTTGTGGAGCTGCCACTGGGCGGCGACCAGCCGGTCGCGGACGGGCTCGGCGAGGGCGTGGAAGTAGCGCGTGTAGTCGGGTGTGAAGTGTTCCAGGCCGAGCTTGGAGTACTCCATGGGCGCGAACGCCTCGGTACGGCCGATCCAGTGCAGCTTCTCCTGGCCGGCCGGGCGGTGCCGGAGCAGGTCCAGGAAGACCTCGGCGCCGGACTGTCCGGAGCCGACGACGGTGACGTGCCCGGCGGCGAGGATGCTGTCGCGGTGGTCGAGGTAGTCGGCGGCGTGGACGACGGGCACGCCGGGCGCGTCCACCAGGGGCCTGAGGGGGTCGGGCACGTAGGGGGCGGTGCCGATGCCGAGGACGACGTTGCGGGCGTAGGTACGGCCGAGGGCCTCGGCCTCGCCGTCGGCGTCGAGCTGGGTGAAGTCGACCTCGAAGACGTCCCGTTCCAAGTTCCAGCGGACCCCGTCGACCTGGTGGCGGAAGCGCAGCCCGGGTAGTTGTCCGGCGACCCAGCGGCCGTAAGCGTCGTACTCGGCGCGTCGGATGTGGAAGTGCTCGGCGAAGTAGAAGGGGAAGAGCCGCTCGCGGGTCTTGAGGTAGTTGAGGAAGCTCCAGGGGCTGGTGGGGTCGGCGAGGGTCACCAGGTCGGCGAGGAAGGGCACTTGGACGGTGGCGCCGTCGATGAGCAGGCCGGGGTGCCAGTCGAAGTCGGGGCGCTGTTCGTAGAAGACGGCGTCGAGTTCGGCGAGCGGCTGGGCGAGCGCGGCGAGGGAGAGGTTGCAGGGGCCGATGCCGATGCCGACCAGGTCGCGAGGGGAGGCGGGCTCTTGGCGTGGGGGGTGGGTCATCCGGGGAAGCTTCTTTCGGCGAGTTCGACGAGTTTGAGCAGGTGGGCCAGGTCGTCCGGCCGGGTGTGGGGGTTGAGGACGGTGGCCTTGAGCCAGAGCCGGCCGTCGAGTCGGGCGCGGCCGAGGACGGCCCGGCCCTCGTGCAGCAGCCGTCGGCGTACGGTGGCCACGGTGTCGTCGTCGGCCTCGGCGGGCCGGAACAGGACGGTGCTGATGACGGGTCGGTCGTACAGCTCGAAGCCGGGGTGCTCGCGGATCAGCGTGGCGAGCTCGCGGGCTCGGGCGCAGACCTGGTCGACCAGGGCGCCGAGCCCGCCGCGGCCCAGTGCCTTCAGGGTGACGGCGATCTTGAGGATGTCGGGGCGGCGGCTGGTGCGCGGGGAGCGGCCGAGCAGGTCGGGGAGTCCGGCCTCGGTGTCGTCGTCGGCGTTCAGGTAGTCGGCGCGCTGCTGGAGTGCGGTGAGTTCGTGGGGGCGGGCGACGGCGAGGAGTCCGGCGGCGACCGGTTGCCAGCCGAGTTTGTGCAGGTCGAGGGTGACGGTGTGGGCGGCTTCGAGTCCGGCGAGTTTGTCGCGGTGCCGGTCGCTGAACAGGAGGCCGCCGCCGTAGGCCGCGTCGATGTGCAGCCGGGCGCCGTGGGCGGTGCACAGGCCGGCGATCTCGGGCAGTGGGTCGATGAGGCCGGCGTCGGTGGTGCCGGCGGTGGCGGCGACGAGCGGGGGGCCGGGCAGCGCGGTGAGGGTCTCGTGGAGGGCGGCCGGGTCGAGGGTGCCGTTGGGTGTCGGGATGACGACCGGGTCGGGCAGGCCGAGCAGCCAGGCGGCGCGGGGCAGTGAGTGGTGGGCGTTGGCGCCGCACACGAGGCGGACGCCGTCGTGTGCCTCGCGGGCGAGCAGCAGGGCGAGCTGGTTGGACTCGGTGCCGCCGGTGGTGACGAGGGCGTCGGCGAGCCCGGCCGTGCGGGCGAGGGTGCGGGTGACGGCGGCTTCCAGGGCGGAGGCGGCCGGGGCCTGGTCCCAGGAGTCCAGGGAGGGGTTGAGGGCGCTGGCGGCGAGGTCGGCGGCGGTGGCCACGGCGAGCGGAGGGCAGTGCAAGTGGGCCGCGCACAGCGGGTCGGCGGGGTCGGCGGCGCCCGCGGCGAGGGCGTGCACGAGGGCGCGCAGGGCGTCCGGGTCGCCGGTGTCGGGCAGGACGTCCCCGAGGGCGTCGGCGACGCGTGCGGCGACGGCGTCCGGTCCGCCGGCGGGCAGCGGTCCGCCGCGTTCGTCTCGGCCGGCCGCGAGGGCGTCGAGCACGGTGTCGAGGAGGGGCCGCAGGGCGTCGGGGCCGGCGGGGCCGGAGGCGAGGGGCGGCAGGCTCATGGGCTCTCCTGCGCTCATGGGCCCTCCTCCGGGCAGGGGAACGTCCGGCGGGCATCCAGGGCCCGGGGCTTCCGGCGTGTGGGTGGAGTTCCAGCTTGTACCGGAAGAGGGCCCTGTGTCCCGGAAGCCGGGCGAACGGAACCCGAAAGTGTGTACTGCCGTACCCCTTGGAGGCGTTGGCGCAGCCGGGCTCCTGGCGTGGCGAGCTTCTCCGCACGGGGCCGCCTCGGCCGGGCGGTCGGCCGGGCGGTCGGCCGGGCGTTCTCCGCGAGCGTCAGCTTCCCGCCGAGCGTTTCGCTGATCGCCGTGGTGCGCGCCGGCGAACAGGGCTGCGGGGTCGTCGGGGTGGGACCGCACGACCTTGGTGGGGAGACGGTCGGCGAGGGCTCGCCGGTCTGGCGATCACGGCGCCTTTCGTGGGCTTCGTCGGTCCCTGGCCGTCCGGGCCCGGGAACGGCGGGCGGTCCCCCGTGTCACCGGCAGGGACCGGCCGCGTCCCGCGTCGTCGGACCCACGCCGACCTGTTCCGGCCTGCTCTCCTCTACTCCGCCCGCTCCTCGCCGCGCGCCTTCAGGGCGCGGGACAGGTCGTCCAGCCGGTCGGCGAGGGTGCGGCGCAGGGCCGGGGTGATGTCGGCGTCGCGCAGGCAGGCCTCGCCGAGGCGCAGGTTCTCGGCGTCGACGGCGTGGGCGGGGAAGCACCAGCGGCCGGCGGCGACGGCGATGGCGGGGCCGCGGCGGGCGGCGACGGCGACCGCGTCCGCGTAGAAGCGCGGCACGTACTCCCGTACCAGCTCGGCCTGTTCGGGCTGCCAGAAGCCCTGGGCGGTGGCCGTGAAGAGGTAGTTGGACAGGTCGTCGCCGGCGAACATCGCCTCCCAGGCGGCGCGCTTGGCCTCCGGGTCGGGCAGGGCGGCGCGGCAGCGGGCGGCGCCCTCCTGTCCGGTGGCGCTCGGGTCGCGCGCCAGCTCGGCGGCGATGGCGTCCTCGTCGGTGGCGCCGAGCACGGCGAGCCGGGCGAGGATGCGCCAGCGCAGTTCGGGGTCGAGTTCCGGTCCGCCGGGCACCGTGCCGTCGGCGAGCCAGGCGGCGACGGTCTCCGGGTGGGCGGCGACGTCGATCAGGTGCCGTACGGCGATCAGCCGCAGGCCGGGGTGGTCGCCGTCCTCGGTGCGTCGCAGCAGGTCGCGGCAGAGCGAGGTGAGGGTGGCCAGGGCGGCCGGGCGCTCCTCCGGCGTCAGGTACTGGTCGGCGAGCTGGCCGGCGGCGAAGGCGAGGACGCCCTCGGCGACGGCCAGGTCGGTCTCGCGGGGCAGGTGGGCGCGGGCCGTCTCCAGGTAGGCGGTGGGCGCGAGTTCGCCGTCGCGGACGGCGTCCCTGAGGGCGTTCCAGACGACCGCGCGGGTGAGCGGGTCGGGGAGGCCGGACAGGCTGGTGCGGAGCGTCTCGAAGGAGGCGGTGTCGAAGCGGATCTTGGCGTAGGTGAGGTCGCCGTCGTTGAGGAGGACCAGTGCGGGGCGCTTGCCGATGGGCTGCGGCGCGGTCTGCGGGACGTCGAGGTCGATGCGCTCGCGCAGCAGCAGCCGGCCCTCCTCGGCGACGTCGTGGTCGTACAGGCCGGCGCTGAGGCGGTGCGGGCGGCTGCCCGCGCGGTCGGCGGTCAGCGCGCAGGTGCCGCCGGCGGCGGCGATCTGCGGGGTGAGCTTGTCGACGCCGGTGGTGCGCAGCCAGCTGTCGGCCCAGGCGTGCACGTCGCGGTCGGTGGCGGAGGCGAGGGAGTCGATGAAGTCGGCGAGGGTGGCGTTGCCGAACTTGTGCCGCGCGAAGTGGGCGTTGATGCCGGCGAGGAAGTCCTTCTCGCCGAGCCAGACGGCGAGCTGGCGCAGTGCGGAGGCGCCCTTGGCGTAGGAGATGCCGTCGAAGTTGAGCAGGGCGGAGGCGGTGTCGTCGACGTTCTCGGGGGCGACCGGGTGGGTGGTGGGCCGCTGGTCGGCGTCGTAGCCCCAGGACTTGCGGGTGACGGCGAACTCGGTCCAGGGGTCGGTGAAGCGGGTGGCCTCGGCGGTGGTCTGGTAGCCCATGTACTCGGCGAAGGACTCGTTCAGCCAGATGTCGTCCCACCACTTGAGGGTGACGAGGTCGCCGAACCACATGTGGGCCATCTCGTGGGCGATGACCATGGCGCGGGTCTGCCGCTCGGTGTCGGTGACGGCGGAGCGGTAGACGAAGTCGTCGCGGAAGGTGACCAGGCCCGGGTTCTCCATGGCGCCCGCGTTGAACTCGGGGACGAAGGCCTGGTCGTAGGAGTCGAAGGGGTAGGGCTCCTCGAACTTCTCGTGGTAGCGGTCGAAGCACGCGCGCGTGACGTCGAGGATCTCGTCGGCGTCGGTGTCGAGGTGGGGTGCGAGGGAGCGGCGGCAGTGGATGCCGAAGGGCAGTCCGCGGTGCTCGGTGCGCACCGAGTGCCAGGGGCCGGCGGCGACGGCGACGAGGTAGGTGGAGACCGGCGGGGTGGGCGTGGCCTGCCAGAGGCCGTCGCCGCGGTGCTCGGTGACGCCGTTGGCGAGGACGCTCCAGCCCTCGGGGGCCTTGACCGAGACCTCGAAGACGGCCTTCAGGTCGGGCTGGTCGAAGGCGGCGAAGACGCGCTGGACGTCGTCCAGGAACATCTGCGTGTAGACGTACGTCTCGCCGTCGCTGGGATCGGTGAAGCGGTGCATGCCCTCGCCGGTGCGGGAGTAGCGCATGACCGCGTCGACGCGCAGCTCGTGCTCGCCGGCGGTGAGGTTCTTCAGCGGCAGCCGGTCCTCGCACAGGGACTCCGGGTCGAGCGGCTGTCCGTCGAGCGTGACACTGCGCAGCTCGGCGGGCTTCAGCTCGACGAACGTGTCCCCGTCGGACCGCGCCGTGAACCGGATGGCGGTACGGGAGTCGAAGGTCTCGTCACCGGTGGTGAGGTCCAGTTCGACCGTGTACCGGTGGACGTCGAGGAACTGTGCTCGGAGCTGCGCTTCGTCGCGCGTGAGTACGGACATGCAGGACATGCTGCCTGATGCGGCCTACAGCGCACAGGGGCGGATCGGTACACGGCTTTTGTCCGCTGCGCGCCCCCGTGCTCGCTCGGCCGGCCGAACCCCTGCGGGCCCCCGGTCAGGGCCCTGCTCAGTCCTCGTGCGCCGGCTGTCCGTTGTGGGTGTCCTCGGCGATGCTTTCGTGGTGCCGGATCACCTCGGCGATGATGAAGTTCAGGAACTTCTCGGCGAACGCCGGGTCGAGCTTGGCGTTCTCGGCGAGGCTGCGCAGCCGTTCGATCTGCCGGGCCTCGCGGGCGGGGTCGGCGGGCGGCAGCTGGTGCAGCGCCTTGAGCCGGCCGACCTGCTGGGTGCACTTGAAGCGCTCGGCGAGCATGTGGACGACGGCCGCGTCGATGTTGTCGATGCTGTCGCGCAGCCGCTCCAGTTCCTGGCGGACCTGGGGGTCGTCGGCACCGGTCCCGGTGTTGCTGGTGGTCATGGGGGCTCACCCTATGCGTTTCTCGGGCTAGGCCCTACGGGGTGTCCGGGGAGTGGATCATCGGCGGATCGCCGGGGTCGGGGACGCGGTCGCTCCAGCCGCCGGGGACGGTACGGCCCTGCTGGGCGCGGAACCGGACGGGGGCGAGGCCCACGCGCCGGGTGAACAGCCGGGAGAAGTAGGCGGGGTCGTCGTAGCCGACGCGGCGGGCGACGCCCGCGACGGGCAGCTCGGTCGTGGCGAGGAGTTCCTTGGCCCGGCCGAGCCGGATGCCGAGCAGGTAGTCCTTCGGGGTGCGCCCGGCCGCCCGGCGGACCGCGTCGCGCAGTTCGGCGGGGGTCATCCCGTGCCGGGCGGCGTGGTCGGCGACGCTCATCGGCGTGCAGGCGTCGCGGGCCAGGGCCGCCAGCACCTGGTCGCCGTCGGGGGCGAGGTCGGCGCGGGCGCGGCGCAGCGCGACGAGGAGTTCGTGGACGGCGGCGCCGGTCTCCACCTCCAGCAGGGGGTTGCCGCGGCGGGCGGCCCGGGCGACGCGGGCGATGACCGCGCGGGGTCCGGTGGCGTCGGAGAGCGGGACGACGGGGCGGTCGGGTTCGATGTAGCCGAGGTCGCGGTAGGCGGTCGTGGCGGGTCCGGTGAAGTCGACGAAGCCCTCGTCCCAGCCGGTGTCCGGGTCGGGCGCGTAGTGGTGGGGCACGCCGGGGGTGAGCCACAGCAGCGCGGGCGCGGTGACGGTCGTACGGCGGCCGTCGGTGCCGCGGTACCAGCCGCCGCCGGCGCTGATCACCACGGCGACGTGGTGGTCGAGGGTGCGCGGGCCGACCGTGGGCAGCGCGCCGTGCTGGAGGCCGACGCCGAGGCAGGCCAGGCCGAGGCGGTGGTGGGCGGGGCCGGGGCTGAAGAACCGCATCCAGGTCTGGTACATCGCTCCTCCCGGCGTGCCGCGCGGCGCGTCCCTGTCCGAGTGGCGCCGGTCCTCCTTTTGTCCAAGCAGTGGCGATCTTCGTCCATGGTGCCGGTCGCCGGTAGGGGGTGAGGCTGAGGGCCGATGGACGAGATCAGGGTGGGGGACGGCGCATGAGCGGGTTCGCGGTCGGGGAGTCGGAGTTCCTGCTGGACGGGCGGCCGGTGCGGCTGCTGTCCGGGGCGCTGCACTACTTCCGGGTGCACGAGGGCCAGTGGGGGCACCGGCTGGCGATGCTGCGGGCGATGGGCCTGAACTGCGTGGAGACCTACGTCCCGTGGAACCTGCACGAGCCGCGTCCGGGCACCTTCCGGGACGTGCGGGCGGTCGGCCGGTTCCTGGACGCGGTCCGCGAGGCGGGCCTGTGGGCGATCGTGCGGCCGGGGCCCTACATCTGCGCCGAGTGGGAGAACGGCGGGCTGCCGGCGTGGCTGACGGGCGAGCCGGGCACGCGCGCGCGTACGCGTGACGAGCGGTACACGGCCCACGTCCGGAACTGGTTCCACCGGCTGCTGCCCGAGATCGTGCCCCGCCAGATCGGCCGCGGCGGCCCGGTGATCATGGTCCAGGTGGAGAACGAGTACGGCAGCTACGGCAGTGACACCGGCCATCTGGAGGAGCTGGCCGGCCTGCTGCGCGCCGAGGGCATCGGCGTTCCGCTGTTCACCTCGGACGGCCCCGAGGACCACATGCTGACCGGGGGTTCGCTGCCCGGGGTGCTCGCCACGGTGAACTTCGGCTCCCACGCGCGCGAGGCCTTCGGGACGCTGCGCCGCCACCGCCCCGGGGGCCCGCTGATGTGCATGGAGTTCTGGTGCGGCTGGTTCGACCACTGGGCCGGCGGGCACGCCGTACGGGATCCGGCCGAGGCCGCCGAGGCGCTGCGGGAGATCCTGGAGTGCGGGGCTTCGGTGAACCTGTACATGGCGCACGGCGGCACGAGCTTCGGGGGCTGGGCGGGCGCCAACCGGGGCGGCGGCGAGTCGCACGAGGGTCCGCTGGAGCCGGATGTGACCTCGTACGACTACGACGCGCCGGTGGACGAGTACGGCCGCCCCACGGAGAAGTTCTGGCGCTTCCGCGAGGTGCTGGCCGCCTACCGGACCGGCCCGCTGCCCGACCCGCCCGCGCGGCCTGCCGCGCTGGCTGCCCCGGCCGAGGCGGCGCTCACCGGCTGGGCACCCCTGGCCGACGTCCTGGAGGCGCTGGGCGGTCCGGAGACGGCCGGTTCCGTGCCGCCCACGTTCGAGGAGCTGGGGATCACCCGGGGCCTCGTGCGCTACACGGTGGACGTGCCCGGCCCCCGGCAGCCGTACCCGCTGTCCGTGCGCGGGCTGCGGGATCTGGCGGTGGTGTACGTCGACGGGGAGCGGGCCGGGGTGCTCACGGAGGAGGAGCCGCGGCTGAGGGAGCCGGTCGCGGGCCCCGCGCGCGTGGAGCTGTGGGTGGAGTCGCTGGGGCGGGTGAACTACGGGCCCCGGCTCGGCGAGGCGAAGGGCGTCACCGGCGGGATCCTGCACGAGCGGCAGTATCTGCACGGGGTACGCGCGCGTGGGCTGGATCTGGACGCGTTCGCCGACGGGGTGGGCACGGTGCCCTTCGGCGCGGTGCCCGGGGAGGGGGCGCCGGGGCTGTACCGGGGCACGGTCACGGTCCGCGGGGCCGGGGACGCCCGGCTGGAGCTGCCGGGCCGGACGCGCGGCTTCGTCTGGGTCAACGGTTTCAACCTGGGGCGTTACTGGGCTGTGGGCCCGCAGCGGTCGCTGTACGTGCCGGGGCCGGTGCTGCGGGAGGGCGAGAACGAGGTCTGGCTGCTGGAACTGGAGGGGGGCGCACCGGACGGGCCGACGCTACGGCTGCTGCCCGTATGACGCCGACGCCCACGGGGCCTTCCTGCCTGGCGCTCGGGTGCCGGCCGTCCAACCCCGCCCTTGCCACCTGCCGCCCGGTGACGGCTCGCCCAACGACACCCTTACCACCTGCCGCCCGGGGCCCCGCTGGGGCCCCTTCCCCCCTGCCGTCCGCATGGCGAGCGACCCGACGGCGCCCTTCCCGCGCTGCCGTCCCGCCTACAGTGGATGAGGAGTTCCGGCGTCTTCAGGGGGTGCCGACGTGGCGAACGGCGGACCGGTCCAGCACGGCTACCCGCACCTGGAGACGGTGCGGGCCGCCATCACCGCGCTGTACCGGCGCCTGTCCCGCGACACCATCGAGACGTTCTCGGCCAGCGTGGCCCCGGCCGACGTGGCCTTCTGCGACACCGACGACCTGCATCTGGGTGCGCAGCGCGTGGCCCGGGAGATCGTGCGGCACTTCCGGCTGCCGGACGCGCGGCTGATCGTCGGCTTCCGGGAGATGACCCACGCGGCGAACGTCGAACTGGCGGCGGGCCCCGAGTACTTCGTCGAGCTGAACGACCGGTTCCGCACCCACCGCAGGGACATCGGCGCCGCGCTCGCCCACGAGGTGGCGCACGTCTACCTGCACCGCCTGGATCTCGCCTTCCCCACCACGGCGGAGAACGAGATCCTGACGGACACGGCGACGACCTACCTCGGCGCGGGCTGGCTGCTGCTGGACGCCTACCGGGAGGACGGGGTCTCGTCGCAGAAACTCGGCTATCTCACCCCGGAGGAGTTCGGTTACGTCCTGGCCAAGCGGGCCCTGCTGTTCCAGGAGGACCCGTCGGTGTGGTTCACCAGCCCCCAGGCCTACACCGCCTACGTCAAGGGGATGGCCCGGGCCCGCCAGGACGAGCAGCAGCCGCCGCTGACCGGGGCCGGCTGGGCGGGCCGCCGCCGCTACGCCCACGACCGCCGGCACGTCTCCGGCGCCCCGCCGACGGCCCCGTACTCCTTCGCCCCCGACAGCGGCGGCCACCTCGGGGTGACCTTCCCGTGTCCGACCTGCCACCAACGGATCAGGGTGCCGGTGCGGGGGCGGGTACGGGCGCGGTGCGGGTTGTGCCGGACGGTGCTGGAGTGCGACACGTAGCTTCAGCGCCCTTCACCGCCGTACCCCTTTGCCCCATGAACGCCCTGTCAGCCCGCGTGTTCCGACACCGCCCGCCGCGGAAGCGCCGCGCACAGCACGCCGCACCCCACGAACATCCCGACGACCCACGGCATCGCCCCGTCGAGCGCCCCGCCGAACCCCTCCCCCACGGCTCCGAAGAACACCGTGCCGATCACGGCCGCCCCCAGCGCGCCCCCGAACTGCTGAGCCGTGGAGAAGATCCCGGACGCTCCCCCGGCCAGCTCCCCCGGCACCGCCGACAGCACCACGTTCACCAAGGGCACCACCAGGAACCCGAGCCCGGCCCCAGCGAGCACCAGCCCCGGTACCAGCGGCCACGCGCCCGCGTGGACCGCCGGCGCGTCGTCGATCGCGGCCCACACCCAGCCGAACCCACCGGCCATCAGCAGCGCCCCGGCGCCGAGCACCAGCCGCCCGTACTTCACGGCGAGCCCGTCCGCGACGGGCGCGGTCAGGAACCCGCCGGCCGAGAACGCGACGGTGACCACCCCGGCCTGGAGCGGGGTGTACCCCTCGCCGCCCTGCAGCCAGACCGCGAAGACCAGGAAGAAGCCCTGCATGCCGAGGGAGAAGAGCAGCTGGACGAGCACGCCCACGGAGAACGCGGGGAGAGCGAACGCGCGCGCGGGCAGCAGCGGCACCGTGCCCGGCCGGTGCCGCCGGGCCTCGTACACGCCGAGCCCGGCCACGGTCGCCGCGCCCGCCGCGAGGCAGATCCAGCCCCACAGCGGCCAGCCGTTCTCCCGGCCCTGCACCAGCGGCAGCACGATCGCGACCAGTCCGCCGGCCAGGAGGAGACTGCCGAGGGCGTCCGGCCGCCCCGCCGACCGTTCGCGTGTGGTCGGCACCAGGACGAGCCCGCCCACGAACGTCGCCACCGCGACCGGCACGTTGACCAGGAACACCGAGCGCCACCCCCAGCCGAACAGATCGGCGTCGGTGAGCACCCCGCCGAGCAGCAGCCCGACGGCCGAGGCGAAGCCGGCTACGGCGCCGTACATTCCGAAGGCGGCCCCGCGCTCCTTGCCGTGGAACAGGGTGCGGAACGAGCCGATCACCTGCGGCACGAGCACGGCCGCCAGGACGCCTTGGACGGCCCGGGCGGCGATCAGCTGCCCCGGTGACTGGGCGATGCCGCACGCCAGGCTCGCCAGCCCGAAGCCCGCCGTACCGGCGAGGAAGAGCGGCCGGCGGCCGACGCGGTCACCGAGGTGGCCGGAGACGATCAGGGCCGCCGCGAAGCCCAGCAGGTAGGCGGAGACGACCCATTGCAAGTCGCTCGCCGAGGCGTGCAGGTCGCGGCTGATGGACGGGACCGCGACGTTGACGATCGTGGTGTCCAGCAGGTCCATCAGGGCCGCGATCATCATCACGACGGCGGCGGCCCAGCGGCGAGGGTGGGGTTCCGCGGCGGTCGGCGGGTGTGCGGTGGCGGTCGTGGACATGGGTGTCCCCCTCGGCTCGGGTTATTTCGTTCGGCCGAACGAAAGAGTTGCACCGATACGCCTGCCCCCGCAAGTACTTAGTTCGACCGAACGAACTACTTGCTAGTCTGAGTCCATGACCGAGGGAGACGAGAAGCGGGACGAGACGCTCCGGCGCCTGATGGAGGTGGGCCGCGTCCACAGCGGCGTCACCGTGATGTTTCATTCGGCGATCGCCGCGAAGCAGGGCCTGAACGCCACGGAGGAGAAGACCCTCGATCTGCTGGAGCGGCACGGCCCGCTCACCGCGAAGGACCTGGCCCGGCTGACCGGTCTGGCCCCCGCATCCGTCACCGGCCTCGTCGACCGCCTGGAGACCAAGGGCTTCGCCCGGCGGGTCGCCCACCCGACGGACAAGCGCCGGGTGCTGGTCGAACTGAACCAGGAGAAGATCGGCGAACTCGCCGTCTTCTTCGAGGACTGGGCGCGCGACATCGTGGCGGCGTGCGAGGAGTTCAGCACGGAGGAGCTGGAGACGGTGGTGCGCTTCCTGACGGTGATGGCGGAGCGGCAGCGGGAGGCGGCGGCGCGGCTCAGCTCACAGGCCGTCGCGCGGCCCGGCTCGTAGGCCGTCGCGCCGCCCGGCCCGCACGCCACCGGGTGGGAGGCGCGGGCGGGGCCCCTACGCCCCGTACACCCGCCCCGGCGGCTCCGCCTCCGCCAGCAGCTTCCGAGCCGCCTCCCCCGCCTCCGCCGGTGTCCAGCGCGCACCCTTGTCGGCGGTGGGGCCGGGGCGCCAGCCCTCCATGACGGTGATCCGACCGCCCTCGGTCTCGAACACGCGGCCGGTCACACCCGCGCTCCCGGCCGAGCCGAGCCAGACGACGAGCGGGGAGACGTTCTCGGGGGCCATGGCGTCGAAACCGGCGGCCGGGGCCGCCATGGTCGCGGCGAAGGCACGTTCCGTCATGCGGGTGCGGGCGGCCGGTGCCACGGCGTTGACCTGGACGCCGTAGCGGGCCAGTTCGGCCGCCGCGACCAGGGTGAGCCCGACGATCCCGGCCTTGGCGGCGCTGTAGTTGCCCTGCCCGACCGAGCCCAGCAGGCCGGCCCCGCTGCCGGTGTGCACGACCCGGGCCACCGGGGTCCGCCCGGCCTTGGTCTCGGCCCGCCAGTGCGCGGCCGCGTGCCTCAACGGCAGGAAGTGGCCCTTGAGATGGACGCGGATCACGGCGTCCCAGTCGTCCTCGCCGAGGTTGACCAGCATCCGGTCGCGCAGGAAACCGGCGTTGCTGACGAGCGTGTCGAGCCGGCCGTACGTCTCGACGGCCGTGCGGATCAGGCCGGCCGCGCCCTCACCGGTGGCGATGTCGGCGCCGTGGGCGACCGCGTCACCGCCCGCCGCCCGGATCTCGGCCACGACGGCGCCCGCCGGCCGCCCGGCGTCCGGGGCGCCGTCGAGGGCGACACCCAGATCGTTGACGACGACCCGGGCGCCCTCGGCGGCGAACGCCAGGGCGTGGGCGCGGCCGAGCCCCCGGCCCGCCCCGGTGACGACGACGACCCGGTCCGCACAGATTCCGCTCATCTCAGCTCTCTTTCCCTTGGATCGACGCGTCGGGGACATGAGGGGCGGCGGCGTTCCAGGAAGGCCGGCCGTTCCCCGCCGCCGTGCACATGCAGGCTCGCCCCGCTGATGTAGGCGGCGGCGTCGGAGGCGAGGAAGACGGCGGCGGCACCGACGTCGGCGGGGAGGGCCAGCCGGCCCAGCGGGACGGTGCGCGAGACGGCGGCGACGCCGTCGGGGCCGCCGTAGTGCAGCGGGGCAAGGTCGGTGTGGACCATGCCGACGACCAGGGTGTTGACGCGGATCTCCGGCGCCCACTCCACGGCCATGGAGGCGGCCAGGTTCGCGAGCCCGGCCTTGGCCGCGCCGTAGGCGGCGGAGCCCGGCGAGGGCCGGTTCCCGCTGACGCTGCCGACCATCACGATGGAGCCCCTGGCGCGCCTGAGGTGGTCGTAGGCGGCGAGGGACGCGGTCAGCGGGGTGACCAGGTTCAGCTCGATGACCTTGGCGTGCCGTTCGGCGTCGGCGTCGGCCAGGTGCCGGTACGGGGTGCCGCCGGCGTTGTTGACGAGCACGTCCAGCCGGGGCAGTCCGGCGAAGAAGGCCCGGACGGCGGGCGGGTCGCGCAGGTCGAGGGGTACGAACTCGACCCCGTCGCAGGGCTGTTCGGGCGGTCTGCGGGCGCAGGCCAGCACCCGGGCGCCCGCCTCGGCGAAGGCCCGGGCGATCCCCGTGCCCACCCCCCGGGTGCCGCCGGTGACCACCACGGTGCTGTCGCGCAGTGAGGTGCGCTCAGAGCCGTCGCCTGGACGACCGTTACCTACAGGGGCGTCGCCTGCAGAACCGTTGTCCACAGGGCCGTTGTCCACAGCAGCGCGGTTGTCCACAGGGCCTCCCGCTTGTCCGTGACCACTGCTAGCTTCGAAGCCTCGTACCTAACAAATGTTTGGTGGAAAGGTAGCTGATGCGCCCATGGGTGTCTCCCGTTCGTCCCCGGAAAAGGGGATTTCCGTAGTCACCGTCGACTACCCGCCGGTCAACGCGCTGCCGGTGCGCGGCTGGTTCGACCTGGCCGGTGCCGTGCGCGCGGCCGGCCGGGACCCGGAGATCCGGTGCGTGGTCCTGACCGCCGAGGGGCGGGGGTTCAACGCGGGCGTGGACATCAAGGAGATACAGGCGGCAGGGCAGGAGGCGTTGATCGGCGCGAACCAGGGCTGCGCGGAGGCCTTCGCGGCGGTCTACGAGTGCGAGACACCGGTCGTCGCGGCGGTGCAGGGCTTCTGCCTGGGCGGTGGGATCGGCCTGGTCGGCACCGCGGACGCGGTGGTGGCGAGCGAGGACGCCGTCTTCGGGCTGCCCGAGCTGGACCGGGGTGCCCTGGGCGCGGCGACCCATCTGGCCCGGCTGGTCCCACAGCACCTGATGCGCGCCCTGTACTACACCGGGCGCACGGCGAGCGCCGCCGAACTGCACGGACATGGCTCGGTCTGGCGGGTGGTGCCGCGCGCGGAACTGGCGGGGGCCGCGCTGGAGCCGGCCCGGGAGATCGCCGGCAAGGACGGACGGCTGCTGCGCATGGCCAAGGCGGCCATCAACGGCATCGATCCGGTCGACGTGCGCCGCAGCTACCGCTTCGAACAGGGCTTCACGTTCGAGGCCAACCTCAGCGGCCTGGCCGACCGGGTCCGCGACACGTTCGGAAAGTCCGGGGACTCCGGGAAGAAGGGGGTGTAGATGGGCGACAAGACGATGACCGCCGAGGAGGTGGTCTCCCGGCTGGCGAGCGGCATGACCCTCGGCATCGGCGGCTGGGGTTCCCGCCGCAAGCCGATGGCGCTGGTCCGGGCGCTGCTGCGGTCGGACATCGGCGATCTGACGGTCGTCTCGTACGGCGGCCCGGACGTCGGCATGCTGGCCGCCGCCGGCCGGATCCGCAAGCTGGTCACCGCCTTCGTCACCCTGGACTCCATCCCGCTGGAACCGCACTACCGGGCGGCGCGCGAGCGCGGCGGCTTCGCGCTGAGGGAGGTCGACGAGGGGATGTTCCAGTGCGGGCTGCGGGCTGCGGCGCAGCGTCTGCCGTTCCTGCCGGTGCGGGCGGGACTCGGCTCGGACGTCATGCGGGTCGACCCGGACCTCAGGACGGTGACGTCTCCGTACGCGGACGGGGAGACGCTCGTGGCCATGCCCGCGCTGCGGCTGGACGCGGCCCTGGTGCACGTCAACCGCGCCGACCGGCTGGGCAACGGACAGTACCTCGGCCCGGACCCGTACTTCGACGACCTGTTCTGCGAGGCGGCGGACGCGGCCTACGTCTCCTGCGAACGGATCGTGGACACGGCCGAGTTGGCCAAGGTGGCGGCCCCGCAGTCGCTGCTGCTCAAGCGGCTGGCGGTGACCGGTGTGGTGGAGGCGCCGAACGGCGCGCACTTCACCTCCTGCGCACCGGAGTACGGCAGGGACGAGGAGTTCCAGCGGCGGTACGCGACCACGCCCTGGCCGGAGTTCGCCGCACGGTTCCTCGGCGCGGACGAGGCCGCCTACCGGGCGGCGGTCCGGGGCTGGCGGAAGGAGGAGGAGCGGTGAGTGCCACCCGTGCCGAGTACTGCGTGATCGCCTGCGCCGAGGCCTGGCGGGGCGCCGGGGAGGTCCTGGCGAGCCCGATGGGTCCGATCCCGTCGCTGGGCGCGCGGCTGGCCCGGCTCACCTTCGCACCGGACCTGCTGCTGACCGACGGCGAGGCCCTGCTGGTCCGCCCGGACGGCACACCGGAGGGCTGGCTGCCCTACCGGCAGCACCTGGAGCTGGTGGCGGGCGGCCGGCGGCACGTGATGATGGGCGCGAGCCAGCTCGACCGGTACGGCAACCAGAACATCTCCTGCGTGGGCGACTGGGCGCACCCCCGCAGACAGCTCCTCGGAGTGCGCGGCGCGCCGCTCAACACGCTGAACAATCCGACGAGTTACTGGGTGCCCAGACACTCCCGGCGGGTGTTCGTGGAGCGCGTGGACATGGTGTGCGGGGTGGGGTACGACCGGGCGGCCGGGCTGGGCGGCGCGGCCCGCTTCCATCACCTCGCGCGGGTCGTCACCGACCTCGGCGTCTTCGACTTCGCCACGCCCGACCACTCGATGCGTCTGGTCTCGGTGCACCCGGGGGTGAGCGTGGAGCGGGTGCGGGAGGCGACCGGGTTCCCGCTGGCCGTGGCGGACGACGTGCCGTTCACCCGGGAGCCCGAGGCGGAGGAGGCGCGGCTGATCCGTGAGGTGCTGGACCCGGCGGGGGCACGCGCGCGCGAGGTGCCGGAAGGGACGGGGAGCTGATGGAGACCGCGCTCACCCGGCTGGTCGGGGTCCGCCATCCGGTCGTGCAGACGGGGATGGGGTGGGTGGCCGGGCCGCGTCTGGTCTCGGCGGCGGCGAACGCCGGCGCGCTCGGCATCCTGGCCTCCGCCACGATGCCGCTCGACCGGCTGCGGGAGGCGATACGGGAGGTGCGGTCCCGTACGGACGCGCCGTTCGGGGTGAACCTCCGGGCCGACGCGGGCGACGCGCCGGACCGGGTGCGGATCCTGCTGGAGGAGGGCGTCCGGGTGGCCTCCTTCGCCCTGGCCCCCTCCGCCGAGCTGATCGCCGAGCTGAAGGCGGCGGGCGTGGTGGTGATCCCGTCCGTCGGTGCCCGGCGGCACGCCGAGAAGGTGGCGGCCTGGGGCGCGGACGCGGTGCTCGTGCAGGGCGGCGAGGGCGGGGGGCACACCGGCGAGGTGGCGACGAGCGTGCTGCTGCCGCAGGTGGTGGACGCCGTGCGGATACCGGTCGTGGCGGCCGGCGGCTTCTTCGACGGGCGGGGGCTGGTGGCGGCGCTGGCGTACGGGGCGGCCGGGGTGGCGATGGGCACACGGTTCCTGCTGACGTCCGACTCGACGGTGCCGGACGTGGTGAAGGCCAGGTACTTGGCGGCGACGGTCCGGGACGTCACGGTGACCCGGGCGGTGGACGGACTGCCGCACCGGATGCTGCGCACCGACCTGGTGGCGGCGCTGGAGCGGTCGGGCCGGATACGCGGCTTCGCGCACGCGGCACGGCGGGCGGCCGGCTTCCGGCGGCTGTCGGGGCTCACCTGGCGGCAGTTGGTCCGCGACGGCCTCGCCCTCCGGCACGGCAAGGAGCTGTCCTGGGGTCAGGTGCTGCTGGCCGCGAACACGCCGATGCTGCTGAAGTCGGCGATGGTGGACGGCCGTACGGATCTGGGGGTGATGGCGGCGGGACAGGTCGCCGGGGTGATCGACGACCTGCCGTCGTGCGCGGAACTGGTGGAGCGGATCATGAAGGAGGCGGAGGAGGTGCTGGCCGGACTGACGGAGTTGAGAGCGGACCGGTGACGGTCACGTGTCGCACCGTCCCGCCGTGGCGTCACGAGCGTTCGCTGAGCTCGACCCGGCCGCCACCCCGGCGCCACCCCCTTCCCGGCCCCGGCCCCGACTCCGGCTCCGGCTCCGGCTCCGGCCCCGGCACAGCCGTACGCCGAAGCTCACCCGGCGCCGCCCCACCGCAGCGTCACAGCCGTTCGATGATCGTCACGTTGGCCTGGCCGCCGCCCTCGCACATGGTCTGGAGGCCGTAGCGGCCGCCAGTGCGTTCCAGTTCGTGCAGGAGGGTCGTCATCAGCCGGGCGCCGGTCGCGCCGAGGGGGTGGCCGAGGGCGATGGCGCCGCCGTTGACGTTGACCTTGCCGGGGTCGGCTCCGGTCTCCTTCAGCCAGGCGAGGACGACCGGCGCGAAGGCCTCGTTGATCTCCACGAGGTCGATGTCGTCGAGGGTCAGACCGGTCTTCTTCAGGGCGTGCGCGGTGGCCGGGATGGGCGCGGTGAGCATGCGGATGGGGTCCTCGCCGCGTGCGGAGAGGTGGTGGACGCGGGCGCGCGGGCGCAGTCCGTGGTCGCGTACGGCCCGTTCGGAGGCGAGCAGCAGGGCCGCGGCCCCGTCGGAGACCTGGGAGGAGCAGGCGGCGGTGACCGTGCCGCCGTCGAGGACGGGGCGCAGGGCGGCCATCTTCTCCGGGGAGGTGTCCCGGCGGGGGCCCTCGTCCACGGTGACCTGGCCGCAGGGGACGGTCTCGCGGGTGAAGCGGCCGGTGTCGATGGCCCAGATCGCGCGCCGGTGCGAGCGCAGGGCGAACTCCTCCTGCTGTTCGCGGTCGATGCCCCACTGGGCGGCGATCATCTCGGCGCCGGCGAACTGGTTGACGGGCCGGTCGCCGTAGCGGGCGCGCCAGCCGGTGCTGCCGAGGAAGGGGCCCTCGGTCAGGCCGAGGGGGACGGCGGCCTGCCGGGAGGCGAAGGCGATGGGGACCTGGGACATGTTCTGCACCCCGCCGGCGACCACCAGGTCCTGGGTGCCGGAGAGCACGGCCTGCGCGGCGAAGTGGACGGCCTGCTGGGAGGAGCCGCACTGCCGGTCGACGGTGACGCCGGGCACCTCTTCGGGGAGGCCCGCGGCCAGCCAGCAGGTGCGGGCGATGTCGCCGGCCTGCGGTCCGACCGTGTCCAGACAGCCGAAGACCACGTCGTCCACGGCGGCCGGGTCGATCCCGGAGCGCTCCACCAGCGCGGTGAGCACCCGCGCGCCCAGGTCGGCCGGGTGGACCGCGCCGAGTCCTCCCCCGCGCCGCCCGACCGGTGTGTGGACCGCTTCGACGATGTAGGCCTCGGCCATGGCAACTCCCTCTGTAGGAAAGGTGCTATTCGCGTACGGCGATCCCGTCCAGGACCATCGACAGGTACTGGCGGGCGATCTCCTCGGGGCTGTGCTTGCCGCCGGGCCGGTACCAGGAGGCGGCGACCCACACGGTGTCGCGGACGAACCGGTAGGTGAGCCGGACGTCGAGGTCCGCGCGGAAGACCCGCCCGGCGACCCCGCGTTCCAGCGTGCTGAGCCAGGCGTTCTCGAACCGGCGCTGGGACTCGGCGAGGAAGGCGAACCGGTCCTGGGCGACGAGTTGTTTGCTCTCCTTCTGGTAGATCGCGACGGCCGCTCGGTGCCGGTCGATCTCCCGGAAGGACTCGGTGACCAGCGCCTCCAGCGTCTCGCGGGGCCCGAGTCCGGAGGCGAGGACGGTGTCGTAGCCGTCCCAGAGCTCGTCGAGGAAGGTCCGCAGGATCTCCTCGAGCATCGACTCCTTGGAGTCGAAGTGGTAGTAGAGGCTGCCCGCGAGCATCCCGGCGTGGTCGGCGATCCTGCGGACGGTGGTGGCGTTGTAGCCGTGCTCGGCGAAGACCTCGGCTGCGGTGCTCAGGAGCTCTCCGCGCCGGGCCGCTGCCGCGGTCACCTGGGGCTTCTTCTTGGTCGGCACGCACCCATTGTGGTCTGCCCGCCCGTCAGGGGTGCTGGCTGCTGACGGCGACGACCTCGCCGGTCAGGTAGGAGGAGTAGCCGGAGGCGAGGAAGACGATCACGTTGGCCACCTCCCAGGGCTGCGCGTACCGGCCGAAGGCCTCCCGTCGGGTCAGCTCGGCGAGCAGTTCGGCGGAGGTAACCTTCTCCAGGTGGGGGTGCATGGCGAGGCTGGGGGCGACCGCGTTGACCCGCACGCCGTACGCGGCGGCCTCGACGGCCGCGCAGCGGGTCAGTGCCATCACACCGGCCTTGGCGGCGGCGTAGTGGGCCTGTCCGGCCTGGGCGCGCCAGCCGACGACGGAGGCGTTGTTGACGATCACCCCGCCGCCGTCACGCATGGCGCGCAGGGCGGCCCGGGTGCAGCGGAAGGTGCCGTTCAGGGTGACGTCCAGGACCCGGTTCCACTGGTCGTCGGTCATGTCGACGAGGGCCGAAGTGCCGCCGAGCCCGGCGTTGTTGACGACGACGTCCAGCCGTCCGTGCGCGGCGACGGCCGCGTCGAACATGGCCCGCACCTGGGTCTCGTCGGTGACGTCGCACGGCACCGCAGCGACCGCGCCGGGGAACTCCCGGCCCAGCGCGGCCTCGTGCTCCTTCAGCCGGCGCGGGTGGGCGTCGCTGATCAACACCCGGGCGCCCTCCTCCAGGAAGCGGCGCGCGGTGGCTCCGCCGATGCCGGTGCCGGCCGCCGCGGTGATGACGGCGGTGCGCCCGCGCAGCAGTCCGTGCCCGGGGACGTAGGCCGGGCTCTCGACGCCTGTCATGGGGTCACGCTAACCTACCAAACACTTGTTAGGGAAGGTGACCGGCGCGGAAGGAAGGCGGCGACCGTGGACCTGACGCACTCTCCGGCCGACGAGGAGTTCCGCGCCGCGGCCCGGTCCTGGCTGGCGGCGCACGTGCCGCGTACGCCGCTGCCGTCCCTGGAGACGGAGGAGGGCTTCGCGGCCCACCGCGCGTGGGAGGCCGAACTGGCCGCGGGCCGCTGGTCGGTGGTGTCGTGGCCGGAGCGGTACGGCGGCCGTGCGGCCACCACCTTCGCGTGGCTGGCGTTCGAGGAGGAGTACTGGGCGGCGGGCGCGCCCGGCCGGGTCGGCCAGAACGGCGTCAGCCTGCTCGCGCCGACCCTCTTCGCGTACGGCACGGAGGAGCAACGCGCGCGTGTGCTGCCGCCGATGGCCACCGGTGAGGTGGTCTGGGCGCAGGCCTGGTCGGAGCCGGAGGCGGGCTCGGACCTCGCCGCGCTCAGCTCACGGGCGGTGCGGGTGGACGGCGGCTGGCGCTTGCGCGGGCAGAAGACCTGGTCCTCGCGGGCCGCGTTCGCGGACCGGGCCTTCGGCCTCTTCCGCAGCGATCCGGACGCTCCCCGGCGGCACGAGGGGCTCACTTACCTGATGTTCGACCTGCGGGCCCCCGGCGTCACCGTCCGCCCGATCGGCCGCCTGGACGGCAAGCCGGCCTTCGCGGAGCTGTTCCTGGACGACGTGTTCGTCCCGGACGAAGACGTGATCGGCGAGCCGGGCCAGGGCTGGCGGATCGCGATGTCCACGGCGGGCGACGAACGCGGACTCACCCTGCGCTCCCCGGGCCGCTTCCTCGCCTCCGCCGCCCGGCTGCGCGACCTGTGGCGGGCCCAGGGCTCGCCCGGGCACGCCCGCGCCCGGGTGGCCGACGCCCTGGTCGCGGCCCGCGCCTACCAGTTGTTCACCTACGCCGCCGCCTCCCGGGTCCTGGACGGCGCCCGGCTCGGGCCGGAGTCCAGCATGAACAAGGTGTTCTGGTCCGAGCTGGACCTCGCCCTGCACGAGACGGCGCTCGATCTGCTGGGCGCGGAGGGCGAACTGGCGGACGGCGCCTGGTCCGAGGGGTACGTCTTCTCCCTGGCGGGGCCGGTCTACGCGGGCACGAACGAGATCCAGCGGGACATCGTCGCCGAGCGGCTGCTTGCCGGGGCGACCACACGCGCGGGCGCGCGCTGTGGTCGCGGATCGCCGAGGTGGGGGTGTTCGGCCTGGCGGTGCCGGAGGAGTACGGCGGGCTGGGGCCGCGCCCGGTGGAACTGTCCGTGGCGTTCGTGGAGTTGGGCCGTCACGCCGTACCCGGTCCGCTCGCGGAGACGGTCGCGGCGGCCGTACTCCTCGGCGAGCCCCCGCTGGCCGGGCGTTTCCTGCCCGGGCTCGCGGCCGGGACGGACGTGGCGACCGTGGCGGCGCCCACCGGCTACGCCCTCGACGGCGACGCCGCGTCCCTCCGCCTGGCCCCGGCCGCCGACGGCCTGTACCTGTCCACGGCCGCTCCCGGCCCCGTGCGCCGCTCCCTGGACCCGGCCCGCCGGCTGACCCGGCTCTCCCCCGCCGGTGAACTCCTCACTCCCGGCGCGCCGTACGACCGAGCGCTCGTCTGGGCCCGCCTGGCCACCGCCGCCCAGGCCCTCGGCGTCGGCCTCGCCCTGCTCGACCGGACCGTGGCCTACGTGCAGCAGCGCACCCAGTTCGGTGTCCCCGTCGGCTCCTTCCAGGCCGTCAAACACCGCCTGGCCGACGCGAAGACCGCCCTGGAGTTCGCCCGCCCGCTGCTGTTCGGCGCGGCGGTGTCCCTGCGTCCGGCCGAGGTGGCCGCCGCCAAGCTCACGGCGTGCGAGGCGGCGTACCGGACGGCTCGTACGGCGCTGCACCTGCACGGCGCGATCGGGTACACGGCGGAGTACGACCTGTCCCTGTGGCTGACCAAGGCCCGGGCTCTGCGCTCGGCGTGGGGGACGCCCGAGGAGTGCCGGGACCTGGTGCTCGCGGACGGGCTCTAGGGGAGGGTGGTGGATCGGCGCGGGGCCGTGTCCCGGTCCGGCCGTACGACGCCCGCCGCGCGCGCGGCCGTGAGCCACCTCGGGAACTCGCCGACGAGACGGTCGTACAGTTCGGCGTCGGAGACCCGGCGCGGGTCCTGGCCGGCGTGGAAGAAGCCGGCGTTGTCCACGATCCGCTTGCCGGGGACCGCCAGTTCGTCCAGCTTGCGCAGGAACTCGAACTGCCGGCTGCCCGGGTCGCCGAAGCCGACGAACTGCCAGAACAGCGGGAGTCGAGCGGCCTTGCAGAGATAGCGTTCGGCGGCGAGCTTGTTGATCGGGCCGCCGTCGGTCTGGAAGACGACGAGGGCGGGGGCGGTGGCGCCGCTGTCCAGGTAGTGGTCGATGACGGCGTCCATCGCCAGGTGGTAGCTGGTCTTGCCCATGTGGCCGAGCCCGGCCACGATCCGCTCGATGCGACCCTCGTGTCCGGCGAGGGCGATGTCGGTGACCGCGTCGACGTCCGTGGAGAAGAACACGACGGGCACCCGGCCGTCGTCGTCCAGGTGCGCGGACAGGCCCAGCACGCGGTCGGCGAGCGCCTGCACGCTGCCGTCCTGGTAGTACGGCCTCATCGAGCCCGAGTGGTCGACCACGAGGTAGACGGCCGCCCGCAGCCCGTCCAGGCCGTGCTTGCGCAGCGACACCCCCGCCGACCGGTAGGCGCCGACCAGCGCGGGCGCGGTCTCCTCCACCTTGCGCAGACTGATCGCGGCCATGGTCTCCCCCCTCGGCTGTTCCGGCGCCCGAGCGTACCCGTACGACGTACATGCGACGACGCCTGCCCAGTCGTCCGGTCGGGGACAGGCGGGCAGGCGCCGTTCATGTTCCGTACGCCTTTGTACGGGACGTCTTCGACGGACCCGGGGTCCGTCGTGCGCGTCAGACCGCCAGGGCGCGGTCCGTCGGGCGGATCGGGGCCGGCAGGTCGCTGGCTCCGGTCAGGAAGCGGTCGACTCCGCGGGCGGCCGAGCGGCCCTCCGCGATCGCCCACACGATGAGGGACTGGCCGCGGCCGGCGTCACCGGCGACGAACACACCCGGCACGTTGGTCTGGAAGTCGGCGTCGCGGGCGATGTTACCGCGTTCGTCGAGCTCCAGGCCGAACTGCTCCACCAGGCCGTTCTCCCGGTCGGTGCCGGTGAAGCCCATCGCGAGCGTCACCAGCTGGGCCGGGATCTTGCGCTCGGTGCCGGGCTTCTGGGTGAGCTTGCCGTCGATGAACTCCACCTCGGTGAGGTGCAGCCACTGCACGTTGCCGTCCTCGTCGCCCTCGAAGTGGGTGGTGGAGACGGAGTAGACCCGCTCGCCGCCCTCCTCGTGGGCCGAGGTGACCTTGTAGAGCATCGGGAAGGTCGGCCAGGGCTGGTTCGTCGGGTGCCGCTCGTCGTTCGGGCGGGGCATGATCTCCAGCTGGGTGACGGAGGCCGCGCCCTGCCGGTGGGCGGTGCCCACGCAGTCCGCGCCGGTGTCGCCGCCGCCGATCACGATGACGTGCTTGCCCTCGGCCGAGACCGGCGGGGTGACGTAGTCGCCCTCCTGCACCTTGTTGGCCAGCGGCAGGTACTCCATGGCCTGGTAGATGCCCTTGAGCTCGCGGCCGGGCACCGGCAGGTCACGGGCGGTCGTCGCGCCGACGGCCAGGACGACGGCGTCGTACCGCTTCTTCAGGTCGGTCGCCTTGAGGTCGCGGCCGATCTCGATGCCGGTGCGGAACCGGGTGCCCTCCGCGCGCATCTGCTCGATACGGCGGTTGATGTGCCGCTTCTCCATCTTGAACTCGGGGATGCCGTACCGCAGGAGGCCTCCGACGCGGTCCGCGCGCTCGTAGACGGCGACGGTGTGGCCGGCCCGGGTCAGCTGCTGGGCGGCGGCGAGGCCCGCCGGGCCGGAGCCGATGACCGCGACCGTCTTGCCGGACAGGCGCTCGGGGATCTGCGGGGCGACGTCCCCGGTCTCCCACGCCTTGTCGATGATCGAGACCTCGACGTTCTTGATGGTGACCGGCGGCTGGTTGATGCCCAGCACGCACGCCGACTCGCAGGGGGCCGGGCAGAGGCGACCGGTGAACTCCGGGAAGTTGTTGGTCGCGTGCAGCCGCTCCTGGGCGGCCGCCCAGTCCTCGCGGTAGGCGTAGTCGTTCCACTCGGGGATCAGGTTCCCCAGCGGACAGCCGTTGTGGCAGAACGGGATGCCGCAGTCCATGCAGCGGCTGGCCTGCTTGCTGATGATCGGCAGCAGGGAGCCGGGGACGTAGACCTCGTTCCAGTCCTTGACCCGCTCGTCGACGGGGCGGGTCTTGGCGACCTCACGGCCGTGGTTCAGGAAGCCCTTGGGGTCAGCCATTGATCGCCGCCTCCATCATCTTCTCGGTGATCTCGGTCTCGGTGAGACCGGCTCGCTCGGCGGCGTCCTTGGCGGCGAGCACTGACTTGTACGTGCTGGGGATGATCTTGCTGAACCGCTCCGCGGCCGTGTCCCAGTCGGCGAGCAGCTTCTCGGCGACCGTCGAGCCGGTCTCCTCGGCGTGACGGCGCACCACGTCGTGCAGCCACTGCTTGTCGGTGTCGTCCAGCGCCTCGACGGACCCGGCGTTGCCGGCGTTGACGTTGTCGCGGTCGAGGTCGATGACGTAGGCGACACCGCCGGACATGCCCGCGGCGAAGTTGCGGCCGGTCGGGCCGAGGACGACCGCGTGACCGCCGGTCATGTACTCGCAGCCGTGGTCGCCCACGCCCTCGGAGACGACCAGCGCGCCGGAGTTGCGGACGCAGAACCGCTCACCGGTACGGCCGCGCAGGAACAGCTCGCCGCCGGTGGCGCCGTAGGCGATGGTGTTGCCCGCGATGGTCGAGTACTCGGCGAGGTGGTCGGCCGCCCGGTCCGGGCGGACGATGATCCGGCCGCCGGACAGGCCCTTGCCGACGTAGTCGTTGGCGTCGCCCTCCAGGCGGAGCGTGACACCGCGCGGCAGGAAGGCGCCGAAGGACTGGCCGGCCGAGCCGGTGAAGGTGATGTCGATGGTGTCGTCGGGCAGGCCCGCGCCACCGAACTTCTTCGTCACCTCGTGGCCGAGCATGGTGCCGACCGTGCGGTTGATGTTGCGGATGGCGACCTGGGCACGCACCGGCTGCGCCTCGGTCGCGTCGTTCGCGGCCAGCGCGTCGGCGGCGAGCTTGATCAGCTCGTTGTCCAGGGCCTTCTCCAGGCCGTGGTCCTGGGCGATCAGCCGGTGGCGGACGGCGCCCTCGGGCAGGTCCGGCACGTGGAAGAGCGGCTCCAGGTCCAGGCCCTGCGCCTTCCAGTGGTCGACCGCGCGCTCGACGTCCAGCACCTCGGCGTGGCCGACGGCCTCCTCGATGGAGCGGAAGCCCAGCTCGGCGAGGAGCTCGCGGACCTCCTCGGCGATGAACTGGAAGAAGTTCACGACGTACTCGGCCTTGCCGGCGAAGCGGTCGCGCAGGGTCGGGTTCTGGGTGGCGATGCCGACCGGACAGGTGTCCAGGTGGCAGACGCGCATCATCACGCAGCCGGAGACGACGAGCGGAGCGGTCGCGAAACCGAACTCCTCGGCGCCGAGCAGCGCGGCGATGATCACGTCGCGGCCGGTCTTGAGCTGGCCGTCGGTCTGGACGACGATGCGGTCGCGCAGGCCGTTGAGCAGCAGGGTCTGCTGGGTCTCGGCGAGGCCCAGCTCCCAGGGGCCGCCCGCGTGCTTCAGCGACGTCAGCGGGGAGGCACCCGTACCACCGTCGTGACCGGAGATGAGCACGACGTCCGCGTGCGCCTTGGACACACCGGCCGCGACCGTGCCGACACCGACCTCGGAGACCAGCTTCACGTGGATCCGCGCCTGCGGGTTCGCGTTCTTCAGGTCGTGGATCAGCTGGGCCAGGTCCTCGATGGAGTAGATGTCGTGGTGCGGCGGCGGGGAGATCAGGCCGACGCCCGGCGTCGAGTGACGCGTCTTGGCGACCCACGGGTAGACCTTGTGGCCGGGCAGCTGGCCGCCCTCGCCGGGCTTGGCGCCCTGGGCCATCTTGATCTGGATGTCGTCCGCGTTGACCAGGTACTCGGAGGTCACGCCGAAGCGGCCGGAGGCGACCTGCTTGATGGCGCTGCGCCGAGCCGGGTCGTACAGGCGCTCCGGGTCCTCGCCGCCCTCACCGGTGTTGGACTTGCCGCCCAACTGGTTCATGGCGATGGCGAGGGTCTCGTGCGCCTCCTTGGAGATGGAGCCGTACGACATCGCGCCCGTCGAGAACCGCTTGACGATCTCGGAGACCGGCTCGACCTCCTCGACCGGGATCGGCTGCCGGTCGGACTTGAAGCCGAACAGGCCGCGCAGCGTCATCAGGCGCTCGGACTGCTCGTTCACGCGCTCGGTGTACTTCTTGAAGATGTCGTACCGGCCGGTGCGCGTGGAGTGCTGGAGGCGGAAGACCGTCTCCGGGTCGAACAGGTGCGGCTCGCCCTCGCGGCGCCACTGGTACTCGCCGCCGATCTCCAGCGCGCGGTGCGCCGGGGCGATGCCGGAGGCCGGGTAGGCCTTGGCGTGGCGGGCGGCGACCTCCTGGGCGATGACGTCGATGCCGACGCCGCCGATCTTGGTGGCGGTGCCGTTGAAGTACTTCTCCACGAAGGTCTCGTCCAGGCCGACGGCCTCGAAGACCTGGGCGCCGCGGTAGGAGGCGACGGTGGAGATGCCCATCTTGGACATGACCTTCAGGACGCCCTTGCCGAGGGCGTAGATCAGGTTCTTGATGGCCTGCTCGGGCTCGATGCCGTTGATGAAGGTGCCCGCGCGCAGCAGGTCCTCCACCGACTCCATCGCCAGGTACGGGTTGACGGCGGCGGCGCCGTAGCCGATGAGCAGGGCGACGTGGTGGACCTCGCGGACGTCGCCGGCCTCGACCAGCAAGCCCACCTGGGTGCGCTGCTTGGTGCGGATGAGGTGGTGGTGGACGGCCGCGGTGAGCAGCAGCGACGGGATCGGCGCGTGCTCGGCGTCGGAGTGCCGGTCGGACAGGACGATCAGGCGGGCGCCGTTCTCGATCGCCGCGTCGGCCTCGGCGCAGATCTCCTCGATGCGGGCGGCGAGGGCCTCACCGCCGCCGGAGACCCGGTACAGGCCGGACAGCGTGGCGGCCTTGAAGCCGGGCATGTCGCCGTCGGCGTTGATGTGGATGAGCTTGGCCAGCTCGTCGTTGTCGATCACCGGGAAGGGCAGGGTGACCGAGCGGCAGGAGGCTGCCGTCGGCTCCAGCAGATTGCCCTCGGGGCCCAGCGACGAGCGCAGGGAGGTGACCAGCTCCTCGCGGATCGCGTCCAGCGGCGGGTTGGTGACCTGCGCGAACAGCTGGGTGAAGTAGTCGAAGAGCAGCCGCGGGCGCTCGGACAGGGCCGCGATCGGCGAGTCCGTGCCCATGGAGCCGATCGGCTCGGCGCCGGTGCGGGCCATCGGGGCGAGGATGACGCGCAGCTCCTCCTCGGTGTAGCCGAAGGTCTGCTGGCGGCGGGTGACCGAGGCGTGGGTGTGGACGATGTGCTCGCGCTCGGGCAGGTCGACCAGCTCGATCTCGCCGGCTTCCAGCCACTCGGCGTACGGCTTCTCCGCGGCGAGGGACGCCTTGATCTCGTCGTCCTCGATGATGCGGTGCTCGACGGTGTCGACGAGGAACATCTTGCCGGGCTGGAGGCGGCCCTTGCGGACGACCTTGGCCGGGTCGATGTCGAGGACGCCGACCTCGGAGCCGAGGACGACGAGACCCTCGTCGGTGACCCAGTAGCGGCCGGGGCGCAGACCGTTGCGGTCGAGCACGGCGCCGACCTGGGTGCCGTCGGTGAAGGTGACGCAGGCCGGGCCGTCCCAGGGCTCCATCATCGTGGAGTGGAACTGGTAGAAGGCGCGCCGGGCCGGGTCCATGGAGTCGTGGTTCTCCCACGCCTCCGGGATCATCATCAGCACGGAGTGCGGCAGCGAACGGCCGCCGAGGTGCAGCAGCTCCAGGACCTCGTCGAAGGAGGCGGAGTCGGAGGCGTCCGGCGTGCAGACCGGGAAGATGCGCTCGATGGCCTTCCCGTCGGAACCGAACAGGTCGGAGACGAGCTGGGACTCGCGGGCGCGCATCCAGTTGCGGTTGCCCTTGACGGTGTTGATCTCACCGTTGTGCGCGACGAAGCGGTACGGGTGCGCGAGCGGCCACGACGGGAAGGTGTTCGTGGAGAACCGGGAGTGCACGAGCGCGATCGCGGAGGCGAAGCGGCGGTCGGACAGGTCCGGGAAGAAGGGCTCGAGCTGGCCGGTGGTCAGCATGCCCTTGTAGACGATCGTCCGGGCGGACAGGGACGGGAAGTAGACCCCGGCCTCGCGCTCGGCGCGCTTGCGCAGCACGAAGGCCTTGCGGTCCAGCGCGATGCCCTCGCTGGCGCCGTCGGTGACGAAGATCTGCCGGAACGCCGGCATGGTGGAGCGGGCGGTGGCGCCGAGCAGCTCGGGCGCGACCGGGACCTCACGCCAGCCGAGGACGGTCAGCCCCTCGTCGGCGGCGATCGTCTCGATCCGTGAGACGGCGTCCTCGGTCCCGTCCTCCGGGAGGAAGGCGATGCCTACGGCATAGGAGCCGGCCGCGGGAAGGTCGAAACCGGCCACTTCGCGGAGGAAGGCATCCGGCACCTGCGAGAGGATGCCCGCGCCGTCGCCGGAGTCGGGCTCGGAGCCGGTGGCACCACGGTGCTCCAGGTTGCGCAGGACGGTGAGGGCCTGCTCGACCAGGGTGTGGGACGCCTCGCCGGTGAGGGTGGCGACGAAACCGACGCCGCACGCGTCGTGTTCGTTGCGGGGGTCGTACATACCCTGCGCAGCAGGGCGAGCATCCATGAACGACCAGTTCTGGCCATTCGCGGAATGCTGGGACGGCTGGCGCGGCGTACGCATCGGCTCTCCCGTCGTCGTCATGTGGCATGTGGCAAGTGCCGAGGGACGACGTTGGCCCTCTGCGAGATCTGCGATGAGATCAAAATTTCGTGCAGGTTACATGATGGAGCGGTTCTCGGGAACCGGAAACACCGTTCCAACATGCGGACGCCGCGGTCGCGGCGGAGGTGCCGCGCGGACGCGGCGGGGTGCCGTGCGATGGCGGCGCCGTGCCGTCCGAGGACGGCGGTGCCGTGCGGTGACGGCGGGGGCCGCGCGGTGGCGGCCGACGTTTTGTGGGGGACCGTCGCGGACAAGATCGGTCGGATCGGCGTCCGGCGGCCCGAAGGGGGTCCGGGGCGAGCGTCATCGCCCACCCCGCGGGGGTGCGGCAGGCGTCATTGCCCACAGCGCGTACGGCTCATGCCCGCTGGTAAACGACTCGAAACCCACGAGTAACGGTTACTTATGCGGCCCATCGCATACGTACCGGTCGCTCTATCCTACGGCCGTTCCGAACAGGCTGCCCAGGGCGTACGTCACACCGGCCGCCGCACCGCCGAGCGCGAGCTGCCGCAGACCACTGAACCACCAACTGCGCGCGGTCACCCTGGCCACGACGGCACCACACGCGAAGAGCCCGACGAGAGCGAGCAGGACGGCGGGCCACAGCACGGTCGCGCCGAGCAGGTACGGCAGCACGGGCAGCAGGGCACCGAGCGCGAACGACCCGAAGGACGAGACGGCGGCGACCAGCGGCGAGGGCAGATCGCCGGGGTCGATGCCCAGCTCCTCGCGGGCGTGGATCTCCAGCGCCTGCTCCGGATCCTTGGAGAGCTGCCGGGCGACCTGCCGGGCCAGTGCCGGCTCGACCCCGCGGGCCACGTACAGCGCGGCCAGCTCGTCCTCCTCGTCCTGCGGATGCCTGCGCAGCTCGCGGCGCTCGACGTCGAGTTCCGCCTCGACCAGTTCCCGCTGGGAGGCAACGGACGTGTACTCGCCGGCCGCCATGGAGAAGGCGCCGGCGGCGAGCCCCGCGAGGCCGGTGATGACGATGGTGTGCTGGCTCACGGCCCCGCCGGCCACGCCCGTCATCAGGGCGAGGTTGGAGACGAGACCGTCCATGGCGCCGAAGACGGCGGGCCGCAGCCATCCGCCGTTCACATCGCGGTGCGTGTGGTTGTCACGGTGCGCCTCGTGCAGCGCGGCCTCGGTTTCGATGATGGCCATCCGGGCCCCCCAAGGAAGCTAAGCCAAAGCTAACTTTGGACGAGTTCTACTTTTCGACAACACAGAACTTACGCTCATCATTTCGCCCGCGCCAGCAAGGAAAGGCTCGGCTAACCTGCGGGTTCTTCCTTAAGTGCTCAGATGTGCGAATATCAGCTCAGATGCCGACCGGGTGACAGAGCCCCACCGTCGGCTCACGCGGCCGCCTCCCGTGGGACACATCCGCAAAGGGTCCCCGCGCGACCCCGCCGAAGGAGGCCGCCCATGGCATCGACCGCCTGCACTCCCCCGGCCCCGGCGCCCGGTGAAGCCCCCGGACTCCGTGAGCGGGCCCGGGGCGCGCTGCTCGGCCTGGCCGTCGGGGACGCGCTGGGCGCACCGGCGGAGAACCTCAGGCCCTCCGAGATCCGCGCCCGCTGGGGCCGGATCACCGGATACGTCAGCGAGCAGCCGTCCGGCACGGACGACACCGAGTACGCGATCTTCTCCGGTCTGCTGCTGGCCCAGCACGGCTCGGCGCTCACCCCGGAGCACGTCGAGGCGGCCTGGCACGAGTGGATCGCCGACCGGGCCGAGGGGCCCTTCCGCGGCGCCGGCTTCAGCGAGCGCGGCACGCTGGAGAACCTCCGCCGTGGTCTGGCCGCCCCCATCTCGGCCCAGCACCGGCACGCCTGGAGCGACGGGCTGGCGATGCGGGCGGCACCCTTCGGGGTCTTCGCCGCCGGGCGACCCGCCGAAGCGGCCCGGCTGGTGGCCATCGACGGTTCCGTCAGTCACGAGGGCGAGGGCATCTACGGCGGCCAGGCGGTCGCGGCGGGTGTGGCGGCGGCGATGACCGGCGCTGCGGTCCCGGTGGTGATCGCCTCCGCGCTCGCGGTGATCCCGGACGACTCCTGGACGGCTCGCTCCCTGCGGCGCGCGGTGGCGGTGGCGCATCGCGGCGAACGCGCGGTCCGCTCCGCGGTCGTCATCGGCGGCTACCCCTGGACCGACCTGGCCCCGGAAGCGGTCGCCCTCGCCTTCGGCGCGTACGCGGCGGCCGACGGCGACTTCCGGGAGGCGGTCCTGACGGCCGTCAACATGGGCCGCGACGCGGACACGACGGCGGCGGTGGCGGGCGCCCTCTCCGGCGCGACCCAGGGCCTCTCGGCGATCCCGCCCCACTGGTCCGCGGCGATCGGCCCGGCCCGGGGTCGCTGCCTGCCGTCCATCGCCGGCCACCACGTACGGGAGATCGCGGAACTCCTGGTGACGGCGGCGGAAGGGAGCACGGGAGGGGTGGAGACCGGGGCGGTGGAGAAGCGGGAGGTGATCACGGCTGGGGCGGCGGAGAAGAGGGAGCTGATCGCCGCTGAGCCGCCGGTGACGTTGGCCGCGGTGCTGCCGGGGGCCGTGGCGGAGGCGGCGCGGGTGGCAGTCGAGAGTGTGGTGCGGCCACTCCCGGCCGAACTCCTCCCACCCTCTGCCCCAGCGACCCAGCCGACCGAACTCCTCCCACCCCCACCCCCCACCATCCAGCCGACCGAACTCCTCCCATCCCGGCCCCTCACCACCCAGTCGACCGAGTCGGGTGGTGGGTGGGCGGGGGATCGGGGGTCCGGCGGGCGGAGCCCCTTGGTGGGGGACGGCAAGGCGGGGCGACCGGCCGGCGGGCGGAGCCCCCTGGTGGGGGCCGGGCATGCCGGGCGACCGGACGGCGAGGGGCGAGGGGCCATCCGGCGAAGCCCCCTCACCGGGCGACCGGACGGCGAGGGGCGGCCATGACTGCGCGCCGTATCGAGGGCCTCCTCCTCGGCCTGGCCGCCGGAGACGCCGCCGGCTGGCCCGCCGCCCGGCACCGCGCCGCCCGCATGCCCGAGTGGACCCGTCGTCTCACCCGGGAACTGGACACCTTCGCCGAGCAGAACGCCACCACCACCCTCCCGGTGCCGATCGCCCTCAACCAGTCCCCCGAGCCCCTCCGCCTCGGCCCCTCCGACGACGCCGAGTGGGCGGCGTTCGCCGCGGAGGCGGTCCTGCGCGCCGGCGACGACGACGTCCTGGGCGACCTCAGCCGGGCCCGCCGTATGCGCGCCGCCATCGACCTCACCTGGACCGCCGTGGCCTCCGAGGTCGCCGCCGCGGCGGACCGCGCCCCGGAGGTCGAGTCCGCCGTACTGCCGCTGCGCGCCCGCATCTCCGTCCGCGCCGGCCTCGGCAACCTCGCCACCGGCCTGCGCCCGCCCGCCACCGGCCACGACAACCCGCACTACTTCGACGACGCGGCCTGCGTCCGCGCCTGCGTCCTCGCCGTGGCCCACCCCGGTGATCCGGAACAGGCCGCCGCGCTCGCCGAGTTCGACGCCCGCTACACCCAGGACGGCGACGGCGTGCACGGTGCGCGGGCGATGGCGGCGGCCCTCTCCCTCGCCCTCGCCGACGCGGACACCGACGCCTGCGTGACCGCCGCGCTCGCCGAACTCCCGGCGGACACCGAGATCGGCCGCAACACCCGCCACGCCCTCGCCCTGGCCGAGGACAGCGAGTCCGCCTTCGCCCTCGTGCCCCTCCTGGAACACCAGATCGTCGACCACGTCTACAGCTACGGCATCGCCGCCGCGGAGACCGTCCCCGTCGCGCTCGCCCTGGCCACCGCCGCCCGGGGCCGGATCGCCGAGGCCGTGCCGGCCGCCGCCTGCCTGTCGCGGGTCGCCGACTCCGCCCCCGCCCTCGCCGGCGCGCTCACCGGCGCCCTCGGCGGCGGCGCGGCCGTCCCCGAGACCTGGCGGGACGCCTGCCGCGTCCTGCCCGGCTGCACCCTGCCCCGCCTCACCGGCACCGACCTGGTGGAACTCGCCGGACTCCTGGAAGCCGCACAACCGGCCCGCCCAGGAGGATGATTCGGGGCATGACGCCCAAAGAAGAAGAAAGCAGCGGCCCCAGCCCGAACGGTCTCGCCGACCGCGTCGCCGCCGCCCTGGTGGGAGCCGCCGTCGGTGACGCCCTCGGCGGCCCGGTCGAGGGCTACTCCCCCGACCAGATCACCGAACGGCACGGCGGTCGCGTGCACGGTGTCGTCGGCCCCTGGCACGGTGACGCCTGGCGCACCGCCCGCCCCATCGCGCCGTACCACAAGGGCGACGGCCACGTCACCGACGACACCCTGATGACACACGCGCTGGTCCGTGTCTACGACCGCGTCCGCGACCACCTGGACGCGTACGCGATCGCCGACCACCTGGTCCCGGACCTGATGACCACCCCCCGCTGGATCCCCGAGCTGGAGGCGGAGGCCCTGCCGCTGCACCGCCTCTTCCTCGCCGAGAAGTGGCTGGTGGCCCGGCTGGCCTACGGTCACGCCGACCCCCGGGAAGCGGGCACCGGCAACATCGTCAACTGCGGCGCCGCGATGTACATGGCCCCGGTCGGCCTGGTCAACGCGGCCAACCCGGCCGCCGCGTACGCCGAGGCGCTGGACATCGCGGGCGCGCACCAGTCGTCGTACGGCCGTGAGGCGGCCGGTGTGTTCGCCGCGGCGGTGGCCGCCGCGACCGCTCCGGGGGCGACTGCCGACTCGGTGGTGAGCGCCTGCCTGTCCCTGGCCAAGGACGGCACCCGTACGGCGATCGAGAAGGTCTGCGAAGTAGCGGCCGGGCACCGGGACTTCGAGTCGGCGCTCGGTCCGCTGCGCGCGGCGGTGGCGCCGTACGACACCGTCGGCCCGGACTACCGCGCGCCCTCCCTCGCCGCCCGCCGCCCCTCGCGGCTGCACTCCATCGAGGAACTCCCGGTGGCGCTGGGCATGCTGGTCGTCTCCGGCGGTGACTACCGGCAGGCCGTGCTCGGCTCGGTCAACTACGGCCGTGACTGCGACTCGATCGCGACGATGGCCGGTGCCCTCGCGGGCGCGCTCGGCTCACCCGTCCCCGAGGAGTGGGCGAAGACGGTCGCCGACGCCAGCCGCCTGGACCTGTGGGCGCCGGCCCGGACGCTCACCGAGGTCGCGCGCGAGATCTTCGACCGGGACGTCCGCCGCCGGCGCGCCCACGAGGAGGCGTTCACCGCGCTCGGAGGCCGCCCGTGCTCCGACTGACCTGGGTCCAGCCGGAGGACCTGCTGGGCCACGAGCTGCGCCAGGCCCGCCTGGACGGGCGCGAGCCGAAGGCGGTCGAGGCGCGCTGGCGGGCGGCGGGCGGCCCGGACGCCCCGGAGCGCGCGGGCGCGTCCGCGCACCGGGTGTCCCGCTATCTGCGCCTGCTGGCGGAGGACCTGCTGGACGAACTCGCCGACCTGCCCAGCCGCTTCGCCGAAGACGAGCCGACGGACCTGGCCCGCATCATGTCCCAGTGCCCCGACTGGCCCACCGGACGGTCCGCCGCCGCACCGGACCCGCGTGCCCTGGAGGCCGCCTGGCTCGGCCGGGCCATCGGCTGCCTCCTCGGCAAACCGGTCGAGAAACTCCCGCTCGACGGCATCCGCGCCCTCGCCCGGGCGACCGGGAACTGGCCCCTCGCCACCTGGTTCACCGCCCGGGGAGTCCCCGACGACCTCCTGGCCACGCACCCCTGGAACCGCCGCTCGGCCGCCACCTCGCTCGCCGAGAACATCGACGGCATGCCCGAGGACGACGACCTCGACTACCCCCTGCTCAACCTCCTCCTGCTCCAGCGCCACGGCAGGACCTTCACCACCGACGACGTGGCCCGGCTCTGGCTCGAAGAACTCCCGCCCGGCCGCACCTTCACCGCCGAGCGCGTCGCCCACCGCAACCTCCTCACCGGCATCGAACCCCCGCACACGGCCCGCCACCGCAACCCGTTCCGCGAGTGGATCGGCGCGCTGATCCGCGCCGACATGCACGGCTGGAGCAACCCCGGCGACCCGGCCGCCGCCGCCGGACAGGCCCACCGCGACGCGGTCCTCACCCACACCGCCAACGGTGTCTACGCGGCGATGTTCACGGCCGCCGCCATCGCCACGGCCGCCACCGGCACGCACGACGTCCACGCCTGTCTGCGCACCGGCCGCGCGGTGGTCCCGGCCCGCTCCCGTCTGGCGAAGGCGATCGACCACGCCGTCCGACTGGCCACCTCCACGGACGACTTCGACGACGTCGTGGACGAACTCCACGCCGTCTACGGCCCCACCCACCACTGGGTCCACGCCCTCCCCAACACCGCCCTGATCGTCGCCGCCCTCACCCACGCCGACGGCGACTTCACGGGGTCCGTCTGCCGTGCCGTTTCCGGTGGTTGGGACACCGATTCCAACGGCGCCACCGCCGGAAGCATCGCCGGCCTCCTCGCCGGCTCCCCCGACGCGCTCCCCGACCGCTGGCGGGCCCCGCTGAAGAACCGGCTCGCCACCACCGTCGCGGATTTCGACGGCACCGGCTTCGACACCCTCGCCCACCTCACCCACCTGGAGGCGACCCGACCATGACCCACATCGCCGTCCTCGGCAGCACGAACATGGATCTCGTCACCTACGTCGGCAAGGCCCCGCAGCGCGGGGAGACCGTGACGGGACGGGAGTTCCGTACGATCCCCGGCGGCAAGGGCGCCAACCAGGCGATCGCGGCGGCCCGCGCCGGCGCCACCGTCTCGATGATCGGCGCGGTCGGCAACGACGCCTTCGGTGCCCGGTTGCGCGACACCCTCGAACACTCCGGTGTGGACACCGACTTCCTGCGCACGGTCGAGGGCCCGTCCGGCACCGCGCACATCGTGGTGGACGACGAGGGCGGCAACGCGATCGTCGTCATCCCCGGCGCGAACGGCACGGTCGACCACCTCTCCCCCGGTGACGAGGGGGTGATCGCCACCGCCGACGCCCTGCTGCTGCAACTGGAGATCCCGCTGGCGGCGGTCGTCGCGGGCGCGGAGGCGGCCCACCGGCACGGCGTCCGTACGGTCCTCACCCCGTCCCCGGTCCAGCCGTTGCCGCCCGAACTCCTGTCCACGATCGACCTGTTGGTGCCGAACGAGTACGAGGCGGTCACCCTCACCGGCCGCACCGACCCGCGCGAGGCGGCAGCCGCCCTGCTGGACCTGGTGCCGGAGGTGGTGGTCACCCTGGGCGCCACGGGCTGCCTGTACGTGACGCGGGGCGCCGAACCGCTCGTGGTCCCCGCGCCCCGCGTGCGGGCCGTGGACTCCACGGGCGCGGGCGACACGTTCGTCGGCACGCTCGCGGTGGCCCTCGCCGAGGAGAAACCGGTACGCGAGGCCCTGTCCTGGGCGGCGGCCGCGGCGGCGATCTCCGTCCAGCGGGAAGGCGCGTCGGCGTCGATGCCGTACCGCCCGGAGATCGAGGCCCAGTACACCGCATGAACACGACGAGCACGACACCTACGACCGCCACGACGGCACGGACGTCCCCGGCACTGGACGGCCTGCGGGTGCTGGACCTCGCGACCCTCTTCGCCGGGCCGATGGCCGCCACGCTGCTCGGTGACTTCGGCGCCGAGGTGATCAAGGTGGAGCATCCCCGGCGGCCCGACCCGTCCCGGGGCCACGGCCCGGCCAAGGACGGCGTCGGCCTGTGGTGGAAGGTGCTCGGCCGCAACAAGCGGACCGTCACCCTCGACCTGTCCACGCCCGGCGGCCGGGACACCCTGCTGCGGCTCGCCGCCACCGCCGACGTGGTGATCGAGAACTTCCGCCCCGGGACCCTGGAGAAATGGGACCTCGGCTGGCCGGAGCTGTCCGCGGCCAACCCCCGGCTGGTTCTCGCCCGGGTCACCGCGTTCGGCCAGTTCGGCCCGTACGCGCACCGCCCCGGCTTCGGCACCCTCGCCGAGGCGATGAGCGGCTTCGCCGCGGTCACCGGCGAACCGGACGCGCCCCCGACGCTGCCGCCCTTCGGTCTCGCCGACTCGATCGCGGGCCTGGCCACCGCCTACGCCGTGCTGGCGGCGCTGGCCGCACGCGAGCGCACCGGCGTGGGACAGACGGTCGACATGGCGATCATCGAGCCGATCCTGTCGGTCCTCGGACCCCACACCACCTGGTACGACCAGCTCGGTTACGTCCAGGAACGCACAGGCAACCGGTCCGCGAACAACGCCCCGCGCAACACCTACCGCACCGCCGACGGCACCTGGGTCGCCGTCTCCACCTCCGCCCAGTCGGTCGCCGAACGCGTGCTACGGCTGGTGGGCAGGCCGGAGCTGATCGAGGAGCCGTGGTTCGCCACGGGCGCGGACCGGGCAGCCCACGCCGATGTGCTGGACGAGGCGGTCGGCTCCTGGATCGCCACGCGCACCCGCGCCGAGGTGCTCGCTGCCTTCGAGAAGGCGGAGGCCGCGGTGGCCCCCGTGCAGGACGTCCGGGACGTCCTGGCGGACCCCCAGTACCAGGCCCTGGACACGGTCACCACCGTCGACGACCCGGAGCTGGGCCCGCTGCGCATGCAGAACGTCCTCTTCCGGCTCTCCGCCACGCCCGGCGCGATCCGCTGGGCCGGCCGCCCGCACGGCGCCGACACCGACGCCGTGCTCACCGAGATCGGCCTCACCCCGGCCGACATCGCGGCGCTGCGCGCGGAGGGCGCCCTGTGACCCGCTTCCCGCTCACCTGGCTCTACGTCCCCGGCGACCGCCCGCACGTCGTGGCCAAGGCCCTCGTGGCGGGCGCCGACGTGGTGGTGATCGACCTGGAGGACGCGGTCGCCCCGGACCGCAAGGAGTACGCCCGCGCGGCCACCGCGGAACTCCTCACGGTGCCTCAGCCGGTCCCGGTGCACGTGCGCGTCAACGCCCTGGGCAGCCCCTGGGCCGCCGCCGACCTGCACGCCCTGGCCGGCCTGCCGGGCCTGTCCGGCCTGCGGCTGCCGAAGGTGACGACCCCGGGCGAGGTACGGCAGGTCGCCGTGGCCACGCCCGTCCCCCTCTACGCGCTCCTGGAGTCGGCCCTCGGCATCGAGCACGCCTACGCCATCGCCACCGCCCACCCCGCCCTGCGGGGCATCGCCCTGGGCGAGGCCGACCTCCGCGCCGACCTCGGGGTACGGGCCGACGCGGGCCTTGACTGGCCGCGCTCCCGGGTGATCGTCGCCGCCCGTGCGGCGGGCCTCGCCCCGCCGTCCCAGACCGTCCATCCGGACATCCGTGACCTCGACGGCCTGGCCGCCTCCTGCGCCCACGGCCGCGCTCTCGGATTCCTGGGCCGCGCCGCGATCCACCCCCGTCAGCTGCCGGTGATCGAGCGCGCCTACCTGCCGACGGAGGCCGAGATCGAACACGCGGAGACGGTCATCAAGGCGGCCTCTGCGAACGAGGGTGCCCAGGCCCTCCCCGACGGCCGTTTCATCGACGCGGCGGTGGTGGCGATGGCGCGGCGGACACTGTCGCTGGCCGCCCGGAGCTGACCCTCCGGACACACCGAGGGCGCCCGGAAGAACTCCGGGCGCCCTCGGTGTCGTACCGGAAAGGGTCAGCTCTTCTCGGCCGGCGCCGCCTTCTCCTCGCCCTCGGCGTGGGTGTGCGTGTCGGTGTCGGCGTCGGTGTCCCTGTCGGCCTCAAGCCCCGTGTCCTCGGCCGGGCCGTCGGAGACCCCCGGCTCCACCACGGCTTCCCGTCCGGGCCGCTTCTTCGACGACACCACGATGTACGCCACCGCCAGCAGGAAGACGAGCAGCGCGGTCCAGTCGTTCAGGCGGAGGCCCAGGATGTGGTGGGCGTCGTCCACCCGCATGTACTCGATCCAGCCCCGGCCCACGCAGTACGCGGCGACGTACAGGGCGAACGCCCGGCCGTGCCCCAGCTTGAAGCGGCGGTCCGCCCAGATGACCAGCAGGCCCACGCCGATGCACCACAGCGACTCGTAGAGGAACGTCGGGTGGTAGTACCCCGGCACCCGGCCGCCCTCGGAGGAGGTGATGTGCAGCGCCCAGGGGAGGTGGGTCTCGCGGCCGTACAGCTCCTGGTTGAACCAGTTGCCCCAGCGGCCGATGGCCTGTGCGAACGCGATGCCGGGCGCGACGGCGTCGGCGTACGCGGGCATCGGGATGCCCCGGCGCCGCGCGCCGATCCACGCGCCGAGCGCGCCGAGCGCGATGGCGCCCCAGATGCCCAGGCCGCCCTCCCAGACCTTGAAGGCGTCCACCCAGTCACGGCCCTCGCTGAAGTACAGCTCGTAGTCCGTGATCACGTGGTAGAGCCGGCCGCCGATCAGGCCGAACGGCACGGCCCAGACAGCGATGTCGGCCACCGTGCCGGACTGCCCGCCGCGGGCGATCCAGCGCTTGTTGCCGAACCAGACGGCAACGAAGACGCCGATGATGATGCAGAAGGCGTAGCCGCGCAGCGGGATGGGGCCGAGGTAGTACACCCCGTGCGACGGGCTGGGGATATAGGCAAGGTTCATCATGGCAAGTCCGACGCTACCGTGCCGAGCCGTGGTGACGGCAAGCAGCTCGGCTACGGGTCCATAACGGGGGCGTGAGAAACGCTTACCCTCGGTCGGCGGCCTCCACCAGTTGCTTGAGCTTGGCAGGGGTCATCGTCTGGTCCTGGTAGATGTTCTTGCCGCCGAGCAGCACCGTGGGCGTGCCGGTGAAGCCGCCGGACCGGAAGGCCTGGTTGGACCTGTCCACCCAGCCGTCGTGCGTGCCGTCCTGGACGCACTTGCGGAAGGCGGGCGTGTCCAGGCCCTTCACCTTGCCGGCCAGCTCGATCAGCTTGTCGTTGTTCGCGAAGGCGTCGTCGGTCTCCTTCGGCTGGTTCGCGTACAGCACGTCGTGGTAGTCGCGGAACTTCCCGGCGTCCTGGGCGCAGGCCGCGGCGTTGGCGGCGCGCAGCGAGCCGGTGCCGCCGAGGTTGCCGTCGATCAGCCGGACGAGGTGGTACTCGATTCTGAGCTTGCCGGCGTCGGTCAGTTCGTGGAGGGTCGGCCGGTACGCCACCTCGAAGGCCTGGCAGGCCGGGCAGCGGAAGTCCTCCCAGATGGTGAGCGTCGACTTGGCGCCGTCCTTGCCGACCGGGATCGCGAGGCCGTCCTTGCCCTGCGCACCCGACGGTGCCACGGCCGGGCCCGCGCTGCTGCTCTTGTGCTTGCCGGCGTTCGCGGCGACCACGCCGATCACCGCCGCCAGCCCCAGGACGCAGACGACGCTCGCGCCCACGATCAGCGTGCGCCGTCGCTTCTCCGCGGCCTTCTGCTTCTCGCGCTCGACCGCCAGCCGTTCCCGGGCGGTGCGCTTTCCGTCACGGTTCTTCTCGCTCACACCCCCAGAACGAACCGGGGAGGCGCAGCGCGCCTCCCCGGCCCGAGGTCCACCCGTTCGAGTGACCGAATCATCCGATACGGGACATTCGCCGACGGTTACGCCCGTCCGTCACGCCTGTCCGCGCACGCCTTTCGCCAGCTCACCGGCCAGCTCGCGGACCGCCGCGATGCCGGAGGCGTGGTCGGGGGCGTCCAGCATCCGCTTCACGAACGCCGAGCCGACGATCACACCGTCGGCGAAGCCGGCGACCTCGGCGGCCTGCGCCCGGTTGGAGACGCCGAGCCCGACGCAGACGGGCAGTCCGGTGTCGGTGGCGCGGGTGCGCCGGACCAGGTCCTGGGCCTGCGCGCCGACGGACTCCCGGGTGCCGGTGACGCCCATGAGGGAGGCCGCGTAGACGAAGCCGCTGCCCGCCGCGGTGATCTCGGCGAGCCGCTCGTCCTTGCTGCTCGGCGCCACCACGAAGACCGTCGCGAGGCCGTGCTTCTCGGCGTGCTCCCGCCACAGCTCCGACTCCTGGACCGGAAGGTCGGGCAGGATGCAGCCCGCCCCGCCCGCCTCGGCCAGTTCGGCGGTGAACCGCTCCACGCCGTAGCGGTCGATGGGGTTCCAGTACGTCATGACGAGCACCGGCTTCCCGGTGGCCTCGTGGGCCTCCCGGACCGTGCGCATGACGTCGGCGATCTTCACACCGCCCCGCAGGGCGATGTCGTCGGCGGTCTGGATGACCGGGCCGTCGAGCACCGGGTCGCTGTGCGGCAGCCCGACCTCCACGACGTCGGCTCCGCCGTCGAAGACGGCCTTGATCGCCTCGATACCGCCGTCCACGGTGGGGAAGCCGGCCGGGAGGTAGGCGATGAGCGCGGAGCGGCCCTCGGCCTTGGCGGCGGCGAGGGTGTCGCTCAGCAGCCGGGCCTTCCCGCCCGTGAATGCGGCCCCGCTCACTTGGCGTCCCCCTCGATCTCGGCGGTGTCGGCTTCGTTGGCGGCCACCTCGGCGTCGGTGTCGTAGAGGCCGAAGTAGCGGGCGGCGGTGTCCATGTCCTTGTCGCCGCGGCCGGACAGGTTGACGACGATCAGGCCGTCCCTGCCCAGCTCCTTGCCGACCTCCAGGGCGCCGGCCAGCGCGTGGGCGCTCTCGATCGCCGGGATGATGCCCTCGGTGCGTGACAGCAGGCGCAGGGCCTGCATGGCGGCGTCGTCGGTGATCGCGCGGTACTCGCCGCGGCCGGAGTCCTTGAGGTAGGAGTGCTCGGGGCCGATGCCCGGGTAGTCGAGGCCCGCCGAGATCGAGTACGGCTCGGTGATCTGCCCCTCCTCGTCCTGCAGGACGTACGACCGGGAGCCGTGCAGGATGCCGGGCTCCCCGGCGGTGAGGGTGGCCGCGTGTTCGCCGGTCTCGATGCCGTGGCCGGCCGGCTCGCAGCCGATGAGGCGGACGCCCTCGTCGGGGATGAAGGCGTGGAAGAGGCCGATGGCGTTGGAGCCGCCGCCGACACAGGCGACGGCGGCGTCGGGGAGACGGCCGGCGCGCTCCAGGAGCTGGCGCCGTGCCTCCACGCCGATCACCCGGTGGAAGTCGCGGACCATGGCCGGGAACGGGTGCGGGCCGGCGACCGTGCCGAAGAGGTAGTGGGTGCGGTCGACGTTGGCGACCCAGTCCCGGAACGCCTCGTTGATGGCGTCCTTGAGGGTGCGGCTGCCGGACTTCACGGCGACGACCTCGGCGCCGAGCATGCGCATGCGGGCCACGTTCAGGGCCTGGCGCTTGGTGTCGACCTCGCCCATGTAGATGGTGCAGTCGAGGCCGAACAGCGCGCAGGCGGTGGCCGTCGCGACACCGTGCTGGCCGGCGCCGGTCTCGGCGATGACCCGGGTCTTGCCCATGCGCTTGGTGAGCAGGGCCTGGCCGAGCACGTTGTTGATCTTGTGGGAGCCGGTGTGGTTGAGGTCCTCGCGCTTGAGGAACACGCGGGCGCCACCGGCGTGTTCGGCGAAACGGGGCACCTCGGTGAGCGCCGACGGACGACCGGTGTAGTTGACGAGCAGGTCGTCGAGCTCGCGGGCGAACTCGGGGTCGCCCTTGGCCTTTTCGTACTCGACGGCGACCTCGTCCACGGCGGCGACGAGGGCCTCCGGGATGAACTTGCCGCCGAAAGCGCCGAAGTAGCCCTCGGCGCTGGGCACCTGGCCGACGGGGTCGGGGATGAAGAACTCGCTGGGCATGCGGAAACCTCACGGTGAGTGCTCGGGAGAAAAACGAGTCGCCGTGGGGGCGGGGCCAGTCGTACGGCCTCGGGCCGCGTGCGATCGCTCGCGCACACGCGGCGGTAGCCGCACGTCAGACAGGTGTCCCGCGCCCCTTCGGGGCGCGCTGCCATCGGCGTCCGTTGACCTGCCCGGGCTCGTCACCGATGACGTACCGGACGCGACGGCCGTGCACGCGCCGCGCGGGGGCGCGGCAGCCACGCGGACGGCAGCCGCGCGCCAGGCGCGCGTGCCGGTCCACGGTCGTCACGGTGAGAGTCATCGGCCCAAGCTTAGCGGGATCAGCCGCGCCCGTGCCGCAGTGCCGGGTGTTCGCCCGCCGCCACCAGGTCGGCCACCGCCGCCTTGGGGTCGCGGCCGGTCACCAGGGACTCGCCGACCAGCACCGCGTCGGCGCCGGCGTTGGCGTACGCGATCAGGTCGTGCGGGCCGCGGACGCCGGACTCGGCGACCTTCACGACGTTGTCCGGGATCTCCGGGGCGACCCGCTCGAACGTGCCGCGGTCGACCTCCAGCGTCTTCAGGTTGCGCGCGTTGACGCCGATGACCTTGGCGCCCGCGTCCACCGCCCGCTCGACCTCGTCCTCGTCGTGCACCTCGACGAGGGGGGTCAGGCCGATGGACACCGCCCGCTCGATCAGCGACTCCAGGGCCGGCTGGTCCAGGGCGGCCACGATCAGCAGCGCGAGGTCGGCGCCGTACGCCCGGGCCTCCCAGAGCTGGTAGGACGTGACGATGAAGTCCTTGCGCAGGACGGGGATGTCGACCCGCGCGCGCACCGCCTCCAGGTCGGCGAGCGAGCCGCCGAAACGGCGCTGTTCGGTGAGGACGGAGATGACGGCCGCACCGCCCGCCTCGTAGTCCGCGGCGAGTCCGGCGGGATCGGCGATCGCGGCCAGCGCGCCCTTCGAGGGGCTGGACCGCTTCACCTCGCAGATCACCTTGACGCCGTCGCCCTTGAGCGCGGCCACCCCGTCCTTGGCGGCGTGGGCCTTGGCCGCGCGCTCCTTGAGCTCGTCGAGGGTGACGCGTGCCTGCCGCTCCGCGAGGTCGGCACGGACTCCGTCGATGATCTCGTCGAGCACACTCACGCGAGCGGCCCCCTTCCAGACGGTGGTTCCTTCAGGTTCTGAAAACCCGTGGTCAAACCGATGGTATCCGCAGGACCGCCGAGGCCTCGCATCCGGTGGAGGGCGGTCCCACTACCTGGACATTCGCTGTTCGATCAAGGGTGGAGCCAGCCACCGAAGGGCAGGTTCCGGACGACGGTGAACACCAGCAGCACGACGCCGGCCGCCCACAGCCGTGCCGGTCCGAGGTCGATCCGCAGCGGCCTGCCGCGCGCCGCGCGGACCACCCAGACGGTCCACAGCACCGCGAAGCCCACGTAGCCGGCGACGGCCGGCGCGTTGTCGCGCAGGGCGGCGAGGAGATCACCGTGCACGAAGGCGTGCGCGCTGCGCAGCCCGCCGCAGCCGGGGCAGTACAGACCGGTGAGCCGGTACAGGGGGCAGACGGGGTAGTGCCCGGGTTCACCCGGATCGACGACCCCGACGTAGGCGAAGGCCCCGGCGACGGCCGCGAACAGCCCTGCCGGCACGACGAGCCGCCGCCAGACAGGCACAGGCACAGGCACAGGCACAGGCAACTGGACCCCACGGCTCTCGACGCTCACGCGGGAATTCTCCCCTCCCGCCCGGTCCCCCGCACGCCGCCACTGCCGCTGCGGGCAGTCGTGCCGCCGGGCAACGCGAAGGGCGGCCCGCACCGTCGTGGATGCCGGACCGCCCCTCGACGGAATCCTGAGGCTCAGCTCTCGGCGGCCGCCGGCTCCCGCTTGGCCGCGGGCGCGGTGTGCACCAGCGCACGGGAGGACTCCTTCGGCTGCCCCAGACCCATCGCGCGCATGATGCCGCCGACCACACCACCGAGGAGCGTGAGGGCCATGCCGGCCCAGAAGCCGACGGGCTGGGCCATCACCATGAAGGCGCCCGCGACGCAGAAACCGATGAAGGCGATGATGACACCGGTCCAGGCGGCCGGGGTGTGACCGTGGCTGCTGCCCGCCATGACTTGCTCCTCGTTGCTGTGTACGTGTCGTACTGACCGAGCCGGACGCTCGCCGTCCATTGTCCCGTACGCGCACGCGCGCCCGACGCGGGGGTGGCGTCTGTTTCACCACACTCCGGGTTCACACGCCGGGTCGACACGCCGGGTGCAGCGCCGTGGGTCAGGCGCCGGTCGGGTCCTCGCCCCGGTCCAGCGCCTTCCAGATCTCCTCGGGCCGCTCCGGGTCGACCGGCCGGGCCGTGCGCCGCGGGCGGGCGGTGCCGCGCTCGTAGCGGCCGGACATGGCGGGCCACAGTCGGCCGTAGCGCAGGGCGAGCAGTCCGGCGAGCAGGAGCAGCACGCCGCCGGCGGCCGCGACGTAGGGCCAGCCGGTGTGGGTGAGAGCGTCGACCGTGGCGGAGGTGTCGCCGCTCGCCTTGGCGGCCTGCTCGTCCAGCGCGGAGCTGTCGGAGGCGGAGACGAGGGCCGCGGCGGCGATCCCGGCGCCGGACAGCGCGAGCAGCCCGGAGACGAGGAACCGGCCGGCCCTGCGAACGGCGAAGACGGCGACGAGCGCGGCGAGGCCCACTATGGCGAGGGCCGCGGGGACGCCAGTGACGTCGCTGCCCTTCGCGGTCAGCGGGAACGCGCCGCCGGCCACCGTCGCGGTGCCCTCCGCCCAGCGCTGCCGGGTCGCGAGCAGCGCCACGGCCGCGCCGAGCGCACCGCACATGAGGGCCACGGCGAGGCTCCGCCGGCCGGACCGGGCGGACGCGGCGGCTTGGGAACGGGGGTCAGGTACGGCAGTCACGTACTCCACTATCGCCTGAACCCCGGGCGCACCGTCACCCGGGGTTCGTATGAGAAGCGCCCTACTTGCCCAGCCGGTTGGCGGTGTGCACCGCGCGGAGCACCGCCGCGGCCTTGTTGCGGCACTCCTGGTCCTCCGCGACCGGGTCGGAGTCGGCGACGATGCCGGCGCCGGCCTGGACGTAGGCCGTGCCGTCCCGGAGCAGGGCCGTACGGATGGCGATCGCGGTGTCGGAGTCGCCGGCGAAGTCCAGATAGCCGACGCAGCCGCCGTACAGGCCGCGCCGGGACGGCTCCAGTTCGTCGATGATCTGCATCGCGCGGGGCTTGGGGGCGCCGGAGAGGGTGCCGGCCGGGAAGCAGGCGGTGAGCACGTCGAAGGCCGTGCGGCCCGGGGCGACCCTGCCGGTGACGGTGGAGACGATGTGCATCACGTGCGAGTAGCGCTCGACGGACATGAAGTCGACCACCTCGACCGAGCCGGGCTCGCAGACCCGGCCGAGGTCGTTGCGGCCGAGGTCGACCAGCATCAGGTGCTCGGCGCGTTCCTTGGGGTCGGCGAGGAGTTCCTCGGCGAGGGCCTGGTCCTCCTGCGGGGTGCTCCCGCGGTGCCGGGTGCCGGCGATGGGATGGACCATCGCGCGTCCGTCCTCGACCTTCACCAGCGCCTCGGGGGAGGAGCCGACGACGTCGAACCCGTCGAAGCGGAAGAGGTACATGTACGGCGAGGGGTTGGTGGCACGCAGGACCCGGTAGACGTCGAGGGCGCTCGCCGTGCACGGGGTCTCGAAGCGCTGGGAGGGCACGACCTGGAAGGCCTCGCCCGCGCGGATGCGTTCCTTGACGTCCTCGACGGCCCGCTGGAAGTCGGGACCGCCCCAGCGGGCGGTGTACTCGGGCAGCTCGGAGGGCGGCAGATGGGCCGGGGGCTGGGCGACCGGGCGGGAGAGGTCGGCCTCCATGGCGTCGAGACGGGCGACGGCGTCCGCGTACGCCTCGTCGACGCCGGTGTCGAGGTCGTTGTGGTTGATCGCGTTGGCGATCAGCAGGACCGAGCCCTCCCAGTGGTCCATCACCGCGAGGTCGCTGGTGAGCAGCAGGGTCAGCTCGGGCAGCTTCAGGTCGTCGCGCTCGCCGGGGCCGATCTTCTCCAGGCGGCGGACGATGTCGTAGCCCAGGTAGCCGACCATGCCGCCGGTGAAGGGCGGCAGGCCCTCCTGATGCGGGGTGTGCAGGGCCTGGAGGGTGGCGCGCAGGGCCGCGAGGGGGTCGCCGTCGGTGGGGACGCCGACGGGCGGGGTGCCGAGCCAGTGGGCCTGTCCGTCCCGCGCGGTGAGCGTGGCGGCGCTGCGGACGCCGACGAAGGAGTAGCGGGACCAGGAGCGGCCGTTCTCCGCGGACTCCAGCAGGAAGGTGCCCGGGCGCTCGGCGGCGAGCTTGCGGTACAGCGCGACCGGGGTGTCGCCGTCGGCGAGCAGCTTGCGCGTGACCGGGATGACACGCCGGTCGGTGGCCAGCTTGCGGAAGGTCTCCAGTTCCATGGCCGCTGACCTTACTGACCGGATCCGGGTGCGCCGGAATCGGCGTGCTCGGCCAGGACGTCCGCGTCGAAGCAAGTGCGGGCGCCGGTGTGGCAGGCGGCGCCGACCTGGTCGACCTTGACCAGCAGGGTGTCGGCGTCGCAGTCCAGCGCGACCGACTTCACCCACTGGACGTGACCGGAGGTGTCGCCCTTGACCCAGTACTCCTGGCGGCTGCGTGACCAGTAGGTGCAGCGGCCGGTGGTCAGCGTCCGGTGCAGCGCCTCGTCGTCCATCCAGCCGAGCATGAGCACCTCGCCGGTGTCGTACTGCTGGGCGATGGCGGGGACGAGTCCGTCGGCGCTGCGCTTGAGCCGCGCGGCGATCTCCGGGTCGAGGCTGCTGGGCCGGGGGGCACCGGTCGTACTGGTCATGGGTCACATTGTGCCGCGCGGCACCGACAGCGGGTCGCGGCGTCCATGGAATGGTCACGGGGGCACGGAGCGCCTCCATCCGGGGTGGTGCCCCGGGGGACCGGGTGGGCGGACCGATGACGCGGTCGTAGGCTGACAGCATGTCGACCTTCGCCAAGCGTGAACGGCTTCTTCTCGCCGACCTCTTGGAAACCGTCGGGCCCGACGCCGAGACCCTCTGCGAGGGCTGGCGGACCCGGGACCTGGCCGCGCACGTGATCGTGCGCGAGCGCCGCCCGGACGCGGCGGGGGGCACGCTGATCAAGCAGCTCGCACCGCGTCTGGAGAAGGTGATGGGCGAGTACACGGCGAAGCCGTACGAGGAGTTGGTCCAGCTCATCCGTACCGGCCCGCCGCGCTTCTCACCCTTCCAGCTCAAGCAGGTCGACGAGGCGGCCAACGTGGTGGAGTTCTACGTCCACACGGAGGACGTCCGCCGCGCCCAGCCGGACTGGAGCCCGCGCGAGCTGGACCCGGTCTTCCAGGACACGCTGTGGTCCCGCCTCGAACGCACCGCGCGGCTGGTGGGCCGGGGCGCTCCGACGGGTCTGGTGCTGCGCCGCCCGAACGGCCAGACGTCGGTGGCGCACCGGGGCACGCCGGTGGTCACGGTGACCGGTGAGCCGTCGGAGCTGCTGATGTACGCGTACGGCCGGCAGCGCGCGGCCGAGGTCGAGCTGGACGGCGACACGGACGCGATCGCCAAGCTGAACGAGACCAGGCAACTGGGCATCTGAGAGGGCCGGCCCGTGATCAAGGTGGCGATGACCGGCGTGTACGTGGACGACGTGGCGACGGCGCACGCCTTCTACACCGATGTCCTCGGCTTCGAGACCCGCACGCACATGGACCTCGGCGACGGCACGCTCTTCGTGACGGTCGGGGCCCGGGAGGGGGCCCAGCCGGATCTCCAGCTGCTGCTGGAGCCCGGCCAGGGCCCGATCGCGGAGCCGTACCGCAGGGCGCTGTACGAGGCGGGGCTGCCGTGCATCGTCTTCTCCGTGGACGACCTGGGGGCGGAGTACGACCGGCTGCGCGGCCTGGGCGTCCGGTTCACGCACCCGCCGCAGGAGCAGGGGCCGGTGATCGCGGCGGTGTTCGACGACACGGTGGGCAATCTGGTGCAGCTGGTTCAGCCCAAGGAGTGAAAGCCGGTCAGCCCGGGAGTTCGGCGCGGCGCAGGGCCGGTACGGCGAGGGCGACGGCACCGCCGAGCCCGCAGACCACCGCGCTGGCGACGAACACCGGGCCGGGGCCCCAGGTGCCGATCGCGGCGGCGGCGAACGGCATGCTCAGCGGGGTGAGGCCGAGGCTGACCAGGCTGGAGACGGAGGTGACCCGGCCGAGGTAGGCCGGATCGGCCTGGGTCTGGAGCAGGGCGCCGCACATCGCGCCGCTGAGCCCGGTGAGCAGGCCGACGAGCACGGCCGTGGCGACGGCGGTGACGAGGCCCGGCACGTAGGCGAGGGCGCCGATGGCCACGCAGCCCGCGATGATGGCGTACCCGGCGACCAGCCCGGCGCGCGGCAGCCGGCCCCGGACGGTCAGCAGCAACGAGGCGGCTGCCGCGCCGGCCCCGAACCCGGCGAGCACCCAGCCCATGCCCGCGGCACCCCAGCCGCGCCGGTCGGCGAGCAGGGTCAGCCCGACGTTCAACGGCCCGACGAAACCGAGGTCACCGAGGGTGATGGCGACCATCAGCGGCGCGAGCACCCGATGCCGCCGGATGTAGCGCAGCCCGGCCCTCAGGTCGCTCCAAGCGGTGCCCGCCGTACCGGGCGTGCCGTCCTGCGGCAGCGCCCGCACCCGCACCGACATCAGGAGGGGGAGCGATACGGCGATGAGGAGCCCGGCGAGGGCGAACGCGGCCGGGGCGCCGCCGAGGGCCACGGCGAGTCCGCCGAGCGGGGCGCCCACGACGCTCGCGAAGCGGATGGCGAGCCCGCGCATGCCCTGGACCCGGGCGAGCTGGCCCTTCTCGGTGAGGCGGGCCGGCAGGGCGCCCACGGCGGGCATGAACACCGCGTCGACGGTGCCGAAGACCAGCGCCAGCACGGCGAGCGGCCACAGCCCGGGGCTGGTGAGGAACAGCAGGGCGGCCACGGCGAGGGCGGCGGCACAGCGTACGGCGTCACTGCCGAGGACGACCCGGCGCGGCCCGAACCGGTCGGCGACCACTCCCCCGCCGAGCATCAGCACGGCCCTGGGCAGTGCGCTGGCCGACATCACGAGCCCGGCCTGCGTGGGGCTCCCGGCCTGGACGGCGGCCCAGGACAGGGCGAGGTAGTAGACGCTGTCGCCGAGCATCGAGGAGGTGTAGGCGCCGAGCCAGCGCAGCACATTGGAGTCGCGGTGGGCCTGCGCGGTGGCCGGCGGTACGAGCGTGGCGGTCACGTAAGGGCCGTCCTCTCAGACGTCAGACGCGGAACGGGAAGCCGTACACGTGCAGCGCGACGTGCTCGCGCCCCTGGGTGTCGCCGGCGACCTCACGGGCCCGCCCCTGCTCGTCGTACCGCTTGAGCAGGTCGGTCAGGTCCTTCTTCAGCGCGGCGAGTTCACCGGCGGTGAGCCGGAGCAGGGACTCCGAGTCGTGGGCCGCCGTGTTCCACTCCGGCCCCCAGTGGGCGCGTTCGTCGAGGTACCTCCGGTGCATCTCGGCGCGCTGCTCCAGGAACATCCGCGAGGCCGCCAGGTGCGCCGCCGCCTTCTCGGGGGCGTCCCGGAAGTCCTCGTCGCGGATGGTGACGCCGTCGGACGCCGGCTGCCACCAGCGCTCCCGCCCGTCCGCGCTGCGCGGCTGGGCCTCCTCGACGAGACCGTGTTCGGCCAGCTTGCGCAGGTGGTAGCTGACGAGGGAGACGGCCTCGTCCACCTGTTCGGCGAGCTGTGAGGCGGTGGCGACCTCCGCGACGAACAGCAGCCGGTAGAGCTTCATCCGCAGGGGATGGGCGAGCGCCTTGAGCGTCCCGATGTCCGTGATCCGGCGGTTCTCCTCGCGTGCCATGACAGTGAACCTAGATGGGAAAGAGAAACTGCGCAATATGCTTTGCGCAATATTCCTTGCACATCTGGCGACAGAAAGGCCCCGGCCACCTGGCCGGGGCCTCGGAAGCGACGGCTACCTCACTGGGTGCCCCGCCCCGCGCAACGTCTCCTTCACCTGACCGATCCGCAGGTCGCCGAAGTGGAACACCGAGGCCGCGAGGACCGCGTCCGCGCCCGCGTCGATGGCCGGCGGGAAGTGGGCCAGCTCGCCGGCACCGCCGGACGCGATCACCGGGACGGTCACGTGCTTGCGCACCGCCGCGATCATCTCCAGGTCGTAACCGTCCTTCGTGCCGTCCGCGTCCATGGAGTTCAGCAGGATCTCCCCCGCGCCCAGCTCCGCCGCCCGGTGCGCCCACTCCACCGCGTCGATGCCGGTGCCGCGCCGGCCGCCGTGGGTGGTGACCTCGAAGGTGCCCTCGGGCGTGCGTCGCGCGTCCACCGAGAGGACCAGCACCTGCCGGCCGAACCGCTCGGCGATCTCGCGGATCAGGTCGGGGCGCGCGATGGCCGCCGTGTTGACGCCCACCTTGTCGGCGCCCGCCCGCAGCAGCTTGTCCACGTCCTCGGCCGTGCGGACGCCGCCGCCGACGGTCAGCGGGATGAACACCTGCTCGGCGGTGCGGCGCACCACGTCGTACGTCGTCTCCCGGTTGCCGGAGGACGCGGTGATGTCGAGGAACGTCAGCTCGTCGGCGCCCTCCGCGTCGTACACCTTGGCCATCTCGACGGGGTCGCCGGCGTCGCGCAGGTTCTGGAAGTTGACGCCCTTGACGACCCGGCCGTTGTCCACGTCCAGGCAGGGGATGACTCGGACCGCCAGGGTCATGAATCCACGGCTCCTTAGGGCCTTCAGCCTCTGAATGCTTCTAGTTCTACTTCGACCAGGATGCGCGGGTCGACGAAGCCCGCCACGACCAGCAGGGTCGAGACCGGGCGGACGGCGTCGAACAGTTCCTGGTGGGCCCGCCCGACGGCGTCCACGTCCCGCACATGGGTCAGGTACATCCGCGTACGGATCACGGACTCGATGCCGAGCCCGAACTCACCGATCGCCTCCAGGGCGCTGGTGAAGGCCACCTTGGCCTGTTCGTACGGGTCGCCCTCCCCGTAGAGCACGGTGCCCTTGAAGGACGTCGTGCCGCCCACCAGCACCCGGTCACCCGCCGTGACGGCGCGCGCGAATCCGAAACTCTCTTCCCAGGGACTTCCGCTCTGCACGCGCCGCACGGCTTCGGTCATGACGACACAGCCTCCAAGGCCTCTTCCAGGGTGAACGCCTTCGCGTACAGCGCCTTCCCTACGATGGCGCCTTCGACACCGAGGGGTACCAGTTCGGCGATGGCGCGGAGGTCGTCCAGCGACGACACGCCGCCGGAGGCCACGACCGGGCGGTCCGTGGCGCCGCACACGTTCTTCAGCAGCTCCAGGTTGGGGCCCTGGAGGGTGCCGTCCTTGGCGATGTCGGTGACGACGTAGCGGGCGCAGCCCTCCTTGTCGAGGCGCTCCAGCGTCTCGTAGAGGTCGCCGCCGTCGCGGGTCCAGCCCCGGCCGCGCAGGGTGGTGCCGCGCACGTCCAGGCCGACGGCGATCTTGTCGCCGTGCTCGGCGATGACCTTGGCGACCCACTCCGGGGTCTCCAGGGCGGCCGTGCCGAGGTTCACCCGGGTGCAGCCGGTGGCGAGGGCGGCGGCGAGGGTGTCGTCGTCGCGGATGCCGCCGGACAGCTCCACCTTGATGTCCATCGCCCCCGCGACCTCGGCGATCAGGGCGCGGTTGTCCCCGGTGCCGAACGCGGCGTCCAGGTCGACCAGGTGCAGCCACTCGGCGCCGGACCGCTGCCAGGCGAGAGCGGCCTCCAGCGGGGAGCCGTAGGAGGTCTCGGTCCCGGACTCGCCGTGCACGAGGCGGACGGCCTGGCCGTCGCGGACGTCGACGGCGGGGAGGAGTTCGAGCTTGGCCATGGTCTACAGGGTTCCGATCCAGTTGGTGAGGAGCTGGGCGCCGGCGTCGCCGGACTTCTCGGGGTGGAACTGGGTGGCCCACAGGGCGCCGTTCTCCACGGCGGCCACGAACGGCTTGCCGTGCGTCGACCAGGTGACCTTGGGGGCCTCGATCACCGGGTTGTGGCTCTCCAGGGCCCAGTCGTGGACGGCGTAGGAGTGCACGAAGTAGAAACGCGCGTCGGCGTCCAGGCCGGCGAACAGCTCCGAGTCCGCCGGGGCGTCCACGGTGTTCCAGCCCATGTGCGGCACGACGTCGGCCTGGAGCGGTGCGACCGTGCCCGGCCACTCGTCCAGGCCCTCGGCCTCCACGCCGTGCTCGATGCCGCGCGCGAAGAGGATCTGCATGCCCACGCAGATGCCCATGACCGGGCGCCCGCCGGACAGCCGACGGTCCACGACCCAGTCGCCCCGGGCGGCGCGCAGGCCCTGCATGCAGGCGGCGAAGGCGCCGACGCCCGGCACGAGCAGGCCGTCGGCGTTCATCGCCTTGTCGAAGTCGCGCGTTATCTCGACGTCGGCGCCCACGCGCGCGAGGGCCCGCTCGGCGGAGCGGACGTTGCCGAAGCCGTAGTCGAAGACGACGACCTTCTTCTTCCCGGACGTGGTGCTCAATTCCACACCTCCAGCCGCATGACGCCCGCCACCAGGCACAGGCCCGCGCCGATCGAGAGCAGCACGATCAGGCTGGTGGGCATCTTCTGCTTGACGAAGGAGATGATGCCGCCGACCAGGAAGAGGCCGACGACGATCAGGAGGGTCGACAGACCGGTCATGGGTTACAGCGCGCCCTTCGTCGACGGGAGGATGCCGGCCGCGCGCGGGTCGCGCTCGGAGGCGTAACGCAGCGCCCGGGCCAGCGCCTTGAACTGGCACTCCACGATGTGGTGCGCGTTGCGCCCGTACGGAACGTGCACGTGCAGCGCGATCTGCGCCTGGGCGACGAAGGACTCCAGGATGTGCCGGGTCATCGTCGTGTCGTACTCGCCGATCATCGGCGCCATGTTCTCGGGCTCGGTGTGCACGAGGTACGGGCGGCCGGACAGGTCGACGGTGACCTGGGCGAGGGACTCGTCCAGCGGGACCGTGCAGTTGCCGAAGCGGTAGATGCCCACCTTGTCGCCGAGGGCCTGCTTGAAGGCGGCGCCGAGCGCGAGGGCGGTGTCCTCGATGGTGTGGTGGGAGTCGATGTGCAGGTCGCCGTCGGTCTTGACGGTCAGGTCGAACAGACCGTGGCGGCCGAGCTGGTCGAGCATGTGGTCGTAGAAGCCGACGCCGGTGGCGATGTCGGTCCGGCCGGTGCCGTCGAGGTCTATCTCGACCAGCACCGACGTCTCCTTGGTGGTGCGCTCCACGCGTCCTGTGCGGCTCATGAAAAACCCTGCTCCTTCTTCAACTCACGGACCGCGTCGAGGAACGCGTCGTTCTCCTCCGGGGTGCCGGCGGACACCCGCAGCCATCCCGGTACGCCGTTGTCCCGGACCAGCACGCCCCGGTCGAGGATCTTCCGCCAGGCCTCGTGGGCGCTGGCGAACCGGCCGAACTGCACGAAGTTCGCGTCGGACTCGATGACCTCGTAGCCGATCGCGCGCAGCTCGGCGACCAGCCGGTCCCGCTCGGCCTTGAGCTGCTCGACGTACCCGAGCAGCGTGTCGGTGTGCTCCAGCGCGGCCAGGGCGGTCGCCTGGGTGATCGCCGACAGGTGGTACGGCAGCCGGACGAGCTGGACGGCGTCCACGACGGCCGGGTGCGCGGCCAGGTAGCCGAGGCGCAGGCCGGCCGCGCCGAACGCCTTGGACATCGTCCGGGAGACCACCAGGTGCGGGCGACCCTCCAGCAGCGGCAGCAGCGAGTCGCCGTGGCTGAACTCGATGTACGCCTCGTCCACGACGACCATGGACGGCTTGGCCGCCTGCGCCGCCTCGTACAGGGCGAGGACCGTCTCCGGCGGGACCGCGTTGCCGGTGGGGTTGTTGGGGGTGGTGATGAAGACGACGTCCGGCTTGTGCTCGGCGATGGCGCTCTGGGCGGCGGCGAGGTCGATCGTGAAGTCCTCGCTTCGCGGGCCGGAGATCCAGCCGGTGCCGGTCCCGCGCGCGATGAGCGCGTGCATCGAGTACGACGGCTCGAAGCCGATCGCCGTACGGCCCGGTCCGCCGAAGGTCTGCAGCAGCTGCTGGATGACCTCGTTGGAGCCGTTGGCGGCCCACACGTTCTCGACGCCGAGCGGGTACTTGCCGGTCCTGGTGAGGTACTTGGCCAGCTCGGTGCGCAGCTGAACGGCGTCCCGGTCGGGGTAGCGGTTCAGGCCACGGGCGGCCTCCCGCACCCGCTCCGCGATCCGCTCGACCAGCGGCTCGGGCAGCGGGTAGGGGTTCTCGTTGGTGTTCAGCCGTACGGGTACGTCCAACTGGGGCGCGCCGTAAGGGGACTTGCCTCGCAGCTCGTCCCGTACGGGGAGATCGTCGATCCGCACGTCGCTCACTTGCTCTCGGGTACCTTCCAGCCGAACCTGGCCTTGACGGCCGCGCCGTGCGCCGGCAGGTCCTCGGCCTCCGCCAGTGTCACCACGTGGTGGGCGACCTCGGCGAGCGCGTCCCTCGTGTAGTCCACGATGTGGATGCCCCGGAGGAAGGACTGGACGGACAGGCCCGAGGAGTGGCAGGCGCAGCCGCCGGTGGGCAGCACGTGGTTGGACCCCGCCGCGTAGTCGCCGAGCGAGACGGGGGCCCAGGGGCCGATGAAGATCGCGCCGGCGTTGCGGACCCGGTCGGCCACCGCCGCGGCGTCGGCGGTCTGGATCTCCAGGTGCTCGGCGCCGTACGCGTCGACGACCCGCAGGCCCTCGTCGATGCCGTCGACCAGCACGATGGCGGACTGCTTGCCCTTCAGCGCGGGCACGATCCGGTCCTCGACGTGCTTGGTGGCCGCGACCTGCGGCTCCAGCTCCTTCTCGACCGCGTCCGCCAGCTCGACGGAGTCGGTGACCAGCACGGCCGCCGCCAGCGGGTCGTGCTCGGCCTGGCTGATCAGGTCGGAGGCGACGTGAACCGGGTCGGCGCCGGCGTCCGCGAGGATCGCGATCTCGGTCGGACCGGCCTCGGCGTCGATGCCGATCTTGCCGGTGAAGTAGCGCTTGGCGGCGGCGACCCAGATGTTGCCGGGCCCGGTGACCATGTTGGCGGGCGGGCAGGACTCCGTGCCGTACGCGAACATCGCGACGGCGGTGGCGCCGCCGGCCGCGTACACCTCGTCCACGCCGAGCAGGGCGCAGGCGGCGAGGATCGTCGGGTGCGGCAGCCCGCCGAACTCGGCCTGGGCCGGTGAGGCGAGTGCGATGGACTCGACGCCGGCCTCCTGGGCGGGCACCACGTTCATCACCACGGAGGACGGGTAGACCGAGCGGCCGCCGGGCGCGTACAGCCCGACACGCTCGACCGGAACCCACTTCTCGGTCACCGAGCCGCCGGGCACGACCTGCGTGGTGTGGGTCGTACGGCGCTGCTCGCGGTGGACCAGCCGGGCGCGGCGGATGGACTCCTCCAGGGCGGCGCGCACGGCCGGGTCGAGGCCGGCGAGCGCGTCGGCGAGCGCCTGGGCAGGGACACGGACGGTTTCCAGCCGTACTCCGTCGAACTTCTCGGCGAAGTCGATCAGCGCCGCGTCGCCACGATGATGCACGGCCTCGCAGATCGGGCGCACCTTCTCCAGGGCGGCCTGAACGTCGAAGTCGGCTCGGGGCAGCAGGTCGCGCAGGGCGGGGCCCTCGGGAAGGGCGTCGCCGCGCAGATCGATTCGGGAAATCACAGTCCCAATTCTCTCAGACCGCCGTCGGGAGCCGTCCGCGCGTATCAATGGCTGATACAGAACATGGACCAATGACTGGTACAGATGTGGGCCAATGGCTGGTACATACGTGCGCCAATGGCTGGTACAGAGGGTGGCCGGAACCCGGAAGATCACCTTCACGGGTGGTGTCCGGGCGGTCACACAGGGCATGAACGGCTGTACGAAAACCAGCGAACCGGAAGAGGAGAACGGTGAGCGAGGGTGCCGGCATCCGCACGGGGGACCTGCCGGACGACCTGACCGCGACCGAGGCGGGCATGTGGCAGGCCTTCCGCAACGGCAGCGTGTACGACCTGAGCAGCGGCGACTTCGCGGTGGACGATCCGCACGGCGGGCACCCCTGGGGTCCCGAGCGGACCGTCCGGGCCCGCATCGTCTGCTGGCTGCTCCTCGACGGCCCGCCGGCACTCGCCGGCCGGGTGTCCGCGCTGAAGCTCGTCGGCGTGCGGATCACCGATCCGCTGGACCTGGCGGGCGGCCAGGTCACGCCGTACGTCGAGCTGCGCGGCTGCCGCTTCGACGAGGAGGTGCGGCTGCCGGAGGCCCGGTTCACGACCCTGCGCCTGGTGGACTGCGCGGTGCCGCGCCTGGAGGCCGCCCGCGTGCACACGGAGGGCGATCTGCATCTGCCGCGCTGCCGCTTCCAGAACGGGGTCCGGCTGACGGACGCGCACATCGGCACCGATCTGCTGCTCAACCAGGCGGTCGCGTACCGGGACCGCGGCGGCCGGTCCATCGCGGCCGACGGCCTGACCGTCGGCCAGGACCTCCAGGCGGAGATGCTGGAGTCGCACGGCGAGTTCAGCCTGCGCGGTGCCCAGATCGGCGTCTCGCTCAGCCTGCGCGGCGCCAAGCTCGCCAACCCCTACGCCCGTTTCGCCCTGAACGCCCCGCAGCTCACGGTCGAGCGCACCCTGTACCTGACCCCGGCCGGCGTGGGCAACCCGCTGCTGAGCGGCACGACACCCGCGCGCGGGACACGCATCCAGCGGTTCGAGTCCCGGGGCGGGGTGCGTCTGGACGACGGGCGGTTCGGGGACGCCGTCGACCTGGAGCGGGCCCGGTTCGCCTTCACCGACGACCAGGAGCTGTCGCTGCGCCGGGTGCAGACGCCTGAGCTGCGCTTCCTCGGGGACAAGCCGGAGCGCGGCAAGGTGGTGCTGTCCGGCGCGCGGGTGGTGAACCTGGTGGACCGGGCGAGCAGCTGGCCGGACGCGGGCAATCTGCACATGGGCGGGTTCGCCTACGAGAGCCTGGTGCCGCAGGGCCCCTTCCCGCTGACCCAGCGTCTGGACTGGGTGGCGGCGGCCACCGCCGAGTACGCCCCGGAGCCGTACGAGCGGCTGGCGGCGGTGCTGCGGGCGGCCGGCGAGGACGAGGACGCGCGCGAGGTGCTGCTCGCCAAGCAGCGCCGGCGGCGTGAGACGCTGCCGCTGGCCGGGAAGTCCTGGGGTTACCTCCAGGACTGGACGGTCGCCTACGGCTACCGCCCGGGCCGGGCCGCGGTGTGGATGGCGGTGCTGTGGGCGGCGGGCACGCTCGCCTTCGCGCGCGCGGACCATCCGCCGGTCAGTTCCGGCGGCCATCCGGTCTGGAGCCCGGCGCTGTTCACGCTGGACCTGCTGCTGCCGGTGATCGACCTGGGCCAGGCCGGCCAGTGGCAGCTGCGCGGCGGCTGGCAGTGGCTGGCGGCGGCGCTGATCCTGATCGGCTGGGTCCTGGCGACGACGGTGGCGGCGGGCGCGACCCGGCTGCTGCGGCGGGGCTGACGGAAGCCGGGAGGCCGACGGATGCGGGAGGCCGACGGAGCCGTGGAGCCGACGAAGGCGGGAGACCGACGGATCCGTGGAGCCGGCGGATCGGGGGGCCGACGGAACGCGGCGGGCCCGACGGCATCCGTCAGAGCTGACGGAATCCACCCTCCGCCCACACACCTCGCACAAAATGCACATTCACCCTTTACCGGCCCTTGACTGTCGGGCGTACAACTTTCCATGACTTGCCCAGGCCCTCTGGCGCGGCCCCGACCTGCGGACTTTCAATGGTCGACACCATGGCTCTGCTGCCCTCGTTCATCCGCCCCACCCGGACGACCAAACGCTCCGCGCGCCCGGCCGGCCGACCGCCGACCGGGGACGAGGCCGTGCTCGACGCGCCCGACGACCGCCTCTCGCCCGCGCTGGTCGCGGCCGGCCGGGGCGAGTACGCCGCCGCGGCCGGCCTGCTCGCGGCCACCCGCACCGCGGCCGAGTGGGAGAACCGGGACCGGTACGTGCGGCGCCTGGCCGCCTTCGCCCGCTCGCGCCCCGAGTGGTACGAGGAGTGGCGCGCCGCCGCCCCGGACGACCCCGGCGTGCTGCTGCTCGGGGCCCAGCTGGCGGTGGACCACGCCTGGCCCTCGCCCGCCCGGGCCGAGCTGCTGCGCGAGGTGAGCCCGCTCATCACCGCCGCCGCCCGCGCCGACGACCGCGACCCGGTGCCCTGGCGGATCGCGCTCGACCACGCGCGCGGCTCGCGGGCCGGGCACCGCTACTTCGAGGAGCTGTGGGAGGCGGCCGTCCGGCGCGCCCCGCACCACTACGGCTGCCACGTGGCCGCCCTGCGCTACCTGGCCGCCTTCTGCTGCACCCTGTGGGGGGACACGCCCCACACTCGGCACGGCTCCCACCGCGAGTGCTTCGACTTCGCCGACCGGGCCGCGCAGGACGCCCCGGCGGACTCGCTCGTCCAGGCGCTGCCCGCCCGGGCGGCCTTCGGCTATCTGACCGACGGCTGCGGCCCCGAGGTGCCGCGCGCCCGGCTGGACGCGGCGGCCGACCGTGCCGTCGAGCTGTCCGGGCGCTTCCCGGCGGCCGACCCGTGGCCCGCCGAGGTCCGCAACAAACTGCTGTACCTGCTGCTGCGGCTGGACCGCTGGGACGACGCCCGCACCCAGCTCCGCCTGATCGGCCCCTACGCCACCTCCTTCCCCTGGGACCGGCTCTCGGACGACCCGCTCGGCCACTTCCTGCGCGTGCGCGAACACCTGGAGACGGCTGGGCCGCGGCCCGCCCCGGCCGGGCTGCTGACGGCGTCCCCGGACCCTCTCGGCGAGCACGGCGGACACGCCCGCGCCGCCGACCACTAGGCTGGGGCGCCGTGACCACCGTCCGTCTGCCGCTCTTTCCGCTGAACTCGGTGCTGTTCCCGGGGCTCGTGCTGCCGCTGAACGTCTTCGAGGAGCGTTATCGCTCCATGATGCGCTCGCTGCTGAAGACCCCCGAGGAGGAGCCTCGCCGCTTCGCCGTCGTCGCCATCCGCGACGGCCACGAGGTCGCGCCGAGCGCCCCGGGCATGCCCGATCCCACGGCCCAGCCCGACCGGGGCCCGGCCGCGGGCTTCGGCCCCGACCCGCTCAAGGCCTTCCACGGGGTCGGCTGTGTGGCGGACGCGGCGACCATCCGGGAGCGCTCCGACGGCACCTTCGAGGTGCTGGCGACGGGCACGACCCGCGTCCGCCTGCTGTCCGTTGACGCGTCCGGCCCGTTCCTGACCGCCGAGCTGGAGGAGCTGCCGGAGGAGCCCGGGGACGAGGCCGGCGCGCTGGCCGAGGGCGTCCTGCGCTCCTTCCGCCAGTACCAGAAGCGTCTGGCGGGCGCCCGCGAGCGCTCACTGTCCACCGGTACCGACCTGCCGGACGACCCGGCCGTGGTGTCGTACCTGGTGGCCGCCGCGATGGTGCACGACACGCCGACCAAGCAGCGGCTGCTCCAGGCCCCGGACACCGCCTCCCGGCTCCGGGACGAGCTGAAACTCCTTCGCGCGGAGACGTCCATCATCCGTAGTCTGCCGTCGTTGCCCGCGTTCGAGCTGACGCGGACGCCGACGAGTCTGAACTGAGGAAGCCCGACACCCCGATGGCGAAGAAGTCGAAGAAGCAGCAGTCCGGGGGAACGCCCGCGACGGTGGCCCTCACGGCGGCGGGCGTGGAGTTCACGGTCCACGCCTACGACCACGACCCGTCCCACCCCTCCTACGGCGAGGAGGCGGCGGAGGCGATGGGCGTCTCCCCCGACCGCGTCTTCAAGACCCTGGTGGCCGACGTGGACGGCTCCCTGGTGGTCGGTGTGGTCCCGGTGGCCGGTTCGCTGGACCTGAAGGCGCTCGCGGCGGCGGTGGGCGGCAAGCGGGCGGCCATGGCCGACCCGGCCCTCGCCGAACGCACCACGGGCTACGTGCGCGGCGGCATCTCGCCCCTCGGCCAGCGCAAGAAGCTCCCGACGGTCATCGACGACTCGGCGGAGTCCCACGCGACGATCTGTGTCTCGGCGGGCCGCCGGGGCCTGGAGGTCGAGCTGGCGCCGGGAGACCTGGCGAAACTGACGGAGGCGGTGCTGGCGCCGATCGGACGCGGCTGACGGAGGCGGTGCTGGCGCCGATCGGACGCGGCTGACGCTGCCCGCCGGCCCGCCCGGCGGCGACGGCTCGCCCGCCACCGCGCTCACTCCACGGCGTCCGTCAGGGCCTCTCGCCGTGCGGCACCTCGGGGTCCCGGGGCCCGAACAGCGCGGTCAGTCCGAGGTGCACCAGCAAGCCCGCCAGCGGCCACGCCAGCAGCGCCCCCTTCGCCGACAGCTTCAGCGGCGCCGAGAACGTCACCCCCTTGCCCACGGCCCGCGCGTGCGCGAGCACGTCGGACTCGGGCCCCAGCCACACCCCGAGCCGCCAGGCCAGCAGGGATCCGAGCAGCCCGCCGAGGCCGAGTGCCACCACGGCCGGCACACCGCCGCGCCGCCGCAGCAGGAACACCACCAGGGCGCTGACCAGCCCGAAGGCGAGCCCCAGCAGGGTGAACGTACCGTCCACCCCGACCGCCTGCTCACCCTCGCTGTCCTTGACGTAGACGACCCAGTTCTTGTCGACCTCGTCAGCGATCAGCGGCACGTGCGGCGCCAGCCACCACCACAGCAGCCCCAGCAGCACCCCGCCGAGCGCCACCGCCACCGCGATCACGGCGGCCTCCCGCAGTTCCGTCTTCATCCCGGGGCCGTCCTGTTCGTACGCACCCGCACCCGGCGCCCCGGCGGGCGGCGGCGTCTGCCAGACCTGGTGCGGGGAGTTCTCGTGCGGCGGAGGAGGCGGAGTCAGCGGTGCGGTCACCCGACCATCGTGCCAGGTCGTGCAGTGGGCCGCGTCACCGGACGGCGGCCCTGCGGTACGCCCAGGTCGCCACGGCCAGCGAGATCACACCGACGCCCGCGCACACCCCCAGGTCAGCGAGGACCACGGCCCAGTCGGGGTCCGTCCCGAAGGTCCGCGCGTACGCCTCCACGCCGTACGTCGACGGCAGCAGGTCACGGGCCAGCCGTACGATCTCCGGCATCCGGTCGGCCGGCAGCACGCCGAGCAGCAGCGCGGCCGACATGCCCAGCTGACCGAGCAGCGTGGCCAGCTCCGGGCGGGGCGCGAGCAGCCCGCAGGCGGCGCCCAGCCCGGCCAGCGCGGCCCCGGCGAGCGGGATGACGGCCACCAGGATCCACAGGTTGGACAGCGGCAGCCCGAACAGCACACAGCCGAAGACGGCGGTCACCAAGGTCCCCGGCACGGTGAAGGAGGCGTACGCCGCCGCCGCGCCCAGCACGACGGCCGCCGGCGGCACCGGCAGCGTGGCGTAGTGGTCGAGCCCGCCGCTGGCCCGGAGCTGCCCGAAGTACTGCGACAGCAGGTTCAGCGCGACGTACGCGACGACCAGCACGGAGGACCCGGCCACCACGGACTGGGCCTCGTGGCCGCTGTCGACGACGCCGCGCATCATCACGGCGATCCCGATGGACTGGAAGGTCGCCACGAACAGCAGCGTGATCCGCGCCACCCGGGCGCGGGAGAGCTGCGCCCGGTAGACGGCCACCAGCGACGGCCACAGCCGCGCGGGCGGCCCGAGCTCGGCCGCGCCGGCCGCCGCGTCCGGCACGGCCCGGGCACCGCCCGGCAGAACCTCGGCGGGTACGACACTCACGACGGGTTGCTCCTCTTCCCCACGGCGGTCACCACGGCGGGCCTCTTCGCTACGGCCGCCGCTCCGGCGGGGCTGTTCGCCACGGCGGTCGTACCGCCCCATACGCGTTCCGCGGCCGGTGTGCTCATGTCTTCACCAGCCCCTGCCGGGCCGCGCCGCCCAGCGCCAGGTAGACGTCCTCCAGGCTGGGCGTGGCGAGCGTGAAGTCGTCCAGGGCGGCGAAGGCGGTCCCGCCGGTCACCGTGGCGACGACGGCGCGGGCCTCCTCGGGCGCGAGCCGGAGCGTCCAGCGCCGGCCGGACTCCACCGCCCGCTCGCGCAACACCGCGACCTCGGGCACCTCCAGCGGCGCCCGCTCCCGCCACATCAGCTCCACCCGCACCTCGCCGGCGACCTGCGCCTTGAGTCCGGCGGGGCTGTCGCAGGCGATGACCCGGCCCTGGTCGAGCACGGCGACCCGGTCCAGGACCGTCTCGGCCTCGATGACGTTGTGAGTGACCAGCAGCACGGTCGTACCCCGCTCGGCCCGCCGCCGGTCCACGGCCGCCCACACCGCGCGCCGGGCCACCGGGTCCATGCCGGTGGTCGGCTCGTCCAGCACGAGCAGCGGCCGTTCCCCGACCAGCGCGGCTGCGACGCAGGCGAGCCGCCGCTGCCCGCCGGACAGCTTCTTCAGCGCCCGCCCGGCGATCGGGGTCAGCCCCAGCTCCTCCAGGACGGCGTCCCGCTCGGCCCGCGCCCGCCGGACGTCCAGGCCGCGCAGGCGTCCGGTGGTCTCGGCCGCGAGGGAGACGGTCAGCTCGTCCAGGGCGGTGGACTCCTGGCCCAGGTAGGCGAGGAGCCGGGCGGCCCGCTCGGGGTGGCGCACGATGTCGTGGCCGAGTATCTCGACGCTGCCGGTGTCCGGCCGCAGCAGCCCGGTGAGCTGCCGGACGAGGGTGGACTTGCCGGCACCGTTCGGGCCGAGCAGCCCGAAGACCTCACCGCGCCGCACGTCCAGCTCCACCCCGTCGGTGGCCCGCACCTCCGGGGTGCCCGGTGCGCCCCGCCGGCCCTTCACGGCCGGGTAGGTCTTGCCGAGCCCGCGCACGCGTACGACCTCGTCGTACCGAAGTGCCTGTCCCGCGCGCGTACTCACAAGGGACGAGCCTACGGGGTCGGGGGCCTTTACTCGCCTTTGGGGGCGGCTCCGGGCGTTCAGTCGGCGGCGGGCGCGTGCTGTTCGGCCGCCGCCGGGACGTCGATCTCCCGCCAGAACCCCGCCCGAATGGCGTAACGGTCGTGCTCGTCGATCTGGTCGTCCTTGTGCGCGAGCAGCCCGAACCGGGCCGCGTACCGCAGCAGCTCTCCGTCGATCCGGTGCGGGATGCGCGGGTACATCTGCGACAGCCGCTGCAGATGGCTCTGGTCGCCGAGCCGGGAGATCCAGCGGCGGGCGAAGACCTGCCCGACCTCGTACGGGTCGCCGCCGACGGTGGTGATGTCCTCCTCGCGGTCGGCCCACCGCTGCTCGGCGGTGGTGAGCTGGGCCAGCGTCGGCATGGAGGCGACCTCGGGCGGCTCGGCGACCGCGCCCGGCCGGTCGACCCAGCCCTTGTCGGAGGACCAGCGCAGGGTCGCGGTGGCCGGGTGCTGCACGGGCTGGGCGCCGGGTGCGCGCAGCGCGGCCAGGTCCTTGGGGGTGGGGACGCCCTTGGGGGCGGTCACCCGCTCCTGGGTGCCGTTCTCTGCCACGGCGGCGGCCGGCGGGTGTGCGGGCTGTTCGGCGGGCCGCTCGGACGCGGTGCCGAGCGCGGACTCGGGCAGCGGGGCGGAGAGGATCGCGGCGATCTCGGGGCGGGGCGCGGGTGGCGGGGCGCAGACGCCGGTCAGCTCCTTGGCGCGGACGGCCTGGGTGATCCAGGCGCGGTCCAGCACGCGCCGCTCGTCGGCCTCGGCGACCAGGTCCTCCGACTGGTTGTAGTCGCCGTCGGCGGCCTGGACGGCCCACAGGTGGACGGCGACGCCGTGCTCCTTGGCGGCCATCATGCCGGGCAGCAGATCGCCGTCGCCGGTGACAAGGACGACGTCGGAGCAGGCGCGGTTGCGGGCCAGCTCGGTCAGCTCGGCGTGCATGGCGGCGTCGACGCCCTTCTGGGCCCAGCGTCCGTCGCTCCGGGTGAGGGCGCCGAGGCGGACGGTGACCCGGGGCATCACGCGCAGCCGGCGATGCTCCGGCTGGGGGACCCGGTCGGGGGCGCCGTCGAACCAGTAGATGCGCAGCAGGGGGCGCTCGGTGTCGGACTCCGCGCGTTCCCGCAGCGCCTGGATCAGCGCGGCGTGGTCGACGGTGATCCGGGACCGCGAGGGCTCACCGGCGAGGAGGCTGGCGGCGGCTCCCAGCAGATACCCGGCGTCCACCAGGACGATGCAGCGGTCCACGCGACTCACCCTCTTCCCGGGAGGCTTTGCTTCGGACTTCCTTCGAGTCTGCCCGACCACGCGGGGGTTAACGGCCCGAACTCGATCTTCGGCGTGGCGTTTGCGGTTCCGGTCCGCCCACCACCCCTGTCACACACGGTAATTATCCGACATGCGCTTGATGTCAGCGTATGTGAATCTGGTCCCGGCCCTGGCCCCTAGATCCCCCACAGGAGGCAGATCACCATGGCCAAGAACAAGAACCGCAAGCAGTCCGGCCCGCAGAACCGCGCTCCGCAGTCCGAGCACGCGCAGCGTCCGCAGGCGGAGGAGCACGAGCCGCCCATGGCGCACGCCCCGGGCAGCCCCTCCGAGGCCGCTCGCAAGAAGCAGAAGAGCTTCGGCCACAACTAAAGGGCAGTTGAAGCCCGGGCACACGTGAGGGGCGCACCCGTCAAGGGTGCGCCCCTTCGCGTTCATGCCTCCTCGACGCCCTTCTCGACGCCCTTCTCGACGCCCGTCTCGATGCCCTCCGCCGGGCCTCAGCCGGCCAGGCAGGACGGGCCGAGCAGGACCTTCAGGTCGCCGAACAGCGCCGGGTCGGGCTTGACCCGGTGCCGGTCCAGGCGGAGCACGGTGGTCTTGCGCGGGCCCTGGAGCTTGATCCGGACCTCGCTGTCGCCCTTGTGGTGGCTGAGGATCTCACCGAGGCGGCTGACCATCGGCGGGGTCACCTTCACGGCCGGGATGGTGAGCACCACCGGCGCGTTGGTGCCCGCGTTGGACAGGTCCGGGACCATCAGTTCCATGGCGACGAGCCGGGGCACGTCCTCGCGCTTGTCGAGGCGGCCCTTGACGAACACCACGGCGTCCTCGACCAGTTGGGTGGACACCAGCTGGTAGGTGGCCGGGAAGAACATGCACTCGATGGAGCCCGCGAGGTCCTCGACGGTGGCGATGGCCCAGGCGTTGCCCTGCTTGGTCATCTTGCGCTGCAGGCCGGAGATGATGCCGCCGATGGTCACCACCGAGCCGTCCCCGTAATCCCCGCCGGTGAGCTGGGCGATGCCCGCGTCCGCCTTGTCGGAGAGCACGTGCTCCAGGCCGAAGAGCGGGTGGTCGGAGACGTACAGACCGAGCATCTCCCGCTCCTGGGCGAGCAGATAGGTCTTGTCCCACTCGTCGTCGGTGAACTCCACGTCGAGGCCGAAGCCGGGCTCGCTGGTGGTCTCCTCGCCCATCCCGCCGAAGAGGTCGAACTGGCCCTCGGCCTCCTTGCGCTTGACCGCGACCACGTTGTCGATCATCGGCTCGTACTGCGCCATGAGGCCCTTGCGGGTGTGGCCCATCGAGTCGAAGGCGCCGGCCTTGATCAGCGATTCGGTGGTGCGCTTGTTGCAGACCACCGCCTCGACCTTGTCGAGGTAGTCGGGGAACGAGGCGTACTTCCCCTTGGCCTTGCGGCACTTGATGATCGACTCGACCACGTTGGTGCCGACGTTGCGGACGGCGGACAGGCCGAAGAGGATCACGTCGTCGCCCTGGGCGGCGAAGTTGGCCTCGGACTCGTTGACGTTCGGCGGGAGCACCCGGATGCCCATGCGGCGGCACTCGTTGAGGTAGACCGCCGACTTGTCCTTGTCGTCCTTGACCGAGGTGAGCAGGGCGGCCATGTACTCGGCGGGGTGGTTCGCCTTCAGGTACGCGGTCCAGTACGACACCAGGCCGTACGCCGCGGAGTGCGCCTTGTTGAACGCGTAGCCGGCGAAGGGGACCAGCACGTCCCAGAGCGCCTGGATGGCCTCGTCGCTGTAGCCGTTCTTGCGCGCGCCGGCCTGGAAGATGACGAAGTTCTTCTCCAGCTCCTCCGGCTTCTTCTTGCCCATCACGCGGCGGAGGATGTCGGCCTCGCCGAGCGAGTAGCCCGCGATGATCTGGGCGGCCTTCTGCACCTGCTCCTGGTAGACGATCAGGCCGTAGGTGACGTCCAGGACCTCCTTGAGCGGCGCCTCCAGCTCGGGGTGGATCGGCGTGATCTCCTGCTGCCCGTTCTTGCGCAGCGCGTAGTTCGTGTGGGAGTTCATGCCCATCGGGCCCGGCCGGTACAGGGCCGACACGGCGGAGATGTCTTCGAAGTTGTCCGGCTTCATCAGCCGCAGCAGGGACCGCATGGGGCCGCCGTCGAACTGGAAGACGCCGAGGGTGTCGCCGCGCTGGAGCAGCTCGAAGGTCGTGGGGTCGTCGAGCGGGAGGCTCAGGAGATCGATGTCGATCCCCTTGTTGGCCTTCACCATCTTGACGGCGTCGTCCATGATCGTGAGGTTGCGCAGGCCCAGGAAGTCCATCTTCAGCAGGCCGAGCGACTCACAGCTCGGGTAGTCCCACTGGGTGATGGTCACGCCGTCGGTGTGCCTCACCCAGACCGGGACGTGCTCGGTGATGGTCTCGCTGGACATGATCACGCCGGCGGCGTGCACGCCCATCTGCCGGACCAGGCCCTCCACACCGCGCGCGGTGTCGATCACCTTCTTCACGTCCGGCTCGTTCTCGTACATCCCCCGCACCTCGCCGGCCTCCGAGTAGCGCGGGTGGCTGGGGTCGGTGATGCCGGACAGCGGGATGCCCTTGCCGAGGACGTCGGCGGGCATGGCCTTGGTGATGCGGTCGCCCATCGCGTACGGGTAGCCCAGCACGCGCGCGGAGTCCTTGATCGCGTTCTTGGCCTTGATGGTGCCGTAGGTGCCGATCATGGCGACCTTGTCGGCGCCGTACTTCTCCGTCACGTACCGGATCACCTCGACGCGCCGGCGCTCGTCGAAGTCGATGTCGACATCGGGCATCGAGATGCGCTCGGGGTTGAGGAACCGCTCGAAGATCAGGCCGTGCGGGATCGGGTCGAGGTCGGTGATGCCGAGCGCGTAGGCGACGATCGAGCCGGCCGCGGAGCCTCGGCCCGGGCCGACCGCGATGCCCTGGCGCTTGGCCCACATGATGAAGTCGGCGACCACGAGGAAGTAGCCCGGGAACCCCATCTGGATGATGACGTCCATCTCGTACTCGGCCTGCTTCTGGCGGTCCTCGGGGATGCCGCCGGGGAAGCGGCGCTCCATGCCGCGGCGGACCTCCTCCTGGAACCAGGTGACCTCGGTGTAGCCCTCGGGGATGTCGAACTTGGGCATGAGGTCGCGCTTCTCGAACATGCCGGTGGTGTCCACCATCTCGGCGACGAGGAGCGTGTTGGCGCAGCCCTCCTGCCAGGCGTCCGAGGAGTCGATGGCGTACATCTCGTCCGTGGACTTCAGGTAGTAGCCGGTGCCGTCGAACTTGAAGCGGTCGGGGTCGGAGAGGTTCTTGCCGGTCTGGATGCACAGCAGGGCGTCGTGGGCGCCCGCCTCGTGCGCGTACGTGTAGTGCGAGTCGTTGGTGACCAGCGGCGGGATGCCGAGCTTCTTGCCGATCTCCAGGAGGCCGTCGCGGACCCGGCGCTCGATCTCGATGCCGTGGTCCATCAGCTCCAGGAAGTACTTGTCCTTGCCGAAGATGTCCTGGTAGTCGGCGGCGGCCTTGAGGGCCTCGTCGAAGTGGCCGAGGCGCAGCCTGGTCTGCACCTCGCCGGAGGGGCAGCCGGTGGAGGCGACGATGCCCTCGGACCACTGGGCGATGGTCTCCTTGTCCATCCGGGGCCACTTCTGCAGCCAGCCCTCGGCGTAGGCGTCGGAGGAGAGCCGGAAGAGGTTGTGCAGACCGGTCCTGTTCACGGCCCACATCGTCTTGTGGGTGTAACCGCCGGAACCGGAGATGTCGTCCCGCTTCTGGTGCGGCTGGCCCCAGAGGATCTTGCGCTTGTTGCGCCGGGACTCGGGGGCGACATACGCCTCGATCCCGATGATCGGGGTGATTCCGGCCTTCTTCGCGGAATGGAAGAAGTCGTACGCCCCGTGGAGGTTGCCGTGGTCGGACATGGCGATGTGCGTCATGCCCATCTCGTTGCAGGCGTTGAACATGTCCTTCAGCCGCGCGGCACCGTCCAGCAGCGAGTACTGGGTGTGGACGTGCAGGTGCGTGAAGGGCGGCTTCGACACGGTTGAGCCTCCGGGGAAACACTCGGCGACGGGCTGGCGGACAGTTCTGGGGTCAGCGTCGAAGTCTATGCCGCGGCACTGACAACCGGGACGAGGACTTGGCGCGAAGCGCCCCGACGAGGGGTGGTGGTCGGGCGGCGGGCGGGCACTCCCGCGTACCTTCGTGCGTTGGGTACGGCAGAAACGCTGTCGTACAGGTAACGCACCAGGAGGCACCCCGCGATGTCGGTCCCCCAGCTCGACGAGGAGCAGCGCGGCGAGGAGATCCTCGCCGTCTTCGACACCGCCTTCGGCCGGCTCCTGGCCGCCGACCCGGCCGCGTTCCGGGTCAAGTTCCGGAAGATGGCCGCCTCGGCCTTCGCCTTCTACCGGGGCACGGCGGCCCTCTTCTACCACGACCTCGACGCCGAGAAGCGCGGCGGCCCGTTCCTGGACGAGCGCACCTCGCGCGTGTGGATCCACGGCGATCTGCACGCGGAGAACTTCGGCACGTACATGGACTCCAACGGCCGGCTGGTCTTCAACGTCAACGACTTCGACGAGGCCTACGTCGGCCCGTTCACCTGGGACCTGAAGCGCTTCGCGGCGTCGGTCGCGCTCATCGGGTACGCGAAGGCCCTCAGCGACGCGCAGATCACCGAGCTGGTGACGGTGTACGCCGCCGCCTACCGCGAGCGGATCCACGCCCTGGCCACGGGCGCCAAGCGGGACGAGGTGCCGCCGTTCACGCTGGACACCGCCCAGGGTCCGCTGCTGGACGCGCTGCGTGACGCCCGCTCGCTGACCCGGTTCGGCCTGCTCGACTCGATGACCGAGATCCGCGACTTCGAGCGCCGTTTCGCGGCGGGCGGCGGCTCCATCGAGCTGGACGCGGCCACCCGGTACAAGGTCCTGGCGGCCTTCGACGGCTATCTGGAGACGCTGCCGGACTCCTCCCTGGCCCGCCCGGACTCGTACCGGGTGAAGGACGTCGTGGGCCGCCGGGGCATCGGCATCGGCTCCGCGGGCCTGCCGTCGTACAACATCCTCCTGGAGGGCCACAGCGACGCCCTGGAGAACGACGTCGTGATCTACATCAAGCAGGCCCAGACCCCGGCCGTCTCCCGGCACATCACGGATCCGGCCATCGCGGAGTACTTCCAGCACGAGGGCCACCGCACGGTGATCTCCCAGCGCGCCCTCCAGGCGCACGCCGACCCGTGGCTCGGCTGGACCGAGCTGGACGGCGCCGGCCAGCTGGTCGCCGAGGTCTCGCCGTACGCCGTGGATCTGGACTGGGACGACATCGACGACCCGGAGGAGATCGCGGCCGTCGTCGCCGACCTGGGCCGGGCCACCGCCACCATGCACGCGGCGGCGGACGACACCTCCGGCGAGTCCCTGGTGCCGTTCTCCACCGAGCGGGCCATCGACGCGGCGCTCGCGGCCGACGAGGAGGGCTTCGCGCCCCTGCTGGTGGACTTCGCGCACAGCTACGGCGCACGCGCGCGTGCCGATCACCAGATCTTCGTCGACCTGTTCCGCAACGGCCGGATTCCGGGGCTGTAACCTTCACGGATTCACAGGCACCCTTTAGGGGTCCTTTACCCGCGTACGTGACAGACTCTCCTTTCGCTATGGACATATCCGGGACCCAGCTCAGAGCCGTGCGCGCGGCGCTGTTCACGGCCTTCGTCGTGACGCTCAGCACCGCGTCGCACGTGCTGCTGTCCCGTGCTCCGCTGCCGGTGGCGACCGTTTGCGCGGTCGCCGCCGGGGTGTTCGTCACCGCGTACGCGCTGGCGGGCCGTGAGCGCGGCTTCGGCCGGATCGCGGCCCTGCTGATCCCGCTGGAACTGACCGCCGACACGGTGTTCACCACGGGCCAGCACGCCTGCTACGGCCGCGCGGGCGGCCCGGTCGCCGGTCCGCTGCGCGCGGTGGGCCTGGATGTGCTGTGCGAGGGCCGGGTGGGCACCCCGCTGGCTCAGATGACCGGCGGTCCCGGCCATGCCGGGGCGCTGCTCGCCCATGCGAGCCCGGCCGCCGCCTGGCTGCTGCTCGCCACGCACATCGGCGTGGGGCTGCTCGCCGCCGCCTGGCTGCGCCGGGGCGAGCGGGCACTGACCCAGCTGCTGCGGGCGGTCGCCGCCACCACGTTCCGGCCGCTGCTGCTGGCGGTGGCCGCGGTCGCCGCACGGCCGCTGCCGGCCCGCCGGCTGCCCCGCCCGGCCCCGCGTCGCGCCACCGCCCGCGAACGGCTCCTCACGCACTCCCTGGGACGGCGAGGACCGCCGCGCTCACCGGCATTCGCCTGAGCACGATCAGTCCCCCGCACGTATCCCGCGTACGACGTGTGCGCGTCCCACATGGAGATCACCAATATGAGCAAGCGGAACAGCCAGGCGTCGAAGACGGCGGCCCGGGAGCGGCTGCGCCAGGAGCGCGAGCGGCAGGCCAAGCGCGACAAGGCCAAGCGGCAGCTCGTCGTGGCCGCCTCGGTCTTGGCCGTCCTGGCCGCGGCCGGCGGCATAGGTTACGCCGTCGTGCAGAACAACAAGCCCGCCTACTGGGAGGCCGCGAAGGACGACAAGCTCGTCAAGCCGGCCAACACCACGGGCACGGACGGCACGACGATCGTCATCGGCAAGAGCAGCGCCAAGAAGACCCTCGTGATGTACGAGGACCCGCGCTGCCCGGTCTGCGCCGAGTTCGAGCAGGCGGTCGGCCCGACCGTCAAGAAGGACCTCGACGCGGGCAAGTTCAAGATCCAGTACGTCGGTGCCACCTTCCTCGACAAGAACCTGACCGGCGAGGGCTCCAAGAACGCGCTCAGCGCCCTCGGCGCCGCGCTCAACGTCAGCCCCGAGGCATTCCTCGAGTACAAGACCGCGATGTACTCCAAGAAGTGGCACCCCGAGGAGACCACCGACAAGTTCAAGGACGACAGCTACCTGATCGAGATCGCTGACACGGTCCCCGCGCTGAAGGGCAACGCGGCCTTCCAGAAGGCCGTGAAGGACGGCACCTACGACAGGTGGGCGCTGGAAGAGTCCAAGATCTTCGACAAGGACGGCATCTCGGGCACCCCGACCCTGAAGATGGACGGCAAGACGCTGACGGGCTCCGACGGCAAGAACGCGCCCATGTCGGTCGCCGAGTTCAACACCGCGCTGGAGGCGGCCCTCAAGGGCTGACCGTCAGTCAAAGAGCGGGCGAACTTTTGCGAGTTCGCCCGCTCTGACGCGTACCGATCAGTAACCTGATCGTCCGTGACCAGTCGATACAGATCATCCGAGACCTCCCAGGGCCTCGGTTCGCTTTCGCCCCGCCGCCGTACGGTCGTCAAGGCCGCGGCGGCGACCGCTGTCCTGGCCGGGCCGCTGGCCGCCGCACTGCCGGCCCGCGCCGCCACGGACACCCCCGCCTTCCTGCACGGTGTCGCCTCCGGCGACCCGCTGCCCGACGGCGTCCTGCTGTGGACCCGCGTGACCCCGGCCCCGGAGGCGATACCGGGTTCCGGGCTCGGCCCGGACACCGAGGTCAGCTGGGTCGTCGCCAGGGACAAGGCGTTCACCAGCATCGTCGCCAAGGGCTCCACCACCGCGACGGCCGCCTCCGACCACACCGTGAAGGCCGACATCCGCGGCCTGGAGCCGGCCACCGACTACTGGTTCCGCTTCTCGGCCGGCGGCACCGACTCCCCGGTGGCGCGCACCCGCACCGCGCCGGCGGCGGACGCGGACGTCTCCTCCCTGCGGTTCGGCGTGGTCTCCTGCGCCAACTGGGAGGCCGGCTACTTCTCCGCCTACCGCCACCTCGCGGCCCGCAACGACCTGGACGCCTGGCTGCACCTCGGCGACTACATCTACGAGTACAAGTCCGGTGAGTACGGGACCCGGGGCAAGGTCGTGCGCCCGCACGCGCCCGCGAACGAGATCCTCACCCTCGCCGACTACCGGATCCGGCACGCCAAGTACAAGACCGACCCCGACCTCCAGGCCCTGCACCTGAAGGCGCCGGTCATCGCGATCTGGGACGACCACGAGTTCGCCGACAACGCCTGGTCGGGCGGCGCCGTCAACCACACCGAGGGCGCCGAGGGCACCTGGTCGGCCCGTCAGGCCGCCGCGAAGCAGGCGTACTTCGAGTGGATGCCGGTCCGCCCGGCCATCGCGGGCACCACCTACCGCCGGCTGCGCTTCGGCAAGCTCGCCGACCTCTCCCTGCTGGACCTGCGCTCCTTCCGCTCCCAGCAGGCGTCCACGGCCAGCGGCTCGGTGGACGACCCGGACCGCACGCTCACCGGGCGCGCCCAGCTCGACTGGCTGAAGGCCGGTCTGAAGGCCTCCGACACCAGGTGGCGGCTGGTCGGCAACTCGGTGATGATCTCGCCGTTCTCCTTCGGCTCCCTCTCCGCCGACCTGTTCAAGCCGCTCGCCAAGCTGCTCGGACTGCCGCAGGAGGGCATCGCCGCCAACACCGACCAGTGGGACGGCTACACCGACGACCGCCGTGAACTGCTGGCCCACCTGCGCTCCAACGCCATCGGCAACACCGTCTTCCTGACCGGCGACATCCACATGGCGTGGGCCAACGACGTCCCGGTGGACGCGGGCACCTACCCGCTGTCGGCGTCGGCGGCCACCGAGTTCGTGGTGACCTCGGTGACCTCCGACAACCTGGACGACATCGTGAAGGTGCCCGAGGGCACGGTCTCCGCGGTCGCCGCGCCGGTCATCAAGGCCGCCAACCGGCACGTCCACTGGGTGGACACCGACCGGCACGGCTACGGCGTGCTCGACATCACCGCCGACCGCGCGCAGATGGACTACTACGTGCTGTCCGACCGCACCGACGCGAACGCCACCTCCAGTTGGGTGCGTTCCTACCGCACGCGCAGCGGCACGCAGAAGGTCGAGCGGACCTACGACCCGGTGTAACCGCCGTCGCCGCGCGACCGCTCAGCCGAGCGATTCGAGGAAGCCGAGCGCCACCCGCCAGGTGGCCTCGGCGGCCTCCGCGTCGTAGTCCGGCAGCTCGGGATCGGTGTAGAGGTGCCCGGCCCCGGCGTACCGGTAGACCTCCACATCGGCGCCCGCCCGGCCCATCTGGAGGTACCAGGCGCTCAGCCAGTCGTCCGTCTCGAACGGGTCCGGCTCGGCCACGTGGAGCTGCACCGGCAGCTCGTCCACGTGCGCGTTCGGCGCGATGTCCGACGTGCCGTGCAGGAGCAGCAGCCCGCGCGCCTTGTCGTCGCCGAGGGCCAGGGTCTGGGCGATGGAGGCGCCGAGCGAGAACCCGGCGTACACCAGCCCCCGGTCCGAGTACGGCGCCGCCGCCAGCACGGCCCGCTTGAGCAGCTCCTCCTTGCCGGTCCGCTCCTTGAACTCCATGCCCTCCTCCACGGTGTCGAACGTCCGCCCCTCGAAGAGGTCCGGCGTCCACACCTCGTGGCCCGCCGCGCGCAGCCGGTCCGCGGCCTCGCGCACCGCGGGCCTGAGCCCGTAGGTCGAGTGAAAGAGCATGATGTTCATGAGGCCATGGTGCCAGCCGGCCACGCGTGTGCCGGTGCCGCCGTACCCAGGAACGCGCCGAACTCACATGTTCATGCCCTGCGCGCGCCGGTTAGGAGCGGAGGCATGGAGAACGTACTCCGCCCCCTGATCGTGCTCGGCGGCACGGTGCTGCTGACCCTGGCCATCGGCTGGGGCACGGACCGGCTGCTGTGCAAGGCCGACGAACGCGACCACGACACCCCCCTGTGGGGGCTGCTGCGCCGTGCCCGCATCCCCTACCAGCTCGTACTGTGCGCCGCTCTGCTGCGTGGCTCGTACGACCAGGCGAAGCTCCTGGAGCGGCACCAGGTCGGCATCGGCAGGACGTTGACGCTGGTGCTGATCGGGTCGGCCGCCTGGCTGGTGATCCGGATCGCCGCGGCGATCGTCGAGACCACCTACTCCCGCTATGCCCGCGTCCACCGCGACGCGGCCCGGGTGCGCCGGGTGCGCACGCAGGTGGAGCTGATCATGCGGGTGGTGTCCGCGATCGTCATCGTCGTGGCCGTCTCGTCGATGCTGCTGACGTTCCCGGCGATGCGCGCCGCGGGCGCCTCCCTGCTGGCTTCGGCGGGCATCATCGCCGCCATCGCCGGTGTCGCCGCCCAGTCGACGCTGTCCAACATGTTCGCCGGGCTGCAGATCGCCTTCGGCGACATGGTGCGCATAGGCGACACCGTCGTGGTCGACGGCGAGTGGGGCACCGTCGAGGAGATCACCCTGACCTTTCTGACGGTACGGACCTGGGACGAGCGCCGGATCACGATGCCGGTGTCGTACTTCACCTCCAAACCCTTCGAGAACTGGTCCCGCGGCACCCCGCAGATGACCGGGATCGTCTACTGGCACCTCGACCACAGCGCGCCGATCGAGGCGATGCGCGAGAAGCTGCGGGACATCCTGCGCGCGTGCCCGGCCTGGGACGGCCGCGCGTGCAACCTCCAGGTGACGGACACCACACCGAACACCATCCAGGTGCGCGCGCTGGTGACGGCGAAGGACGCCGACGACATCTGGACGGTGCGGGTCGCGGTCCGCGAGCAGATGATCAGCTGGCTGTCCGCGGAGCACCCCTACGCACTGCCCCGGGTGAACACTGCCGAGTCGGTGCTGCCGCCGTCGCGCGTCCCCTCCCCCGACGGCGCCTCCCTCCGCCGGGCCTACGACTTCCCGCGCACCGGTCGGGGCTGACCGGCCGCGCTCAACGGCCCCGTTCGGCACCTCCGTTCACCTGGACGATCTGCGAGGTGACGTGCCCGGCGGCGGGCGACGCCAGCCAGTGCAGGGTCTCGGCGACGTCCCCGGGTATGCCGGCGCGGCCGGTCGAGGTGTCCGCGACGAGCCTCGCCCGCCGGTCCTCGTCCATCGTGGCGCCGAAGAACTCGGTGTCCTCGACGTACCCGGGGGCGACCACGTTCACGGTGATGCCGCGCGGGCCCAACTCCCGGGCCAGGTCGTGGGCGTACGGGTGCAGCCCGGCCTTGGCCGCCGCGTAGGCACCCGTGCCCGAGCCTCGGTAGGCGGCGATGGAACTCAGGAACAGCACCCGTCCGCCGGGCTCGGCGAGCCGGTCCTTCAGCGCCTCGGTGAGGAGCGCCGCGGTCAGGGTGTTCTGCCGGAAGTTGACGGTCCAGTCGTGGGCGACCCGGTCGAGGGGGTCGTCGCTGCCGGCCGGGGGCTCCAGGTATCCGGCTCCTCCGGCACAGTTCACGAGCACGTCCACGGTGCCCAGCTCGTCGGCGACGAACCGGGCGACACCGCGCACGTCATCCGGTTCGGACAGGTCCGCCGCGTAGGTGAGCGCCCCGGGCACCCCGGCCTTCTCCAGCACGTCCGCACGCCGCCCGAGCAACAGCACCCGGTCCGCGTCCGCCGCGAACGCCCGTGCCGCCGCCAGCCCGATGCCCGTACCGCCACCACTGATCACGATGTTGCGAGTCATGATCCGAGAGTAGGAGCGGGGGGCGGGCGATGCCGGGAGTTATCCACAGGGCCGGCACATTCGTATGACTGGCCGGGGCCTCGTGCGCAGCACTCACCGCAGGCTCCGCACGTCGAGATGCCGGAGCACCCGGTCCACGATCTCCGGGTCCGCCCCGGGCTCGCTCCGCGCCGCCAGTACCTCGTGGCGCGCGGCGCTCAGCATCTCGTTCTGGATGCGCCGCACCCGCTTCAGCCGCTTGGCCCGCTGCCGGTGCGCCTCCCGCCGTTCCTCCTCCCCCATGTCCGGGCTGATCCGGATACCGATGTCGAAGGCCCGCCGCAGCATCTGCTCGGAGAGCTCCTCGGACAGTTCCTCCACCTGCTCGATCTCCCGCAGCCGCCGCTTCGCCGCCTTCGCGGCCCGCACCGCCAGCTCCTTCTCGAACTCCTTCTCCCGCTCGGAGTCGGCCCGCACCCCGAGCCGCCTCACCAGCCACGGCAGCGTCAGCCCCTGCACCACCAGCGTGGCGACGATCACCCCGAAGGCGATGAAGACGATCTCGTCCCGGTCGGGGAACGGCGCCCCGGCGTCCGTCTTCAGCGGCACGGCCAGCGCCAGCGCCACCGAGGCCACCCCGCGCATCCCGGACCACCACATCACGACGGTCTCCCGCCAGCTCACCGGGATCTCCTCGTCGTAGTCCCGGCGGGCGTGCAGCCGCTTGGTCAGCCAGGTCGCCGGCAGCAGCCACAGCAGCCGTACGACGACCACCACGCCCACCACGGCCGCTGCCCAGCCGAGCATCTCGCCCCACCGCCCCTGGGCGGTGCGGATGGCGTTGTGCAGCTCCAGTCCGATGAGTCCGAAGGCGACGCCCGTGACGAGCGTGTCGATGATGTCCCAGAAGGTGTGCCCGGCGAGCCGGGTCATCACGTCGTCGGCGTCGGTGGCGTACTCGGCGAGGAAGAGGGCCGTGGTGAGCACCGCGAGCACCCCGGAGCCGTGCAGCTTCTCGGCGAGCACGTAGGAGGCGTACGGCACCAGCAGGGTCATGCCGATCTGCAGGGTCGGATCACCGAGCAGGTCCATCAGCCTGTTCGCGCCCCAGCCCAGCACCAGGCCGACGGCCACCGCGACGACGGCCGACAGCACCAGGTCCAGGCCGGCCCGCCAGGGCGAGAAGGTGCCGCTCACGGCCGCGGCGATGGCCACGTGGTACAGCACGATGGCGGTGACGTCGTTGAAGAGGCCCTCGCCCTCCAGGATCGACACCAGGCGGCGCGGCAGCCCGAGCTGACCGGCGACGCTGGTCGCCGCGACCGGGTCCGGCGGCGCGATCAGGGCACCCAGCGCGACGGCGGCGGCGATCGGCAGCCCCGGCACGATGGCGTTGGCGACGAACGCCACGCACACCGTCGTGACGAACACCAGGGCCACGGCCAGCAGGAAGATCGGGCGGATGTTGGCCGCGAACTGCCGCCAGGAGGTCCGGCGTACGGCGGCGTAGAGCAGCGGTGGCAGCAGCCCGGGCAGGATCAGGTCCGGCGGGATGTCCACGTTGGGCACGAATTCGGCCACCGCCAGGGCCCCGCCGAAGAGGGTCATCAGCACCGGCGCCGGCACCCCGAACCGGTCCCCCACCGGGACGCTCACCAGGGCCCCGAGCAGCAGTACGAACAACAGAGCCAGCTGATCCACGGACGGCGCTCCGGGAGTCGACGATCACACGGCAGACCTCAAGCCTGCCATGACGCCCGCGACCCGGCGTACCGACGCCTGGACGGCCGCGCACCCCGGCGTGAGCCGCGCGGCCGGCAGCGGCTCCCCTGGCTACAGGGCCCGGCGCATCGCCCGGTGCGGTATGCCCGCGTCCGGGAACTCAGGGCCGTACGCCTCGTAACCGAGCCGCTCGTAGAAGCCCAGGGCGTGGGTCTGCGCGTGCAGGTCCACCGCCGTGAGGCCACGCGTGCGTGCCGCGTCCTCGATGGCGCGCACCAGGGCCGCGCCGACGCCGAGCCCACGGGCCGCCCGGGAGACGGCGAGCCGGCCCAGGGAGCCCACCGCCGGGTCCCCGCCGGTCTTCGCGGCGGCCGCCTCGCCGTACAGCAGGCGTCCGGTGCCCAGCGGCACCCCGTCCTCGCGGACCGCCAGCACATGCACGGCCACGGCGTCGTAGGCGTCGTACTCGATGTCCTCGGCCACGCCCTGCTCGGCCACGAAGACCTCCTTGCGGACCGTGAAGCAGGCCTCGCGGTCGGCGGGGTCCTCGGCGACCCGGACGGTGTAGGCGGGGATCACGCCCATGTGTCCTCCCGGACCTGGTCGAGGGCCTGCCGGAGGTCCTCGGGGTAGTCACTCTCGAACTCCACCCAGGAACCGTCGCCGGGGTGCTCGAAACCGAGGCGCACGGCGTGCAGCCACTGGCGGGTCAGGCGCAGCCGCTTGGCGAGGGTGGGGTCGGCGCCGTAGGTGAGGTCGCCGACGCACGGGTGGCGGTGGGCGGCCATGTGGACGCGGATCTGGTGGGTGCGGCCCGTCTCCAGCTTGACGTCCAGCAGGGAGGCGGCGCGGAAGGCCTCGATGAGGTCGTAGTGGGTCACCGAGGGCTTGCCGTCGGCCGTGACCGCCCACTTGTAGTCGTGGTTCGGGTGGCGGCCGATCGGGGCGTCGATGGTGCCGCTCGTCGGGTCCGGGTGGCCCTGGACGAGGGTGTGGTAGCGCTTGTCGACCGTGCGCTCCTTGAACTGGCGCTTGAGCGACGTGTACGCGTACTCCGACTTGGCGACCACCATCAGGCCCGACGTACCGACGTCCAGGCGGTGCACGATGCCCTGGCGCTCGGCGGCGCCGGAGGTGGAGATCCGGTACCCGGCGGCGGCGAGACCGCCGATGACGGTCGGACCGGACCAGCCCGGCGACGGGTGCGCGGCCACGCCGACCGGCTTGACGATCACGACCACGTCATCGTCGTCGTGCACGATCTCCATGCCCTCGACCGGCTCGGCGACCACCTGCACCGGCGCGGGCGCCTGCGGCATCTCGACCTCCAGCCAGGCACCGCCGCGCACCCGCTCGGACTTGCCGACCACCGCGCCGTCGACCTGGACCTTGCCGGCCGCGGCCAGCTCCGCGGCCTTCGTGCGGGAGAAGCCGAACATGCGGGAGATGGCGGCGTCGACGCGCTCGCCCTCCAGGCCGTCGGGCACGGGCAGGGTACGGATCTCGGGAATCGTGCTCACCCGTCGAGTATGCCGGACGGGCCGAACGGCTCCGCACGAGCCTGTGGAAAACCCGGGCGGACCCCCGCGTCAGTCCTTGTGGACCGTGCCGTCGGGGTCCAGGCCGCGGAAGGACAGCAGCACGATCAGGATGCCGCCGCACACGATCGCGGAGTCGGCGAGGTTGAACACGGCGAACCCCTTCGGCGCGATGAAGTCCACCACCTCGCCCTCGAAGACGCCCGGCGCCCGGAAGACGCGGTCGGTGAGGTTGCCGAGCGCGCCGCCGAGCAGCAGGCCGAGCGCGACCGCCCAGGGGAAGCTGTACAGCTTGCGGGCCAGGCGGATGATCACGACGATCACGGCCGCGGCGATCAGTGTGAAGATCACCGTGAATGCCGCGCCGAACCCGAAGGCGGCACCCGGGTTGCGGATCGCGTGCAGCTCCAGCAGGTCCCCGACGACCTGGATGGGCGCGTGCCCCTCCAGCCGGGAGACGACGAGCATCTTGCTGACCAGGTCGAGGGCGTAGGCGAACGCGGCCACCGCGAACAGCACGGCGATCCGGCGCCCGCGGCCGGTCCGTCGCGCCGGGGTCCCCTGCTCGCCCGCGCCGGACGCGCCCGCCTCCCCGGACGCACCGACCGCGGCGCCGCCGGCGGGTGCTCCGGCCGACGCCTCGTGCTCGCCGCCGTCGTCCGGGGTGTCCGGCGTACCGATGATCCGCTCCGCCTCTGCCACGTGAGTCCCTCAACCTAGGTGCCCTGACTGAGGACGAGACTACGGCACGCCCCGAGGCCCTCTCGCGCTCAGGAGCGGCGTTCCTGCTTCTGCTTGCACTCCACGCACAGCGTGGCCCTCGGGAACGCCTGCATCCGGGCCTTGCCGATGGGGTCGCCGCAGTTCTCGCACAGGCCGTAGGTGCCCGCGTCGAGCCGTTCCAGGGCGCGCTCGGTCTGGATCAGCATCTCGCGCGCGTTGGCGGCCAGCGCCAGCTCGTGCTCGCGCGTGATGTTCTTGGTGCCGGTGTCGGCCTGATCGTCCCCGGCACCGTCCCCGGAGTCCCGCATCAGGCCGACCAGGGACGCCTCGGACGAGCTGATCTCCTCCCGCAGCCGCTCCAGCTCGGACTGCAGCTCCGCGCGGGCCGCGTCGGCCTCTTCCGGGGTCCACGGATCCTCGCCGGGGCGTACCGCCAGTTCGCCGGGCTCCACCGCGCCGAGCCGCGCCTTGGGAACGGCGGACTGTTCCGCCGTGGCCGTGCCAGGAGTCTTCTTCGCAACCACTGTCGTGGCTCCCGTCTGCTTCGCGGCCCGCGCCGCGCCCGCGTCCTTGGTCGTGCTCTTGTCGGCCGTCTCCTTCACCGCGGCCTTCTTGGCAGCGGCTTTCTTGGCGGCGGTCTTCTCGGCGACGGCCTTCTTGCCGACCGCTTCTTCGGCGGCCGTCTCCTTCTCGGCCGCTTCCTTGGCGGCCGTCTCCTTCATCGCGGACTTGTCCGCCGCGGCCGTCCGCCTGGCGGCCGACCTCTTCGTGGCCGTCTTCCTCATCGCGGCTTTGTCCGCCACGGCCGTCTTCCTGGCCGTCGCGTCCTTCACAGCCGTCTCCGTCGCGGCCGGCTTCCCGGTGACCGCCTTGGTACCCGCGACCTCCTTCGCGACCGTTCTGTCGGCCGTCTTGTTCACAGCCGTCTTCTTCACGGCCGCCTTCTTCTCAGCCTTCTCAGCCGCCTTCTTCGCGACCTTCCCCGCAGCGGCCGACTTCTCGCCGACGGCCGCCTTGGGGGCCACCGCCTTCGTGGCAGCCGTCTTCGTGGCAGCCGCCTCGACGGGCGCCGCCTTCTCGGCCACCGGCTTCTTGGCAGCCGTCTTCGTGGCGGCCGTCCTGCCCGGGGCCGTCTTCTTGGTGGCAGGCCTCGCGCCGGTCTTCCCGGTCGCCGGCTGCTGTACGGCGGTCTTCTTCGCCACCATGGCCGCGGCCCCTTCACATATTGTGATCTTGCTCGCGAATCGTGCTGGGACGATAAATCGACTTGAGTCCCGCGGCAACGGGGCACACCGCCCGATTCGCCCGCCCGCACCCCCCGAGCCACGGGCATGCATCCGTTGTGCCCAGCTCCCCGCCGGGTAATCCGCCGGGCCGGTACCGCACCGACCCCGGCGCCCGCTCCCCTCGCCATTCGGGTCACACGGCCCGGTCGTACGGCCCGCGCCCCCGCCGCGCGGAAAACCGGTCCGCCGCTGTCCGCGCGGCGCCGTACACTGGGCGGAGCGAGAAGCGTGGATGGGGACGAGTAGCGGCGTAGGCAGCCCAGAGCGACCCGGGGACGGTGTGAGCCCGGGGGCGAGCGCGACGTGAAGATCACCCCGGAGCCGCCGGAAGAAAGCCGCAGCCGAAGGGCGGCGGCGAGTAGAACCGGCCTCGCGACCCCAATGAGGGGGCTCACCGGCGCGTACGGCGCGGCGGGGGGCCAAGGAGGGTGGTACCGCGGGAGCGCGCCGCACACGGCGTAGACAGGAACGAAGGCTCTCGTCCCTCCGACGGAAGGCAGCAAGTCCGTTGGAGGATGCTCGCAGATGACAGCGCCGACGTACCGCCAGGTGCCCGCACAGGTCGACCTGCCCGCTCTTGAGCACGCCGTGCTCGACTTCTGGCGCGAGCAGAAGATCTTCGCCAAGAGCCTGGAGCAGTCCGAGGGCCGCCCGGAATGGGTGTTCTACGAGGGCCCGCCCACCGCGAACGGCATGCCCGGCGCCCACCACATCGAGGCCCGCGTCTTCAAGGACGTCTTCCCCCGCTTCCGCACCATGCGCGGCTACCACGTGGCCCGCAAGGCCGGCTGGGACTGCCACGGCCTGCCCGTCGAGCTGGCCGTCGAGAAGGAACTGGGCTTCTCCGGCAAGCAGGACATCGAGGCGTACGGCATCGCCGAGTTCAACGCCAAGTGCCGCGAGTCCGTGACCCGGCACACCGACGCGTTCGCCGAGCTGACGACCCGCATGGGCTACTGGGTCGACCTGGACGACGCCTACCGGACCATGGACCCCGAGTACGTGGAGTCGGTCTGGTGGTCGCTGAAGCAGATCTTCACCAAGGGGCTCCTGGTCCAGGACTACCGGGTCGCCCCCTGGTGCCCGCGCTGCGGCACCGGCCTGTCCGACCACGAGCTGGCGCAGGGCTACGAGACGGTCGTCGACCCGTCGGTGTACGTCCGTTTCCCGCTCACCTCCGGTCCGCTCGCCGGTCAGGCCGCGCTCCTGGTCTGGACGACGACCCCCTGGACCCTGGTGTCCAACACGGCGGTCGCCGCGCACCCCGACGTGACCTACGTCGTCGCCACCGACGGCGAGGAGAAGCTCGTCGTCGCCGAGCCGCTCGTCGCCAAGGCGCTCGGCGAGGGCTGGGAGACCACGGGCCAGACCTTCACCGGCGCCGAGATGGAGCGCTGGACGTATCAACGTCCGTTCGAGCTGGTGGAGTTCCCGGAGCCGGCGCACTTCGTCGTGAACGCCGAGTACGTCACCACCGACGACGGTACGGGTCTGGTCCACCAGTCCCCGGCCTTCGGTGAGGACGACCTGAAGGTCTGCCGCGCCTACGGCCTGCCGGTCGTGAACCCGGTCCGCCCGGACGGCACCTTCGCGGAGGACGTCCCGCTGGTCGGCGGCGTCTTCTTCAAGAAGGCGGACGAAAAGCTCACCGATGACCTGAACCAGCGCGGCCTCCTCTTCAAGCACCTGCCGTACGAACACAGCTACCCGCACTGCTGGCGCTGCCACACCGCGCTGCTCTACTACGCGCAGCCCTCCTGGTACATCCGCACGACGGCCATCAAGGACCGGCTCATCCAGGAGAACGAGAAGACCAACTGGTTCCCGGAGACGGTCAAGCACGGCCGGTACGGCGACTGGCTGAACAACAACATCGACTGGGCGCTGTCCCGCAACCGCTACTGGGGCACCCCGCTGCCGATCTGGCGCTGCGCGGAGGACCACCTCACCTGCGTCGGCTCCCTCACCGAGCTGAGCGAGCTGACCGGCACCGACCAGTCCGGCCTCGACCCGCACCGCCCGTACATCGACGAGGTCACCTTCGCCTGCCCGCACGAGGGCTGCGGCGCGACGGCCACGCGCGTGCCGGAGGTCATCGACGCCTGGTACGACTCGGGCTCGATGCCGTTCGCGCAGTGGGGCTACCCGTACAAGAACAAGGAGCTGTTCGAGAGCCGGTACCCGGCGCAGTTCATCTCCGAGGCGATCGACCAGACCCGTGGCTGGTTCTACACGCTGATGGCCGTCGGCACGCTCGTCTTCGACAAGTCGTCGTACGAGAACGTCGTCTGCCTGGGCCACATCCTGGCCGAGGACGGCCGCAAGATGTCCAAGCACCTGGGCAACATCCTGCAGCCCATCCCGCTCATGGACCAGCACGGCGCGGACGCGGTGCGCTGGTTCATGGCGGCCGGCGGCTCGCCGTGGGCCGCGCGCCGGGTGGGCCACGGCACCATCCAGGAGGTCGTCCGCAAGACGCTGCTGACCTACTGGAACACGGTCGCCTTCCAGGCCCTGTACGCCCGTACGTCGAACTGGGCGCCGTCCGCGGCGGACCCGGCGCCGGCCGAGCGTCCGGTGCTGGACCGCTGGCTGCTGTCCGAGCTGCACGCGCTCACCGACCAGGTGACGCAGGCCCTGGAGGCGTACGACACCCAGCGCGCCGGCAAGCTGCTGTCCGCGTTCGTCGACGACCTGTCGAACTGGTACGTCCGCCGTTCCCGCCGCCGCTTCTGGCAGGGCGACAAGGCCGCGCTGCGCACGCTGCACGAGGTGCTGGAGACGGTCACCAAGCTGATGGCGCCGATCACCCCGTTCATCACCGAGCGGGTGTGGCAGGACCTGATCGTTTCGGTCACCCCGGGCGCGCCGGAGTCCGTGCACCTGGCCACCTGGCCGGAGGCGGACCTGTCGGCGATCGACCCGGAGCTGTCGAAGCAGATGGTCCTGGTCCGCCGGCTGGTGGAGCTGGGCCGTGCCACGCGCGCGGAGTCCGGTGTCAAGACGCGTCAGCCGCTGTCCCGGGCGCTGATCGCGGCGACCGGGTTCGAGGCCCTGAACCCGCAGCTGCACACGCAGATCACGGAGGAGCTGAACGTCGAGAAGCTGGCGTCGCTCAGCGAGGTCGGCGGCAGCCTGGTCGACACGACCGCGAAGGCCAACTTCCGGGCGCTCGGCAAGCGGTTCGGCAAGCGGGTGCAGGACGTGGCGAAGGCGATCGCCGCCGCCGACGCCGCCGCACTGTCCCTCGCCCTGCGCGAGGGCACGGCCTCCGTGGAGGTCGACGGGGAGACGGTCACCCTCGCTCCGGACGAGGTGATCATCACGGAGACCCCGCGCGAGGGCTGGTCGGTGGCCTCCGACTCCGGTGCCACGGTGGCGCTGGACCTGGAGATCACCGAGGAGCTGCGGCAGGCGGGCCTGGCCCGTGACGCGATCCGGCTGATCCAGGAGGCCCGCAAGAACAGCGGGTTGGACGTCGCCGACCGGATCGCCCTGCGCTGGGAGTCGACCGACCCGGCGGTGGTCGCCGCGCTGGCCGAGCATGCGGAGCTGATCGCCGACGAGGTGCTGTCGACCGACTTCCGGCAGGGCGAGGGCGACGACGGTTTCGGTGAGCCGTTCACCGACGAGGGGCTGTCTCTCACGTTCCGGCTGCGCAAGGCGTAGGCGCCGAGCGGTACGAGAAGGGCCCGGTCTCCGTCAAGGAGGCCGGGCCCTTCGTCATGGCCGCCATGGGCTCCGCCGTCACGCAACCCGCGTAAAAAGGGCGGGCCCCCAGGACCGAAGTCCAGGGGGCCCGCCCTATCAGACGCTGCCGACGCCGTTGTCGTACTGGTGCCCGGTGCTCAGTTGTCGTCCTCGTCGATCAGGAACCCACGCATCGGCGAGGGAGCCTGACCCATCGGGGACGGGCCCTGCGGGCGGACCGGGGCCATGGGCTGCGTCATGGCCGGGGTCATCTGCTGCTGGCCGCCGTAGGACGGGGCGGACGGCGAGGGGTTGCCGCCCATCGTCTGGTTGCCGCCGTAGGACGGGGCGCTCGCGCCGGCCGGAGCCATGGAGGGCGCCGGGGACGGCGGCAGCGACGCGGTGGCCGGGGTGCGCGGCGGGGCCAGCGAGTCGTCGGCCTGGGTCTCGAGCTGACGCAGCTGCGACTCCAGGTACGACTTCAGGCGCGTGCGGTACTCGCGCTCGAAGCCGCGCAGGTCCTCGACCTTGCGCTCCAGCGTGGCGCGGGCGGACTCCAGGGAGCCCATGGCGACGCGGTGCTTCTCCTGCGCGTCCCGCTCCAGGGCATCGGCCTTGGCACGGGCGTCACGCTCCAGACCCTCGGCGCGGCTGCGGGCCTCGCCGACGATCTTGTTGGCCTCGGAGCGGGCCTCGGCGATCGCCTGGTCGGCGGTCTGCTGGGCCAGCGAGAGGACACGGGCGGCACTGTCGCCACCGGGGCCCTGACCGGGGCCACCCATCGGACCGCCCATGGGGCCACCCATGGGACCGCCCATCGGGCCGCCCATCTGCTGCTGCATGGGCGGCTGACCGCCCATCGGGCCCTGACCCATCGGACCCTGGCCCATCGGGCCGGGACCCTGCGGGCCGCCCTGACCGCCGGGGCCGGCGGGCAGCTGCGGGGCACCGCTCGGCAGCTGGGGCGGACCACCCATGGGGCCACCCATCTGCTGCTGCGGCGGGCCCGATATCCCGGCGGGCACCGGAGCGCCAGGACCTCGCATGCCCTGCTGCTGGTGCTGCTGCTGGTGCTGCTGCTGGTCCTGCTCCGGGGGCTTGCGCGCGTTCTGCTGGTTCTGTGCGGCGGCGCGGGTGGCCGCGGCCAGCTTGGCGCGCAGGTCCTCGTTCTCGCGGAGCAGACGGGTCAGTTCGGCTTCGACCTCGTCGAGGAAGGCATCGACCTCGTCCTCGTCATAGCCTTCTCGGAGGCGGACGGTCGTGAACTGCTTGTTCCGCACGTCCTCGGGGGTCAACGGCATCTCTTCACCTCAACGTAGTCATCGGCAGTCGGCAAGACCGGATCGTCCCCACCCTCATCTCACGAAGCTCCCGGCGACGGAGATGAGAATGTAGACGATGATCATCAGTACGAAGAAGGACAGGTCGAGCGCCACGCCCCCGAGACGCAGCGGCGGAATGAACCGCCGCAGAAGCTTCAGCGGTGGATCGGTGACAGTGTAGGTGGCCTCCAGTACGACCACCATCGCCTTGCCGGGTTGCCACGAGCGGGCGAACTGGAAAACGTAGTCCATGACCAGCCGGAAGATGAGCACGACGAGGAACACCATCAGCGCGATGTAGATCACCTGCGCGAACACGCTCATGGCCTGTGGTTCCCTCTCCCCTGTTCCGTGCTCTTCCGTGCTTCGATCCGGTCGTACGTCTCAGCTCTGGTTGAAGAACCCGCCCTCTGCGATGCGGGCCTTGTCCTCCGCCGTGACATCGACGTTAGCAGGAGACAACAGGAACACCTTCTGCGTCACCCGCTCGATGCTGCCGTGAAGACCAAACACCAAACCGGCCGCAAAGTCGACAAGTCGCTTGGCGTCTGTGTCATCCATCTCAGTCAGATTCATGATCACCGGGGTGCCCTCACGGAAGTGTTCCCCGATGGTACGGGCCTCGTTGTAGGTCCGCGGGTGAAGCGTGGTGATCCGGTAAGGCTCTCGTTCCGACACGACCTTGGGCATGATCACCGGCGCGTTCTTCTCCAGGGACTGACGTTCTTGTGTGATGGATGCCACGGGCGCGATCCGCGCCGGACGTCCGGATTCCGCGGCGAGCGAAGTCGAACGGGCCACCGGTTCGCGAGGCGCGGGCGGTTGTACGATTCGCACCTCTTCGTCCCTTTGGGACTGATGTGCACCGTGCGACTGGTGCGACGGCTCGTGCCGTCGGTGGTCCCGCTCGGGCTCCGGGTCCAACTCGGGCTCGAAGTCGTCGTCGGGGTCGAATCCGCGGCCGTCGTACCCATCGTCCTCCACGAGGCCGAGGTAGACCGCCATCTTGCGCATCGCGCCGGCCATGCTCTGAGTCCTCCGCTCTGTGGTGGATCGACTGACGACTGCCAAGTGCCCGCGATCCACGTGGCCTTTGTGCCCGTCTTGGGGCGCATTGACCATATTTTCTGCTGTGGTCCGACTTCCTGGCGACGTTACCCGAGCCTAGGGCGGACTCCGAGTACCGCGGTGCCGACGCGCACATGTGTCGCCCCGGCGGCCACGGCCTGTTCGAGGTCCGCACTCATCCCTGCCGACACCATGGTTGCAGCCGGATGAGCTCGGCGCAGGTCAGTCGACAAAACCATCAGGCGCTCGAACGCCGCTTGTTCGCGCCCCGCGTACTCCCCGCTGAGCGGAGCGACGGTCATCAGTCCGTCGAGCCGCAGCCCGGGCGCGTCGGCGACGAGGTCGGCCAACTCTTCGATTCCTTCGGGGGCCACGCCACCGCGGTCCCCCCTGCCGCTCGCGCCGGCGTCGAGCGCGACCTGGATGAGACAGCCCACCTCGCGCTCCGCCCGCACCGCCTCCTTCGACAGCGTGGCGACGAGCCGGGAGCGGTCGACGGACTGCACGACATCGGCGTAACCGACCACGGAACGCACTTTGTTGGTCTGCAACTGGCCGACGAAGTGCCACGTGAGGGGCAGATCCGCACAGGCGGCGGCCTTCGGGGCCGCGTCCTGGTCGCGGTTCTCGGCGACGTGGCGCACACCGAGTTCCGACAGGATCCGCACATCGCCGGCCGGGTAGGTCTTGGTGACCACGATCAGGGTCACCTCCTCCCGCGCGCGTCCGGCCGCCACGCACGCGGCGGTGATGCGCTCCTCCACCTTCGCCAGATTCGCGGCGAGTTCGGTCTTACGGTCCGTCATGCCCCATCAGTCCAGCCAGACATAGCCCGCGAGCCGCCCGGTGGTGCGGTCGCGGCGGTACGAGAAGTGGTCGTCCGACTCCAGCGTGCACACCGGCGCCTGCGCCCGGTCGCACACCCCGAGCCGGTCGAGCTGCGCGTGCACCCCGGCGCTCACATCGAGCGCCGGCGTGCCCCAGCTCGTTTCGGCGTGCGCCGCCGGCTCGACGGCGGCCACCTCGGCGCGCATCGCCTCCGGCACCTCGTAGCACCGGCCGCACACGGACGGGCCCGTGCGGGCGACGATCCGGTCCTCCTCGGCGCCGAGTTCGACCATGGCGCGTACGGCGGCGGGGACAACCCCCTTGACCATGCCGGGCCGGCCGGCGTGGGCCGCTGCGACGATCCCGGCGACGGGGTCGGCCAGCAGCACCGGTACGCAGTCGGCGGTGAGGACGGCGAGGGCGAGTCCGCGCCGGACGGTGACGATCGCGTCGACCTCCGGCACCGTGCTCCCCCACGGCTCGTCCACCACGGCGACGTCCGCGCCGTGCACCTGGTTCATCCAGACGACCTGGGCGGGGTCCAGGCCCAGCGACTTGGCCGCCAGCTCCCGGTTGCCCCGCACCGCCTCGGGCGTGTCGCCGACCGCGCCGCCGAGGTTCAGCTCCTCATACGGAGCGGCGCTCACCCCGCCCCACCGGTCGGTGAAGGCGAAGTGCGCGCCGCTCACGCTCTCGCGCTGTCCTATCACTTGAGGAAGTCCGGGACGTCCAGTTCCTCGGCCGCGCTGTCCGAGTAGGTCCGGGGCGCCGGCGTCACCGGCGGGGGGACCGGGATCTCGGCCACCGGCTCGGGCGCCGGCTCCGGCTCCTCCTTCGGCTTGACGCTGCCCAGCGAGCCGAAGGACGGACGGCTGGGCTCGCTCGGCCGGGCCGGGGCGGGCTCCTCGCGGCGGGCGGGAGCCGAGCCGGCGGAGGCCGAGCCGAGGACGTTGTCCCGGCGGGCCGGGGGCTGGCCGCCGTCGAAGCCGGCCGCGATCACGGTCACCCGGACCTCGTCGCCGAGGGCGTCGTCGATGACCGCGCCGAAGATGATGTTGGCCTCGGGGTGGGCGGCCTCGCTGACCAGCTGGGCGGCCTCGTTGATCTCGAACAGGCCGAGGTCGGAGCCGCCGGAGATGGAGAGCAGCACGCCCCGGGCGCCGTCGATGGACGCCTCCAGCAGCGGCGAGGAGATCGCCATCTCGGCCGCGGCCACCGCGCGGTCGTCGCCGCGGGCCGAGCCGATGCCCATGAGGGCCGAACCGGCCTCGGACATGACCGACTTCACGTCGGCGAAGTCGAGGTTGATCAGGCCGGGGGTGGTGATGAGGTCGGTGATGCCCTGAACACCGGAGAGCAGGACCTGGTCGGCGGACTTGAAGGCGTCCAGGACCGAGACCTGGCGGTCCGAGATGGACAGCAGCCGGTCGTTCGGGATGACGATGAGGGTGTCGACCTCTTCGCGGAGTTCGGCGATGCCGTCCTCGGCCTGGTTCGCGCGGCGCCGTCCCTCGAAGGTGAACGGGCGGGTGACCACGCCGATGGTGAGGGCGCCGAGCGAGCGCGCGATGTTGGCCACGACGGGCGCGCCGCCGGTGCCGGTGCCGCCGCCTTCACCGGCCGTCACGAAGACCATGTCGGCCCCCTTGAGGACCTCCTCGATCTCCTCGCGGTGGTCCTCGGCGGCCTTGCGGCCGACGGCCGGGTTGGCTCCGGCGCCGAGTCCGCGGGTGAGTTCGCGGCCGACGTCGAGCTTGACGTCGGCGTCGCTCATCAACAGCGCCTGTGCGTCGGTGTTGATGGCGATGAACTCGACGCCCTTGAGACCGACCTCGATCATCCGGTTGATGGCATTGACACCACCGCCGCCGACACCGATGACCTTGATGACTGCGAGGTAGTTCTGCGGTGCTGCCACGTCGAAGGCCTCTCGCCTCGAATTACGTTGTCGCCGCCGTGCGGTGCCCCGCGCCGGGACGACGGATGCCGAATGGGACGGTCCGTAACGCCGACCCGAACCCTAACCCTGAAGTTTAGGGTTACCAGTGTGTCTGTTCCCTGGAGTCTTCTGAACAGGACACTAAGTCGACAAGTGGCGCCCGTTCAACGAACACGCCGAACCTCCCGTTTTTCTTTTCACCCTATGTGATCAGCCGTAGCGCTGCCCAACCAGGGTGCTGGCCTGCGCGGATGTGCGTCAACTCCCCGATGACGCAGGGGCGGTGGGGACGCTGACGTCGAGGTGCCGCGCGCCGGGAGATGCTTTCATGAGAGCCGTGAGGGCCCGCGCCTTGGCGCGGCCCTGCTCGCCGCTGCCCCACGCGACGGTGCGGCCGTCGGCCAACTCCAGCGTGATGTCGTCGAAGGTGCGCACGTGGACGGCCCGGGCGGTCCTCGCCACGGCGGCCGGCAGGTCCCCGGCGACCCGGACCGCCTCGCGCACCAGCCGGTCGGTGCCGAAGCGCCGGAAGCTGGCGGCACCCGGACCCGTCCGGGACGCGGACAATTCCAGCATCGGAACGCCATTCGGCGCCTGCGCGACCGTGGCGAACCGGACACCGTCGTCGTCGACTTCGACGAAGTTCGCGCCCTTTCGGATCAACAGAACCGGAGTGCGCTCGATCACTTTCAGGCCGATTCCATGCGGCCAGGAACGAACCACATCTACGGTGTCAATTCGGGGCAATTTCCGGCGAAGTCGGGCTTCGATGACATCCGTGTCGACGGAAATCATCGGTTTTCCGACGGGCACGGCCGCCGCCTCCCGCACCTCGGCCGGAGTCAGCACGCGCGTGCCCGACACCGGGACATGCTCGACGCGCAGCCACGTGGAGCCGTACAGCGCCCAGGCGGAACCGGCCCCGAGGAGCACGAGAAGGGCGACCAGGGCGATGACCAGGCGAAGGCGCCGCCGGTTGGACCCGCGGACGAGCGGCGGGCCGGACGACTCCTGCTGGCGTTCACCGCGCTCGGCGGTGGAGGGTCCGGCCACGCTGCTCACTGCCCTTTCGTCATACGGTCCTATCGGCGCGAGGCGATCGCCTCGTACACCATGCCGACGAGCAGGTCGTCGGCGTCCCGGCGGCCGAACTCGCTTGCCGCGCGGGACATCTCGTACAGCCGGTGCGGGTCGGCGAGCACGGGCAGCACGTTCTGCTGCACCCACTCGGGGGTGAGGTCCGCGTCGTCGACGAGGAGCCCGCCGCCGGCCTTGACCACCGGCTGGGCGTTGAGCCGCTGTTCGCCGTTGCCGATGGGCAGCGGGACGTACGCGGCCGGGAGCCCGACGGCGGAGAGTTCGGCGACGGTCATCGCGCCCGCGCGGCAGAGCATCATGTCGGCCGCCGCGTACGCGAGGTCCATCCGGTCCAGGTAACTTACCGGGATGTAGGGGGGCATTCCCGGCATCTGGTGCACCTGCGGCAGTTCGTTCTTCGGGCCGACCGCGTGCAGGATCTGGATGCCGGCCTGCTGGAGCCACGGAGCGACCGCCTGCGTCACCTCGTTCAGCCGCCGGGCGCCCTGCGAGCCGCCGGAGACGAGCAGCGTGGGCAGGTTGGGGTCGAGACCAAAGCGGTGCCGGGCCTCGGGCCGGACGGCGGCGCGGTCCAGCGTGGCGATGGAGCGGCGCAGCGGGATGCCGATGTAGCGGGCGTCACGCAGCTTGCTGTCCGGGGTGGAGACGGCGACCCGGGCCGCGTACCGCGAGCCGATCTTGTTGGCCAGGCCCGGGCGGGCGTTGGCCTCGTGGATGACGATGGGCACACCGAGGCGCTTGGCGGCCAGGTAGCCGGGCAGGGCGACGTAGCCGCCGAAGCCGACCACGCAGTCCGCCTTGGTGCGCTCCAGGATCTGCTCGGCGGCCTTGATCGTGCCGCGCAGCCGGCCCGGGACGGTGATCAGCTCGGGGGTGGGCTTGCGGGGCAGCGGCACCGCAGGAATCAGCGCCAGCTCGTAGCCGCGCTCCGGGACGAGCCGGGTCTCCAGGCCGCGCTCCGTGCCCAGGGCCGTGATCCCCACGGTCGGGTCCTGCCTGCGCAGGGCGTCCGCGAGGGCGAGCGCGGGCTCGATGTGGCCGGCGGTCCCCCCACCGGCGAGTACGACATGCACCGAAATTCACCGCTCTCCGGACGAGCGCGCCGCCGAGGCACGCCGTCGCATCGTGTTCCATCTCCGAGGCCCCCGCTCGGCACCGGGGCCTCCCGCCCGCTTTTTACCAAAGCGAGGTTGCCGCATCGCAAGCGCTGCCCGCGCAGCGGGCTCGTCGCGCGCGAAGGCGATCAGCAGCCCGATGGCGAACATGGTCGGCAGCAGGGCGGACCCTCCGTAGGAGAACAGCGGGAGGGGGACACCGGCGATCGGCAGCAGACCGAGCACCGCACCGATGTTGATCACCGCCTGGGCGGTGATCCAGGTGGTCACGCCTCCCGCGGCATACCTCACGAAGGGGTCCTCCGTGCGTCCGGCCACGCGGATACCCGCATAGCCTAGAGCCGCGAACAGGGCGAGCACCGACAGCGTCCCCGCCAGGCCCAGTTCCTCACCGGTGACGGCGAAGATGAAGTCGGTGTGGGCTTCCGGGAGTTGGCCCCATTTTTCCACACTCGCGCCCAGTCCGGAGCCGAAGAGTCCGCCGGAGGCCAGGGCGTAGATGCCGTGCACGGCCTGCCAGCAGTCGGCGACCCCGGCCTTGGGCTCGGTGGCGCCGATGCAGGCGAGGCGGGCCATCCGGTTGGGGCTCGTCTTGATGAGCGTCACACCGATCAGCCCGGCGACGGACAGCACGCCCGCGAACAGCCGGGTCGGCGCGCCCGCCAGCCAGAGCAGGCCGAAGAGGATCGCCGTGAGGATGATCGCGGTGCCCATGTCACCGCCGAGCATGATCAGCCCGAGCAGCAGGAACGCGACCGGGACCAGCGGCACCAGCATGTGCTTCCACTGGGTCAGCAGCTTGCGCTCCTGCTTGCGGGCGATCAGGTCCGCGCCCCACAGCACCAGGGCGAGCTTGCCGAACTCGCTGGGCTGGATCTGGAAGGAGCCGCCGAGGGAGATCCAGTTCTGGTTGCCGTTGACCGCCATCCCTATCCCGGGCACCTGCACCAGGGCCATCAGGAAGACGGCGCCGGCGAGGATCGGATAGGCCAGCGCCCGGTGCAGCTTCACCGGCATGCGGGAGGCGGCGAACAGCAGTGCGCCGCCGATGAGCGCGGCGAGGAACTGCTTGCGGAAGAAGTACGACCCGGGCAGCGAGAGCTGGAGCGCGGTGATCTGGGAGGCCGAGTAGACCATCACCAGGCCCAGCACGGTGATCAGCACACTGCCGCCGACGATCAGGTAGTAGGCGGTCAGCGGCCGGTCCCAGGCTTTGCGCGCACGCGTGTAGAGCCGTTGTACGGGGTTCTCGTGCGGCGGCCGGGGAACGGCGGAACGCGGGCGCCGGGACGCCCGCTGCACGGGTGGCCGGCCGGTACGGCTACTGGGCATCGGCGCCTCCACTGAACGTCGACCGTCCCACGCGTCCCTCCCAAGATCCGCCCGGCAGGCGGCCGGGGTCAGGCGCCGAGCTCGCGGACCGCCGCCGCGAACGCGTCACCGCGCTGGTTGTAGTTGGTGAACATGTCCATGGAGGCGCAGGCCGGGGCCAGCAGCACCGTGTCGCCGGGCTGAGCCAGCCGTTTCGCTTCCGTCACCGCCTGGAGCATCGCCCCAGTGTCGGTCCGGTCGACGTCGACCACGGGTACTTCCGGCGCGTGTCGCGCGAGGGCGTCCCGGATCAGGGCGCGATCCGCGCCGATCAGGACGACCCCGCGAAGCCGCTTCGCCGACTTGGCGACCAGCTCGTCGAAGGTGGCCCCCTTCGCCAGACCGCCCGCAATCCATACGATCGGTTCATATGACGCCAACGACGCCTCGGCGGCGTGGGTGTTGGTCGCCTTGGAGTCGTCCACGTACGCGACCCCGTCGACGTCGGCAACGTGCGCGATGCGGTGGGCGTCCGGGCGGAAGGCCCGCAGGCCGTCCCGTACGGCGCCGGCGGGCACCCCGAACGCGCGGGCGAGGGCCGCGGCGGCAAGGGCGTTGGCGATGTTGTGCGGCGCGGGGGGATTGACGTCGGAGACCTCGGCCAGCTCCTGCGCGTTCTTCTGCCGGTTCTCGACGAAGGCCCGGTCGACCAGGATGCCGTCGACGACGCCGAGTTGGGAGGGCCCGGGCGTGCCGAGCGTGAATCCGACGGCTCGGCAGCCCTCTTCGACGTCGGCCTCGCGCACGAGGTCCTCGGTGGCCTTGTCGGCGACGTTGTAGACGCAGGCGACCTTGTTGCCCTCGTAGACGCGGCCCTTGTCGCGCGCGTACGCCTCCATGGAGCCGTGCCAGTCCAGGTGGTCCGGCGCGAGGTTGAGGACCACAGCGGAGTGCGCCCGCAGGGAGGGCGCCCAGTGGAGCTGGTAGCTGGACAGCTCCACGGCGAGCACGTCGTACCGCTGCTCGCCGAGGACCGCGTCCAGCAGGGAGACGCCGATGTTGCCCACGGCGGCCGTGCGCAGGCCCGCCGCCTTCAGGATGGAGGCGAGCATCTGGACGGTCGTGGTCTTGCCGTTGGTGCCCGTGACGGCCAGCCACGGGGCCGCGTCGGGGCCGCGCAGCCGCCAGGCCAGCTCCACGTCGCCCCAGACCGGCACACCGGCCTTCTCCGCGGCGATGAACAGCGGCTTGTCGGGCTTCCAGCCGGGCGCGGTGACGATCAGCTCGGTGCCTTCCGGCAGGGTCTCGCCGTCGCCGAGGCGCACGGTGATGCCGAGCGCCTCCAGCTCCGCGGCCTGTTCCCGCGCGCGTGCGTCGTCGCCGTCGTTGACGACCGTGACGATCGCCCCGCGCGCGTGCAGCACTTTCGCCGCAGGGACGCCGGAGACGCCGAGCCCGGCGACGGTGACGTGCTTGCCCTGGAAGTCGGAAGGCCCAGAAGGCACCGAGGAGGTCACTTGTCCGCTGCCCATCCCGCGTAGAAGAGGCCCAGTCCGACGATCACACAGATGCCCTGGATGATCCAGAATCGGACCACCACAAGGACCTCGGACCAGCCCTTGAGTTCGAAGTGGTGCTGGAGCGGTGCCATCCGGAAGACGCGCTTGCCGGTGAGCCGGAAGGAGCCGACCTGGATGACGACCGACATGGTGATGAGGACGAACAGGCCGCCCATGATGGCCACCAGCAGCTCCGTGCGGGAGAGGATGGCCAGGCCGGTGAGGACACCGCCGAGGGCGAGCGAGCCGGTGTCGCCCATGAAGATCTTCGCCGGCGAGGTGTTCCACCACAGGAAGCCGAGGCAGGCACCCATCAGCGCGGAGGCGACGACCGCGAGGTCGAGCGGGTCGCGCACCTCGTAGCAGGCGCCGGGGTTGGTCAGGGTGCCCGCGTTGGCGCAGGACTCCTGGAACTGCCAGACGCCGATGAACGTGTAGGCGCCGAAGACGAGCACGGAGGCGCCGGTGGCCAGACCGTCCAGACCATCGGTGAGGTTCACGCCGTTCGACATCGCGAGGATCATGAACAGCGCCCAGACGACGAACAGCACCGGGCCGATGGACCAGCCGAAGTCGGTGATGAACGACAGCTTGGTGGAGGCCGGGGTGTTGCCGCGGGCGTCGGAGAACTGCAGCGACAGCACGGCGAAGGCGATGCCGACGATCAGCTGGCCTGCCATCTTCGCCTTGGCCCGCAGACCCAGCGAACGCCGCTTGACGATCTTGATGTAGTCGTCGAGGAAGCCGACCAGGCCCATGCCGAACATCAGGCCGAGGACCAGCAGCCCGGAGTAGGTGGGCGGGTAACCGGTGATGAGCTTGCTCAGGAAGTACGCGGCGATCGTCGCCAGGATGAAGGCGATACCGCCCATGGTCGGCGTACCGCGCTTGCTGGCGTGCTCGCGCGGGCCGTCGTCACGGATGTACTGGCCGTAGCCCTTGCGGGCGAGAAGCTTGATCAGCAGCGGGGTGCCGACCAGCGTCAGGAAGAGGCCAATGACTCCTGAGAACAGGATCTGCTTCATCATCGGGCGGCAACCTCACCCTCGGCACCGCTCTCGACGAGCGCCTGGGCGACGCTCTCCAGACCCACCGAACGGGACGCCTTCACGAGCACGACGTCCCCCGGGCGCAACTCGCTGCGCAACAGGTCGATCGCCGCCTGTGCGTCGGACACGTGCACCGACTCCTCACCCCACGAACCCTCGTTATATGCGCCCAATTGCAGCCAGGAGGCCTCAATCCCCCCGACGGCGACGAGCTTGCTGACGTTGAGCCGGACGGCGAGCCGTCCGACGGCGTCGTGCTCGGCGAGCGCCTCGTCCCCCAGCTCGGCCATCTTGCCGAGCACCGCCCACGTACGGCGCCCCCTGCCCATGGCCGCGAGCGCCCTGAGGGCGGCCCGCATGGACTCGGGGTTGGCGTTGTAGGCGTCGTTGACGATGGTCACGCCGTCCGGGCGCTCGGTGACCTCCATGCGCCAGCGGGAGAGGGAGCCCGCCTCGGAGAGCGCGGTGGCGATCTCTTCCGCGGACATGCCCAGCTCATGGGCGACGGCGGCCGCGGCGAGCGCGTTCGACACGTGGTGCTCACCGTACAGGCGCATCGTCAGATCACTTGCACCGGAGGGTGTGTGAAGCCTGAAGGAGGGCTGTCCGCTGTCCGTGAGTCGTACGTTCTCGGCCCGTACGTCCGCTTCGGCCGACTCTCCGAAAAGGACCACCTTCGCCTTGGTACGGGAGGCCATGGCCCGCACCAGCGGGTCGTCGGCGTTGAGGATCGCCGTGCCGCCCTCCTCCGCGGCGGGAAGGGCCTCCACGAGCTCGCCCTTGGCCTGGGCGATCTGCTCGCGGCCGCCGAACTCACCGATGTGGGCGGTGCCGACGTTGAGCACCAGGCCGATCCGCGGCGGGGTGAGGCCGGTGAGGTAGCGGATGTGCCCGATGCCGCGGGCGCCCATCTCCAGCACGAGGAACCGGGTCTCCTCGGTGGCGGACAGGGCGGTCAGCGGCAGCCCGATCTCGTTGTTGAGCGAGCCGGGCGTGAACACCGTCGGCGCCTTGCGCTGGAGCACCTGGGCGATGAGGTCCTTGGTGCTGGTCTTGCCGGCCGAGCCGGTCAGGGCGACGAGGGTCGCGCCGAGCCGGCGGACGACGTGCCGGGCGAGAGCGCCGAGGGCCGTCTGGACGTCCTCGACGACGATCGCGGGGACGCCGACCGGGCGGGAGGCCAGCACGGCCACCGCGCCGGCCTCGGTCACCGCCCGGGCGTAGTCGTGGCCGTCCACGCGCTCGCCGACGAAGGCGGCGAACAGGCTGCCGGGCACCACCTCGCGGGAGTCCCGGACGACCGGTCCCGTGACCCGCACGGACGGATCCGGTATGTCGTGCGTCTGCCCGCCGACGACTGCTGCGATCTCGGCGAGGGAGAGGGCGATCACAAGTTCATCCCCTGGGTCTTCTGGATTTTCATCCCTGGGTCTTCTGGATAGCTTCGCGAAGGACCTGGCGGTCGTCGAAGGGACGGACCACGCCGGCGATGTCCTGGCCCTGCTCGTGGCCCTTGCCCGCGACCAGCACCGTGTCGCCTGCCTGGGCGCGGCCCACGGCGGCGGCGACGGCGGCGGCCCGGTCCTCGAACAGGAGCACCTCGCCGCGCTCGTGCGCGGGCACGGAGGCCGCGCCCTGGAGCATGGTGGCGAGGATCGCGAGGGGGTCCTCGGAGCGGGGGTTGTCGGAGGTCAGTACAGCCGTGTCGGCGAGCCGGGCCACGGCGGCGCCCATCGGGGCGCGCTTGGTCCGGTCGCGGTCGCCGCCGCAGCCGAGGACGACGTGCAGCCGGCCCTTGGTGACCTTGCGCAGCGCCTTGAGCACCGACTCGACGGCGTCGGTCTTGTGGGCGTAGTCGACCACCGCGAGGTAGGGCTGCCCGGCGTCGACGCGCTCCAGGCGGCCCGGGACGCCCGGGACGGCGGCGATGCCGTCGGCGGCGGTCTGCGGGTCGAGGCCGGCCGCGGCGAGGGCGACGATGGCGGCGAGGGTGTTCGCCACGTTGAAGGGGCCCGGCAGCGGCGACTTGGCGTGCACCCGCTCGCCGTTCGGGCCGAGGACGGTGAACGTCGAGTCCATGGGGCCGACCTGGACGTCCTCGGCGCGCCAGTCGGCGTCGGGGTGGCCCTCGGCGGAGTAGGTGACGACCGGCACGGTCGCCTCCTTCGCGAGCCGGCGGCCGTACTCGTCGTCGGCGTTGACCACGCCGAGTTTGCTGCGCTTCGGCGTGAACAGCTGCGCCTTGGCCCGGAAGTAGTCCTCCATGTCGGAGTGGAACTCCATGTGTTCCGGGCTGAGGTTGGTGAAGACGGCGATGTCGAAGACGCAGCCGTCGACCCGGCCGAGGACCAGGGCGTGGCTGGAGACCTCCATGGCGACGGCCTCGACGCCCTCTTCGCGCATGACGGCGAACAGTGCCTGGAGGTCGGTGGCTTCGGGGGTGGTGCGCTCGGACTTGATGCGCTCGTCACCGATGCGGATCTCGACGGTACCGATGAGACCGGTCGAACGGACGGTCTTCAGGCCGCCTTCCACCAGGTAGGCGCTGGTGGTCTTGCCGGAGGTGCCGGTGATGCCGATCTGGAGCAGGTCGCGGCCCGGGTGGTGGTAGATCGTGGCCGCCAGCTCTCCCATCCGGCCGCGCGGATCCTCGACCACCAGGACGGGCAGCCCGGACGCGGCGGCGCGCTCGGCGCCCTCGGGGTCGGTGAGGACGGCGACGGCGCCCAGGCTCGCGGCCTGGGTGACGAAGTCGGCGCCGTGCAGCCGGGCGCCGGGGAGGGCGGCGTACAGGTCACCGGGGCGGACCGCGCGCGAGTCGTGGGTGATCCCCGTGACCTCGGCGGCGGCTTCCGGCGCGGTGACACCCAGCTGGCCGGCGAGCTCCGCGAGGGGTGTGGCGGGGAGCGTCGCAGGCCGGGGCAGTCCCGGATATGTCACGGGTTGGCCCTTCTGGGTGATTTGGGACTGATCAGCGTGTGGCACGGCGGTGAGCGTACCGGGCGCACCCGCTCCGGAGCGAAGTGAGGGCCCGCGGGCGCCTTGGTTCCCGGGGTCCGGGGTGATCGTTGTCACGAGCTGGTTCCTGGTGTTTCCGAGGTGCTGATCAGGGCTTGTAGTCGACGGGCAGGCTGGCGGGCTTCGCGCCGGTCGGCGGGACCTGCAGGGTCTTCAGGGCGAACTCCATCACCTGTTTGTAGATGGGGGCGCAGATCTGGCCGCCGAAGTAGCTGCCCGAGGTGGCGTTCTGGATGGCGCAGTAGACGGTGATCCGCGGGTTGTCGGCGGGGGCGAAGCCGGCGAAGGACGACGTGTAGCCGCGGTAGCGGCCGGTGACCGGATCCACGCGGTTGGCCGTGCCGGTCTTGCCCGCGACCCGGTACCCGGGGATACGCGCCTTCACACCGGTGCCCTGCCCGTCGTCCACGACGGACTCCAGCATCTGCGCGAGGCTCTTGGCGGTCTTCTGGCTGACGACCCGTGTCTGCTCGGGCTTCGGTGCCGGGACGAAGCGGCCGTCGGCGCCCTTGGTGCCGCGCACCAGGGTCGGCTGGACGCGCACGCCGCCGTTGGCGATGGTCGAGTAGACGGAGGCGGCCTGCATCGCGTTGATGGAGAAGCCCTGGCCGAAAGGGATCGTGTACTGCTGCGAGGTGGACCACTTCTGCGGCGGCGCGAGGATGCCGGCGGTCTCGCCGGGGAAGCCGAGGCCGGTGGGGCTGCCGATGCCGAACTTGCGCAGGTACGAGTAGAGGACCTTGTTGGCCTCGGGCTGGGTCTTGCCGAGTTCGCCGGTGGCCAGGATGGTGCCGATGTTGCTGGACTTGGCGAGCACGCCGTTGAGGGTCAGGTACCAGGTGGCGTGGTCGACGTCGTCCTGGAACAGCCGGTCGCCGCGGTGCAGCCGGTTGGGTACGACGACATGGGTGAGCGGGGTCGCGACGTTCCGTTCCAGCACGGCCGCCATCGACATCACCTTCGCGGTGGAGCCGGGCTCGTAGGCGTCCTGGACGGCCGCGTTGCCCATGGCGTCGCCGTCGGCCTTCGACAGGTCGTTGGGGTCGAAGCCGGGGGAATTGGCCATGGCCAGGATCTGGCCGGTGCGGGTGTCCTGGACGATGACGTAACCCCGGTCCGCCTTGGACTTCTTCACCTGCTCGCTGATCGCGTTCTGCGCGGCCCACTGGATGTCGCGGTCGATGGTCAGCTCGACGTCGGAGCCGGGCACGGCGGGGGTCTCGGTGGACCCGGCGGTCGGCACCTCGCGCCCGCCGGCCTGGGCGTAGCGGACCTTGCCGTCCTTCCCGGACAGCTGCTTGTCCAACTCCTGCTCGATGCCGCCGCCGCCCTGGCCGTCGGCGTTGACCCAGCCCAGTATCCCGGCGGCCAGGTCGCCGTTGGGGTACACGCGCTGGCTGCTGGGGTCCGCGAAGACACCGGACAGCACGTTGACGGTGGTGTGGTCCGTCTCCGACTTGTTGGTGAGCGCGGTCTTCAGGTCCTTGATCTGCTTCCAGACCTGCGGGGTCTGCCGGGCGGCGAGCCGGGTGTAGCGGGAGTTCTTGTTCGCGGGCCGCAGCTTCTTGACGAGCGTGGCCTGGTCCTGGCCGAGGATCGGGGCGAGCAGCGCGGCGGCCTGCTCCGGGCCGTCGGAGATCTTCAGCTGCGCGCGGCTGAACATGGTCGGGTCGGCCGTGATGTCGTACGCGTCCTCGCTGACGGCGAGGGCGACGCCGTTGCGGTCGGTGATCTCGCCGCGCTCGGCGGCCAGCGTGTGCACCACGTACCGGTTCTGCTCGGCCCGCGCCGTGTAGGAGCTCGCGTCGACGGCCTGGACCTGGAGCAGCCGCACCACGAAGGCGAGCAGCACCAGGGTCAGGGCGAGGCTGACCAGGCGCAGCCGGGGCCGGGGGCTGCCGAGCCGGAGCGGGCGCGACACCGGGGGCCGGGCCCCGCCTGAGCGGCGGACCGGCCGGGCACCGGGCGCGGGCTGCCGCCGGACGGCACCCCGCGGCCGGGGGGGCTTGGCGGGCCCGGGCACACGGCGGCGCGGCGGTTCCCTGTCGGACACTTCCGTCACCTGCCGGGGGTCGGGGTGGGGATGGGCTGGAGGGTGGCGGGCGGCGCCGGGGGCGCTGCTGCCGGGTCGCTCGGGGGCTGGGGTGGCACGGTGGGGGCCGGGGCGGTGGGCGGGACGGTGGCGAGGGCGGCGTCGGCCGGGGTGAGCGGCTCGGGGCCGGCCGGGGCCGTGAGGGCGGCGGGCTGGGGGGCGGCGACGCCGGGGACGCCCTTGACGGTGCCGTCGGGGCCGAGGAACGCCGGGTCGCCGCCGGGGACCATGCCGAGTTCGCGGGCGCGGCGCTGCAGGGCGTCGGGGGACGAGTAGGCGTCGATGTCCCGCTGGAGGGCCTGTTCCTCGTCGGTGAGGTTCTTCGTCTGCTTCTGCAGGTCGGCGAGTTTGAACGAGCCTTCGCTGAGCGCGGAGTTCAGCACCAGCAGGCCGATGAGGCCGCCGCCGAGGAGCACGACGACGAGCAGGACGAACGGGGTGCGGGCCGCCTGGGCGCGACCGGCCGGGAGGAGCCGGGCGAGCCGGGCGGCCCTCCCCTTCAGCTCGGGTTTCCTGCTCACTGCTCCCCCGGTGCGTGCGGGACACCGCTCCCCCGGTGCCCGGGGGAACCCTTCCGACCCGTCTCGCTCACTCGACGTCCTCCCGGATGCGCTCGGCACCCCGCAGTCTGGCCGGTGCGGCCCGGCGGTTCTCGGCGATCTCTTCCTCGGTGGGAAGTTCGGCACCACGGGTGAGCAGCTTGAGCCGCGGCTGGTAGCGCTCGGGCACGACGGGCAGCCCGGGCGGCGCGGTGGAGGCGGCCCCGGCCGCGAACACGTGCTTGACGAGCCGGTCTTCGAGCGAGTGGTACGACAGCACGGCGATGCGCCCGCCGACGTCGAGGGCCTTCACGGCGGCCGGGATCGCCCGCTCCAGAACCGACAGTTCGCCGTTGACCTCGATGCGCAGCGCCTGGAAGGTGCGCTTGGCCGGATTGCCGCCGGTACGCTTGGCGGCCTGCGGCAACGCGTCCCGGATGAGTTCCACGAGCCGCGCGCTGTTGCTGAACGGCTCCTTCTCGCGCTCCCGGACGATCGCGGCGACGATCCGCTTGGCCTGCTTCTCCTCGCCGTACGCCCGCAGGATCCGCACGAGTTCGCCGGCCGGGTAGGTGTTGAGGACCTCGGCGGCGCTGATCCCGGTCGTCTGGTCCATGCGCATGTCCAACGGGGCGTCCTGCGCGTAGGCGAAGCCGCGGTCGGCCTCGTCGAGCTGCATGGAGGAGACACCGAGGTCGAACAGCACGCCCTGCACGCGCGCGATGCCGAGCCGGTCCAGCACCTCGGGCAGCTCGTCGTACACGGCGTGCACGAGGGTGGCGCGGTCGCCGTAGGGCGCCAGCCGCTCACCGGACAGCCGCAGCGCCTCCTTGTCCCGGTCGAGGCCGATCAGCCGTGCCTCGGGGAACCGGCCGAGCAGTGCCTCGCTGTGCCCGCCGAGGCCGAGGGTGCAGTCGACGACCACCGCGCCCGGCCGCTCCAGGGCGGGCGCCAGCAGATCCAGGCACCGCTGGAGCATCACCGGGACGTGTCGACTCTGGCTCAAGGGGGCCTCTCAGGATCCGGCGCAGGATACGCACCGCCACGGGTCCCCGCCAGCTCGTAAGGGGCGGCCTGCCGGCGCCGGAAGCGTCAGCCGACCGGGAGCGGGAGGAGGCCGAGCCGTACGTACGCGCCGCGCGCGTGGGGAGACGGTCCGGGCGCATGCCGGGGTCTCCAGGGGTTTCACCAGCAGGAAGAGCCACGCCTCCCGCTTCGCGCCACTTTAGTCCACCGTGTCTCGCGGTCAATCAACCGGCCTGCGCGTCGCGCACCGCGCGCGGCCCGGGCGGTCATTCGAACGGATTCATCCGTCGGGTCCGGTTCGCCCTCCGTGTGGGTTACCTCACAACATGCCACGATGACGATTTTTGTCCTTCCTCACAGCGGGCTGGAACCTCGCGTGACCAGTAACGTCGTCAGCATGACGACTTCTGCAGCAGTGCCCACTGGATCCGAAGGCGCCATAACGGCCGGCGACACCGTGACCGACCGCCTCGTGGAAGCCAACCGGCGGTACGCCGAAGCGTTCACGGACCCCGGCATGGACGCCCGCCCCGTTCTCAACGTCGCCGTCGTCGCGTGCATGGACGCGCGCCTCGACCTGCACAAGGCCCTCGGTCTACAGCTCGGCGACTGCCACACGATCCGCAACGCGGGCGGTGTGGTCACCGACGACGTCATCCGGTCGCTGACCATCAGCCAGCGCAAGCTCGGCACCCGCAGCATCGTGCTCATCCACCACACCGGCTGCGGCCTGGAGGCCCTCACCGAGGACTTCCGCAGCGAGCTGGAGATGGAGGTCGGCCAGCGGCCGTCCTGGGCGGTGGAGTCCTTCCGGGACGTGGACCAGGACGTGCGCCAGTCCATGCAGCGGGTGCGCACCTCGCCGTTCCTGCTGCACAACGACGACGTCCGCGGCTTCGTCTTCGACGTGCGCACCGGCCTGCTGCGCGAGGTCGACCCGGCCTGATCCGGGGTGCCGGCCCACCGCCCCGGAACACATCCGCCGTCCTCGTATCGAAAATACGGTCGAAAAGTCGTAAGACCGGCATCGCGGGGGCAGTTGTCCACAGGCGAGTGACACGAATCGGTAACGGCAGCAAGAATGCGGGGTGTGACGTCACGCGGAACTTCTCCCGCGTGGTGTCCGTGTTTCGGTGGGCCGGTTTCGCACGAGAGCGCCGGCCCGGAAAGAACGGGCCGAGGAGGGCCGGGTGACGACCTATGACGATCGAGCGAACCTCACGGATCTGACCGCGACGGTGGAGCGGGTGCGCGGTTCGGTGGAGGGCGTGATCGAGGGCAAGCCCGAGGTCGTACGACTCGCGCTGACCGTGCTGCTCGCGGAGGGCCACCTGCTGATCGAGGACGTCCCCGGGGTGGGCAAGACGATGCTCGCCAAGGCGCTGGCGCGGTCCATCGACTGCTCGGTGCGGCGCATCCAGTTCACACCGGACCTGCTGCCCTCGGACATCACGGGCGTGTCGATCTGGGACCAGCAGCGCCGGGACTTCGAGTTCAAGCCGGGCGCCATCTTCGCGCAGATCGTGATCGGCGACGAGATCAACCGCGCCTCGCCCAAGACCCAGTCCGCCCTGCTGGAGTCGATGGAGGAGCGGCAGGTCACCATCGACGGGCAGACGTACGAACTGCCCAGCCCCTTCATGGTGGTGGCCACCCAGAACCCGGTCGAGATGGAGGGCACCTACCCGCTGCCCGAGGCCCAGCGCGACCGCTTCATGGCCCGCGTCTCCGTCGGCTACCCGAGCGTGGAGGCCGAGCTGCAGATGCTCGACATCCACGGCGGGGTCAGCCCGCTGGAGGACCTCCAGCCGGTGGCGCACGCGCACGAGATCGTGAAGCTGATCGAGGCGGTCCGCGGGGTGCACGTCGCCGAGCCGGTCCGGCGCTACGCGGTCGAACTGGTCGCCGCCACCCGCGCCCACCCCGACCTCAGACTCGGTGCCTCCCCGCGCGCGACGCTGCACCTGCTGCGCGCGGCCAAGGCGTCCGCGGCCCTCGCCGGCCGGGAGTACGCGCTGCCGGACGACGTCCAGGCACTCGCCGTCGCCGTCCTCGCCCACCGTCTGCTGCCCACCGCCCAGGCCCAGCTCAACCGCCGCACGGCCGAGCAGGTGGTGCTGGAGCTCCTCCAGCACACCGCGGTGCCCGCAGCCCAGGCCCCGCAGAACGGCTTCGGCGGTCTGGGCCGGAACGTCCCCGCCTATCCCCAGCAGCCCCCGCGGAGTCTGTGATGAGTTCCTGGGGGGCCGGACCGGCGGAGGCCGACCGCGGGGAGGCGGGCGGGATCCGTACGGCCCTGGCGGGCCTCACCACCCGGGGCCGCTCCTTCCTCGCGGCCGGGATCGCCGCCGCGATCTGCTCGTTCGTGCTGGGCCTCGGCGAACTGCTGCGGGTCGGCCTGCTGCTCGCCGTACTGGCCCTGATCTGCGCGGCCGTGCTGTACCGCACGCGCTACCGGGTGGCCGCGAGCCGCCGCCTGTCCCCCGCGCGCGTCCCCGCCGGCAGCGAGGCGCGGGTGCACCTGCGCATGGACAACGTCTCCCGGCTGCCCACCGGCCTGCTGATGCTCCAGGACCGGGTGCCGTACGTCCTCGGGCCCCGGCCCCGCTTCGTGCTGGACCGGGTCGAGCCGGGCGGCCGCCGCGAGGTGTCCTACCGGGTCCGCTCCGACCTGCGGGGCCGCTATCCGCTCGGCCCGCTCCAGTTGCGGCTCACCGACCCCTTCGGCATGTGCGAGCTGACCCGCTCCTTCTCGACGTACGACACCCTGACGGTCATCCCGCGCGTGGAGCCGCTCTCCCCGGTCCGCTTCGGCGGGGAGGCCAAGGGGTACGGCGACGGGCGGCAGCGCTCGCTGGCCCTCGCCGGCGAGGACGACGTCATCCCGCGCGGCTACCGCTACGGCGACGACCTGCGCCGGGTGCACTGGCGGTCCACCGCGCGCTACGGCGAGCTGATGGTGCGCCGCGAGGAGCAGCCCCGGCGCTCCCGGTGCACCGTGCTCCTGGACACCCGCGGCGGCGCCTTCGAGGGCGCGGGCCCCGACTCGGCCTTCGAGTGGGCCGTCTCCGGTGCCGCCTCCGTGCTGGTGCACATGCTGGAGCGCGGCTTCTCGGTACGGCTGCTGACCGACAGCGGCAGCGCGGTGCCGGGCGAGGGTGCCGACGGGTTCGCGGGCACCGGACAGGAGACGGCGGACGCGGCCGGGCTGATGATGGACACCCTCGCGGTGATCGACCACTCCGACGGCACCGGGCTGTCCCGGGCGTACGACGTGCTGCGCGGCGGCAACGAGGGGCTGCTGATCGCCTTCCTCGGCGACCTGGACGAGGAGCAGGCCACGACGGTCGCCAAGATGAGCCGGCGCAGCGGCGGCGCCGTCGCCTTCGTGCTGGACCCCGACACCTGGACCCGGGAGTCGACCGACGTGCCCCGACCGGACGACCGGCACGGGGAGCGGCTGCGGATGCTGCGCGAGGCGGGCTGGACGGCGCTGAGCGTGCCGCGCGGCGCCTCGCTGGACGAACTGTGGCAGCAGGCGGACCAGGAACGCTCCGGCCTGGCCGCCGTGACCGGGGAGGCGCGGGGATGAGCGGGCGGGCACGACTGGCACTGTGCGCGGCGGCGGCCACCCTGATGACCTCCTGCGCGCTGCTGCCGCTGGTCACCGAGCCGACCTGGCTGCTGCAACTGGTCCCGCTGGTGGCCATCCAGACCGGGGTGGGCGCGGCGGCCCGGCGGGTGCCGCTGGGCCGGACGCTGACCGTCGCGGCGCAGGCGCTGGTCACCCTGATGCTGCTCACCCTGGTCTTCGCCCGGGGGCACGCGCTCATCGGCCTGATCCCCGGCCCGGACACCTTCCGGTACTTCGCCGACCTGCTCCAGCAGGGCACGGACGACGTCAGCCGGTACGCGACGCCGGCGCCGGTCACCGACGGCATCAAGCTGATGCTGATCGGCGGTGCGCTGGTGATCGGCCTGCTGGTGGACACGCTCGCGGTGACGCTCCGCAGCGCGGCCCCGGCAGGGCTGCCGCTGCTCGCGCTGTACTCGGTGGCCGCGGGCCTGTCCGGCGGCGGCGCGGGCTGGCTGTGGTTCCTGGTGGCGGCGGCCGGCTATCTGATGCTGCTGCTCGCGGAGGGCCGGGACCGGCTCGCCCAGTGGGGCCGGGTCTTCGGCGGCGCGCCCCGTACGCCGGGCGGCCCGGAGGGCGCCGTGGCACCGGTGCGCACCGGGCGCCGGATCGGCGCGGTCGCGCTCGGCGTGGCCGTGGTGGTGCCGCTCGCCCTGCCCACGATCGACGGCGGCCTGCTGGACGCGGCGGGCACCGGCGTGGGGGTGGGCAACGGCAGCGGGGGCACGATCTCCGCGGTCAACCCACTGGTGTCGCTGCGGGACAACCTGAACACGAACGACGACCGCCAGGTGCTGACGCTGCGGACGGACACGAACGACATCTCCGACCTGTATCTGCGGATCGTCTCCCTGGACGACTTCGACGGGACCACCTGGAAGCCGGCCCAACGGCACATCGTCGGCGTGCCGGACAAGCTCCCCACACCCATCGGCCTGGGTTCGGACGTCACGCGCGGCAAGGTGACGACGACCGTCACCGCGGCGGACTGGTACGCGCAGGACTGGCTGCCGATGCCCTACCCGCCGAGCGATGTCAAGATCAGCGGCCGGTGGCGGTACGAGCCCGTCGGGATGACCCTCGTCGGCGACCGCGGCCAGACCACGCGCGGCGAGACCTACCAGGTGACCAGCCTGGACGTGCAGCCGACGGCGGAGCAGCTCGCCGCCGCGCCGCAGCCGCCGGCCGCCCTGAGGCGCGAGTACACCAAGGTGCCGTCCTCGCTGCCGAAGGTGGTGGCCCGCACCGCGCAGGAGATCACGGCGGGCGCGAGCAGTCACTACGAGGAAGCCGTCAAGCTCCAGGACTGGTTCGCGGTCACCGGGGGCTTCCAGTACGACACCTCGGTGCAGGTGGGCCGCGGTTCCGGGGCCATAGCGAACTTCCTGAAGAAGAAACAGGGCTTCTGCGTCCACTTCTCCTTCGCTATGGCCGCGATGGCCCGCACCCTCGGCATCCCGGCCCGGGTCGCGGTGGGCTTCGCGCCCGGCACCCCGCAGGCCGACGGCACGGTCGCGGTGAACCAGAAGGACGCGCACGCGTGGCCCGAGCTGTACTTCGAGGGCGTGGGCTGGACCCGCTTCGAGCCGACGCCCACCCGGGGCACCACGCCGTCGTACACCCAGTCGGACACGCCCGGCAGCTCGGTGCCGGAGGAGGCGCTGCCGTCCAAGGGCGCGTCCTCGGCGCCTTCGGCGGCGGCGTCGCCGAGCGAGAGCTGCGCCGGGGAGCTGCGCAAGCTCCAGGCCTGCGGCAGCCCGTCCGCGGCGGCGATCGCGCACCAGGAGGACGGCGGCGACGGCTGGTGGTGGTGGCCGCTGATCGGGCTGGGCGCGCTGCTGGTCCTGGCGGTGCCGCTGTCACCGCTGCTGTGGCGGGAGCGGATGCGCGGGCGCCGGCTGGGCGGGCACGCCCGGACGGCTCAGGGCACGGCGGCGCACACCCTGGCGGCCTGGCAGGAGCTGACCGACAGCGCCTGGGACCACGGCATCACGCCGGACGAGTCGCTGACTCCGCGCAAGGCCGCCGAACGGATCGTCCGGCTCGGCCATCTCGATCCGGCGACCGGGGCCGCCGTGCACCGGGTGGCCGACGCGGTGGAGCAGGTGCTCTACGCGCCCCGGCCGCGCCCGGCGGCGGGGACGGCACAGGACGTGCGCCGGGTGATCGAGGGGCTGCGGGCCACGGTGAGCACCGGGACGCGGCTGCGGGCACTGTTCCTGCCCCGCTCGTCGGTCCGGGTGCTGTGGACGGTGTCGGCCCGCTGGTCGGCCCTGCGGACCCGGGCCGCGGCGGCCCGCCCGACGCTGCGCCGGCCGTCCGGACAGCGGGGCTGACCGCGCGCGGCACGGCAGCGCGGGTGAACGGGCGCGGCGCGGCTGCGCAGGTGGACATACGCCGCGCGGCAGCGAGCATGAACGCACACGGCCTGGCAGCGGGCCTGAAGCACGCGGCACGGCAGCGCAGGTAGACGCACGCGGCACGGCGGCGGGCGGAACGGGCGCGCCGCGGCCGGCGCGCCGTGTGGGGCGGCTGAGCGCCGCCGCGAGGGCGGCTGAGCACGCGTGAGGGGCGGCCACCGGCTGGTGGCCGCCCCTCACGTATGTCTGCTGGTCCGGCGCCGCGGAGGCGCCGAGCCGTCAGTGACCCTGTTCGTCCCGGCGGCGCTGCCAGCGCTGCTCGATCCGGTCCATCACGGAGCGCTTCGGCCGCCCCTGGCGCTGCGGGGTGCCCGGGGGCTGCTCACCCGGCTTCGGTGCCTTGCGCCAGCCGGTGACGGCGAGCACGGCACAGCCCAGCATGACGAGGAAACCCACCACGCTGACCCAGATCAGCTGCGCGACCATTCCGGCCATGAGGAGCGCGATACCCGCGAGGAAGCCTGCGACCGCCTGGTAGACCCGCCGCCGGGTGTACGTCCGCAGCCCGTTTCCCTCAAGCGCCGACGCGAACTTGGGGTCTTCGGCGTACAGCGCTCGCTCCATCTGCTCAAGCATTCGCTGCTCGTGCTCAGAGAGCGGCACGGAGTCCTCCTCATCGTGCAGTCGCCGGGGGCGACCCGGGGGGTCCCTTCAGGATAGGCAGGGAATCGCCCCCGTGAAACCCGCCCCTCTACGCCAATTGGCCAACCGGAGCCCGTCATGGCCATCCGACTCGCTGAGGCTTCCATTCCCCGGCGGCCGACCCGTCATGCCGGACGGTGTACCTCGATCATACGGCGCAAACCCCTCGATCGGGGGGCTTGTGGCGTACTCCATCTGCGGCCGAGGCGCTGATCAGGGGCTCGTCCCGGCAGTGCGCCCCGGTCCCGGGATGCGCGCCCGTGCCAATCGTGATCTCAGACCTCGCGAGTACGCGTGGTCTCCCCGAGCACATGGAGCTGGGTGGCGACGGAGTGGAAGGCGGGCAGCTCGGCCGCCGCGGCCTCCAGCTGCAGCAGGGCGTCGAGGGCACCGGGCTCGGTGTCCACGAGGACTCCGGGCACCAGGTCGGCGAAGACGCGCACGCCGTGCACCGCGCCGACCCGCAGGCCCGCGCCCTCGACCAGCGCGGTGAGCTGCTCGGCGGTGAAGCGGCGGGGCATCGGGTCGCCGGCGCCCCAGCGGCCGTCGGGGTCCTGGAGCGCCTGCCGGGCCTCGGTGAAGTGGCCGGCCAGGGCGCGGGCGAGCACCGCGCCGCCGAGGCCGGCCGCGAGCAGGCTGAGGACGCCCTCGGGGCGCAGCGCGGCGACCGCGTTGCGGATGCCCTCGGCCGGGTCGTCCACGTACTCCAGGACGCCGTGGCACAGGACGGCGTCGTAGCCGCCGCGCTCGACCACGTCGAACAGCCCGTGCACGTCGCCCTGGACGCCCTTGACCCGCTCGGCGACGCCGGCCTCGGCGGCGCGCCGCTCCAGTGCGAACAGGGCGTTGGGGCTGGGGTCGACCACGGTGACGCGGTGGCCGAGGCGGGCGAGGGGCACGGCGAACCTGCCGCTGCCGCCTCCGGTGTCCAGGACGTCCAGCGAGTCCCGGCCCGTGGCCTTGACCCGGCGGTCGAGGGCGTCCTGCAGCACCTCCCAGACCACGGCCGTACGGAGAGAGGCGCGAGGACGGGAGGGGTCGGAGCGCAGCGACGTCGTCTGGGGGTGGTGGGAGACGGGCGGGCGCATCGGGTCCGACACGGCAGTTGACTCCTCGGCGGGGCGGGACTTCAGGCGATGTCCACCCTATTGCCTCCACGCCGCGCCTGGTCACCGCGACGGCGCCGACCACGCGCGCCTCCCCGGCGGGTGGTCCGTGGCGCGGCCCCGCCCGTCCGTGGCGAGGACCTCCGCCTCTCAGCCCGCGTCCGGCAGACCGCCCGCCGGACCGCCTCCCCTCCTCGGGCCGTCCCCGCCGGGGCTGGTGCCGCCGTCGACGGCGTCGGTGGCGCCGGCGGGGTCCTGGCGGGGCTGGGGCAGGACCGGCTGGAGGACCAGCATCCGCTCCACGATGCGGAGGAACATCTCCACGTCGCGTATCAGGTCGTCGGCGTCCCGCTGCCCGGCCGCTCCCTGGATGCCCGCCTCGGCCCGGGCGCGGCGCGCGGCCCCGGAGGCGAACAGCGCGCTCCACTCGGTCAGCTCCGGTGCGATCTCGGGCAGCACTTCCCAGGCGCTGCGGATCCGGGGCCGGCGGCGCGGGGTGGTCTCGGGCCGGCCCCGGGCGGCGAGCACGGCGGCGGCGGTGCGCAGGGCGGCGAGGTGGGCCGTCGCGTAGCGCTCGTTCGGCGTGTCCAGCACGGTGGCCTCCTCCAGTCCGGCACGCGCCTGGGCGAGCAGGTCGAGGGCGGCGGGCGGGGCCGTGGCCCGGCGGAGCACGGGGTGCACGTCGCTCGCCGGGCCGGTCAGTGAGGGGGCAGGGCCGGTGGCGCGGCGCCGACGGGCGGCGGCTGCGGACGAGTGGGCCATGACGAACCTCCTGTCGTCTGGGTGACGGCACGAATGCCGTATGTGCCCATCGTGCGGTATGCCACTGACAATCCGTTCTGACCTGGGCTTTTGCCTCGATCGTAGGTTCGGGCGTATTTTTGCACTGACCAGTCAGTTCAAATACGGCCTACGCCGGCAGGGGGGCTTGTGGACGACGCACACGGAACGCTCGGCGCGGACGGAACCGTCGGCGCCGACGTCAGCGCCGAGGCGCTCGGGCTCAAGGGGCCGCGGGGGTGGGCCTTCCGCGGGGTCACCCTGGACGCGGCGCCCGGCTCGCTGATCGCGGTCGAGGGACCGTCCGGCTCCGGCCGCACGTCTCTGCTGCTCGCGCTCACGGGGCGGATGAAGCCCACCGAAGGAGTGGCCACCGTCGCCGGGTTCAAACTCCCGCGCCAGATGGCTGCCCTGCGCCGGGTCAGCGCGGTGGTCAACGTGACCGGCGTGACCGACCTGGAGCCGGCCCTCACGGTCGGCGAGCACCTGCGCGAACGCGCCCTGCTGCAAAGCCGGTTCGGCGACTCCCTGCGCCAGGTGCTGCGCCCGCGCGCCCAGCGCGCGTACGAGGCGAGGCTGCGGGTCGACGCGGCCCTGGCCGCCGCCGGCCTCGACCTGAAGACGCTCCCGAAGGGCTCCCGGACGGCCGTACGCGACCTGGAACGGCCGCAGGAGCTGCGCCTGTCCCTCGCGCTGGCCCTGCTCGGCCGGCCCCGGCTGCTCGGCGTGGACGACGTCGACATGAAGCTCTCGGACGCCGAACGAACGGAGATCTGGGCCCTGTTGCGGTCGCTCACGCGCGCGGGCACGACGGTCGTGGCCGTGTGCCGCACCGCTCCCGCGGACTGCGTCACCGTGCTCACCGCACCGCGGAGGACCGAACCGGAGAACGCCGAACCGGAGAACGCCGCGCCGGAGAACGCCGCGCCGAAGAAGGAGGACGCCGGTGATGCGCTCACCGAGGCTGGCCGCGCTTGAGCTGAGGCGCTTCGGGCGCGGGAAGCTCCCCCGGGCCGCCCTCGTCGCGCTGCTCGTGCTGCCCCTGCTCTACGGCGCCCTGTACCTGTGGTCGTTCTGGGACCCGTACGGCCGTCTGGACCGCATCCCGGTGGCCCTGGTGAACGACGACAAGGGCGCCACGGCGGGCGGGAAGAAGATCACCGCCGGTGACGACATCGTCGACGGACTGCGCGACAGCCGTACCTTCGAGTGGCACGAGGTCAGCGACGCGGAGGCCAGCGCGGGCGTCGAGAACGGCACCTACTACCTGTCGCTGACCATGCCGGCCGACTTCAGCAGCCGGATCGCGTCCAGTTCGGGCGACTCCCCCGAGACCGGCGCCCTCCGGGTGCGCACCAACGACGCGAACAACTACATCGTCGGCCAGATCTCCCGCACGGTCTTCAACGAGGTGCGCTCGGCCGCGTCCAGCAAGGCCTCACGGAGCTTCCTCGACAAGATCTTCGTGTCCTTCTCCGACATCCACGACAAGACCGTCACGGCCGCCCAGGGCGCCGACAAGCTGAACAGCGGGATCGGAAAGGCGGAGAAGGGTTCCAAGGACCTCGCGGACGGGCTGAAGGACGCCAAGGACGGCAGCGGCAAGCTGGCCAAGGGCCTGAAGAAGCTCGACACCGGCGCCGGCGACCTCCAGGAGGGCTCGCGGCAGGTCGCCGACGGTACCCAGGCGCTCGCCGACAAGGTCGACGGCGTCTACGCCGAGGTGGGCCCGTTCCTGAAGGGCAACGAGAAGACCATCGGGGACACCGCCCGGCTGGTCTCCGACTCCGCCAAGGCGGTCAAGGACAACCTCGACGTGCTGGTGAAGCTCGCGCCGGGCGCCGCGAAGACCGCGCACGCCTCCTCCGCCGTCCTGGACGAGGTCTACAAGGACCGCTGCGAGAGCGCGACGATCCCCGACCCGGCCTGCCCCGAACTGAAGCGGGCCAGGACGGCCGCCGCCGAGGTGGCCACCGTCGCCGACGACCTCAACACGCTGATCGCGGACCAGGACGGCGACCTGAAGACGATGCGGGACAACCTGGGCACGCTCCAGAAGCAGGCCGACGCCCTGGCCGAGCGCGCACCGCACCTGTCCGAGGACGTCGAGGACGCCGTCAAGAAGATCGACAAGCTGAACACCGGCGCGCACAAGGTCGCCGCCGGCGCCGAGAAGCTGCACACCGGACTGGGCACCGCGCACACCGGCGCGGTCACCCTGGACAAGGGCATCGGCACCGCGAAGTCCGGCGCCGAGACCCTCAACGGCGGCCTGTACAAGCTGTCCGACGGCTCCGGGAAGCTCGCCGGCGGGCTGCACTCGGGCGCGAGGAAGATCCCGGACTACGACAAGCAGGACCGCGACCGGCGCACCGGCGTGATGGCCGACCCGGTCCGGCTGGCCTCCCACGACCTGCACAGGGCGCCGAACTACGGCACCGGTTTCGCCCCCTACTTCATCCCGCTGTCGCTGTGGGTCGGCGCGATGGTGGCCTACATGTTGATCCCGCCGCTGAACCGGCGCGCCCTCGCGGCCGGCGCGTCCGCCTGGCGGATCGCGTTCGCGGGCTGGCTGCCGGTGGTCGCCGTCGGCGTGCTCCAGGTGTCCGCCCTGATGGCCGTGCTGCACTGGGCGGTCGGCCTCCAGATGCTGCGGGCGGCCGGCACGATCGGCTTCCTGTTCCTGGTCGCGGCCTGTTTCGCGGCGATCGTGCAGTGGCTGAACGCCCGCTTCGGCGCGGCCGGCCGGATCCTCGTGCTCGCCCTGCTGATGCTCCAGCTGACCTCGGCGGGCGGCACCTACCCGGTCCAGACCAGCCCGGGCTTCTTCAACGCGATCCACCCGTTCCTGCCGATGAGCTACATCGTGGAGGCGCTGCGCCGGCTGATCACGGGCGGCGGGCTCGGTCCGGTGTGGCTGGCGTGCGGTGTGCTCGCCGGGTTCACCGCCGGCGCCCTGGCGCTGACCGCCCTCGCGGCCCGCCGCCACCAGGTGTGGACGCCGGCCCGGTTGCACCCGGAGCTGAGCCTGTGATCCAGGGCGAGCGCCCGCACGCGCGCGCACCTGTGAGAATCGGGGCCATGGAAAGCAGCAGCGCCAAGGCCGGCGGCAGCACGCGCCGCGAGGCCACCCGGCAGAAGCTCTACGAGGCGGCCGTCACGCTCATCGCCGAGCAGGGCTTCTCCGCGACCACGGTGGACGAGATCGCCGAGCGGGCCGGGGTCGCGAAGGGCACGGTCTACTACAACTTCGCGAGCAAGTCCGTTCTCTTCGAGGAGCTGCTCAGGCACGGCGTCGGCCTGCTCACCGCCTCCCTGAAGGAGGCGGCCGAGCAGGCGGCACGCGAGGGCCGCGGCAAGGTGGACGCGCTGGACGCGATGATCCGCGCGGGCCTGGTCTTCATCGACCGCTACCCGGCCTTCACACAGCTGTACGTCGCCGAGCTGTGGCGCACCAACCGGGCATGGCAGTCCACGCTGATGGTGGTGCGGCAGGAGGCGGTCGCGGTGGTGGAGGGGGTCCTGCGACGAGATCGACGTCCCGTTGACGGCGGCGGCACTGGTCGGCATGGTCCTGGTCGCCGCGCTGGACTGGAAGTCGTTCCAGCCGGAGCGCTCCCTGGACGACGTACACGCGGCCCTGTCCCGGCTGCTGCAAGGCGCACGCGGAAGGCGCCGGTCCGCTGTGGACCGGCGCCTTCCCCTTCCCCGTGCCGCCACCGGGATTCCCCCGTCGTCCCCCGTTCCTCCCGGCGGCTCCCCCGTTGCTCCCCCGTACTTCCCTCCCGTACTCCCCGTACGGGCTCCCCCGTCGCGGACCCCCGTGGCGGTCTTCCCCCGAGGCCCCCGTGCCTCGCTTCCGCCGACGGATCGGCGGAAGGAGCGGCCAGGGGGCGGGCGCCGTTCCTCCGCCCCGTGTCGGCGGTGCCGGGCCGCGCCCCTCTGCCGTGCCTCCACTCTTCCGTTCGCGCCGGTCCCGGCCCATCCGCGCGCGTACTCATCTGGCCGTCTGAGTACGCGTACTCAGCCGTCCGCGCGCGTGCCCACGCCTGCGGTCCGGCGCCTGGCTACGATCGCGTCCGTGTCCGTACTCCCCCTGGTCTTCACGAGCGGCTGGGCCAGCGGCGTCAACGCCTACGCGGTGGTGCTGCTGCTCGGTCTCTTCGGCGCGACAGGTTTCGCCGACGACGTCCCGCAGACGTTGCAGCGCCCCGAGGTGCTGATCGTCGCGGGCGTGCTCTTCCTGTGCGAGGCCGTCGCCGACAAGATCCCCTACGTCGACTCGCTGTGGGACTCCGTGCACACGGTGGTCCGTCCGCTCGCCGGTGCCTGGGTCGGGGCGCTGCTCGCCGGGCAGAGCGGCTCGCTCTCCGATGTGGCGGCCGGCCTGATCGGCGGTTCGACGGCGCTGGCCAGCCACGCCGTGAAGGCCGGGACGCGGATGGCGGTCAACACCTCGCCCGAGCCGTTCAGCAACATCGCGCTGAGCCTCGCGGAGGATCTCGGGGTCGGGGGCATCGTCACGTTCGCGGTGTTCCATCCGGAGGCGGCGGCGATCATCGCGGCCGTCCTGCTGGCCGGCGGGCTGCTGACCCTGCTGTTCCTCGTCTCGCGCATCCGCCGCTTCCTGCGCCGCCGGGCCCAGCGCCGAGAAGAGCGGCGCCTCGCCTCACGAGCCCCCTGACCTACGCTGGAGCCGCCCGGCGGCCGGGGTGTCGGTGGCGGTCGATAAAGTCGCGGGCATGGCACGGATTGCGGTGATCGGCGCCGGGATGGGCGCGATGGCGGCTGCCGCCCGGCTGGCCGTCGCGGGCCACCGGGTGACGGTGTACGAGCGGACGGAGACGTACGGCGGCGCGGTGCGCCGGTTCGAGCGGGACGGCTTCCGCTTCGACACGGGCCCGGGACTGCTGACGTTGCCCGCCGTGTACCGCGACCTGTTCGTCAAGACCGGCAAGGAACCGCTGGAGGACTGCGTCGAGCTGGTCCAGGTCGATCCGTCCGCACGGCACGTCTTCGCGGACGGCACGGAGGTGTCCCTGCCCAACGCCTCCCGCGCGGGCGTCGTCGCGGCTCTGGACGAGGCGCTGGGGGCGGGGGCGGGCGAGCGCTGGGGCGACTTCCTGGTGCGGGCCCGCGAGGCCTGGGACCGCACCCGCCGGCCGCTGCTGGAGGAGCCGCTGTGGCCCAACTGGCAGGTGCTGGCCGGCAAGGAGCCGTACCCGGGCACCACGTACAAGCGGCTGCTGGGCAGGCGCCGCGTGGTCACGCTGTTCGAGATCGGCAGGCGGGAACTGCGCGACCCCCGGCTGGCGCAGCTGCTGGACGGCTACGCGCTCGCGTACGGCGTCGACCCGGGCACCGCCCCGGCGAGCGCGGCCGTGCTGCCCTACATGGAACACGCCTTCGGCACCTGGTACGTGCGCGGCGGCATCCGGGAGCTGGCGGACGCGGTGTACGAGCGGTGCCGGAAACGGCGGGTCGAGTTCGTGTTCGGCGCCGAGGTCACCCGGATCCTGGAGAAGGACGGCCGCGCGGCCGGAGTGGAGCTGGCCGGGGGCACCTCCCGGGCTTCCGGCTCCGGGGGAGGCACGGTGGCCGAGGCGGACTTCGTGGTCGGCCAGGGCCCGTGGAGGCTGCGCGACCTGACGGACCGACAGGTGTACGGGGCCGGGGCCGTCGAACCGGAGCCGGAGGACCGGTACCCGGGCCGGGTGGTCGTGTGCCTGGCGCTGCGCGGGGCACGGGAGCCCGGCGCGGTGCACCGCACGCTGGTGCACGCGGCCGACGACGAGGGCGACCTTGATCTGCTCCGGCACGGGGAACTGCCCGACCTGCCGACGACCGTCGTCGACCGGCCGGACGACCCGGCCCTGCGCCCCGACGGTGAGCACGAGAGCGTGGTGCTGACGGCGACGGTGCCGTCGGCGACGGAGTACGACTGGGCGGCGCCCGGTGCCGCCGACGCCTTCGCGGACCGGATGCTCGCCGCCGCCGAGCGGGCCGTGCCGGGGCTGCGCGAGCGGGTGCTGTGGCGCGAGGTCCGCACACCGCTGGACACCGAGCGGGAGACGGGGGCCGTGGGCGGTGCCGTGCCGCCGCCCGCGCTGGCCGCGCCGGAGGGTGTGCTGCATCCGGCCAACTCCACGGCGGTACCTGGCCTGTTCGCCGTCGGCGGCTGGTCCCACCCGGGCGGTGGCCTCCCGCACGCCGGCATGTCGGGCGCGCTGGTGGCCGGCCTGATCGTGGAGGGCCCGGAATTCCGCGGCTCCCAGTGAACGGGCAGCGGTGAACGGAGAGCTCAGGCCGGACGGCCCGCGGTGAACGGCCTCCCGCCGGGCCGGCCGGCTGCCAGGCCGCCCGTGAGCGGGTGAGCCGGAGCCCGGGCCAGGCGAACCGGAGCCCGGCCCGGTCGAGCCCGGGCCCGGGTCCTCAGAAGCGGTACTGCTCGTCGTACCCGGCGCCCGGCTGCGGCTGCTGCGCGCCCTGCTGGTGCGGATACGGCTGTTCCTGCGGGAGTTCGCCGCCGTAGGCCTCGTCCGTGCGCTGCTGCGGCACCCACACCCCGCCGGCCGGGGTCTCGCCGTGACCGCCGGTGGCGTACGGGTCCTGCGCGTAGCCCTGCTGCTGCCCGTACTGCTGGCCGTAGCCCTGCTCGTAAGAGCCGTAGGACTGGCTTCCGATGTACGGGTCGGAGTAGTTGGCGTAGCCCTGCTGGGCCGTGCTGTCGTAGCCGTAACCCTGCTGGCCGTAGCCGGAGTAGTCGTAGGCGTAGCTCTGCTGCTGGTCGCTCTGCTGGGCGGTGTGCGCGTGCGCGGGGTCGCCGTAGACGCCGTAGTTGCCGGTGTCGTCGGGGAGGGGCTGCGGCTCGTAGACGGCGGTGGCCTCGGCGGCGGCGGGGTCGGCCGCGCGGGCGCCGGCCGGGGTGAAGACGTCGTCGCGGTCGTAGTCGTCGTCGTAGTCGCCGTGCGCCTGGCCGTGGCCGTAGGACCCGTGGTCGGTGACGTGCTCGGTGTCGTCGGCGGCCGGCGCGAACTCCGGGTCGGCGCCCCGCGGGTCCGGCTCGTGCCGGTCCACCCGGCCGCGGCGCCGCTTGCTGCCACCGGCGGCCTCCGGGCCGGGCCGCTTGACCGCCCAGCCGGAGTCGAAGCCGCGGCGGAACGACAGCGTGACGTAGGTCTGGCCGACCGCGAAGGCGATCGCGCCCAGTCCGATCACGACGACGGACGGCATGAGCACGCCCACCACGACGCCGAGGAAGCCGCCGAAGGCGAGGAGGCGCCAGCGCAGCCGCGCCTTGTACTGCAGCAGCACCTCGCCCAGCAACCACAGCGCGACGCCGCCGAACGCGATGTAGAGGACCGTCCAGCCCATGTACGCCCCTCTCCCAGTGACCGCTACGCAGTGTGTCGTATCGCGGTGCGGCCGGTCTAGGCCTGCGGGGGGTGGTGCAGGCCCAGGTTCTCGTAGATTTCCAGGGTCGCCGTGGAGTTGTTGAGCGTGATGAAGTGCAGTCCGGGCACTCCCTCGGCCAGCAGCCGCGCGCAGAACTCCGTGGCGAACTCGATACCGATGGAGCGTACCGCCGCCGGATCGTCCTTCGCTGTGAGGATCCGCTCTTTCAGGGCGTCAGGGACATGGGCGTTGCTGAGCTTCGGCAACCGTTCCAGCATCTTCACACTGGTGACCGGCAGGACTTCCGGGATGACCGGGGTGTCGCAGCCCGCGGCCGCCACGCGGTCGCGCAGGCGCAGATACGACTCCGGCTGGAAGAACATCTGCGTGATGGCGTAGTCGGCACCCGCACGGCACTTGTCCACGAAGTGGGCGACGTCGGTGTCCCAGTCCGCGGAGCGCGGGTGCATCTCCGGGAACGCGGCGACGCCCACGCAGAAGTCGCCCGACTCCTTGATGAGCCGGACGAGTTCGGCCGCGTAGGTCAGGCCGCGGGGGTGCGGCACCCACTCGCCCATCGGGTCGCCGGGCGGGTCGCCGCGCACGGCGAGCATGTTGCGGATGCCGGCGTCCGCGTACTGGCCGATGATGTTGCGCAGTTCGGCGATGGAGTGGTCGACCGCGGTGAGGTGGGCGACCGGGGTCAGCGTGGTGTCCGCGACGATCTGCTGGGTCTCCTTGACCGTGCCCGCGCGGGTGGAACCGCCGGCGCCGTAGGTCACGGAGACGAAGTCGGGGGCGACCGCCTCGACCCGCCGGAGCGCGCTCCACAGGTTCCGCTCGCCCTTCGGGGTCTTCGGCGCCGAGAACTCGAACGAGTACGTCGTCTTGCCGGTGGCGAGGATGTCGCGCACGGTGCGTGCGCGATCAGTCCTGGTGGATGCGGTTCCGAGGGCCATACCGGCAGGTTAGCCAGGGGTGGGCGGTCCCCCAACCGGATGCCGGAAATTTGCCCGATTTGCCGCTCTCCTGTCCAGCAGGTGGACAGAACGGCCCTAGCGGGCGTCCAGCAGCCGCTTCGCGAAGGCCGTCGCCGCCACGCCCGGGTCGTCCGCCTCGGTGATCGCGCGGACCACGACCACCCTGCGGGCACCCGCGTCCAGCACCTGGTCCAGGTTGCCGAGGTCGATGCCGCCGATGGCGAACCAGGGGCGGTCGGTGCCGAGGCCCGCCGCGTAGCGGACCAGGTCGAGGCCGGGGGCGTGCCGGCCGGGCTTGGTGGGGGTGGGCCAGCAGGGGCCGGTGCAGAAGTAGTCCACGCCCTCCTGGACGGCGGCAGCGGCGGCCTCCGCCTCGGCGTGCGTGGAGCGGCCGATCAGCACCCGGTCGCCGAGGATCGCCCGGGCCGCGGGCACCGGGAGATCACCCTGGCCGAGGTGGAGCACGTCGGCGCGGGCGGCGTGGGCGACGTCGGCCCGGTCGTTGACCGCGAGCAGCTTGCCGTGCCGGGCGCACGCGTCGGCGAAGACCTCCAGGTGCTCCAGCTCCTCGGCGGCCTCCATGCCCTTGTCGCGCAGCTGCACGATGTCGACACCGCCGGCCAGGACCGCGTCCAGGAACTCGGGCAGGTCGCCCTGGCGCTTGCGGGCGTCCGTGCAGAGGTACAGGCGGGCGTCGGCGAGCGCGGCGCGGGCGGTGTCGGACATGCGTGGGTCCCCCCGTGGTCGGTGTCCGTGGCGGTGGTGCGCGGTGGCGTGCGGGCGTCCGGCCCGCACGCCACCGGCCTGGGTGCGGATCTGCTCAGACGGCGAGCGCCTGGGCGCGGCGCTTCACCTCCGTGCCACGATTCTCACTCAGGGCCTGCGCGGGCGTGCCGGGCAGGGTCGGGTCGGGGGTGAAGAGCCACTCGATCATCTCTTCGACCGTGAAGCCGTCGTCCCGCAGGAGCGTCAGGGTCCCGGACAGGCCCTTGACGACCTTGTCCCCGTCGATGAAGGCGGCGGGGACGTGCAGCGCCCTGTTCTCACCGCGGCGTACGGCGATGAGCTGGCCCTCCTTGACCAGCTGCCGGACACGCGTCACCTCGACACCGAGCATTTCGGCGATGTCGGGGAGGGTGAGCCAGGCGGGGACGAGAGCATCGATCTTTGCGTCAATCTCGGTCACGCTTCCTAGCCTGCCATCCCCCACTGACAGTCGGAAGTCAGGCAGGTCCAGGTGGGAGGGTGTGCTAGTCGGCCGTGGCGTTCTTCAGCGGCCGGGCCGGGTCGGTCAGCGCCTCGGGGTCCATCCGCCGGCCCGCCTCGATCAGGCGGCGGCCCTGGGCCAGGTCGCGGGGGCGGCCGACGGCCAGGAGGGCAACCAGGCGGCTCTCGCGGAGCCAGCAGACCGTCCAGGAGGGGCCTGCCGGGTCGCCGCGCCAGACCAGGCGGTCGGCCGCGGCGTGGTGGCCGGCGTACTGGACGAAGCGGCCGAACTGCTCGGACCAGAAGTACGGCACCGGGTCGTAGACCGCCGGGGTCTCGCCGAGGATGTTCGCGGCGACCGTGCGCGGGCCCTGCAGGGCGTTGTCCCAGTGGTGGACGAGGAGCCGTTCGCCGTACCGGGCCGACGGGAAGGAGGCGCAGTCGCCGACGGCGTACACGTCGGGCACGGAGGTGCGCAGGCGGTCGTCGGTGAGGACCTCGCCGTGCGCGCCCAGCGCGATGCCGGAGCCGGCCAGCCAGCCGGTGGCGGGGCGGGCGCCGATGCCGACGACGACGGCGCCCGCGGGCAGCCGGGTGCCGTCGTCGAGCACCACCTCGCCGGGCTCGACGCGCTCCACGCGCGCGTGGGTGCGCAGCTCAGCGCCGGCCTCGGCGTACCAGGCGGCCATGGGCGCAGCGACCTCGGCGGGCAGGGCTCCGGCGAGCGGGTGGCCTGCGGCCTCCACGACGGTCACCGCGCAGCCGGCCTCGCGGGCGGCGGTGGCGAACTCGGCGCCGATCCAGCCGGCGCCCACGACCACGACGTCGTGCTGCCGGGCGAGCACGGGGCGCAGCCGTTCGGCGTCGTCCAGGGTGCGCAGCAGATGCACGCCGGGCACGCCCTCGGTGCCGGGCAGCCGGACCGGTTCGGCGCCGGTGGCGAGGACCAGGACGTCGTACGGCACCCGGCCCGCCTCGGTGTCCAGCTCGTGCTCGGCGGGGCGCACGCCGTACACCTCGCAGCCGAGCCGCAGCTCGACCCCGAGGGACTCGAAGTCCACCTCGAAGGCGGAGTCCTCGGCCTTGCCGAGCAGCACCGCCTTCGACAGGGGCGGCCGGTCGTACGGCTGGTGCGGCTCGGCGCCGATGATGGTCACATCACCCCGGAAACCCTGCTCCCGCAGGGCGACCGCGGTCTGCACCCCGGCCATGCCCGCGCCGACGACGACCACGCGCCGCGCCGGTTCCGTGCCCTCTTGCGCTGTCTGCTCGCTCACCCGATCACCATAGACAATTGACGATCCGTCAGTCAGGGGGCGTGCTCGGTGACCTGCTCCACCACGCTCGTGCCGGAGCCGGCCTGGGACTCCCACTCCCAGGTCTCGTCCAGGCGCACCCGCCCGTCCGGCAGTTCGACGACCGTGGACACGCAGTGCCCCGAGGAGGTCGTCCCGTCGGTCTTGAGCTGCACGTACCGGAAGTCCAGCCGGTCGCCCTCGCGGGTGCCGACCAGATGACCGCGCACGACGTCACCGCCCGTGTACTCGGCCCAGATCTCGCCGTCCTTCTCGTGGTACGCGAACCGCGTGCGGGTACCCACCTGACCTGGGGCTTGGTCCGCCACGGGGGCGAGGATCAGTCCGTCGAGCGACCGGGCCATGGAACGGGGCTCCCTTACGGGTGAGGAGGGCGGCGGGCTAGGGTTGCCACCGTACAAGCACTCGCGGGAGCCCGGACGCACCGGGCTGAGAGGGAGGCTGGCGGCCTCCGACCGTACGAACCTGATCCGGGTCATGCCGGCGAAGGGAGGGGCTGGACGCCCATGTCGTCACGTACGTCCGACGTCCTCGTCATCGGGGGCGGAATCATCGGCCTGGTCACGGCCTGGCGCGCGGCGCAGCGCGGGCTGGCCACCGCCGTCGTGGACCCCGAACCCGGCGGCGGGGCCGCGCAGGTCGCGGCAGGGATGCTGGCCGCGGTCACCGAACTGCACTACGGCGAGGAGACCCTGCTCGCCCTGAACCTGGAATCGGCCCGCCGCTACCCCGCCTTCGCGGCCGAGCTGACCGAGCTGACCGGCCATGACCTCGGCTACCGCCGCTGCGGCACGCTCGCCGTCGCGCTGGACGCCGACGACCGTGCCCACCTGCGGGAACTGCACGCGCTCCAGCAGCGTTCGGGCCTCGCCTCGGAGTGGCTGTCGGGGCGGGAGTGCCGGCGCCTGGAGCCGATGCTGGCGCCGGGGGTGCGGGGCGGCCTGCGGGTCGACGGCGACCACCAGATCGACCCGCGCCGGCTGGCGGCGGCCCTGGTGGCCGCGTGCGAGCGGGCCGGCGTGGTGTTCCACCGCGCGTGGGCGGAACGGCTGGACGTGGTGCGGGACCGGGCCACCGGGGTCACCACGGCGGACGGCACGGCTCTGCGCGCGGACCGGGTGGTGCTCGCGGCCGGCAGCCTGAGCGGGCGTCTCGCGGGCGTGCCGGACGAGCTGCTGCCTCCGGTGCGGCCGGTGAAGGGACAGGTGCTGCGGCTGACCGTGCCGCGCCGGTACGCGCCGTTCCTGAGCCGGACCGTGCGGGCCGTGGTGCGGGGCAGCCAGGTGTATCTGGTGCCCCGGGAGAACGGCGAACTGGTCGTCGGCGCCACCAGCGAGGAGCTGGGCTGGGACACGACGGTCACCGCCGGGGGCGTGTACGAGCTGCTGCGCGACGCGCACGAGCTGGTGCCCGGCATCACCGAGCTGCCGCTCACCGAGACCCGGGCCGGGCTGCGCCCCGGCTCCCCCGACAACGCGCCGTTGCTCGGCCCGTCCGGACTGGCCGGGCTGCTGCTGGCCACCGGGCACTACCGCAACGGCGTGCTGCTGACGCCGGTCACCGGGGACGTGCTGGCGCACGCACTGGTCACCGGGGAGCTTTTGGAGGAGGCCCGTCCGTTCACGCCGCGGCGGTTCGGCACCGCGCCCGGGGAGAACGCCGCGCTCATGGAGACGATGGAAGAGCTGGAGCAGCCCGCATGAACAGTCCGGTCATGATTTCCGTCAACGGGGAGCGCCGGGAGATCGCCCCGGGCACCGCCCTCGACACCCTGGTCCGGACCCTCACCGCCGCCCCGCGCGGGGTGGCCGCCGCCGTCAACGAGACCGTCGTCCCGCGCGCGCGGTGGGCGACGACCGCCCTCGCCGACGGCGACCGGGTCGAGGTCCTCACCGCCGTGCAGGGGGGCTGAGCCATGGCCGACGATCCCCTGGTCCTCGGTGACCTGACCTTCTCCTCCCGCCTGATCATGGGCACGGGCGGGGCACCCAGCCTGGACGTGCTGGAGCGGGCGCTGGTCGCCTCCGGTACGGAACTGACCACGGTCGCGATGCGCAGGGTGGACCCCTCCGTGCACGGCTCGGTGCTGTCGGTGCTGGAGAAGCTCGGCATCCGGGTGCTGCCGAACACGGCCGGCTGTTTCACCGCCGGCGAGGCCGTGCTGACCGCCCGGCTGGCCCGGGAGGCGCTGGGCACGGACCTGGTGAAGCTGGAGGTCATCGCCGACGAGCGGACGCTGCTGCCGGATCCGGTGGAGCTGCTGGAGGCGGCGGAGACGCTGGTCGACGACGGGTTCACGGTGCTGCCGTACACAAACGACGACCCGGTGCTCGCACGGAAGCTGGAGGACGTGGGGTGCGCCGCGGTCATGCCGCTGGGGTCGCCGATCGGCTCCGGGCTGGGGATTCGCAACCCCCACAACTTCCAGCTCATCGTGGAGCACGCGCGTGTGCCGGTGATTCTGGACGCGGGGGCCGGTACGGCGTCGGACGTGGCGTTGGCGATGGAGCTGGGGTGCGCGGGAGTGATGCTCGCCTCCGCGGTGACCCGGGCCCAGGAGCCGGAGCTCATGGCCTCCGCCATGAAGCTCGCGGTGGAGGGGGGCCGGCTGGCCCGGCGGGCCGGGCGGATTCCCCGCAGGTACCTCGCCGAGGCGTCGTCTCCCGCGGAGGGGCTGGCCGTGCTGGATCCGGAGCGTCCCGCGTTCTGAACCGGTGCCGTGGTTCCGGGCCGGGACGTCGTGGGCGCGTCACAGGTCGGCTGCAGTGCTGGTGGAAAGCGGTCTCCGCGCCGGAACTGTCGGTGCTCCCTCGTAGACTCGCTTCTCGTGGATACGACCCTTCAGGACCCCCTCGTCGGGCAGGTGCTCGACGGCCGGTACCGCGTCGACGCGCGGATCGCGGCCGGTGGGATGGCCACGGTCTACCGGGCCCTGGACACCCGCCTGGACCGCGTGCTCGCGCTGAAGGTGATGCACCCGACGCTCGCGGCCGACGGGACCTTCGTCGAGCGGTTCATCCGGGAGGCGAAGTCCGTCGCCCGGCTCGACCACCCCAACGTCGTGCAGGTCTTCGACCAGGGGACCGACGGGTCGTACGTCTACCTGGCGATGGAGTACATCGCCGGCTGCACCCTGCGGGACGTGCTGCGCGAGCGGGGGGCGGTGCAGCCGCGGGCCGCGCTCGACATCCTGGAGCCGGTGCTCGCCGCGCTCGGTGCCGCGCACCGGGCCGGGTTCGTGCACCGGGACATGAAGCCCGAGAACGTGCTGATAGGCGACGACGGCCGGGTCAAGGTCGCCGACTTCGGGCTGGTGCGCTCCGTGGACACGGTGACCAGTACGACGGGTGCCGTGCTCGGGACCGTCTCCTACCTCGCGCCGGAGCAGATCGAGCAGGGCACCACCGACCCGCGCGTCGACGTGTACGCGTGCGGTGTGGTCCTGTACGAGATGCTGACGGGTGCCAAGCCGCACTCCGGGGACTCCCCGGCCCAGGTGCTCTACAAGCACCTCCACGAGGACGTGCCGCCCCCCTCGGCGCTGGTGCCGGGCCTGCCGTACGTGCTGGACGAGCTGGTGGCGTCGGCCACCGCGCGCACCCCGGACATCCGGCCGCACGACGCCGTCGCGCTGCTCGCCCAGGTCCGCGAGGCCCGCCTGACGCTGACCGACGAGCAGCTGGACGCGGTGCCGCCGCAGGCGCTGACCGCGGAGCACGACAACGCCGAGGACCGCACGAGCGTCATCCCGCGCGCGCTCACGGTGCCCCGCCCGCTGCCCGTCGACGAGGACGCCGGCGCCGCTGTGGACGGCATCGACCGCACCGCCCGGTTCCAGAGCCCGCCCGTGCCGCCCCGCCGGCGCCCCGGGCGGCCCCGGCGCACGGTGCTGGCGGTGATCGCGGCCGTGCTGGTGGTGTTCGGCGTGGGCGCCGGGGTCTGGTACATCAACTCCGGCCAGTTCACCAAGGTGCCGCCGCTGCTGGCCAAGACGGAGGCCCAGGCGAAGGACCGGCTGAAGGCGGCCGGGCTGGACGTCGGGCAGGTCAAGCGCGCGTACAGCGACACGGTCGAGCGCGGCACGGTGATCGGCAGCGACCCGGCGCCCGGCGCGCGGATCCGGGACCACGACTCGGTGACGCTGACCGTGTCGCTGGGACCGGAGACGGTGAACGTGCCGAACGTGGCGGGGCAGTCGCTCGCGAAGGCGCGGGCGCGGCTGAAGGCGGACGACCTGGAGCCGGGCATGGTCACCCGCGCGTTCAGCGACGACGTCCCCAGGGGCTCGGTGATCGGTACGACACCCGAGGCGGGCACCGAGCGGCACGCGGGCTCGGCGATCGCGCTGATCGTCAGCAAGGGCAGCCCGATCGACGTGCCGGACGTCACCGGTGACGACCTCGAGAGCGCGCGGCAGGAGCTGACGGACGCCGGGCTGAAGGTGAAGGTGGCCGAGGAGCGGGTCAACTCCGAGTACGACAAGGGCGAGGTCGCCGCGCAGAGCCCGGGCGACGGCCGCCAGGCGGCCGAGGGCGACACGGTGACGCTGACGTTGTCCAAGGGCCCGGAGATGGTCGAGGTCCCGGACGTGGTCGGCGACAGTGTGGACGACGCCCACGACGCCCTGGAGGGTGCCGGCTTCCAGGTGGAGGAGGACCGCGGGCTGCTCGGGCTGTTCGGGGACACCGTGAAGAAGCAGTCGGTGGAGGGCGGCGACGAGGCGCCCAAGGGGTCGACGATCACGATCACCATCCGGTGACCGGCGCATCACGATCACATCGGTGACCGGCCTCACCGGGGAGCGCGGTCCGGGCGCGGGGGCGGACATGACACCCTGAACGGGTGAGTCCCGTTCAGTCCCCCCTCCCCCGCAACCCCGTCGGCGGCCACGTGCCCGTGGCCGGTGGCCTGCACTCCGTCGGGTTGTCGTACGCCCGTGACCTGAAGGCCGAGACCGTGCAGGTCTTCGTCGCCAATCCGCGCGGCTGGGCCACGCCCGCCGGGAACCCGCGGCAGGACGAGGCGTTCCGCGCGGCCTGCGCCGAGCAGTCGATCCCGGCGTACGTGCACGCGCCCTACCTGATCAACTTCGGCTCGCACACCGAGGCGACCGTGGAGCGGTCGGTGGAGTCGTTGCGGCACTCGCTGCAGCGCGGGCGGGAGATCGGCGCGCTGGGTGTCGTGGTGCACACCGGGAGCGCCACCGGCGGACGGACGCGGGAGGTCGCGCTGAAGCAGGTGCGCGCGCATCTGCTGCCGCTGCTCGACGAGCTGACCCACGACGACGACCCGTTCCTGCTGCTGGAGTCGACCGCCGGGCAGGGCTCCTCGCTGTGCTCGCGGACCTGGGACTTCGGGCCGTACTTCGAGGCACTGGACGCGCATCCGAAGCTGGGCGTGTGCCTGGACACGTGCCACGTCTTCGCCGCCGGGCACGACCTGACCGGGCCGGGCGGCATGCACCGGACCCTGGACCTGCTGGTGGACACCGTCGGCCCGGGCCGGCTGAAGCTGATCCACGCCAACGACTCCAAGGACGTGGCGGGCGCCCACAAGGACCGGCACGAGAACATCGGCGCCGGTCACATCGGGGAGGACCCGTTCCGTGCGCTCATGACCCACCCCGCGACCGAGGGCGTCCCGCTGGTCATCGAGACGCCCGGCGGCAAGGAGGGGCACGCGGCGGACGTGGAGCGGCTGAAGAGACTCCGCGAGAACTGACCGTTGGGGAATACCCCCGTGGGGTATATGGTTCCTGTCGGACGCAGGAGCCGTCACCTGACATGGGGGTAGTCATGCAGCACGAGGCGCACGCGGCACACGCGCACCACCACGGGCACGCCGACGCGGACCACCGGGGACACCACCACGCACCCGCCGCCACCTGGGCCATGGCCGTCCAGGCCACCCTGCACTGCCTCACCGGCTGTGCCATCGGTGAGGTGCTCGGCATGGTCGTCGGCACGGCCTTCGGCTGGGGCAACCTGCCGACCATGGTGCTGGCGATCGTCCTGGCCTTCGTCTTCGGCTACTCGCTCACCCTGCGCGGCGTCCTGCGGGCCGGCGTCGACTTCCGTACGGCCTTCCGGGTGGCGCTGGCCGCGGACACCCTGTCCATCGCCGTGATGGAGCTGATGGACAACGGGGTGATCCTGGTCTGGCCGTCCGCGATGGACGCCACGCTGGGCGACGCGCTGTTCTGGGTCTCGCTCGCGGTCTCGTTCGTGCTCGCCTTCGCGGTGACCACCCCGGTCAACAAGTGGATGATCGGCCGGGGCAAGGGGCACGCGGTGGTCCACCAGTACCACTGAGCGGGCCGGGAGTCAGAGCTCGGGGCCGTCCCCGGGCTCCTCCTGGTAGGAGTAGCGCTGCTCCTTCCAGGGATCGCCGATGTTGTGGTAGCCGCGCTCCTCCCAGAAGCCGCGGCGGTCGGCGGTCATGTACTCCACGCCCCGGACCCATTTCGGTCCCTTCCAGGCGTACAGGTGGGGCACGATCAGCCGGACCGGGAAGCCGTGCTCGGCGGTGAGCAGCTCGCCGTCCTTGTGGGTGGCGAAGATCGTGCGGTCGGAGACGAAGTCCGTGAGGCGCAGGTTCGAGCTGAAGCCGTACTCCGCCCAGACCATCACATGGGTGACGTCCGGCGCCGGCGGGGCCAGGTCCACGAGCGCGCGGGCCGGGATGCCGCCCCACTCCGCGCCGACCATGCTGAACTTCGTCACGCAGTGCAGATCGGCCACCACCGTGGTGTACGGCAGGGCCGTGAACTCCTCGTGGCTCCAGGTGCGCTTGTCGCCGTCGGCGGTGGCGCCGAAGACCCGGAACTCCCAGCGCTCGGGCCGGAACTTCGGGACCGGCCCGTAGTGCGTGACCGGCCAGCCGCGCTGGAGCCGCTGACCCGGCGGAAGCTCGGACCCTGCCGCTGCCCCAGACTCTCGCTCCACCGGATGACCCATGTATCCATCCTGACAGACCTCGGGCAGTGCCCCTGACCACCCGCTCCCCAATCGGACAACTACCATCAACTCAGGACATACTTACTAAGTGCGTACTTACTGGACGATCTTCCTCACCGGTGCAATCATGCGGCGCTATCGGCCGGGTCCACCTGGAAGGAGTCCACAGCGATGCAAGGCGACCCCGAGGTCATCGAACTGCTCAACGAACAGCTCACCGCCGAGCTGACCGCGATCAACCAGTACTTCCTGCATGCCAAGCTCCAGGACCACAAGGGGTGGACCAAGCTCGCCCGATACACGCGGGCGGAGTCGTTCGACGAGATGCGGCACGCCGAGGTCCTCACCGACCGCATCCTGCTCCTCGACGGCCTGCCCAACTACCAGCGGCTCTTCCACGTGCGGGTCGGGCAGACGGTGACCGAGATGTTCCAGGCCGACCGGCAGATCGAGGTCGAGGCCATCGACCGGCTGCGCCGGGGCGTCCAGGTGATGCGCGAGAAGGACGACATCACGTCGGCGAACGTCTTCGAGGCGATCCTGGCCGACGAGGAGCACCACATCGACTACCTGGACACCCAGCTCGAGCTGGTGGACAAGCTGGGCGAGGCGCTCTACCTGTCGACCGTCCTCGAGCAGAGCCAGCCCGACTCCTCGGGGCCGGGCACGGGCGGCTTCTCCACCCACTGAGCGCCCGAGGACACGGACGCTAGGCGGCGTCGTCCAGCGGTACGAGGGCCGGGGCGCGCTGGTCGATCAGTTCCCGGCGCGGGCAGGCGCCACGGCCGAGCAGCGCCTGGATGCGCCGGACGCAGCCACCGCAGTCGGTGCCCGCCTTGCAGGCCGAGGCTATCTGGCGCGGGGTGCAGGCGCCGTTCTCCGCGTGCTGCTTGACCTGATCCTCGGTGACACCGAAGCAGCTGCAGACGTACACGCGGATTCACCTCCCGACGGGGTCGCTGTCTCTGCCATCCCCATTGCGGTGAGGCAAACCTAACCTTACCCATCCCCCCGGCACCCGCAAAAGTGGCAGGGGCGCGGATCGGATGTGATCCGCGCCCCAAGACGGGTGGCTACCGGTCCCCGGTCACTGGTCCCGGTACATCTCGGCCACGAGGAACGCGAGGTCCAGCGACTGGCTGCGGTTCAGCCGCGGGTCGCAGGCCGTCTCGTAGCGCTGGTGCAGGTCGTCCACGAAGATCTCGTCGCCGCCGCCCACGCACTCGGTGACGTCGTCGCCGGTGAGCTCCACGTGGATGCCGCCCGGGTGGGTGCCGAGCGCCTTGTGGACCTCGAAGAAGCCCTTGACCTCGTCGAGCACGTCGTCGAAGCGGCGGGTCTTGTGCCCGGAGGCCGCCTCGAAGGTGTTGCCGTGCATCGGGTCGGTCACCCAGGCCACCGTCGCACCGGACGCCGTGACCTTCTCGACCAGCTCGGGGAGCTTGTCGCGGATCTTGCCGGCGCCCATGCGGACGATGAAGGTCAGCCGGCCCGGCTCCCGCTCGGGGTCGAGGCGGTCGATGTACTGCAGCGCCTCCTCGGCCGTGGTGGTCGGGCCGAGCTTGATGCCGATCGGGTTGCGGATCCTCGAGGCGAACTCGATGTGCGCGTGGTCGAGCTGACGGGTGCGCTCGCCGATCCACACCATGTGCGCCGAGACGTCGTACAGCTTGCCGGTGCGGGAGTCGACCCGGGTCAGGGCGGACTCGTAGTCCAGCAGCAGCGCCTCGTGCGAGGAGTAGAACTCGACGGTCTTGAACTCCTCCGGGTCGGTGCCGCAGGCCCGCATGAAGTTCAGCGCGTTGTCGATCTCGCGCGCGAGCTGCTCGTAGCGCTGGCCCGACGGCGAGGTCCGCACGAAGTCCTGGTTCCAGGCGTGCACCTGGCGCAGGTCGGCGTAGCCGCCGGTGGTGAAGGCGCGCACCAGGTTCAGCGTCGAGGCCGACGCGTGGTACATGCGCTTCAGCCGCTCCGGGTCCGGGATGCGGCTGGCCTCGGTGAAGTCGAAACCGTTGACGGAGTCGCCCCGGTACACCGGGAGCGTCACGCCGTCACGGGTCTCGGTCGGCTTGGAGCGGGGCTTTGAGTACTGGCCCGCGATCCGGCCGACCTTCACCACGGGCACGGAGGCCGCGTAGGTGAGGACGGCACCCATCTGGAGCAGCGTCTTGAGCTTGTTGCGGATGTGATCGGCGGACACCGCGTCGAAGGCCTCGGCGCAGTCGCCGCCCTGGAGGAGGAACGCCTCTCCCTTGGCGACGGCCGCCATCCGGGCGCGCAGCTGGTCGCACTCGCCCGCGAAGACGAGCGGCGGATACGACTCCAGCTCCGCGATCACTGCGCGCAGAGCCTCGGGGTCGGGGTACTCGGGCTGCTGCGCCGCGGGCAGGTCTCGCCAGGTGTTGCCAGCGCTCGGGCTGGTCTTAGCGTTCACGGTCACGCCCCCAACATTACGGGGTGATGTCGCGGCGTCCCGCCGGTGCTCAGGTTCTGAGACACCGCGTACACAGTGCGGACATGCGGTAGGGTGCGTCGCATGTTCGCGATTTCGACCCAGAACTGGTGGTGGACCGCTTCTCCGGCGGCCCACTGATCGCGCGCACCCAGAACTTCGCGAAGGCCGCCCGAGGGGCGGCCTTCGGTGTGTCCGGGGCCGTTCCTCTCCGTCAGACGACTCAGAAGGAGCCCCACCCGTGGACCTCATGGACCTGCTGTCCGATCCCCGCCCCTTCGCCCTGCTCCGCCGCCGCACCCCGGGCCACGACGAGCGGCTGGTGGAGGTGCTGCTCGGCCCGGTGACCCGCCGGGACCGGCTCGCCGACCTGCCCGACGAGGGTCTCGCCCTGGTCCCGTTCCGGCAGATCCGCGAGCGCGGCTTCGACGTCCGCGACGACGGCACCCCGCTGCTGGTGCTGACCCCGCAGGAGACGCACACGCTGCCCCTGGACGAGGCCCTCGCCCGGCTCCCCGTACACGACGTGCGGGTCGAGGGCGGCGCTTTCGACGTCGGCGACGAGGAGTACGCGGAGACCGTCGGGCGGGTGCTGCGCGAGGAGATCGGCCGGGGCGAGGGCGCGAACTTCGTGATCCGGCGCACCTACGAGGGCGAGATCCCCGGCTTCGGCCGCGCGGACGCGCTCGCGCTGTTCCGGCGGCTGCTGGAGGGCGAGCGGGGCGCGTACTGGACGTTCGTGGTGCACACCGGGGACCGGACGCTGGTGGGGGCGAGTCCGGAGGTGCACGTCCGGATGAGCGGCGGGACCGTCGTGATGAACCCGATCAGCGGGACCTACCGCTATCCCGCCGAGGGTCCGACGCCCGAGCACCTGCTCGGCTTCCTCGCCGACGGCAAGGAGATCGAGGAGCTGTCGATGGTCGTCGACGAGGAGCTCAAGATGATGTGCACCGTCGGCGACATGGGCGGGGCCGTCGTCGGCCCGCGGCTGAAGGAGATGGCGCACCTCGCGCACACCGAGTACGAGCTGCGCGGGAAGTCCTCGCTGGACGTGCGGGAGGTGCTGCGGGAGACCATGTTCGCGGCGACGGTGACCGGGTCGCCGGTGCAGAACGCGTGCCGGGTGATCGAGCGGCACGAGGCCGGTGGACGCGGGTACTACGCCGGGGCGCTCGCCCTGCTCGGGCGGGACTCCGGGGGCGCGCAGACCCTCGACTCCCCCATCCTGATCCGCACCGCCGACATCTCCGCCGACGGCCGGCTGCGCGTTCCGGTGGGGGCGACGCTGGTGCGCGGCTCCGACCCGGCGGGCGAGGTCGCCGAGACCCATGCGAAGGCGGCGGGCGTGCTGGCCGCCCTCGGGGTACGGCCGGCCCGGCCCCGGGCGGAGCGGGAGCGGCCCCGGCTGGCCGACGACCCGCGGGTGCGGGCCGCGCTGGACGGGCGCCGGGCCGGGCTCGCGCCGTTCTGGCTGCGGATGCAGGAGCGCGTGCCGGAGCCGGCCGGCCACGCGCTGGTGGTCGACGGCGAGGACACCTTCACGGCGATGCTGGCGCACGTGCTGCGCTCGGGCGGCCTGGAGGTGACGGTACGGCGGTACGACGAGCCGGGGCTGCGGGCGGCGGTGTCCGCGCACGCGGGGCCGGTGGTGCTGGGCCCCGGTCCGGGCGATCCGCGCGACGGGGCCGACCCGAAGATGCGGTTCCTGCGGGAGCTGGCGGCGACCGTGATCCGGGAGCACCGGCACGGGGTGCTGGGCGTCTGCCTGGGGCACGAGCTGATCGCGGCCGAGCTGGGCCTGGACCTCGTCCGCAAGGAGGTGCCGTACCAGGGGGCGCAGACGGAGATCGACCTGTTCGGGCGGCCGGAGACGGTCGGCTTCTACAACAGCTTCGTCGCGCACTGCGACCAGGAGGCGGCCCGCGAACTGGCGGCGCACGGCGTCGAGGTGAGCCGCGCGGCGAACGGCGAGGTGCACGCCCTGCGGGGCCCCGGCTTCGCGGGCGTGCAGTTCCACCCCGAATCGGTGCTGACCCTGAACGGCGCGGCGGTCGTACGGGAGCTGATCGGTCAGCTGCGCCGCACGACCGTGTAGCCGCCGGGGGCCGCCGTCAGCCGAAGAACACCCCGATCTCCTGGTACAGCTCCGGGTCCACCGTCTTCAGCCGGGCCGTCGCCTCGGCGAGCGGGACGCGGACGATGTCGGTGGCGCGCAGGGCGACCATCGTGCCGAAGTCGCCGTCGTGGACGCAGTCGATGGCGTGCAGACCGAAGCGGGTGGCGAGCCAGCGGTCGAAGGCGCTCGGGGTGCCGCCGCGCTGGACGTGCCCGAGGACCGTCGTACGGGCCTCCTTCCCGGTGCGCTTCTCGATCTCCTTGGCCAGCCACTCGCCCACCCCGGACAGCCGGACGTGCCCGAAGGAGTCCCGCGACCGGTCCTTGAGGACCATGTCGCCGTCCTTCGGCACGGCACCCTCGGCGACGACCACGATCGGCGCGTACGACGCCCGGAACCGGGAGGTCACCCAGTCGCAGACCTGCTCCACGTCGAAGCGCTGCTCGGGGATGAGGATGACGTTGGCGCCGCCGGCCAGGCCGGAGTGGAGGGCGATCCAGCCGGCGTGCCGGCCCATCACCTCCACCACCAGGACCCGCATGTGGGACTCGGCGGTGGTGTGCAGCCGGTCGATGGCCTCGGTGGCGATGTTGACGGCGGTGTCGAAGCCGAAGGTGTAGTCGGTGGCCGCCAGGTCGTTGTCTATCGTCTTCGGCACTCCGACGCAGGGCACCCCGTACTCGCCGGACAGCCGCGCGGCGACGCCGAGGGTGTCCTCGCCGCCGATCACGATGAGGGCCTGGACGTCCAGCTTGGCCAGGTTGTCCTTGATCCGGCGGATGCCGTCGTCGGACTTGAGGGGGTTGGTCCGCGAGGAGCCGAGGATGGTGCCGCCGCGGGGCAGGATGCCGCGCACCGCGGGGATGTCGAGACGGACGGTGGCGCCTTCGAGGGGACCCCGCCAGCCGTCCCGGAAGCCGACGAAGTCATAGCCGTACTCCTGCACGCCCTTGCGGACGATGCCCCGGATGACGGCGTTGAGCCCGGGGCAGTCGCCGCCCCCGGTCAGTACTCCGACCCGCATGGAAATGTCCCTTCGCAGCGGTTCCCTGACACCCGGTCACGCTAATGGTGATTCAGGTCACACCGGGAGGGGCGGGAAGGGTGATTCCGGTGCATGGCCGGAAGCGGGCGGCGCCGGTCCTACTCCTCGTCGAGGCCGCGCTCTATCGCGTACCGGACCAACTCCACCCTGTTGTGCAGCTGGAGCTTGCCGAGGGTGTTCTGCACGTGGTTCTGCACCGTGCGGTGGGAGATGACGAGGCGTTCGGCGATCTGCTTGTAGCTCAGGCCCTTCGCCACCAGCCGCAGCACCTCGGTCTCCCGGTCCGTCAGCCGGGGCGCGCCCGGCTCGTCGGCGTCCGGCGCGGGCGCGGGCTCGGCGGCCAGCCGCCGGTACTCGCCGAGGACCAGCCCGGCGAGGCCCGGCGTGAACACCGGGTCGCCGACGGCGGTACGGCGCACCGCGTCCAGCAGTTCCTCGGTGGAGGCCGACTTCAGCAGATAGCCGGTCGCGCCGGACTTCACGGCCTCCAGCACGTCCGCGTGCTCACCGCTGGCCGAGAGGACGAGGACGCGCAACGCCGGGTTGTGGCCGACGAGTTCCTTGCACACCTGGACGCCGGGCTTGCCGGGCAGGTTGAGGTCCAGCACGAGGACGTCGGGGGCGGCGGCCTTGGCGCGGCGGACCGCCTGCTCGCCGTCGCCGGCGGTGGCGACCACCTCGAAGCCGGACTCGGCCAGGTCACGGGCGACCGCGTCACGCCACATCGGGTGGTCGTCCACCACCATGACCTTGATCGGGTCCTGCTGTGTCATCGCTGCTCCGCCTTCTTCCCCCGCGCCCGCACGGCGCCCTTCGGTACCTTCAGTTCCACTTCCGTGCCCTGCCCGGGCACGGAGACGATCTCGGCGCTGCCGCCGAGGTCGCGCAGCCGGCCCCGGATCGACTGGGCCACCCCGAGCCGGCCCTCGCCCTCGGCCTGCGCCAGCCGGCCCTCGGGGATGCCGGGGCCGTCGTCCCGGACGGTGACGACGATCTCGCCCGGCTCGTCCTCCACCAGGATCCAGGCCCGGGCCTCCGCCCCCGCGTGCGCGCGCACGTTGTCCAGGGCGGCCCCGACCGCGGCGGCCACCTCGCGGGCCGCGGCCGACGGCAGCAGCACCGGGGCGCCGGGCTCGGCGAGGCTGACCCGGGCGCAGGCGTACCGGGCGAGCAGGGAGCGCAGGTCGACCGGGCCGGCCGTGTCGTCGTCGTCCGGCTCCTCCACCGCGCGGACCACGGCTCCGGCCGCCAGGTCCTCCGAGACCCGGGACACCGGGACCAGGCCGCCCGACACCAGCGTGCGCAGGGCCACCTCCTGCTCCCCGGCCAGCCGGCCCAGCTCGGCCGCCTCGCCGCCGAGGGCCGCGCCCCGGCGCTTCACCATCGCCAGCACCTGGAGCACGCCGTCGTGGATGTCCCGGGCCAGCCGCTCCCGCTCCCGGGTGGCGGCCTCGATCTCCAGCGCGCGGGCGAGGGTGCGCTCGGAGGCGCGGGCCACCTCCACGACGTAGCCGATGGCGATGGAGGCCACCCAGACGAGGATGACGTTGTGCACGGTGTCGCGGGCGGGCCGGCCGCGCTCGACCAGGTTGACGGCGGCCACCGCCGTGGAGGCGATGGCCGCCCAGCGCCAGCCGCCCTTGAGCGCGAAGGCCAGCACCGCGCCCGCCGTCCATATCGACGGCAGGGTGGGACCGCCGCCCGCGATCCGCTCGTGGTTGTCGGCCACCGGGGTGAGCAGGATGCCGACGAGGGCGACGGTCAGGTCGGCGGCCAGGAAACGCCGGGTGCAGCTCGCCGCGCCCGCCACCTTGGGCAGGGTGGCGAGGGTCCACACGGACAGGACGGCGTAGTAGGCGACGGCGACCCAGGGCCGTCTGAAGTGGTCGTACGCGGTGGCGCACAGGCCGATCGCGTACAGCATGGTCAGGACGCGGTAGCCGGCGAGCGCGCGCCACAGCGGCAGCTCGACCGACATGCGCATGACGCGCTCACGCTTGGGCATGTCCCCCGGTTCCCCCCGGTTCCCCCTTGTGCCCTGTCTAGGACTCGGCCTGCTTCTCGCCGGCCTTCTCCGCCTCCTTGGCCGCCTTCGCCGCCTTCTCGGCCTTCTCCGCTTCCTTGGCCGCCTTCGCCGCCTCCGCGATCTGCCGCTTGGCGGCGGTCGCGTAGATGTCGACGTACTCCTGGCCGGAGAGCTTCATGATCTCGTACATGACCTCGTCGGTCAGCGCCCGCAGCACGAACCGGTCGTGCTCCATGCCCTGGTACCGGCTGAAGTCCAGGGGCTTGCCTATGCGGATGCCGGGCCGCATCAGCTTGGGCACGACCTTGCCGGGCGGCTGGATCTTCTCCGTGTCGATCATGGCCACGGGGATGACCGGCGCGCCGGTGGCGAGGGCCACGCGCGCGAGGCCGCCGGGCTTGCCCCGGTACAGCCGCCCGTCGGGCGAGCGGGTGCCCTCCGGGTAGATGCCGAAGAGCTCGCCGCGCTCCAGCACCTCTATGCCGCTCTTGATCGCCGCCTCACCGGCGCCGCGCGCCCCGGAGCGGTCCACCGGGAGCTGGCCGACGCCCTTGAAGAAGGCCGCGGTGAGCCGGCCCTTCACGCCCGGAGTGGTGAAGTACTCCGCCTTGGCGATGAAGGTGACCTTGCGGTCCAGCACGACCGGCAGGAAGAACGAGTCCGAGAAGGACAGGTGATTGCTGGCCAGGATGGCCGGGCCGGTGGCCGGAACGTTCTCCAGGCCCTCCACCCAGGGCCTGAAGGCAACCTTCAGCGGCCCTCCGATGGCGACCTTCATCGTGCCGTACAACACCCGTGTGCCTCCTGTTTCCGTCGAGGAGACCTTAACCCGGAGCGCCGACAATGGACCCGACGACCCTGGTCGGTGTCGGTGCGGTCGCGTACGGTGAAGCACATGCCAGTTCTCCCCGGAGCCGAGCCGTACCGCCACGAGGGCCGGGAGGTGGGGGTTCTCCTCTGCCACGGCTTCACCGGCTCGCCCCAGTCGCTGCGCCCCTGGGCGGAGCACCACGCGGCCCACGGCCTGACCGTGTCCCTGCCGCTGCTGCCCGGCCACGGCACCCGCTGGGAGGACATGCAGCTCACGACCTGGCAGGACTGGTACGCGCAGGTGGACCGCGAACTGCGGCTGCTCGCCGAGCGCTGCTCCCGGGTCTTCGTCGCGGGCCTGTCGATGGGCGGGGCGCTGGCCCTCCGGCTCGCGGCCCGGCACGGCGAGCGGGTCGCGGGCGCGGTGGTCGTCAACCCGGCCAACAAGGTGCACGGCCTGTCGGCGTACGCCCTTCCGGTGGCCCGGCACCTGGTGCGGACGACGAAGGGCATCGCCAGCGACATCGCGAAGGAGGGCGCGGCCGAGCTGGGCTACGACCGGGTGCCGCTGCACGCCGCGCACTCGCTGCGGGTGTTCCTGCGCCGGCTGGACGGCGAGCTGCCCCAGGTCACCCAGCCGTTGCTGCTGCTGCGCAGCGCCCAGGACCACGTCGTCCCGGCGGCCGACTCGGCGCGGGTGCTGAGCCGGGTGTCGGCCACGGACGTCACGGAGATCGTGCTGGAACACAGTTACCACGTCGCGACGTTGGACAACGACGCGGACCGGATCTTCGAGGAGAGCCTCGCCTTCATCGGCCGGCTCGCACCCAGTGTCGGCAAGGAAGGGACGGCCGCAGTTGGCTGAGCACGACTCCGACCGTGAGGACCGAGAGGACCGCGAGGGCCGTGAGGACCAGGGCGGCCACGAGGCCCGCGAGCCGGACAGACAGGAAGTGCCGTTCGACGAGGACGCCGCCTGGCGCGCCATCGTCGCCGGATACGGCGTGGAGCCGCCGGACCCGCCGGGCGCCCGGCCGTTCAAGCCGGTCGAGGATCTGGCGCTGCTGGAGAAGAACGCGGTGAAGGACCAGGAGAGCGAGCCCCGGAGCGAGCCGGAGGACTCCGCTGGCCGGCAGCCCGCCCGGCCGCTGGGCGGCTCGGTCTCCTTCGCGCCCGGCATCGGCCCGCGGGACTACACGGCGCCCGAGGCGGCCGACGACGACTTCGACGAGGACGACGAGGGCCACTTCGTACCGCCGGAGCCGCCCCCGCTGCCGACCGCGGACACGACCGCCCGGTTCGCCTGGCTCGGCGTGGTCGGCGGCCCGGTCCTGCTCCTGCTGGCCGTGCTGCTCGGCTGGGACATGACCTGGTGGCTGGCGACCCTCAGCATCGGCGGCTTCCTCGGCGGCTTCGTGACGCTGGTGGCGCGGATGCGGACGGACGACGAGGAGGACGACGACCCGGGACGCGGCGCGGTGGTCTGAGGCGGCTCAGGCCGGGATTCTGAGGGCGGCGAGGACCGGGAGGTGGTCCGTGGCCGCCCTCAGGTCCGCCTCGCGCACGCCCGGCTGGTCCAGGGGCACCCCGCAGCCCAGCACCTCGACGCCCTTGGTCGCGAAGATCGCGTCGATGCGCTGGTGGGGGTCGGTGGGCGTGGAGGTGAACTCACCGCCCCAGGGAGCGGTCGCACGGCAGTCCTGGAGGGTCTCGGCGAGCCGGCGGAAGGTGCGGCCGTCGGGGCCTTCGTTGAGGTCGCCGCCCGCGACGGCGTGCTCGACACCGAGTCCGGCGAGACGGTCGAGCAGCAGGCCGCCCTGGTCGTGGCGCTCGTCCGGCTGGAGCGACAGATGGCAGCTGAGCACGCCGAGGCGGGCGCCGCCGAAGCGCACCACCGCCGTGGCGAAGCCGCGTCGGTGCAGGCCGGGGGTGAGGGGGAGGAGGACGTCCTCCGTGCGTTCGACGGTGGCGCGCAGGGAGCACAGGACCGCCGGTCCCGCCGCCGTGGCACCGCCGGTGAGGATGACCTGGCCGGAGGCCGCCGCGAGCCGCGCCAGCTTCTTGCGCCAGCGGAAGAAGCGGGGGGCCTCCTGGACGAGGACCAGGTCGGGGGCGCAGGCGGTGATGACCCTGGCGAGGGCGGCGGTGTCGTCCCGCATCGAGCGGATGTTGTAGCTCAGCACGCGGATGACAGCGGAACCGTCGGACTCTGTCGCGGAGTTGGGGAGCAGCGCCATGTGGATCAATGTACGCCCAATGGCTCGGGGCGCGAGGTGCGTGGGCGACCGCCACGGCCTCGTGGCTGGTCGCGCAGCTCCTCGCGCCCCTTGGTGAACGCGTCTTACATGATCGGGTCGGGCTCCCGGGCCAGGTCCGCCGCGCCGACCAGGCCCGCCTTGTTGCCGAGCTGGGCCGCGATCACGTCGGCGACCGGGCGCCAGTTGCCGCCGACCAGCCAGCGCTTGTAGGACTTGCGGATGGGGTCGAGGACCAGCTCGCCCTCGTCGGACAGGCCGCCGCCGACGATGAACGCGGACGGGTCGAAGAGGGAGGCCAGGTCGGCGAGGCCGGCGCCGGCCCAGCGGGCCAGCTCGCGGTAGGAGTCGACGGCGACGGGGTCGCCCTGGCGGGCGGCCATGGAGATGTGCTTGCCCTCGATGCCGTCCGGGGTGCCGTCGCCCAGCGAGAGCAGCAGCTCGGCGTTCTCCGGGGTGGCGTTGGCGCGCTGCTTGGCGTAGCGGACGAGGGCGCGGCCGGAGGCGTACTGCTCCCAGCAGCCCTGCGAGCCGCAGCCGCACAGCAGGCCGTCCGGGACCATCCGGATGTGGCCGAACTCGGCGGCCACGCCGAAGTGGCCGCGGCGCAGCTTGTTGCCGATGATGATGCCGCCGCCGAGGCCGGTGCCGAGCGTGATGCAGATGACGTTGCGGTGGCCCTTGCCGGCGCCGAACTTGTACTCGCCCCAGGCTGCGGCGTTGGCGTCGTTCTCGACCACGACGGGGAGGCCGGTGCGCGCCTCGACCTTCTCCTTGAGCGGCTCGTTGCGCCAGTCGATGTTCGGCGCGAAGTACACCGTGGAGCGCTGCCGGTTGACGTAACCGGCCGCGCCGATGCCCACGCCGACGATCTCGTGCCCGGCGCGCGCGCCCTCCACCGCCGAGGCGATGGCGTCCACGATGGCCTCGGGCGTGGTGGGGGTCGGCACCTTGAAGGTCGAGAGGATGTTGCCTTCCTCGTCGACCACGCCGGCCGCGATCTTCGTGCCGCCGATGTCGACGCCGATGGTGAGTCCCATGAATCCCTCAGTTTCGGTCGAGCCCCGCTACGGCCAACCGTACCCGAGGCCCTGCCCTGCGAGGGCTTCAGTCCAGGTCGATGCGTTCCCCTGGGCCGGTGCCCTCGCCCGGGTCGCGCGGGTCCTTCCGGTCGCGCGCCGGGTCGGCCGTGCCGGCGGTCCAGCGGTGCTCCTGGGCCTGGACGGCGGAGCGGTAGGCGGCGAGCAGTTCGCTGCCGGCCGCGGCCAGGTGGTCGAAGACGTCCGGGTTGCGGTCTATGACGGGCTCGACGGCGGCCTTCGCCTGCTGGACGACCTGCCGCACCACCTGCTGGGCGGCGGGTCCGGCGAGACCGCCGAGGAGCGGTGACTGGAGGCCGGCCAGCTTGTCGGCCACCGTGTCCACGAGCTTCTTCAGTTCCTCGGCCGCCGAGCCCGGCGGCGTACCGTGCTCGGCGCGGCGGCGGGCCTGCTCGGCGGCGAGGTCCTCGGCGGCGGCCGTGGCCCAGGCGTCGGCGTCGGTCGCCTTCGCCGGCTCCTCCGGGGAAGGGTCGGGTGCGGGACGCTCTTCGCTCATGGCGGCTCCTGACTACGGTTCGCCTTTACGACGTTACCCGAACGGGCGTACCCGTTCACCGTCCGGCGGCCGGCCACAGCTGCGGGTCCGGGGCGAACCGGATGCGCAGCTCGCCGTCCCGCAGTCCGGCGCCGGCGACGGTGCAGCGGCGCAGGGCGGAGGGCAGCGGAACGATCCGGCGGAACGGGCCCGCGGTGATCAGGAGTTCGTCGCCGCGCCGGACGAGGTCCAGCTCGTCCCGTATCGCGCCGGGCAGCGGAAGGTGCCAGACCAGCACGCCGTCCTCGGCGAGCCGGTCGGTGACAGGCCACCCGACCGGGGTGGTCGCCGGGTTGACGCCGGGCACGGCGAGGGCGGTGAGGTCGTCCGGGCCGTGCGGGTCGTGGCCGAGGTGCGGGACGGGGTGGACGTCGTACGACTCCTGCCAGTCGGCGAGCGCCTTGCGCTGCTGGGCCAGGAGCGGGGAGAGCCAGCTCTCGGCGCCGGTCTCGGGCAGGGTGCGGTTGGCGATCAGGGACTCGGTGCGCAGGGCGCGCAGGGCGAGGCCGAGGGTGGCGGTGCGAACGGCGTCGGCGCCCGCCGGGCCGGGCTCGGCGACCAGGCGCACGGCGGTGTTCCGGTCGGTGAGGACGGCCTCGACGGCGGCCAGTTCGACGTCCCAGCGGGCCGCCGTCTCGTAGAGCCAGTCGGCGGGCATGGGGACGCCGGCGAGCCGGCCGAGGACCGGGCGCAGGGCGCGGGCGGCCTGCCGTTCGGGCGGCAGGAGGCGGCGCAGGTAGCGGCGCAGCTCCTCGGGCAGGGCGAGCAGGGCGAGGGCCTGCGGAAGGGGCGGGAGGTCGACGACGAGGAGGTCGTAGCGCTCGGACAGGGCCGCGTCCCGCAGCGCGCGCAGGAAGGACAGTTCCTCCGCGCCGGGCAGCGGGGTGACCTCCTCGGCGTCCAGGCGGGAGGCGCCGAGGAGGTCGAGGACGTTCGCGGCGCGGGTCTGGAAGGCGGTGAGGTCCTGCCGGAAGCGTTCGGCGGCGTCGGGCCGCCAGGCGGTGAGGTGCGGGGTGACCTCGGTGGGGACCGGTCCTGTCGCGGTGCCCAGGGCCGTACCGGGGGTGTCCGTGCGGTCGGCGCTCAGCAGGAGGGTGCGGTGGCCCTCGCGGGCGGCTCGGAGCGCGGTGGCGGCGGCCACGGTCGTACGACCGCCGCCGCCGGGGCCCGTGATCAGGATGGTGCGCATGACGGTGAACGGTACCGTCGCGCACGGGACCTGAACGGAGGTGTCTACTTCTCCCTCGACTCGACCCGCTTCTTCAGACCCGCCAGTGCCCGGTCGATGATGACCTTCTCCGCCTTGCGCTTGATCATGCCCAGCATGGGGATCTTGACGTCGACCGTGAGCTGGTAGGTGACCTCGGTGGCGTCCGCGCCGGCCGGCTTCAGGAGGTAGGAGCCGTCGAGGGAACGGAGCATCTGGGACTTGACGAGGGTCCAGGAGACCTCGTGGTCGCCGGTCCAGGTGTAGGCGAGGGTCTGGTCGTCCTTGATGGCGCCGGCGTCCATGACGAGACGGACCTGCTCGGCGCGGCCCCGCTCGTCCGAGGCGAGGACCTCCGCCTCCTTCACCTCACCGGTCCAGTCCGGGTAGCGCGCGAAGTCGGCGATCACCGCCATGACGTCGGCCGGAGCCGCCTCGATCGTGATGCTCGAACTGGTGTGTTCCGCCATCGCCGTGGCTCCTCCAGATGCGGGCCGGGTTGGAGAGTTCGTGTGCGCCGGGCTGCGCACGTGTGTGCAGCGTGAAGGCTACCGCGCCGCCGACCTGCCGCCTTCACCGCGCCTGCCGGACCTCACCATTCGAGTGCCCAGGGCGTGCCGGTCCCGGCGAAGTGCCCCACGTTCACGCACTCGGTGGCGCCGATCCGCATCCGGCGCGCCAGCGGCTGGTGCACGTGCCCGAACAGGGCGTACCGCGGCCGGGTGCGGTGGATGGCGTCCAGCAGGGCCCGGCTGCCCCGCTCGAAGCGGCGGGCCACGGTGTCGTAGACCAGTTCGGGCACCTCCGGCGGGATGTGGGTGCACAGGACGTCGACCTCGCCGACGGCCTCGATCTTCGCCGCGTACTCCTCGTCGCTGATCTCGTACGGGGTGCGCATGGGGGTGCGCAGGCCGCCGCCGACGAAGCCGAAGGTCCACCCGCCGATCTCCACCCGCCGGCCGTCGAGGACCGTGGTGCCGGGCCGGGCGTACTCCGGCCAGAGCGCCGGCATGTCGACATTTCCGTAGGTGGCGTACGTCGGGGTGGGGAACGCGGCGAACAGCTCGGCGTACTGCTTGCGCACCGCCTCCTCGATGGCCGTGGCCCGGTCGGCGCCGATCCCGGCCCACAGCCGGGCGCCGAACGCGCGGGCCTCCTCGAAGCGGCGGGCGGTGCGCAGCTCGACGATGCGGTCGGCGTTCTCCTTGCCGAACAGGTCCGGGAAGATCCCGCGCGAGTGGTCGGCGTAGTCGAGGAAGAGGACCAGGTCGCCGAGGCAGATCAGGGCGTCGGCACCGTCACCGGCCCGGGCCAGGTCGCGGGCGTTGCCGTGCACGTCGCTGACCACGTGGACGCGGGTGCGCCGGGCGCCGGAACGTGTGGATGCCATGGCGATCAAGCGTAGGCGTGTGCGGTCCAGGTGAACAGTGCCGGTCCGGCCTGCGGTTACTCGCCGGTCGGTTCGGCCGTGGACTACTGTGCGCGAAGGAACGCCCACGTGTGTGACGCAGCGAACATCTCGCCGGGACCCCCTGTCGTAGACGCCATACCGGCGGGTAACGTCCGGGCAGTCCAGTCGTGCTCAGGATTTCAACATGTGAATGCTCATGTTGTTCCGGAGCACTTGCCCGAGCCTTGGACCGCACCGTCGCATCGCACAACGTCGTGGCGCCGGCGCCCTATGAGGAGCAGCAGTCTTGCGCGAGTTCAGCCTTCCGGCTTTGTACGAGGTCCCCGCGGACGGGAATCTGACCGACATCGTCCGCAGAAACGCCGCGCAGCATCCCGACGTCGCCGTGATCGCCCGCAAGGTGAGCGAAGCGAAGGGGGGGGTCCCCCCGGACGAAGTCTGGGGGAGGTGCCTGGCAGGACGTGACCGCACGGGAGTTCCTGGCCGAGGTGCGCACCGCCGCCAAGGGCCTCATCGCCTCCGGCGTGCAGCCGGGCGACCGGGTGGGTCTGATGTCGCGGACGCGGTACGAGTGGACGCTCCTGGACTTCGCGATCTGGAGCGCGGGCGCGATCACCGTGCCGGTGTACGAGACCAGCTCGCCGGAGCAGGTGCAGTGGATCCTGTCCGACTCGGGCGCGACCGCCTGCATCGTGGAGCTGGACAACCACGTGGCGGCCGTCGAGGCGGTGCGCGAGTCGCTGCCCGCGCTGAAACACGTCTGGCAGATCGAGGCCGGGGGCGTCGCGGAGCTGGGCCGGCTCGGGCAGGACCTGTCGGACGCGACGGTGGAGGAGCGCAGCTCGCTCGCCAAGGCCGACGACCCGGCGACCATCGTCTACACCAGCGGCACGACCGGGCGCCCCAAGGGCTGTGTCCTCACCCACCGCAGCTTCTTCGCCGAGTGCGGGAACGTCGTGGAGCGGCTGCGCCCGCTGTTCCGCACCGGTGAGTGCTCCGTCCTGCTCTTCCTGCCGCTCGCGCACGTCTTCGGGCGGCTGGTGCAGGTGGCGCCGATGATGGCGCCGATCAAGCTGGGCTGCGTCCCGGACATCAAGAACCTCACCGACGAGCTGGCAGCGTTCCGGCCGACGCTGATCCTCGGTGTGCCGCGGGTCTTCGAGAAGGTCTACAACTCGGCGCGGGCCAAGGCGCAGGCGGACGGCAAGGGCGCGATCTTCGACAAGGCGGCGGACACCGCGATCGCCTACAGCAAGGCGCTGGACAGCCCCTCGGGCCCGTCGTTCGGCCTGAAGCTCAAGCACAAGGTCTTCGACAAGCTGGTCTACAGCAAGCTGCGCGCGGTCCTGGGCGGCCGGGGCGAGTACGCCATCTCCGGCGGTGCCCCGCTGGGCGAGCGGCTCGGGCACTTCTTCCGCGGCATCGGCTTCACGGTGCTGGAGGGCTACGGCCTGACCGAGTCCTGTGCGGCCACCGCGTTCAACCCGTGGGACCGGCAGAAGATCGGCACGGTCGGGCAGCCGCTGCCCGGCTCGGTGGTGCGGATCGCGGACGACGGCGAGGTGCTGCTGCACGGCGAGCACCTGTTCAAGGAGTACTGGAACAACCCCGGCGCGACGGCGGAGGCGCTGGCCGACGGCTGGTTCCACACCGGTGACATCGGCACCCTCGACGAGGACGGCTATCTGAGGATCACCGGCCGGAAGAAGGAGATCATCGTCACGGCGGGCGGCAAGAACGTGGCCCCGGCGGTGATCGAGGACCGGATCCGGGCGCACGCGCTGGTCGCGGAGTGCATGGTGGTGGGCGACGGGCGGCCGTTCGTCGGCGCGCTGGTCACCATCGACGAGGAGTTCCTGGGCCGCTGGTGCTCCGAGCACGGCAAGCCGTCGGGTTCCACCGCGGCGTCGCTGAAGGACGACCCGGATCTGCTCGCCGCGATCCAGGCGGCCGTGGACGACGGCAACGCCGCGGTGTCGAAGGCGGAATCGGTGCGGAAGTTCCGCATTCTGCCCTCCCAGTTCACGGAGGAGTCGGGCCACCTCACCCCGTCGCTGAAGCTCAAGCGGAACGTGGTGGCGAAGGACTACTCGGACGAGATCGAGGCGATCTACGCCAAGTAGCCTCCCTCCTGCCAGAGCGTCATGGCGCGGTGTCCTCGGCGAGGACCCGCGCCATGGTGCGTTCGGCGAGGGCCGTGATGGTGACGAAGGGGTTCACGCCGATCGACCCGGGTACGAGCGAGCCGTCGGTGACGTACAGCCGTGGATATCCCTTCACCCGCCCGTAGGTGTCGGTGGCCCTGCCCAGCACGCAGCCGCCGAGCGGGTGGTAGGTGAAGTCGTCGGCGAAGACCTTGTCACCGGAGCCGAACAGGTCGTACCGGTAGATCGTGGCGTTGGCCGCGTTGATCCGGTCGAACAGCTTCTTGGCCATGCCGGCGGAGACGGCGCTCTGGGCGGCGGTCCAGCCGAGCCGCACCGCGCCGGAGGAGGCGTCGTACGAGAACGTCGCCCGCTCGGGGTTCTTGGTGATCGCGAGATACAGGCTGATCCAGTGCTCGAAGCCCATGGGCAGCGGGGCGATCTCCGCGAAGACCGGGTTGTCGGGGTTGGCCCAGTCGTCGATGCCCATGACGGGCATGGTGGCCTGGTCGGCGCCGACGGTGTCCCACACGTGGTTGGCGCGGCCGAGCATGGTGTTGCCGTTGGTGCCCCAGCCGGCGCCCACGGCCCGGGAGAGGTCGGGCAGGGTGCCGGTGTCCCGGGCGCGGACGAGGAGTTCGGTGGTGCCGAGGCTGCCGCCGCCGAGGAACAGGCGGGTGCAGCCGTACTGCCGGGTCCCCACGACGGAGCCGGTCTCGTCGATGCGGTCGGCGGTCAGGACGTACGATCCGTCGCCCGCCCTGGTGACCGACGTGACCTTCTCCAGGGTGTGGATCGTGACGTTGCCGGTGCCGAGGGCGGCGGCCAGGTAGGTCCGGTCGAGGCTGCGCTTGCCGTGGTTGTTGCCGTAGATGACCTCGCCGGCGAGCGCGGACTTCGGCGCGGTGCCGGCGGCCTCGCGCCGCATGTGGTCGAAGTCGTGGACGTTCGGCACGAACGTGGTCTTCAGACCGGCGTTGGCGGCGGCCTTCCGGGAGGTCCGGGTGAACCGGTACCACTCGGTCGACTCGAACCAGGCCGGGTCGACGGAGTTGACGCCGAGCATGGCGCGGGCGCGCGGGAACCAGGTGCCGTACATCTCGTCGGCGTCCACGGCCGGGAACTGCTCGGTGAAGTAGGACCGGGGCGGGGTGACCGCCATGCCGCCGTTGACCAGGGAGCCGCCGCCGACGCCCCGGCCGACGTAGACGGACATGTGGTCGTAGTGCACGCGGTCCAGGACGCCCGGGTAGGGGGTGATGGCCCGGTCGACCACGTCCAGCCAGAGGAAGGTGGCGAGCGGGGCCTCGGTGCGCGAACGGAACCACATGGAGCGCTGGTCGGGGGCGCTGGTGGAGCAGAACACCTTGCCGTCGGCGCCGACGGTGTTCCACAGCCGGCCCATCTCCAGGACGAGCGTGCGGATGCCGGCCTGGCCGAGGCGGAGGGCGGCGACCGCGCCGCCGTATCCGGAACCGACCACGATGGCCGGGGAGTTGTCGACGGCGGCCGGTTCGACGGCGCGCGCGGACTGGAGACCGATGCGGGTGAGACCGAGGGTGGCGGCGGTTTGCAGCGCGGCCATTCCGAGGATGTGACGCCTCGTCAGTTTTGCTGTCATGCGTGCAGCATCGGCGGATTTTCAGGTTCCGCCCAGAGCGTCGGCAGGGTTCAGAGCAACGTTTTCAACCTCTCCGCCAGCAGGTCCCAGCGCCACCTCTCCTCCACCCACTGGCGGCCCCGCTCCCCCATGCGGCGGCGCAGTTCGGCGTCGGCCAGCAGCGCCACGATCCGTTCGGCGGTCTGCTCCACCGAGCCGCCCCGGACCACCCAGCCCGTCTCACCCTCCAGGACCGCGTCCGGGGCGCCGCCCGAGTCGCCCGCGACGACCGGCAGGCCCGTCGCCGACGCCTCCAGGTAGACGATGCCGAGGCCCTCCACGTCCAGGCCGCCGCGCCGGGTGCGGCAGGGCATGGCGAAGACGTCCCCCGCGCCGTAGTGCGCGGGCAGCTCGGACCAGGGCACGGCGCCCGTGAAGCGCACCGAGCCGGCGACCCCCGTCTCCCGGGCGAGGCGGCGCAGGTCCTCCTCGTACGGCCCGCCGCCGACGATGAGCAGGACGGTGTCCGGCTCGGCGGCCAGGATCATGGGCATGGCCCGGATCAGGGTGTCCTGCCCCTTGCGCGGGACCAGCCGGGAGACGCAGACGACCACCGGACGGTCGGTGAGCCCGAGCCGGGCGCGGACCTCGTCGCCGCCGGACCCCGGGTGGAAGGTCTTCTCGTCGACCCCCGGCGGCAGCTGCGTCATCCGCGAGGCCGCCTCCGGTGTGAGGGCGGTGGCTATCCGGGAGCGGGTGTACTCGCCGAGGTAGGTGATCGTGTCCGTGGACTCGCCGATCCGGCGCAGCAACTGCCGGGCGGCGGGCAGCTGGGCCCAGCCGGCCTCGTGACCGTGGGTGGTGGCCACCAGCCGTTCGGCGCCCGCCTTCCGCAGCGCCGGCGCCATCAGGCCCAGCGGTGCCGCCGCGCCGAACCACACGGACGTGCACCCGTGCTCGCGGAGCAGCCCGACCGCCCGCCGGGTGGCCCGCGGGGTGGGCAGCAGCATGGTCGTACGGTCGCGTACGACGGTGAAGGGCTGCTCGGCGTCGAAGGCGGCGGTGGCCTCGGCGCCCTCCCGGCCGCGCTTCCAGGTGGAGGCGTAGACGACCAGCCGGCCGGGGTCCAGGCGGAGGGCCATGTTGTGCAGGAAGGCCTGGATGCCGCCCGGCCGGGGCGGGAAGTCGTTGGTGACGATCAGGGTCTTGTGCATCGCCGCCGACCCTACCGAACGGGGCGTTCCCGGGCGGGCGCGGCCGAGCCTGTGGCATCCGCACAGGTGTGCACGACATCATGGACGCTCGCAGCGGATGCGAACGGCACGGCGATCGGCGCGGGAACCGGACGGCAGGGGGATCAGGTGGAGACGAAGGGTGCCGGGCGGTCCCTGGCGTGGCTGCTCGCGACCTGGGTCGGCACCCGTGCGGCGCTGCTGCTGTTCGTGTTCCGGGTGTTCGCCTTCCCGGGTCCGGACGTCACCTCGGACGTGTCGGTGATCTACCGCGGCTGGTACGAGGTCCTGCGGCAAGGAACGTTTCCGCTGGACGACGTGACCTGGCAGTACCCGCCCGCCGCCGCCCTGCCCGTCCTCTCCCCCGGCGTCCTGCCCTTCCTGTCGTACCCGCACGCCTTCTTCGTGCTGGCCTGTCTCGCCGACGCCGTCGTGCTGGCCCTGCTGCGGTACGCGGGCGGACGGCCGGACCGGTCGCCGCGCGGGACCTGGGTGTGGGTGGCGGGCGTGCCGCTGCTCGGGCCCACGGTGTACGCCCGCTACGACGTGATGGTGACCGCGGTGGCCGTGGCGGCGCTGCTGGCCGGGGCGCGGCACCCGCGGGTGATGGGCGCCCTGACGGCCTTCGGGGCGCTGCTGAAGGTGTGGCCGGCGCTGCTGCTGGTCGGTGCCGTGCGGCGGCGGGCGTGGGCGTCGGCGGTGGTGACCGCCGCCGGTCTCGCGCTGCTGTTCGCGGTGTCCATGCCGGGCGCCTTCGCGTTCCTGACCTTCCAGCGGGACCGGGGCACGGAGGTGGAGTCGCTGGGCGCCCTGGTCTTCCACGTGGCCCGGCACTTCGGCTGGCGGGGCGAGGTGCTGCTGAACTACGGCTCGATCGAGTTCCTGGGCCCGCACGTCGACCAGGTCAGCACGGCCGCGCTGGCGCTGACCGGGGTCGCGTTCGGCTGGCTGCTGCTGTGGCGGCTGCGGGCGACCCGGTTCGCGCCGCACACCGTCGCCGACGCGGCCCTGACGGCGGTGCTGCTGTTCACGGTGACCAGCCGGGTGATCAGCCCGCAGTACCTGGTGTGGCTGGTCGGCCTGGCCGCCGTGTGCCTCTCGTACCGGGCGAGCCGCATGGGACCGCCCGCGCTGCTGGTCCTCCTCGCGTCCTTCGTGACGGTCCTGGAGTTCCCGCTGGGCTTCTCGCACGTGGTGACGAGCGACTGGTACGGCGTCACGCTGCTGGTGGTGCGCAACGGCCTGCTGGTCGCGGCCACGGTCACGGCGGCCCGCCGGTTGTGGCGCGCGACCGTCCCGCCGGCCGCGACCGCCCCCTTCCCGTCTCAGACCGCCCGCGCGAAGGAGACCCCGGTCTCCTCCTGACGCCGGGCCCGCCGCAGCAGCACCGCCACCGCCGCGCACTGCACGGCCATCGCGAGCGCCGGCGCCAGGCAGACACCGGGCAGGCCGAGCCCGGCGGGGGCGTACGCCAGGGGAGCTGGACGGCGGTGCCCACGAGGGTGACCCGGAGCAGCGCCGGCGCTCCCCCGCTGCCCGCGGGGCCGGCGCCGAACGCGGCCATGATCCAGAGCTTCTTCTGCCGCGAGGGCGAGCCGGTGCCGGCCGAGGAGGCCGGGGACCTGTTCCGGGAGGGCATGCCGCGGGTCGGGCGGGCCACCGGGAAGGCCGAGCGGGAATGGCTGCGGGAGGCCCTCGACGTGCTCAGCCGAGCCGGTTCGTGACGTAGTCGCGCCAGCGCGCGGTGAACTCCTCCGGTGTCGTCCCGAGCACCTTCCGCAGTGCCCCCTCCACCGCGCCCGCCCGCTTCCCGTGGGCGCCGACGGCCCGGTAGAAGGCGCTGAGCCGGTCCGCGCCCCACCGCTCGGCGATCATCCGGCAGGCCAGCCAGCCGCCCTCGTAGGCCCGCGCCAGCCGGGTCGGCTCGCGGGTGAAGGCGAAGTCCTCGTCACCGGGGAGCGCGTCGGGCGCCTCGCCTTCCCGCACGGCCCGGGCCAGTTCCGGCGCGATCTCGCCCGGCGTGCGGCCGGTGCCCAGGTAGCCGATCCAGTCGGCGTAGCCCTCGGAGAGCCACAGCGGGGTGGCGGCGGTGGTGTCCGCCCGGGTGGCGACATGGGTCGTCTCGTGGGTGAGGACGACCTGCTTGCCGGCGTCCCCGAGCACGGCGTACGCCTCCGGGTTGACCAGCACCCGGTCCGCCGGCGACCGGCCGGAGCCGCCCGTCTCGCCCGTGGTGACGGCCGCGATGCCCCGGTAGTCGGCGGCGGGCGAGCCGAGCAGCGCCGCCATTCCCTCCAGGGACGGGGGGACCAGCACCACGATCCGGCGGCTCCAGTTCCGGCCCCACGCCCCGGAGACCGCCGGGACCGCCCGGTCGGCCAGCCGCGCGTACGGTCTCAGGCCGGCCGCGGACCCCCCGGCGCCGAGCACCAGGCTGTGCGCGCCCTGGACGGCGGTCACCGTGCCCTGGTCCCACAGCTGCTGTCCGGCCTTCCGGGCGGGCTCGTCGGCGGTGACGTACCAGTGGCCGTCGGCGGCGCGGCCCAGGGTGAGGGTGCGGCGGGCGTCGACGGGGGCGTTGTCGTAGCCGGCGACGCGGTAGCGCAGCTCGGCGTCGGCGGTGGCGCCGGACGCGGTGCGGCGCAGGGCGGTGACCCGGTAGCTCCAGGAGGCGAGCGGGAGGGCGCGCAGCCGGGTGTACTCGGTGCGGGTGCCGGTCGCGCCGTACGCCGTCTCGTCGTGGCCGAGCAGGGCCGCCGCGCGCCGGTCGAGCACCCGCTGCACCTCGGCCCGCGCGGAGTCGGTCACCGTGTGCGCGCCGCACCCGGTCAGCGGCAGCAGCAGGGCGAGCCCCACGGCCCCGATCTCCCACGCCCGCCCGCGACCAGCCATTTCCCGATCGTACGGCGAGGAGGGCGGTCAGGGCCGGGTGACCGAGGAGACCGGCATCATCCCGACCGGGTCGTAGCGCACCGGAGCACCGGGATAGGGAGCGTGGATGACCTGGCCGTTGCCGGCGTAGATCGCCACATGGCTGGCGTCGGAGCGGTAGACGACCAGGTCACCGGGGCGGGCCTGGGAGAGCGGCACCTGCCGGCCGGCGAACCGCTGCTCCTGCGAGGTGCGCGGCAGGTGGACACCGGCGTGCGCGTACGCCCACTGCATCAGGCCCGAACAGTCGAAGCCGGAGGGACCGTTGGCGCCCCACACATAGGGGCGGCCGAGGGCGGAGCGGGCGGCGGCCAGGGCCGCGGCGGCGCGGCCGTCGGGGGCGGGGGCGCCGGTCAGGTCGGGCAGGTCGGCGCGGCCGCCGCGGGAGGCCCGGTCGTACGCGGCGCGCTCGGCGGTGGGCAGGGCGTTGATCAGCCGCCGGGCCCGGGCCAGCTTCTGCTCCACGGTCCGCTTGTGCGCGGCCACGGCCTTGCGGCTCTTCTCCAGCTCGGCGAGCTTCCCGGCCGCCTCCGCGCGCTCCTGGGCGAGGTCGCGCAGCGCCGACTGCAGCTCCCCCAGCCGGCGGGCCTGCCGGGAGCCGATGCGGTCGAGCGTGGACGCCTTGTCCAGGTAGTCCTCGGGGTCGGCGGAGAAGAGCAGGGCGACCGTCGGATCGATGCCGCCGGAGCGGTACTGGGCGCCGGCCAGCGAACCGAGCTGCTCCCGCAGGTCGTTGACGCGCTGCTGCTGCCGGGCGATGTGGTCCTGGGCGTGCCGGACCTCCCGGCGCAGCCGGCCGGCCCGCTCGTCGGCCTTGTCGAAGGCCTGGGTCGCCTTCTCCGCCTCCTCGTACAGGCGGTCCACCTCGGCCCGGGTGTCGGCTCCCGGTACCGCCTGGGCGGGTACGGCGCCGAGCGCGGCGGCGGCCGACAGCACACACAGGGCGACGGCACCCCGGTCGAATCCGGACGGGGCAAGGCGGCGGTGGGACCCCACGGCAGTCCTAACTGCTGGCGGACACAGACCGTTTCCCCGGCGCCTGGGGACGGGGAGGCCCCGGCGCCGGGGAAACGCGGCAGACAGTAGCCGTGCGGACGGGCCCGGACCAAAGACCTCGGCGTCAACACAGACTGACGCCCCGCCGCTGACGCAGGTCACCGGCGGGGCGTGGAGTCAGTTCCGGTCCCCGGGATTCGCTCGTTCGGGCGCCACCGTGTCCGCGTGTCGCCGGGTGTCGGACGCCGGTGTCAGACCCGGACGCCGAACATGAACGGGCCACCGATGGTCGACATGGACTCGTACCGGACGACCGTGCCGGTGCGCGGGGCGTGCAGGATGCGGCCGTTGCCCGCGTAGAGGCCGACGTGGTGGATGTCGCTGAAGAAGAAGACCAGGTCGCCGATCTTGAGGTCGCTCTGGTTGTAGATCCTCGTGCCGATCTGCGCCTGCGCCTCGGAGGTGCGCGGGATGGAGACGCCGGCCTGGGCGTAGGCCCAGGAGGTCAGGCCCGAGCAGTCGAAGGAGGACGGGCCGGTGGCGCCGTAGACGTAGGGCGAGCCGAGCCGGGTCTGGGCGGCGGAGAAGGCCGCCTGGGCGCGGCCCGAGGCGGGCGGGGCGTCGCCGAGGTCCACGCGCTCGGTGGAGGAGCGGTTGGCGCGCTCCTGCTCCTCGGCGAGCTGCGCCTTCTCCTTGGCGGTCAGGGAGTTCAGGAGCTTCTGCGCCTCGGCGAGCTTGCTCTGGACTTCCTTCTTCTTGTTGCCCAGCTCGGTGCGGGTGGCGGAGAGGTCCTTGAGCTTCTCGGTGGCCTCCGCCCGCTCCTGGGCGAGTTCGCGCTGTTTGTCCTGGATCTTCTTCAGCGCGTCGACCTGCTGGCTGCTCAACTGGTCGAGCGTGGAGGCCTTGTCGAGGTAGTCGTCCGGGTTGGACGACAGGAAGAGCTGGACCGAGGCGTCGATGCCGCCGGAGCGGTACTGGGCGGTGGCCAGCGAACCCAGGCCGTCGCGCAGCTTGTTGAGCTCCTCCTGGCCACGGGCGACGTCGTCCTGGATGGTGGAGATTTCCTTCTGCAGCTTCTGCTGCTTCTCCTTGGCGCCGTTGTACTTCTCGGTCGCCTGCTCGGCCTGCTCGTAGAGCTTGTCGACCTTCGCCTTCACCTCGTCCTTGCTCAGCTTCTCGCTGGGGGCGGCGTTGGCGGCGTTCGCGCTCAGCGCGACGGCAGCGGCGGCTGCGGTGGTCAGCACGGTCACACGGGTGCGACTCGGCTGCTTGGGTCGACGGTGGGACGCCACGGAGGACGAACTCCTTCTTGTGAGTGATCACCCGTTCGGAGGTTCGAGCCCAGACCCTAGTGACCTCGTTGTGATCAGTTCAAATCCCACAGCAAAAAAACTCGTCACACAGTGCATTCTTTGCACACAACTCACGTGCAGTGAGAGGCGATTGACACTACGTTGCGTGACGATACGGCCAATTCGGGCATTGGGCGCGTCCGTTGGACCTTCAGGACAGTCGCTTCAGAAGCACCGCAGAGGCCACCGGTCGGGCACCCGCCTTCGCGACCCCGTCGGCCACCTCGCGGTCGGTGGAGGCGACGATGACCGGACGCCCCGGCGGCTCCGCCCGCACGAGCTGGCGGATCAGCTCGTCGGCCGTGACGCCCGGCTTGGAGAACAGCACCCGCACCCCGCGCGGTGGCGCGAGCAGCACCGGCGCGGCCAGTTCGGCGCCGTCGAAGACGCAGGTCACCTCGGCACCGGTCTGCGCGGCGAGCGCGGAGAGCTGCCCCAGCAGCCGCAGCCGCTGCTTCTCCAGGGGCATCTGCGGATAACCGGTCTTGGTCACGTTGTAGCCGTCGACGACCAGATGCGCCTGCGGCAGGGCGAGCAGTTGGTCGAGAATGGCCGGATCGTTCTCCGACAGGGCGCGCGCCGCGATGTCCTTCGGCGTCATCCGGCCCGGTTCGACCGCGTCCACGGTCTCGGCCGGGCGCACGGACACCGGAGGCAGGGCGAGTTCGCGCCGCAGCCCCTGCGTCGCCTCCAGCAGGGTGTCGAGCAGCAGCCGTACCCGCATGTCCTCCACGCTGCGGCCCTCCCGGGCCGCCCGCCGGGTGGCCTCCAGTGTGGCCTCGGCCTCGCCCAGGCGGGCCTTGAGCCGCCGGGACTCGCTCTCCGCGGCCGACACCTGCGCCTGCGCCTCGGCGCGTACGGCGTCCATCTCGGCCTGTGCCTTGCGCAGCGCGGCCTCGCCCCGCTTGACGTCACTGAGGGCGGCGCGCAGCTTGCGGTGAAGCGATTCCGCTTCCTTCTTCGCCGATTCCAGCTCCGTGCGCAGCCGTTCGGTCTCGGCCCGGGTGTGGTCGCGGGCCTGCGCCAGCTCCGCACGCAGCCGCTCCAGTTCGGCCCGGTTCTCCTCGTCGGCGCGCTCGGCGTGCGCGCGCTGGGCCTCCTCGCCGGCCGCGGTGACCAGCTTCACCCAGCCCGCCGGGCGCAGTACGTAGGCAGCGGCCGCCACGTCGAGCGGGTCCGCGGCCGGGGGCGCGGAGCCGGCGTCGAGGGCACCGGCGAGTTCCGGCTGCGCCTCTCTGAACCGCTCCCCGATCCGCTGCCGGAACAGGGAATCGGTCTCCAGCGCCGCCGCCATCGCGTTCCCGGCGAACTTCGCCCGGCGATTGGGGGCGAACCGGGCGTACTGTCTGAGCTGGGCGGGCAGTTCCGCCACGGTCAGCCCGCCGAAACCGTCCGACACGATCTGCACGACCCGCTTGCGCACGCCGTCGGGCAGCGGACGGTCAAGCACCTCAGCGGTGCCGTCGCCCGGCCCCCCGCCTGCGGTCTCCACCATCCGTCACACCCCAATACCGGAATAAGCCTCTCCGGGGCCGCCCCGCTCAGGAGCCGGCGCCCGGCCTGTCCACGAGTTCCACCTGGTCCACCGCGTTGCACCAGCGGCAGCGCACCGATTCGATGGTCTCACTGACCACCTCGCGCTCCTCCACCGTCGGCTCGCCCGCCAGGTCGAGGTGGACGTACTCGACGACCTTCGACGAGCGGGTCACGTCGAAGCGCGTGAGGTTGCCGCACAGGGTGCAGCGCCATCGTGTCGTGGCCGTCGGCAGGGGAACCGTCATCGTGACTGTTCTCTTCCTTCTCGTGTCGGTCCGCGCCGTCCCCCGACGCGTGTGGCCGTAACCCTACGGCCTGGCGGGTGCCCGCCGCCCGTCCGTCCGCGGCGGCGAGGCGGTCTGTCAGCAAGCGTCCCGTTACGTCATGCTCTGTAGTCATGATCAGCACCTGGAGCACGGCGGCCGGCAGGACACTGAGAGCGGTCCGGGGCACCTCGGCACCGATGACGTACGGCCTCATCGTCCTGTGCGGTCTGATCTTCGCCCTCGGCCCGGCCTCCGGGCTGGTCCCCGGGTACGGCTCCGGGGACGCGCTGCTCGCGGCGCAGCGGGCGTACTTCCGGCACTGGGGCGTGGTCCCGGCCGAGCTGTTCGAGGGCCCGGCCGGGGCCGCGCTCACCCCGGCCACCGCGCTGTTCGTGCACGGCAGCTGGGTGCATCTGCTCGGCAACATGCTCTTCCTCTTCGTCTTCGGGGCGATGACCGAAGAACGGATGGGCCGGGTGGAGTTCACCCTGTTCTACGTCGGCTGCGGCTACCTCGCCCTGCTGGGATACGCGGCGGCCAACGCGGCCTCCGAGGAGTCGCTGGTCGGCGCCTCCGGGGCGGTCTCGGCGGTCCTCGGAGCGTTCCTCTACCTTTTCCCCCGCGCGCGTGTGACCAGTCTCCTGCCGTTCCTGTTCTTCCTGCCGCTGCGCTTCCCCGCCTGGGTGGTGCTGCCGTCCTGGGCGGCCCTGCAGTGGCTGGCGGCGGGGCAGGCGTCCGACGGGCCGGGGGTGGCGTATCTGGCGCACCTGGTGGGGTTCGGGCTCGGGTTCGGTTACGCGTGGGTGCGTTATGGCCGTACGACTAGAGTGAAACCCTCCGCAGCTCCGGTCACCGAGGGAGAGAGACAGCCGTGATCACCGCGATCGTCCTGATCAAGACCAGCGTGGACCGGATCCCCGAGATCGCGGAGCGGATCGCTTCGCTGGATTCGGTGAGCGAGGTGTTCTCCGTCACCGGTACGTACGACCTGATCGCGATGGTCCGGGTGCGGGAGCACGAGGATCTCGCCGAGATCATCCCGGGGCGGATCAGCAAGATCCCCGGCGTCGAGGCCACGGACACGCACGTCGCCTTCCGCACCTACTCCCAGCACGACCTGGAGGCCGCGTTCGCGATCGGCCTCGACAACTAGGACGACCAGGGGCGGCCGGGGGCGGCCGGGGGCGGCTAGGCGCTCACGTCCACCGCGGCGATCCCGGTGCCCGAGGGGACGTAGAGCCGGTCGCCGCGCACGACCGGGGTGTGCTGGTCGTCGCCCGCGTCCCGGCCCAGGTCCGCGTTCCAGCGCTTCTTCCCGTTCAGGTCCAGCGCACAGACCTTCTCGCCCGCACGCGCGTACACGGTGTCACCGGCCACCACCGCGCGGGGAGCGGCCTGGCCGCCCTCGAAGCCGTACCTCCAGGCACGGGAGCCGTCGGCCGCCCGGACGGCGTAGAGGCCGCCCTGTTCGGTGCCGACGGCCAGCGTACGGCTGCCCCCGGCCAGGATCCCGCCGTCGTCCTCCTTGTGCCACAGCCGCCGGCCGTCCGTGACGCGGAAGCCCTGGAGTTCGGCGGCGGAGTCCGTGAACAGGGTGCTGCCCGCCAGGGCGAGGGCGGTGACGTCGGTGCCCCCGGACACCTGCCACTTCCGCGAGCCGTCCCGCGCGTCCAGCGCCAGCAGGACGTCGCCGTAGCTGCCCGTCCAGACGGTCCCCGCCGAGACGAGCGGGGTGCCGGTGGGGCCGGCCGGGGTCTTGACGGTCCAGCTCTCGCTGCCGTCGGAGGCGTAGCGGCGCAGCCCGCCCGTGTCCGTGCCGCCGACGGAGACGAGGACGTCCTGACCGAGCAGGACGGGGACGGCGTACCGCTGGTCGCCGAGGGTGCGGGTCCACAGCGGGCTGCCCGACGGGCTGACCGCGGTCAGCCGGCGCGTGTCCTCGGAGTGCAGGCCCACCACGCAGTACACGGCGTCCCGGGTGGCCACGGGCGTGGAGACGTCATCCCCCAGCCGGACCTTCCAGCGCTTGGAGCCGTCCCGGGAGATCGCGTGCAGCACCCCGCCCGAGGTGCCCGCGTAGACGACGGAGCCGTCCGGGGAGAGCGCGCAGCAGGCCCCGTCCAGACCGCCGATGCCACCGAGGTCGTACTGCCAGCGCAGCACCGCCGCCCCCATCGCGCGGTGGGCCGACGGGGACGGTGAGCGGTCGCTGCCGCCGCTGCTCTCGGTGCGGAACCCGTACTCCCACAGCCAGCCACCGGCCCCCACCCCGGCCACGCCGACGGCTCCCCCGGCGAGGGCCTTGAGCAGCCGGCGGCGACCAGGGGCCACGGGGCCCAGGCTGCGGCCGGCGGTGGGCACGTCGACGGGGGTGCCAGGGGTGACCGAACCGACCGGGGTGGCCGGGGCCGCCGAATCGGCCGGAGTGGCCAGGTCAGTCGAGCCGGTCGGGGCCCCGGTAACCGAGCCCGTCGGGGTCGAGGGGGCCGCCGAGCCGACCGGGGTAGCGGCGGCCGCCGAGCCGGTCGGGGTAGCCGGGGCGATCGAGCCGGCCGGGGTGGCGGGGGGCGCCGAGTCGGCCGGGGCGGCCAGGTCAGTCGAGCCGGCCGGTGCCCCAGTGGCCGAGCCCATCGGGATCGAAGGGGCCACCGAGCCGACCGGGGTAGCGGCGGCCGCCGAGTCGGCCGGGGCGGCCAGGTCGGTCGAGCCTGCCGGGGTGGCGGCGGTCGCCGAGCCGGCCTGGGTGGTCAGGTCGGTCGAGCCTGCCGGGGTAGCGGCGGCCGCCGAGTCGGCTTGGGTGGTCAGGTCGGTCGAGCCTGCCGGGGTGGCGGCGGTCGCCGAGTCGGTCGGGGTGGGCCGGGTGGGGGTTTCCGGGGCCAGGTACTCCACGCCGCTGGGACGGTCGTACGGGGTCGGGCGGGGCCGGGCCGCGGGGCCGTACCAGCCCGGGCGGACGGCGGTGCGCAGGGTGTCCGGGGTGAACCCGGCGCTCGCCACCACCTCCGCCGGCTCCGGGCGCTCCAGCGGGTCCTCGCGCAGACAGGCCGTCACCAGCGGGCGGATGTCCTCCGGGACGCCGGACAGGTCGAAGTCGCGGGTGAGGATGCGCAGCAGGACCACCGAGTCCTGCCCCTCGCCGAACGGCTCCCGGCCGGCCGCCGCGTAGGCGATGACCGCGCCGAGGGAGAAGACGTCGCTGGGCGGGCCGACCTGGCCGCCGTTGCGGATCTGCTCCGGAGAGACGTAGCCGACCGAGCCGACGACCGCCCCGGTCCGGGTCAGCGAGGTGGCCTCCAGCGCCCGGACGATCCCGAAGTCGATGACCCGGGGCCCGTCCGGGCCCAGCAGGATGTTCGACGGCTTCAGGTCGCGGTGGACCAGACCCTTGGCGTGGATGGCCGCGAGCGCCTCGCCGAGCGCGGCGGCGAGGATCCGGACCGCGGGCCCGGGCAGCGCTCCGTGGTCCAGGACGGCGTCCCGCACATTCGGTCCGGGCACGAACTCCGTCGCCATCCAGGGCCGTTCGGCCTCGGTGTCGGCGTCCACGACCCGTGCGGTGTAGGTGTCCGCGCCGCCGACGGTCTGGGCGGCGCGGACCTCGTGGCGGAAGCGGGCGCGGAAGGTGCGGTCCTCGGCGTGCTCGGCCCGTACGACCTTCACCGCGAGCCGCAGTCCGGTGCGGGACTCGGCGAGGTAGACCTCGCCCATGCCGCCCGCGCCCAGTCTGTGCGTGGTGGTGTACGGGCCGATGTGGCGCGGGTCTGTTGCGCGCAGCGGCTGCACTCCGGGCTCCCCCTGTCCGACGAGGTGTCAAGGGGAGGTTATAGCGCGGTCAGACCGCCGGCACGCAGCGGCCGTCCTCCGTGCGGTACTGCCACTTCGCGCCCTCCGCCACCAGTTCCCCGACGGCGTTCACGAAGCGCTCCACGTGCTCGTCCGGCGTGCCCGCGCCGAAGCTGACGCGGATGGCGTTGAGGGACTTCTCGCCGGGGGCCGCCTCGGGGGCGCCGCACTCGCCCTGGGTCTGCGGGCCGCTGCCGAGCAGGGTGCGGACCAGGGGGTGGGCGCAGAAGAGGCCGTCGCGGACGCCGATGCCGTACTCGGCGGAGAGCGCGGCGGCGAAGTGGGAGCTGTTCCAGCCCTCGACGACGAAGGAGATCACGCCGACGCGCGGGGCGTCGTCGCCGAAGAGGGACAGCACGCGCACCTCGGGCACCTCGCCCAGGCCCTCGCGGACCTTGGCGATCAGGTGCTGTTCGCGGGTGACGAGGCTGTCCCAGCCGGCCTCGGTGAGGGCCTTGCAGGCCGAGGCGATGGCGTAGGCGCCGATGACGTTCGGGGAGCCGGCCTCGTGCCGGGCCGCGGTCTCGTGCCACTCGACGGCCACGCCGCCGTCCTCGCGCCGGGTGACCTTGCGGCTGGCGCCGCCGCCCGCGAGGTACGGCTCGGCCGCCTGGAGCCAGTCGGCGCGGCCGGCCAGGACCCCGGAGCCGAAGGGGGCGTACAGCTTGTGGCCGGAGAAGGCGACCCAGTCGACGTCCAGGTCACGCAGGTCCACCGGGTGGTGCGGGGCGAGCTGGGCGGCGTCCAGGACGATGCGGGCGCCGTGGGCGTGCGCGGCGACGGCCAGTTCGCGCACCGGCCACAGCTCGCCGGTGACGTTGGAGGCGCCGGTGACGCAGACCAGGGCCGGGCCGTACGGGTCCCGGTCGGCGAGGGCCCGCTCCAGGGTCTCCACGGCCTGGCGCGGGGTGCGCGGGGCGTCGAGGTAGGTCACCCGCGCGTCCTGCCAGGGCAGCAGGGAGGCGTGGTGCTCGGTCTCGAAGACGAAGACCTGGCAGTCGGCCGGGATCGCCCGGGCCAGCAGGTTGAGGGAGTCGGTGGTCGAACGGGTGAAGATCACCTGGTCGGCCGGGCGGCAGCCGAGGAAGTCGGCGACCGTCTTGCGGGCGTTCTCGAACAGGTCGGTGGAGAGCTGCGAGAGGTAACCGGCGCCGCGGTGGACACTGCCGTAGTACGGGGCGTACGCGGCGACGTCGTCCCAGACGCGCTGGAGGGCGGGGGCGCTGGCCGCGTAGTCCAGGGCGGCGTAGCTGACTTCGCCGCCGGTGACCAGCGGGACGGTGACATCTCGCCCCAGAACGGGCAGAGGGGTGCAAACGGACTGGTCGGCGGCAGCGGTGGAGACAGACATGGCGGAACTCCCGTGACAGGAATGCGGAGAAGAGAGAAAAAGGGGTGTGCGGAGGCGGGGCTCTGCGGCCCTAACGCATTCGCTTGCTCACGGAAGGCTCCCTCGAACGACCAGGACCCCTGGTATGCGAGGGGTCCGCGCTTGCCGTAGGCCTTGCTGCCGTACGACCTGGTCTTCACCCGGGGCACCCCGCCACGGACGGAGGGTTGCCGGACAGTCGGCCGGGGCCTCATGACTGTCACTCATGACCTGGTACAGGAACGTACTGAAGTGATCGTCGCCCCGCAACCCGTGTCCGGATCGCGGGACGACTCCCGGGGGTGCTAGGCGTTGCTGACGGCCACCCAGCGGTCCAGGGTGCGCTTGGCCGCGCCCGAGTCGATCGACTCCGCGGCCCGTGCCATGCCCGCGCGGATCTGCTCGGTGAGCGGCGCGTCCGTCGGCTCCAGGGCCACCAGCGCCGCAGCCGAGTTCAGCAGGACGGCGTCCCGCACGGCCCCCGTCTCGCCGTCCAGCAGCCGGCGGGCGACCTCGGCGTTGTAGGAGGCGTCGGCACCGCGCAGGGCGTCCACGGGGACGAGGTCGATGCCTACGTCCCGCGGGTCGAAGACCTCCTCCGTGACCTTGCCGTCCCGGACCACCCACACCCGGGAGGGGGCGGTGACGGTCAGCTCGTCCAGGCCGTCGTCGCCCCGGAAGACCAGCGCGGAGTTGCCGCGCTCGGCGAGGACGCCGGCGACGATCGGCGCCATGCGGGGATCCGCGACACCGACGGCCTGCGACCGCACCTGCGCCGGGTTGGTGAGCGGGCCGAGCACGTTGAAGGTGGTCCGGATGCCCAACTGGCCGCGGGCGGCGGCGACATGACGCAGGGACGGGTGGAACCGCACCGCGAAGCAGATGGTGATGCCGGCCTCCTCCGCCACCTCGGCCACTCGCTGCGGGGTCAGGTTCAGGTTGATCCCCAGCTTCTCCAGGACGTCGGAGGAGCCGGAGGCGGAGGACGCGGCGCGGTTGCCGTGCTTGACGACCTTCGCCCCCGTGCCCGCGACGACGATCGAGGACATGGTGGAGATGTTCACCGTCTTGGCGCCGTCGCCGCCGGTGCCGACGATGTCGACGGCCGGGCCGGGCACCTCGATGACGTTCGCGTGCGCGTACATCGTGCGGACCAGTCCGGTGATCTCCTGGACCGTCTCGCCCTTGGCCCGCAGCGCCACCATGAAGCCCGCGATCTGCGCGTCGGTCGCCTCCCCGCGCATGATCAGGTCCATCGCCCAGGCGGTGTCGTCGGCGCTCAGGTCCCGGCCGTCCAGCAGGCCGTTCAGCAGGGCGGGCCAGGAGCGGCCCGCCGCGGTGTCGCCTCCAGCGGGGGTCACAGCGCTCATCAGCCGCTCCTTGAACAGGTTCCTGCTACGTCGTACACCACCCTATCCAGCCGGCGGCATGGCGAAGGGCCCCGTCCGTAACCCGGACGGGGCCCTTCAGCGTGGCGTGGCGACGCGGGGATCAGTGGTGGCCGTGGCCGCTCGTGATCTCCTTGTACTCCTCGACGGTCGGCTTCGGGATCTGGTTGTCCTCGCCGAAGTAGGCGTTGGACAGCTTCGCCCGCAGCTTCTCCGAGGCAGGGATCTTGCGCTCGACCCCGTTCTCGTCGACCGCCGGACCGATCTCGGCCGGCTGGTACTGCTCGTGCGAGGTGAGCGTGTGCAGCTGCTCCTGGCTGAGCGGCTCGTGCACCTCGATGAACTCACCGTGCGGCAGCCGCTTGATGATGCCGGTCTCGCGGCCGTGCAGCACCTTGTCGCGGTCGCGGCGCTGGAGGCCCAGGCAGATCCGCTTGGTGACGATGAACGCGATGACCGGACCCACGAAGTAGGCGATCCGGACGAACCAGGTGACCGCGTTGATCGACAGGTGGAAGTGCGTGGCGAAGATGTCGTTGCCACCACCGATCAGCATCACGAAGTACACGGTCAGCCAGGCGACACCGAACGCCGTACGGGTCGGAGCGTTGCGCGGGCGGTCCAGGATGTGGTGCTCGCGCTTGTCGCCCGTGACCCAGGCCTCGATGAACGGGTACATCGCGATCGCACCGAGGATCACGCCGAACAGCACCAGCGGGATGAACACGCCCAGGACCAGCGTGTGACCCCAGAAGTTGATCTCCCAGCCCGGCATGGCGCGGATCAGACCCTCGGCCATACCCATGTACCAGTCCGGCTGGGCGCCGGTGGACACCTGGTCCGGACGGTAGGGGCCGATGGCCCAGATCGGGTTGATCTGCGCGATGGCCGCGAGGGCCGCGAGCACACCGAAGACCAGGAAGAAGAACCCGCCGGCCTTCGCCATGTACACCGGCAGCAGCGGCATGCCGACGACGTTCTTGTTCGTCTTGCCGGGGCCCGTGAACTGCGTGTGCTTGTGGTAGAAGACCAGGATCAGGTGGCCCACGACCAGGCCCAGCATGATGCCCGGCAGCAGCAGGATGTGGATCGAGTAGAAGCGGGCCACGAAGTCGCCGCCCGGGAACTCGCCGCCGAAGAGGAAGAACGAGATGTACGTGCCGACGATCGGCACGGACAGGATCGCGCCCTCCATGAAGCGGACACCGGTGCCGGAGAGCAGGTCGTCCGGGAGCGAGTAACCGGTGAAACCGGTGAACATGCCCAGGACGAGCAGCAGGAAGCCGAACAGCCAGTTGACCTCACGCGGCTTGCGGAACGCGCCGGTGAAGAACACGCGCATCATGTGCACGAACATGCCGGCGATGAAGACGACCGCGCCCCAGTGGTGGATCTGCCGGATGAGCAGACCACCGCGCACGTCGAAGGAGATGTGCAGGGTGGAGCTGAACGCCTCGGACATCAGCTGTCCCTGGAGCGGGACGTACGAGCCGTGGTACTCCACCTCGTTCATCGACGGGTGGAAGAACAGCGTCAGGTAGACACCCGTCAGGATGATGATGATGAAGCTGTAGAGGCAGACCTCACCCAACATGAACGACCAGTGGTCGGGGAAGATCTTGCGCATGTTGGCCTTGGCGAGGGAGTAGATCCCGAGCCGGCCGTCGGCCCAGTCGGCGAGACGCTCGCCGGCCGGTGCCTTCCCGCGTGAGCGGGAGGTCTCGTTCGCTGAAGTACTCATCCGCGCTCCCAGAAAGCAGGACCGACGGGCTCCTCGAAGTCGCCGAGCGCCTGGAGGTAACCCTCACTGTCCACACCGATGCGCAGCTGCGGCAGGGCGTGGCCGGCGGGGCCGAAGATCACTCGGGCACCGTCGGAGAGGTCGAAGGTGGACTGGTGGCACGGGCACAGCACGTGGTGCGTCTGCTGCTCGTACAGGGAGATCGGGCAGCCGACGTGGGTGCAGATCTTCGAGTACGCGACGATGCCCTCGTGCGACCACTCCAGCTCGCGCTTGTCCTTGATGTTGCCCGGCTGGAGCCGGACGATCATCAGGGCGGCCTTGGCGATCTCCTTCTGGAACTCCTCGGAGTGCTCCTCCAGGCCGTCCGGCTTGGCGAAGGTGAGCGAGCCCACGGAGACGTCCTCGGGACGCAGCGGCTGGTTCGTGTTCATGTTGACCAGGCGCTTGCCCTTGGCCCACATGGTGTGGCGGAGCTTGGTCCCCGGCGCCGGGCCGAGACCGCCGAGCAGCATGACACCGGAGAGCGGCACCAGGGCCAGCGCACCGAACATCGTGTTGCGGATCAGCTTGCGGCGGCCGAGCGCCGACTCCTTGGCACCCTGGCGGAAGTCCGCGTGGACCTTCGCCCGCACGTCGGAGGGGGCCTCGATCGCGTGACGGTCGTCGGCGATCTCCTCGTCGGACATCAGGGTGCGGGCCCAGTGGACCGCGCCCGCGCCGATGCAGAACAGCGCCACACCGAGGGTCAGACCGAGCGTGAAGTTCAGCGCGTTGATGTGACCGATCGGGAAGACGAAGATCGACTTGTCGTGCGGGACCGCCAGGTACGCGGCGATGAAGCCGATGGTGGCCAGCATCGACACCGTGAACAGCAGGGCCACCACGCGCTCGGACCGCTTGGCGGCCCGCTCGTCGATGTCCTGGATCCGGTGCTCGTGCGGCGGCAGCCCCGGGTCCGCGAACGGGTTCTCCTCGTCCGCGATCCCTACCGCGCCGTGCGCGTGGTCCTGCTCAGCGGGCAGGTTCTCTTCTGGAATGTCTTGGCTACTCATGACTTCTTGGCCTTTGCGGTCCGAGCGGCGACCCACACGGCGACCACGATGAGCGTGCCGAGACCGAAGATCCAGCCGAACAGACCCTCGCTGACCGGCCCGAGGCCGCCCAGCTCCAGACCACCCGGGTTCTCGGTCTTGTCGCCGTTGACCGCGTTCAGGTACGCGATGATGTCCTTCTTGTTCTTCTCCGACAGCGTGGTGTCGGGGAAGGACGGCATGTTCTGCGGGCCCGTCTGCATGGCCTCGTAGATGTGCTTCGGAGCGACACCCTCCAGGTCCGGCGCGAACTTGCCCTTGGTCAGGGCGCCGCCCTTGCCGGTGAAGTTGTGGCACTGCGCGCAGTTGGTGCGGAACAGCTCGCCGCCCTTGGCGATGTCCGCGCCCTCGGGGCCGTACTGCTGTTTCGTGGGCACGGTCGGGCCGGCGCCCAGCGACGCGACGTACGCGGCGAGCTGGTCGATCTGGGCCTGCGAGTAGATGTTCTTCTTGCGCGGGACCTGGGCGCCCTGCGAGGTGGCGGCGGGCATGCGGCCGGTGCCGACCTGGAAGTCGACGGCCGCGGCGCCCACGCCGACGAGGCTCGGGCCGTCGGAGGAGCCCTGGCCACCGGTGCCGTGGCAGCTGGCGCAGCCGACCTCGTAGAGCTTCTTGCCCTCCTTGATGGTCAGGGACTGGGAGGTTTCATCGGCCTGCGCCTTGCCCGCGGGCGCGAACGCGGCGTACAGCCCCCCAGTGGCCGCCAGCGCGAGGAGTAGGACGACGACCGCCGCCAGCGGATGGCGTCGTCGTGCGGAGAGCTTTTTCACGGATTACCCCGGTGTCAGGATCTTCTGCGTCGGTGCTTCTGGATGTGCGGGAGCGGTCCCGGCTACTTGATCAGGTAGATCGTGGCGAAGAGGCCGATCCAGACGACATCGACGAAGTGCCAGTAGTAGGACACGACGATGGCGGCGGTCGCCTGCTCGTGGGTGAACCTCTTGGCCATGTAGGTGCGGCCGAGGACCAGCAGGAAGGCGATGAGACCGCCCGTCACGTGCAGGCCGTGGAAGCCGGTGGTCAGGTAGAACACCGAGCCGTACGGGTCGGAGGACAGCGAGATGCCGTCCTTCTTCACCAGCTCCGTGTACTCGTAGATCTGACCGCCGATGAAGATCGCACCCATGATGAAGGTGAGGATGAACCAGCCACGGAGCTTCTTCACATCGCCGCGCTCGGCCGCGAACACGCCGAGCTGGCAGGTGAGGGAGGAGAGCACCAGGATCGTGGTGTTCGTGGCGGAGAAGGGCACGTTGAGTGCCTCCGCCATCTCCTTCCAGTGAGCCGGTCCGGTCACCGACCGGAGGGTGAAGTACATCGCGAAGAGGGCCGCGAAGAACATCAGCTCGGAACTCAGCCAGATGATGGTTCCGACGCTGGTGAGGTTCGGCCGGTTGACCGACGGGTGCGCGTGCCCGGTTTCTACTGTCGTTGCTGTCGCCACGACCGACATTATGTCGGTCGCTTATCTCGCGCTCACTCCGGGGGGTGCCGTTCGGAGTGTTGCCACCCGCGAGACCGGTGTTGACGTGGTGTTCATGGGGACGATGGCGGGAGTAACATCCGCCGGAACGGGCCCGCCCGTCCTGTCCGTACGACGCCGACGTCTCGGAGGAACAATGCAGCCGACCGCCACGGTGCTGGTCTACAGCGACGACTCCAACACCCGCGAGCAAGTACGGCTGGCCGCCGGGCGTCGGCCGGCGCCCGACGTCCCCCTGGTCGAGTTCGTGGAGTGCGCGACTCCGCAGGCGGTGCTGCGGGAGCTGGACAAGGGCGGCATCGACGTCTGCGTGCTCGACGGCGAGGCCGTGCCGATGGGCGGCATGGGGGTGTGCCGGCAGATCAAGGACGAGGTGTTCAACTGCCCGCCGGTACTGCTGCTCATGGGGCGGCCGCAGGACGCGTGGCTGGCCACGTGGAGCCGGGCCGACGCGGCGGTGACCTTGCCGGTGGATCCGGTGGAGTTCGCCTCCGCCCTGGCCTCTCTGCTGCGTCAGCGGCGGTTGGTGGGCGCGTAGCGGGGCGGGGCGCCGGGTTCGCGGGCGAGTGCGGGCCGGTGGGTCCTCCTCGCTCGGTTCCCCGCGCCCCTTCATCACGCCGCCGCCGGCTGGACGCGTAGCGCGTTCCCCGGGGCCGGGCCCTCCGGTTTGCCGTTGAAGAGGGCGCTGCCCTCGCGCCACTTCTTCCAGTCGAGGTTCCAGTCGCCGAAGCCGTTGCCGAAGGGCTCCATGTCGTCGCCGTTGGAGTTGACGACCTTGACGATGTCGCCCTCGCGGACGGTGTCGAAGAACCACTCGGCGTTGGACGTGCTCATACCGGTGCAGCCGTGGCTGACGTTGGCGTACCCCTGGGAGCCCACCGACCAGGGGGCGGCGTGGACGTACTCGCCGGACCAGGTGACCCGGGTGGCGTAGTAGACCGGCAGGTCGTAGGAGTCGGCGCTGCCCTCGGCGATGCCGACCGTGGTGCCGCGCATGCGTACGAAGTACTGCTTGGCCAGGACGACCTTGACGCCGTTGCGGGTCTCGAAACCGGGCTTGCCCGTCGTGATGGGGATCTGGTTGATCTCCTGGCCGTTCTTGTAGACCGTCATCTGGTGCGTGGCGGCGTCCGTGACGGCTTCGATCCTGTCACCGGTGGTGATCGTCAACGGCTTGGACGCGCTGCCCCACAGCCGGTCGCCGATCTTGACGCCGTCCAGGTTGCTGTGGACCTGGATGGTGGCGTGCACGGGCCAGTAGTCCTTGGGCCGGTAGTGGAGTTCCTTGTTGTCGACCCAGTGCCAGGCGCCCTCCACGGCCGGCGTGGAATCGACCCGGAGGGCCCGTTCCACGACGGCGCGCTGTGCCTTGTCCTTGATCTCGTGGTCGAGTTGGGCCGTGATCGGCTGTCCGACGCCGTAGGTGCCCTTCTGCGGCCCGAACGTGACGTGCAGGCGCTGCTTGCTGGTCGGCTGGCTGGTGTCGAACGTGAGGACCTTGCGGCCGGGCGCGCCGTCCTCGTCCTCGGTGCTCACCGTGACCGTGTAGTGGGCGTTGGCGGCCAGCGGGGAGGTGCTGTGCCAGCGGCTGCCGTCGGCGGCGAGTTCGCCCGCCACATGGCGCCCTGTGGCGTCCTGGGCGGTGACGTCCGTGATGCGGCCCTCGTCGCTGTTGGCGGTCACCTCCAGGGGCTTGTCCGGGTCGGCCCGCTTCCCCGCTTCGGTGGGGCCGTTGAAGGAGATCAGGCCCGCTGCGTCGTACGGCCTGGCCGACAGGGGGTTGCCGTCCGAACCGCAAGCGGTGACGCCCGCGCCGAGGGCGGCCACCAGCAGCGTGCAGCTGACGACGGTGCGGGTCCGCGGAGTGTGGTTCATATGATCACGTTATGAGATGGAGAGCTCACCGGCATGGCAGGTAACCCGTACGAGCGAACGACACTGCGGCAAAGGAAGGACACGCCGGAGCAGCGGAAAAGCCGGGAGCCCGGACCCTCCTGATGGAGTGTCCGGGCTCCCGGCGTGTCGCTTCGCGTTCTACTGGGTGCGGTTCTCACCGTGGTAGTACTCGAACACCCAGCCGAAGATGCCGACCACGATGAACGGGGCGGCGAAGTAGATCAGCCACCAGCCGACCGCGATGCTGAGGAAGGCGACGGCACCGCCGAAGCCCAGCATGAGCGGCTGCCAGCTGTGCGGGCTGAAGAAGCCCAGCTCGCCCGCGTCGTCCGCGACGTCGGCCTCCTTGTCGTCCTGGGCGCCCGCGTCGACCCGCCGGGCGGTGAAGCCCAGGTAGAAGCCGATCATGACGCTCAGGCCGAAGGCCAGGAAGAGCGCGGTGGTACCGGCCGGCTCCTTCGACCACACGCCATACACGATGGCCATGATCAGAATGAAGACGCTCAGCCAGATGAACATCCGACCCTGGATCTTCACTTGCCGGCCTCCTTGCTGCCCGCGATGGCGGTGCCGTGACCGGCGTGCTCGAGCTGTTCGAGCGCGGCGATCTCAGGGTGGTGCAGGTGACCAGGAAGGTGCCGTGGAAGCCGATGAACAGCGTCCAGAAGGTGATCTTGCCGAGGCGCTCGTCGAGCATCTTGCCGGTCCACTTCGGCCACCAGAAGTGGAAGCCGGAGAACATCGCGAAGACGACCGTACCGAAGACCACGTAGTGGAAGTGGGCCACCACGAAGTACGAGTCGGAGACGTGGAAGTCCATGGGCGGCGAGGCCAGGATGACACCGGTCAGACCACCGAACGTGAAGGTGATCAGGAAGCCGGTCGCCCAGAGCATCGGTGTCTCGAAGGACAACGAGCCCTTCCACATCGTGCCGATCCAGTTGAAGAACTTCACACCGGTCGGCACGGCGATCAGGAAGGTCATGAAGGAGAAGAACGGCAGCAGCACACCGCCGGTGACGTACATGTGGTGGGCCCACACCGTCACCGACAGACCGGCGATCGCGATGGTCGCGGCGATCAGACCCATGTAGCCGAACATCGGCTTGCGGGAGAACACCGGGATCACTTCGCTGATGATGCCGAAG
>NZ_JNWV01000005.1 GCF_000716535.1 Streptomyces flaveolus | reverse complement strand
CGCCTCCACCACGTCCACGTCCGCCGCCGACAACCGGGCGGACGCCAGCGCCTGCCGGATCACCCGCTGCTGCGACGGACCGTTCGGCGCGGTCAGACCGTTGGACGCCCCGTCCTGATTCACCGCGGAGCCACGCACCACCGCCAGCACCGGATGCCCGTTGCGCCGCGCGTCCGACAGCCGTTCCAGGACCAGGACGCCCAGGCCCTCGGAGAAACCGGTACCGGCCGCGTCGTCGGCGAAGGAGCGGCAGCGGCCGTCCGGGGAGAGGGCGCCCTGCCGGCTGAACTCCACGTAGGTGCCCGGCGAGGCCATCACCGTCACTCCCCCGGCCAGCGCCAGGGTGCACTCGCCCTGCCGCAGCGCCTGCGCGGCCAGGTGCAGCGTGACGAGCGACGAGGAGCAGGCGGTGTCCACGCTGAGCGTCGGTCCCTCCAGGCCGAGGGTGTACGCGACCCGGCCGGAGACGATGCTGCCCGAGCCGAAGCTGCCGAAGTAGTCGTGGTACATGACGCCCGCGAACACACCGGTGCGGCTGCCGCGCAGCGTGACGGGGTCGATGCCGGCGTTCTCCAGCGCCTCCCAGGAGCCTTCGAGCAGCAGCCGCTGCTGCGGGTCCATGACGAGGGCCTCGTTCGGGCTGATGCCGAAGAACGCGGCGTCGAAGTCCCCCGCGTCGTGCAGGAACCCGCCCTCCCGGGTGTAGGAGCGGCCCGGCACGCCCGGCGTCGGGTCGTACAGGTCCGGGTCCCAGCCGCGGTCGTCGGGGAACGGGGTGATGCCCTCCGCGCCGTCCGCGACCAGCCGCCACAGGTCCTCCGGGGACCGGACCCCGCCCGGGTAGCGGCAGGCCATGCCGACGATCGCGATCGGTTCCCGGGCCGCCGCGGTCAGCGAGCGGTTGCGTTCCCGCAACCGCTCGATCTCCTTCAGCGAGGCGCGCAGCGCCTCGACCATCCTGGTGTCCGGCTTCTCGGACTCGGCCATGGTCCTCTTCCTTGTCGCGGGCGTCGTCACAGCACGTCGTCTCGGCGCGGCTTCACAGCACGTCGTCTCGGCGCGGCTTCACAGCACGTGGTCACAGCGCGTCGTCGTCGCCGACGAGGTCGTCGAGCGCCATGCTGATGAGGCTCTCGGCGTCCATCGCGTCGATCGACGCGCGGCCGGGGCCGCCGTCCTCCGCCGGTTCCGGCGCGGGCCGCAGCCCGGCGAGTTCGAGCAGGGTGTCCAGCAGGCCGGCCTCGCGCAGCCGTCCCACCGGGATGGCGGCGAGCGCGGCCCGCACGGTGTCCTCCTCGGCGCGCGGCCCGTCGCCGGTGCGAGGGGCCAGCTCGCCGGCCAGGTGGTCGCTGAGCGCGGCCGGCGTGGGGTGGTCGAAGACGAGCGTGGCGGTCAGCCTGAGACCGGTGGCCTCGTTGAGCCGGTTGCGGAATTCGACGGCGGTCAGCGAGTCGAAGCCGAGGTCCTTGAAGGGCAGGCCGGCCTCGAACTCCTCGACGCCCAGCACCGCCCGGGCCTCGTCCCGCACCAGCCGCAGCAGCCGTTCGGTCCGCTCCTCGGGCGCGAGCGCGGCCAGTTCGCGGCGCAGCGCCGACGCGGCGGCCGACGCCCCGGGCCCGGTCCGGCGCGGCGTTCGCACCAGGTCGCGCAGCAGCGGGGCGACCCGGGCTGCCTCGCGCGGGGCGAGGTCCAGGCGGGCCGGCAGCAGCACCGGTTCCGTGCGGCCCACACCCGTGTCGAACAGGGCGAGCCCGGTCTCCGCGTCGAGGGCGAGCACCCCGCCGGAGGCCATGCGGCGGGTGTCGGTGCCGCCGAGCCGGTCGGCCATGCCGCCGCTGCCCGCCCAGGCGCCCCAGGCCAGCGAGACCGCGGGCAGACCGAGCGACCTGCGGTGCGCGGCGAGGGCGTCGAGGAAGGTGTTGCCGGCGGCGTAACCGGCCTGGCCGGGGCTGCCGAGCAGGCCCGCCGCGGAGGAGAACAGCACGAACGCGGTCAGGGGCCGCTCGCGGGTCAGTTCGTGCAGGTGCCAGGCGGCGTCCAGCTTCGGCCGCAGCACCGCGTCCAGCCGCTCGGGGGTGAGCGAGGTCAGGACGGCGTCGGCGAGGACACCCGCGGTGTGCACGACGGCGGAGACCGGGTGCTCGTCCAGGACGCGGGCGAGGGCGGCACGGTCGGCGGCGTCACAGGCGACGACGGTCACCTGGGCGCCGAGCGCGGTGAGTTCGTCCCGCAGACCGGCCGCGCCGGGCGCGTCGGGGCCACCGCGGCTGAGCAGCACCAGCCGCTCGGCGCCGTGGGCGGTGACCAGGTGCCGGGCGACCAGTCCGCCCAGGGCGCCGGTGCCGCCGGTGACGAGGACCCCGCCGGAGAAGCCGGCCGGGGCGGGCTCGGCCAGGCGCGGCGCGCGCACCAGCCGGGGAACACTCAACGCACCGTCGCGCACCGCCAGTTGGGGCTCCCCGGAGGCGACGGCGGAGGGCAGCAGGCGGCGGGAGGCGTCCGTGTCGTCCAGGTCGGCCAGGACCAGCCGGTCGGGGTGCTCGGACTGGGCGGAGCGGATCAGGCCCCACGCGGCGGCGGCACCGGGGTCGGTGACGTCCCCGGGACCGGTCGCCCCGTGCGTCGCCACCACCAGGGTGGTGTCGGCGAACCGGGTGTCTTCCAACCAGTCCTGCACCAGGGTCAGCACCTGCCGGACACCTGCCCGGACCGTGTCCGCCCCGTCGCCGCCGGTGTGGACGACGACCAGGGTGTCGGGGGCCTGGGCGGCGGCCTGGGCGAGGTCGTCGGCGACGGCCACCTCGGCGACCTCGCCGGCCAGGGCGTCGGCCAGCCCCTGGTGTCCGGGGCCTAGGACGGTCCACCGCCCGGCCTGTGGGGCCGCGGGCACCGAGACGGGCACCCAGTGAAGGGCGAAGAGGTCGTCGTGTCCGCCGGCGGCGGCCGCGGCGATCCGCTCCGGGTCCACCTCCCGCAGCGACAGGGACGCCACCCTGAGCACCGGCCGGCCGGTCTCGTCGGCGGCCTCGACGCGCACCGCGCCGGTGCCGGCCGGGGCGATGCGCACCCGCAGGGCGGTGGCGCCCGGCGCGTACAGCTCCACGCCGTTCCAGGCGAAGGGCAGCGTCATGCGCTCCTCGGCTCCGGCGCGCAGCCCGATGGCGTGCAGGGCCGCGTCGAACAGCGCCGGGTGCAGGCCGAACGCGGCACCGCCGGTGGGGACGGCGACCTCGGCGTAGGCCTCGTCGCCGTGCCGCCAGGCCGCGCGCAGGCCCTGGAAGCGGGGCCCGTACTCGGCGCCCAGTTCGGCCAGGCGGTCGTAGACGCCGTCCAGGCCGACCGGTTCGGCACCGGGCGGCGGCCAGGCGGTCGGATCGGCGCCGGGCGCGCCCTCGGCGGGCCCAAGCGTGCCGGTGGCGTGGGTGGTCCACGGGTCGCCGTCGGCCGCGGCGGCGTACACGCGGAAGGCCCGGGCACCGGTCGCGTCGGGGTCGCCGACCGTGCACTGGAGGCGGACGGCGCCGTCCTCGGGCAGCGGCAGCGGTTCGGTGACGGTCAGGTCCTCCACCGCGGCGCAGCCGACGCGCGCGCCGGCGGCGAGGGCCATCTCGACGAAGGCGGTGCCCGGCAGCAGCGGCACCCCGCCGACGCTGTGGTCGGCGAGCCACGGGTGGTCGGCGAGGGAGAGCCGGCCGGTGTACAGGGTGCCGTCGGCGCCGGCGAGTTCGACGGCGGTGCCGAGCAGCGGGTGGTCGTCGGCCGGGCGGGGCAGGCCGACGTCGCCGGTCATCCAGTAACGGCCGCGCTGGAAGGCGTAGGTGGGCAGGTCCGAGCCGTCCCAGTGGGGCAGCAGCGGCGCCCAGTCGACGGCGCGGCCGTGCGCGTGCAGGGCGGCGAGCCCGGTGAGCAGGGCTTCGGTCTCCTCACGGTCCTTGCGCAGCAGCGGTACGACGGCCGTCCCGTCGGGCAGGCACTCGCCGGCCGCGGCGGTCAGCGCGCTGCCCGGCCCGACCTCCGCGAAGTGCCGTGCGCCGGCCGCGTGCAGGGCGGTGACGGCGTCGGCGAAGCGGACGGCCTCACGGGCGTGCCGTACCCAGTACTCGGGCGTGGACAGCTCGTCGGGGGCGGCCGGGGCGCCGGTGAGGGTGGACACCAGCGGGATGCGCGGCGTGCCGTACGACAGGGACGCGGCGACCTCGCGGAACTCGGCCAGCATGGGCTCCATCAGCTCCGAGTGGAAGGCGTGGCTGACGGCCAGTTCCCTGGTGCGCTCGAAGCGGGCGGCCAGGGCGCGGGCGGGGCCGGCGGGGCCGGAGACGACGACGGACGCGGGCCCGTTGACGGCCGCGATCCCCACGCCGTCGCCCAGCAGCGGCGTGATCTCGTCCTCGGTGGCGCGTACGGCGATCATCGCGCCGCCCTCGGGCAGCGCCTGCATGAGGCGGCCCCGGGCGGCGACCAGGGCGCAGGCGTCGTCCAGGTCGAGGACTCCGGCGACGTGGGCGGCGGCGAACTCGCCGACGGAGTGTCCGGCGAGCAGGTCGGGCCGGACGCCGAACGACTCCAGCAGCCGGTACAGGGCGACCTCGACGGCGAACAGAGCGGGCTGGGTGTACTCGGTGCGCTCCAGCAGTTCGGCGAAGTCCAGGACGTCGGCGAGCGGCCGGTCCAGCAGCGGGTCGAGCCGGTCCCGGACCTCCTCCAAGGCGGCGGCGAAGGCGGGGAACGCCGCCGCGAGGCGGGTGCCCATGCCCGGCAGTTGCGAGCCCTGGCCGGAGAAGAGGAAGGCGAGCCGGCCGTCGGTGGCGGTGCCGAGGACCCCGGTCTGCGGGCTGCGGCCCTCCGCCAGGGCCCGGACGCCCGCGGTGAGTTCGTCCCGGGTGCGGCCGAGGACGGCGGCCCGGTGGCCGAGCGGGGTGCGGGTGTGGGCGAGCGCGCCGGCGAGGCGGTGCGGGTCGGCGTCCGGGGCGGCGGCCAGGTGCTCCAGCAGCCGGGCGGCCTGGGCGCGCAGGGCCTGTGGGGTGTGGCCGGACAGCAGCCACGGCACGACGTCGGTCGGCGGCGCCGGGGGCTCCTCGGCCGGTTCCTCTGCGGGCGGTGCGGCTTCGATGATCACGTGGGCGTTGGTGCCGGAGATGCCGAAGGAGGAGACGCCGGCGCGGCGCGGGCGGCCGGGGTCGGGCCAGGGGCGGTTCTCGGTGAGCAGACGGACGTTGCCGCCCTCCCACTCCACGTGCCGGGAGGGCCGGTCGATGCCGAGGCTGGCCGGCAGGGTCTCGGCGCGCAGGGCCTCGACCATCTTGATGACACCGGCGACACCGGCGGCGGCCTGGGTGTGGCCGAGGTTGGACTTGACCGAGCCGAGCCAGAGCGGGCGGTCCTCGGTGTGCTCGGCGCCGTAGGTGGCGATCAGTGCCTGGGCCTCGATGGGGTCACCGAGGGTGGTGCCGGTGCCGTGCGCCTCGACCACGTCGACCTCGGCCGCCGGGACGCCGGCCGCCCGCAGGGCACGGCGGATGACGCGCTGCTGGGCGGGGCCGCTCGGGGCACTGATCCCGTTGGAGGCGCCGTCCTGGTTGACGGCGGTGCCGCGCAGCACGGCGAGGATCTTCCGGCCGTTGCGGCGGGCGTCGGAGAGCCGTTCCAGCAGCAGGACGCCGACGCCCTCGCCGAAGCCGGTGCCGTCGGCGGCGTCCGCGAACGGCTTGCAGCGGCCGTCCCGGGACAGGCCCCGGTGCCGGCTGAACTCCACGAAGGTGCCCGGGGTGGCCATGACGGTCACGCCGCCGGCCAGCGCCAGGGAGCAGTCGCCCTGCCGCAGCGACTGCGCGGCCAGGTGCAGCGCCACCAGCGAGGAGGAGCAGGCCGTGTCGACGGACAGGGTCGGTCCCTCCAGGCCGAGGGTGTAGGCGACGCGGCCGGAGACCACGCTGCCGGAGCCGAAGCTGCCGAAGTAGTCGTGGTACATGACGCCCGCGAACACGCCGGTGTCGGAGCCGCGCAGGGTGGCGGGGTCGATGGAGGCACGCTCCAGCGCTTCCCAGGAGGTCTCCAGCAGCAGCCGTTGCTGGGGGTCGGTGACCAGGGCCTCCTCGTCGTCCATGGCGAAGAACGCCGGGTCGAAGTCGGCGGCGTCGTACAGGAAGGCGCCGTGCCGGGTGTAGCTGGTGCCGGGCCGGTCCAGGGTCGGGTCGTGGAGTTTGTCGACGTCCCAGCCGCGGTCGGCCGGGAACTCGCCGATGGCGTCCCGGCCTTCGGCCACCAGCCGCCACAGCTCCGCCGGGGAGGTGACGCCGCCGGGGAAGCGGCAGGCCATGGCGATGACGGCGATCGGCTCGTCGGCGGCGATGTCCCGGGCGGTGGTGGGGGCTGCGGTCTCGGCGAGGGTGCCGGTGAGTTCGCCGAGCAGATGGCGGGCGAGTTCGCCGGGGGTGGGGTGGTCGAACACGAGGGTGGCGGGCAGCCGGAGGCCGGTGGCCGCGGAGAGCCGGTTGCGCAGTTCGACGGCGGCCAGCGAGTCGAAGCCGAGTTCCCGGAAGGCCAGGGTGCGGCCGACGTCCTGGGCGGAGCGGTAGCCGAGGATGGTCGCGACATGGCTCTGCACGAGCTCGGTGAGGAACGGTTCGCGTTCCGCCTCCAGCAGCCCGGCGAGCCGCTCCCGCAGACCGTCGGCGCCGCCGGTCGCGCCCGGCCCGGTGGCCGCACCGGACCGGCGTACGGGCACCAGGGCGCGGAACAGCGGGGCCAGGCCCTCGCCCTGGGCGCGCAGGGAGGCCATGTCCAGCTTCACCGGCAGCACGGCGGGTTCGGCGCCGCGCAGGGCCGCGTCGAAGAGGGCGACGCCCTCCTCGGTCTCCAGCGGGGCGACACCGCCCCGGGCGATGCGCGTGAGGTCCGTCTCGTCGAGGGTGCCGGTCATGCCGCCGGCCTGCGCCCACAGACCCCAGGCGAGGGAGTGCGCGGGCAGCCCGAGCGCGCGGCGGTGCACGGCGAGGGCGTCGAGGTAGGCGTTGGCGGCGGCGTAGTTCGCCTGGCCCGGCGAGCCCAGCGTGGCGGCGGACGAGGAGAACAGCACGAACGCCGCGAGGTCCAGGCCGGCGGTGAGCTCGTGCAGGTTCCAGGCGGCGTCGGCCTTGGGCCGGAACACCGTGTCGATCCGCTCCGGTGTCAGGGAGGTGAGCACGCCGTCGGCCAGGACGCCGGCCGCGTGGATCACGGCGGTCAGCGGCCGCTCGGCCGGTACGGCGTCCAGCACGGCGGCGAGCGCGGCCCGGTCGGCGACGTCGCAGGCGGCACTCGTCACCTCGGCGCCCAGCGCGGTGAGTTCGGCGACGAGGTCGTCGGGGGCGCCGCCGCGGCTGACGAGCAGCAGGTGCCGTACGCCCCGCTCGCCGACCAGGTGCCGGGCGAGGATCCGGCCGAGGGCACCGGTGGCACCGGTGAGCAGAACGGTGCCCGCGCCCAGGTCGGGGGTGTGACCGGCGTCGGAGACCGGCCCGGAACCCTCCCCGGCGTCGGAGACCGGGTCCGGGCCGTCGAGGGCCGGGCCGGGACCGGCCTGGGCGCCGCCGTCCCCGGCCCGCCCGCCGTCGGCGTCGGCGTCGGCGTCGGCGGTGACGCGGACCAGCCGGGGCACCTGCCAGGCGCCGTCACGGAAGGCGAGGTGCGGCTCACCGGTGGCCACTGCCTCGGCGAGGCGTTCCGCGTCGGGCTCCCCCTCGGCCTCGACGAGCACGATCCGGCCGGGGTTCTCCGACTGGGCGGAGCGGACCAGGCCGCCGGCCGCGGCTCCCGCCGGGTCGGTGCCGGTGACCACGACCAGGGTGGCGTCGTCGGCGGCGAGCCGGGTGCGGAGCCGGTCGAGGACCACGTCCACGGCGGCCCGCGCCTCGGCGGCGCTCGTTCCGGCCGGGGCGCGCACCACCTCCGGTGCCGCGTCGGCGGGCGCGGCCGGCGGGGCCGGTGCCCAGGTGACCCGGTACAGCGCGCCCGCGCGGGCCGAACGGGCCGCGGCGGCCAGGGCCTCAGTCCGCAGGGGCCGCAGGGTGAGCGCGTCGACGGTGGCGACCGGCGCGCCGGTGGGGTCGGCGAGGGTGAGCGAGACGGTGCCCTCGCCGGTGGGCCGGACGTGGACGCGCAGCGCGGTCGCGCCGGTGGCGTGGAGCCGTACCCCGGACCAGGCGAACGGCAGCAGGGCCTCGTCACCGGCGGCGTCGGTGAGGCCGACGGTGTGCAGGGCCGCGTCCGACAGGGCCGGGTGCAGGGCGAAGCCGTCGGGGGCGGCGTCGGTCGCGACCTCGGCGTACAGGCCGTCCGGGGTGCGCCAGGCGGCGCGCAGGCCCTGGAAGAGGGGTCCGTAACCGAGGCCGAGGGCGGCGAGTTCGTCGTACAGGCCGTCGAGCGGTACCGGTTCGGCGCCCCGCGGGGGCCAGACGGTGAGCGGGCCGGGGTCGGCGGGGAGGGTGCCGATGGGGGCGAGCAGGCCGTCGGCGTGCCGGGTCCACGGCAGGTCCTCGTCGGGGTTCTCCGGCCGCGACCAGATGGCGACCGGGCGGGTCTCACCCTCCGGCGGGCCGACGGTGACCTGGAGCTGGACGGCGCCGTGGTCGGGCAGGACCAGCGGTGCGTGCAGGGTGAGTTCGGCGATGTCGCCGCAGCCGACCTGGTCGCCGGCGCGCAGCGCGAGTTCCAGGTGCCCGGTGCCGGGGAAGAGCAGCCGGCCGCCGACCCGGTGGTCCTCCAGCCAGGGCTGGGTGCCCGGGGAGAGCCGGCCGGTGAGGACGACGCCCTCGCTGTCGGCCCGTACCATCGCGGCGCCGAGCAGGGCGTGGTCGGTGGGGGCGAGGCCGGCGGAGGTGACGTCGGCGCCGCTCGCGGTGGAGTCGAGCCAGTACCACTCGCGCTGGAAGGCGTAGCCGGGCAGTGGGACGCGGCGCGGCCGGCGGCCCTCGGCGACGGCGGTCCAGTCGACGCCGGCGCCGTGGGTGAACGCCTCGCCCAGGGCGGTCAGCAGCCGGTCCCGGCCGCCTTCGTCGCGGCGCAGGGAGCCCACGGCGGCCACGGCGTCGTCGGTCTCCTGGATGCCTACGGTGAGCACCGGGTGCGGGCTGGACTCGATGAACAGGTGGTGCCCGTCGGCGACGGCGGCGCGCACGGCCTGTTCGAACAGCACGGTGCCGCGCAGGTTGGTGTACCAGTACCCGGCGCCGAGTCCGGTGGTGTCGAGCGGGCCGCCGGTGACGGTCGAGTAGAAGGGCACCTGGGTGGCGCGTGGTTCGATGCCGTCGAGGACCTCGGCGAGGCGCTCGCGCAGGGTCTCGACGTGCGCGCTGTGGGAGGCGTAGTCCACGGGCAGCCGCTTGGCGCGGATCTTCTCCTCCCTGAGCCGCGCGAGGAGTTCGTCCAGGGCGTCGGCGTCGCCGGACACCACCGTGGAGGCGGTGCCGTTGACGGCGGCGACGGACAGCCGGCCGTTCCAGGCGGCGAGCCGGGCGCGGACCGCGTCGGCGCCCTCGCCGACGGACATCATGCCGCCCGAGCCGGACAGCAGCTCGGCGATGGCCTGGGAGCGCAGGGCGACGACGCGGGCGCCGTCCGCCAGGGACAGCGCGCCGACCGCGCAGGCGGCGGCGATCTCGCCCTGGGAGTGGCCGATGACCGCGGCGGGGGTGACGCCGTAGGCGCTCCAGGTGTGCGCGAGGGACACCATCACGGCCCACAGCAGCGGCTGGACGACGTCCACCCGGTCCAGGTCGCCGCGCAGCTCGGTGGCGAAGTCCCAGTCGGTGTACGGCGCGAGCGCGGCGGCGCACTCGGCCATGCGGGCGGCGAACACCGGTGATTCTTCGAGGAGTTCGGTGGCCATGCCGGACCACTGGGAGCCCTGGCCGGGGAAGACGAACACGGGCCGGGCGCGGCCGGGCGCGGTGCCCTCGGCGAGGGTGCGGGCGGTGCCGCCGTCGGCCAGCGCGGCGAGGGCGCCGCGCAGTTCGGCCGTGTCGGTGCCGGTGATCGAGGCCCGGTACGGGAAGCGGGCGCGGGTGGTGGCGAGGGTCCAGCCGACGTCGGACGGGTCGAGCCCGGGGTGCGTGTCGAGGTGGCCGAGGAGGGCGGCTGCCTGGCCGGCGAGCGCGGCGGGCGTCTTGGCGGTGAGCAGCCACGGCACGGCGAGGCCCTGCGGTCCGGTGCGGTCGGGCTCGGCGGGGGCGGGCGGGGCCTGTTCGAGGATGACGTGGGCGTTGGTGCCGCTGATGCCGAAGGAGGACACACCGGCCCGGCGCGGGCGGCCGTGCCGCGGCCAGTCCCGCGCCTCGGTGAGCAGGCGGACCTGTCCGGCGTCCCAGTCGACCTTCGTGGACGGCCGGTCCACGTGCAGGGTCCTGGGAAGGACGCCGTTGCGCATCGCCATGACCATCTTGATGACACCGGCCACACCGGCCGCGGCCTGGGTGTGCCCGATGTTGGACTTCACCGACCCCAGCCACAGCGGCTCGGCGCGGTCCTGGCCGTAGGTGGCCAGCAGCGCCTGCGCCTCGATCGGGTCGCCCAGCGTCGTACCCGTACCGTGCGCCTCCACCACGTCCACGTCGGCGGTGGTGAGGCGGGCGTTCTCCAGGGCTTCGAGGATGACGCGTTCCTGGGAGGGGCCGTTGGGGGCGGTGAGGCCGTTGGAGGCGCCGTCCTGGTTGACGGCGGTGCCACGGACGACGGCCAGCACCTCGTGGCCGTTGCGGCGGGCGTCGGAGAGGCGTTCGACGACGAGGACGCCGACGCCCTCGCCCCACACGGTCCCGGCCGCCGCGTCGGCGAAGGCGCGGGTGCGGGCGTCGGGGGCGAGCGCGCCCTGCCTGCTGAACTCGACGAAGGTCTCCGGGGTGGCCATGACGGCGACGCCGCCTACCAGGGCGAGTCCGGACTCGCCCTGCCGGAGTGACTGGGCGGCCAGGTGCAGTGCCACCAGCGAGGAGGAGCAGGCGGTGTCGACGGACAGCGACGGGCCCTCCAGGCCGAGGGTGTAGGCGACGCGGCCGGAGATGATGCTGCCGGAGCCGAAGCTGCCGAAGTAGTCGTGGTACTGGACACCGGCGAACACACCGGTGCGGCTGCCCTTGAGGCTGTGCGGGTCGATGCCCGCGCTCTCCAGCGCCTCCCAGGACGCCTCCAGCAGCAGCCGCTGCTGCGGGTCCATGACGAGGGCTTCCTTGGGGCTGATGCCGAAGAACGCGGCGTCGAACGCGCCGGCGTCGTGCAGGAAGCCGCCCTCCGCGACGTAGGAGGTGTCGGGGCGCCGCCGGGTGGGGTCGACGACGCGGTCCACGTCCCAGCCCCGGTTGGCGGGGAACGCGGTGACGGCGTCGGTGCCGTCGGCGACCAGCCGCCACAGGTCCTCCGGGGTGCGGACGTCACCCGGGTAGCGGCAGGCCATGCCCACGATCGCCAGCGGCTCGTCCGCGCGGGCCTTGACGGTACGAAGGCCGCGGCGGGCCCCGGTCCGGGCACCGCCGTCGACCAGGGTGCCGAGGTGGGCGGCGAGCGCTTCGGGTGAGGGGTGGTCGAAGACGAGGGTGGCGGCGAGCCGCCGGTCCAGCTCGGCGGAGAGGGAGTTGCGCAGTTCGATGGCGGCGAGCGAGTCGAAGCCGAGGTCCTTGAAGGCCCGGTCGGTCTCCACGCTCTCCGGGTTCGCGTGCCCGAGCACGGCGGCGACATGGGTGCGGACCGTGTGCAGCAGCGCCTCGGCGCGTTCCTCGTCGCCGAGGGCGGCCATGCGCTCGGCGAAGCCGAGGTCGGTGCCCTGGGCCACGGCTTCCCGGCGCACCGGGCGGCCCGCCAGCGCGCGGAAGACGGGCGCGAGCCCGCTGCCCTGGGCACGCAGCGCGGGCATCCCGAGCCGCACCGGCGCCAGGGCGGGACGGCCGGCGCGCAGTGACCGGTCGAACAGGGCGGTGCCCTCCTCGGCCGACAGGGCCGTCATGCCGCCGCGCGCCATCCGGGCGCGGTCGGCCTCGTCCAGGGAGCTGGTCATGCCGCCCGTCGGGGCCCACGGTCCCCACGCCAGGGACAGCGCGGGCAGGCCCTGGGCGTGGCGGTGCGCGGCGAGGGCGTCCAGGAGGGCGTTGGCGGCGGCGTAGTTGCCCTGGCCGGGGGCGCCGACGGTGCCGGCGACGGACGAGAACAGCACGAACGCCCGGACATCACCGGCGAGTTCGTGGAGGTGGAGGGCGCCGAGCGCCTTCGGCGCGAGGACCGTGTCGATCCGCTCGGGGGTGAGCGAGGAGACGACACCGTCGTCCAGGACGCCGGCGGCGTGGACGACCGCGGTGAGCGGGTGCTCGGCCGGAAGGCCGGCGAGGACGGCGGCGAGGCCGTCGCGGTCGGCGACGTCACAGGCGTGGGCGGTCGCGGTGGCGCCGAGGGCGGCCAGTTCGGCGATCAGGTCGTCGGCGCGGCCCGACCGGCTGAGCAGGGCGAGGTGCCGTACCCCGTGGGCGGTGACCAGGTGGCGGGCGATCACCGGGCCGAGGCCGCCGGTGGCGCCGGTGAGCAGGACGGTGCCCTCGGGGTCGAGGGCCGGACCGGCCGGCTCCGCAGGCGCTTCGGCGCGCACCAGCCGGGCGACGTGGGCCGTGCCGGCACGCACGGTGATCTGCGGTTCGCCGGAGGCGAGGACGGCGGGCAGGACCGCGTCGGCGTCCGCGCCGGGTTCGAGGTCGAGCAGGACGAACCGGTCCGGGTTTTCCGACTGCGCGGACCGCACCAGGCCCCAGACGGCCGCGCCGGCCAGGTCGGGCACGTCCTCGCCCGCGACGCCGACCGCGCCGCGGGTGACGACGGCCAGCGGGCGGGGGTCGTCGTCCTGGAGGGCCGCGAGCGCGGTGTGCAGCGCCTGACGTACGGCGGCGGCGTCCGTGCCGGGCGCGCTGTGCAGCACCCGGTGGGCGGTCTCGGGGGCGTCGGCGTCCAGGGGCAGCGGTTGCCAGTCGAGGGTGAACAGGGCGTCGGCGGCCGTGTCGCGGGCGGCGCGCAGGTTCGTCAGCGGGCGGGAGGCGAGCGAGGTGACCGTGGCGACGGGGGCGCCGGTGGCGTCGGCCAGGTCGACGGCGAAGGCGTGGTTCCCGGTGGGCACCAGCCGGGCCCGCAGCACGGAGGCGCCGACGGCGTGCAGGGTGACACCGGCGAACATGAACGGCAGCCGGGCGGTGTCGTCGGCGGTACCGTCGCCGAGCAGGGCCAGGGCGTGCAGGGCGGCGTCGAAGGCGGCCGGGTGCAGGCCGAAGCGGGGCGCGTCGGCGGCGGGCCGCTCGGGCAGCCGTACCTCGGCGTACAGCTCCTCGCCGCGCCGCCATGCGGCCGTCAGCGCCTGGAAGGCGGGCCCGTACGCGAGTCCTGCGGCGGCGTGCCGCTCGTACAGGCCGTCCGTGTCGAGGGGTTCGGCGTCCTCGGGGGGCCAGACGTCCAGGCGGCTGCCCGGGGTGTTGGTGTCCGCGGCGAGGAGGCCGGAGGCGTGCAGGGTCCACGGCTCGTCGGCGGGCAGGCTCTCGGCGCGGGCGTACACCTGGACCGTGCGGGCGCCGGACGGGTCGGGCGTGCCGACGGCGACCTGGACGCGCACGCCGTCGTCCGGGGGCAGCACCAGCGGTACCTCGAGGGCGAGTTCCTCCAGGCGCCCGCAGCCGACCTGGTCGCCGGCGCGGACGGCGAGTTCGACCATGGCGGTGCCGGGGACGACGACCGAGCCGCCGACGACGTGGTCGGCGAGCCAGGCGTGGGTGCGTACCGACAGCCGGCCGGTGAGCACGGCGCCGTCGGAGTCGGCGAGCACGGTGGCCGCGCCGAGCAGCGGGTGGTCGGCGGGGTCCAGTCCGGCGGAGCCGACGTCGCCGACCGGTGCGGCGGTCTCGGGCCAGAACCGCTCGCGCTGGAAGGCGGTGGTGGGCAGATCGACGGTGCGGGCGCCGGTGAACAGCGCGGTCCAGTCCACGGCGGCCCCGCCGGTGTACAGCTGGGCCACGGCGGTGAGCAGGGTCTCGGTCTCGTCGCGCTCGCGGCGGGTGGCGGCGGCGAGTACGGCGTCGGTGTCCGTGCCGTCGGCGGTCAGGCACTCGCGGGCCATGGCCGTGAGCACGGCGTCGGGACCGAGTTCCAGGAAGCGGGTGACGCCCTCGGCGGCGAGGGCGCGTATCCCGTCGTGGAAGCGGACCACTTCGCGCACGTGCCGCACCCAGTAGTCGGGGCCGGCGATGTCCTGGGTGGCGAGGGCGCCGGTGACGTTGGAGACGACCGGGACGGTGGCCCGGTGGTAGGTCAGGGACTCGGCGACCGCCCGGAACCCGTCCAGCATCGGTTCCATGAGCGGTGAGTGGAAGGCGTGCGAGACCGTCAGCCGGCGGCTCTTGGCGAAACGGGCGGCCACCGCCCCGGCCTCGGCGGCGTCCCCGGAGATCACCACGGAGCCGGGGCCGTTGACGGCGGCGATGCCGACCCGCTCGGTGAGCAGCGGGCGGACCTCCTCCTCGGAGGCGCGTACGGCGATCATGGCGCCGCCCTCGGGCAGCGCCTGCATGAGCCGGCCGCGCGCGGCCACCAGCGTGGTCGCGTCCTTCAGGTCCAGGACGCCGGCCACGTGGGCGGCGGCGATCTCGCCGATGGAGTGCCCGGCCAGGTAGTCCGGTGTGAGCCCCCAGGACTCCAGGAGCCGGTACAGCGCGACCTCGAAGGCGAACAGCGCGGTCTGGGTGCGGGCGGTGCGGTTCAGCGGCTCGGGGTCGTCGCCGAGGACGAGGTCGCGCAGCTCGTCGTCGCCGAAGTGCGCGCAGATCTCGTCGAAGGCGCGGGCGAAGACGGGGAAGTGCGCATGCAGCTCCCGGCCCATGCCGGCGCGCTGGGCGCCCTGACCGGTGAACAGGAAGGCGGTCTGTCCCTTGCGGACCCGGCCCGAGGCGGCACCCGGACCGCCGTCGGCGACCCGGGCCATGCCCGTCAGGAGCGCGTCCCGGTCCGGGCCGAGGACCACGGCCCGGTACGGGTGGGCGGTGCGGGTGGCGGCCAGGGAGTGCGCCACGTCCACCGGGTCCTGCTCACCGGCGCCGGCCACCAGGCGGGCGGCCTGCTCGCGCAGGGCGCGCTCGGTCCGGCCGGAGACCACCCACGGCACCAGCGGCGGCGCCGTACGCGGCTCGGTGTGCGCCGGTTCCTCGGCGGGGGCCTCCTCCAGGATGGTGTGCGCGTTGGTGCCGCTGGCCCCGAAGGAGGAGACGGCGGCGCGGCGCGGGCGGCCCGGGTCGGGCCAGGGCCGGTTCTCCGTCAGCAGCCGGACCTGCCCCTGGCCCCAGTCGACCTTGGTGGACGGCTCGTCGGCGTGCAGCGTCCTCGGCAGGACGCGGTGCCGCATCGCCATGACGGCCTTGATGATGCCGGCGACGCCGGCCGCGGCCTGGGTGTGCCCGATGTTGGACTTCACCGACCCGAGCCACAGCGGGCTGTCGTCGGGCCGGTCCTGTCCGTAGGTGGCGAGCAGCGCCTGGGCCTCGATGGGGTCGCCGAGCGTGGTGCCGGTGCCGTGCGCCTCCAGCAGGTCCACGTCGGCGGCGGTGAGCCGTGCCCCGGCGAGCGCGGCGCGGATGACGCGTTGCTGGGACGGCCCGTTGGGGGCGGTCAGGCCGTTGGAGGCGCCGTCCTGGTTGACGGCGGAGCCGCGGACGACGGCCAGCACCTCGTGGCCGTTGCGGCGGGCGTCGCTGAGCCGTTCCAGCACCAGCATGCCGGCGCCCTCGCTCCAGCCGGTGCCGTCCGCCGCGTCCGCGAAGGACTTGCAGCGGCCGTCGAGTGCGAGGCCGCGCTGCCGGCTGAAGGAGATGAAGTTGCCCGGCGTGGCCATCACGGTGGCGCCGCCCGCGAGGGCGAGGGTGCACTCCTTGCCGCGCAGCGCCTGGACGGCCAGGTGCACGGCGACGAGGGCCGAGGAGCAGGCGGTGTCGATGGTGACGGCCGGGCCCTCCAGGCCCAGGGTGTAGGAGATGCGGCCGGATATGACGGCGGCCAGCACGCCGGTGCCGAGCGCGGCCTCGCTGTCCTCCGGCATCCTCGCCAGCAGGTCCTTGTAGTCCTGGCCGTTGGTGCCGGCGAACACTCCGATCCGGGCGCCGTGCGCGGAGTCGGGGGCGATGCGGGCGCGTTCCAGGGCCTCCCACGACACCTCCAGCAGCAGCCGCTGCTGGGGGTCCATCGCGACCGCCTCACGGGGGCTGATGCCGAAGAAGTCCGGCTCGAACCCGGCCGCGTCGGCGAGGAACCCGCCGCGTGTGACGTAGCTCTTGCCGGTGGCGTCCGGGTCGGGGTCGTACAGGGCGTCGAGGTCCCAGCCCCGGTCGTCGGGGAAGTCGCCGATGGCGTCGGTGCCGTCGTGGACGAGCCGCCAGAACTCCTCCGGGGTGGTCACGCCGCCGGGGAAGCGGCAGCTCATCCCGACGATGGCGATGGGCTCCCGGTCCTGGGTCTCCACCTCGCGCAGCCGCTGCCGGGTCTGGGCCAGGTCGGCGGAGACCCGCTTGAGGTAGGAGAGCAGCTTTTCGTCGTTGGTCATCGGGTGTCGCCACTCCTGTGCGAAGAGGTGGACTGCGGTGGGGCCGGGGTGTCGTGGGAGGGTGGGGTCACGCCGAGCCGAGTTCGTTGTCGATGAAGGCGAAGACGTCGTCGGCGGAGGCCTCCTCCAGCCGTCCGGCGAGGGCGGCGGCGTCCTGGCCGAGGGTCTTGTTCAGGTCGCCCAGCAGCGACTGGAGGCGGGCGGTGATCCGTCCCTGCTCGATGTCCTCGGCAGTGAGGTCGCCGAGCCGGGCCGCGACCCGTTCGAGGTCGGCGAGGACGGAGTCCACGGAGGTGTCGGCGCCCGCGAGTTCGGTGCCCAGGTACTTGGCGAGGGCGGCGGGGGTGGCGTAGTCGAAGATGAGCGTCGCCGGCAGCGGCACCCCGGCGGCGCCGCTGATCCGGTTGCGCAGGTCGACGGAGGTGAGGGAGTCGAAGCCGAGGTCACGGAAGGCGGTGGTGGGCTCGACGGCGTCGGCGCCGCCGTAGCCGAGGACCGCGGCGGCCTGACCGCACACCAGCTCCTGGAGGGCGCGCTCGCGTTCGCCGCCGGTGAGGCCGGCCAGCTTCTCGGCGAAGCCGTCGACCGTGCCCGCGTCGGCGGGGCCGGCCGGGCCGCGCCGCGCCTCGGGCAGCGCGGACAGCAGGGGGCTGGGCCGGGTCGCGGTGAACGCGGGCGCGAACGCCGACCAGTCGACGTCGGCGACGGTGACGGTGGTGTCGCCGCCGTCCAGGGCGCGGCGCAGCGCGGTCAGCGCACGGCCGGGGTCCAGGAGGGACATGCCCATGGCGCGGGCGGCCGAGCGGACGGTGTCGTGCGCGGCCATGCCGTCGCCGCCCCACGGTCCCCAGGCGATCGAGGTGGCGGGCAGTCCGGCGGCGCGCCGGTGCTCGGCGAGCGCGTCGAGGAAGGCGTTGGCGGCGGCGTAGTTGGCCTGCCCCGCGCCGCCGACGGTGGCGGTCAGCGAGGAGAACAGCACGAACGCCGACAGGTCCCGGTCCGCGGTGAGTTCGTGCAGGTGGCGGGCGGCGTCGGCCTTGGGGGCGAGGACACCGGCGAACCGGTCGGGGGTGAGCGCGTCCAGGACGCCGTCGTCGAGGACGCCGGCCAGGTGGAGCACGGCGGTCAGGGGGTGCTCCGCCGGTACGGAGTCCAGCAGCGCGGTCAGCGCCTTCCGGTCGGCGACGTCGCAGGCGGCGAGGGTCACCCGGGTGCCGGCGTCGGTCAGTTCGCGGACGAGGTCGGCCGCGCCGGGCGCGTCCGTGCCGCGGCGGGAGGTCAGCAGCAGGTGGTCGGCGCCCTCGGCGGCGAGCCACCGGGCGACGGCCGCGCCGACGGCGCCGGTGGCCCCGGTGACCAGCACCGTGCCGGACGGCTTCCAGGGGGCGCCGGCGCGGACCGGGGCGTGCTCCAGCCGGCGGCCGTAGGCGCCGGACTCGCGGACGACGACCTGGTCCTCGCCGCCGGCGTCACGGAGCAGCGCGGCCAGCCGGGCCGCGGTCCGCGGGCCGATCTCGGCGGGCAGGTCGACCAGGCCGCCCCAGCGGTCGGGGTGTTCCAGCGCGGCGACCCGGCCGAGGCCCCACACCGGGGCCTGGGCGAAGCCGGTGACGGTGGCGGCCGTGCCGTGGGCGACGGCGTCGCGGGTGACGCACCACAGCGGGGCGGTGATCCCGGCATCGCCGAGGGCCTGCACGAGGGCGGCGGTCGCGGTGAGCGAGGTGGCCGGTGCCAGCAGGGACAGCACGCCGTCGACGCCGCCCCGGCCGGCGAGCAGCCCGGCCAGCTCCGCCCGGCCGGCCGTCTCCGGTGCCGTGAGGGTGTCGACGCGCAGCCCCTGATCGGCGAGCCCGGTCAGGACGGCCGTGGTCCACGGGTCGTCGGCGGCCGGGACGACGGCCAGCCAGTGGCCGCCGAGCGCGGGGGTCGCGGCGGGAGCCAACGGCTCCCAGGCGACGCGGTGACGCCAGCCGTCGGCGGCGGCGTTGGCTTGCCGCTGCTCGTGCCAGGCGGCCAGTGCCGGTACGACGGCGGCGACGGACGTCTCGTCGGCGACGCCGAGAGTGGCGGCGACGGCGGGGACGTCCTGGTCCCGGACCAGCTCCCAGAACGGGTCGGCGGCGTCCCCGCCGGCGCGGGCCGCACCGGCGCGCTCGGCCTGGAGGATGGGGGCGTCCTCCCAGTGCCGGTCGCGGCGGAACGGGTAGGTGGGCAGGTCGACCTTGCGGCCCCCGGCGAACACGGCCCTCCAGTCGGGGCCGGTGCCGGTCAGGTGCAGCCGGCACAGGGCGTCGACGAGGGCGGCGTCCTCGGCGCGGTCGCGGCGCTGGGTGGCGATGACGTGCGGTACGACGTCCTGCGCCATGGTGGAGAGCACCGCGTCGGGGCCGACCTCCAGGAAGCGGGTGGCGCCCTCGGCTGCCAGCGCGGTGACGCCGTCGTGGAAGCGGACGGCCTCGCGGACGTGTCGCACCCAGTAGTCGGGCGAGGTCAGCTCGTCGGCCGGGCGGCCGGTGACGTTGGAGACGACCGGGAGGCGGGGCTCGTGGAAGGTGAGGCCCGTCAGTACCTCGCGGAACGCGTCGAGCATGGGGTCCATGCGGTGGGAGTGGAAGGCGTGCGACACCGTCAGCCGCCTGGTCTTGTCGAAGCGGGCGGCCACGGCGGCCACGGCCTCCTCGTCACCCGAGACCACCACCGCGCGCGGGCCGTTGACGGCCGCGATGTCGACGCCGTCGGTGAGCAGCGGGGTGACCTCGGCCTCGGCGGCCAGCAGGGACACCATCGCGCCGCCGGCCGGGAGTTCCTGCATCAGCCGGCCACGGGCGGCGACCAGGGCGACCGCGTCGGTCAGGTCCAGGACGCCGGCGACGTGCGCGGCGACGACCTCGCCGATGGAGTGCCCGGCGAGCAGGTCCGGGCGGATGCCCCAGTGTTCCAGCAGCCGGTACAGGGCGGTCTCGAAGGTGAACAGGGCGGCCTGCGTGTAGACGGTCTGGTGCAGCGGGGCGGGATCGGTGTCCTGGTCGTACATCACCTCGCGCAGCGGCCGGTCCAGGTGGGTGTCGAAGGCGGCGCAGATCTCGTCGAAGGCGGCGGCGAACACCGGGAAAGCGGCGTACAGGGTGCGGCCCATGCCGGGCCGCTGGGAGCCCTGCCCGGAGAACAGCACGCCGAGCCGGCCGGGTTCGGGGGCCACGACGGCGGCCTGGCCGCCGTCGGCGACGGCGCGCAGACCGGCCAGCAGCTCGTCCCGGTCGCGGCCGGTGACGGCGGCCCGGTGGGTGAACACGGTGCGCGTGGTGGCCAGCGAGTACCCGACGTCGTACGGGTCGAGGTCACCGGCGGCGGAGAGCAGCCGCTCCGCCTGCCGCTGGACGGCGTCGGCGCCCTTGCCGGACAGCACCCACGGCACGACGGGCAGCGCGGCCCGCTCCGCCGGCGCCCCGTCCGCCTCCACGGGCGGCGCCTCCTCCAGGATGGTGTGGGCGTTGGTGCCGGAGATGCCGAAGGAGGAGACACCGGCGCGGCGCGGGCGGCCGTCGGGGGTGTCCCAGGGGCGGGGTTCGGTGAGCAGGCGGACGTCGCCCGCGCTCCAGTCGACGGCGGTGGACGGCTTCTCCACGTGCAGGGTGCGGGGCAGGGTGCCGTGGCGCATCGCCATGACCATCTTGATGACGGCGCCGACACCCGCGGCGGCCTGCGGGTGACCCATGTTGGACTTGATGGAGCCGAGCCAGACCGGCCGGCCCTCCGGCCGGTCCTGCCCGTAGGCGGCGATGACGGCCTGCGCCTCGATGGGGTCGCCGAGCGTGGTGCCGGTGCCGTGCGCCTCGACCGCGTCGATGTGGTGCGGGGCGAGCTGGGCGTCGGCGAGGGCCTGCCGGATGACGCGGATCTGGGCGGGACCGCTGGGCGCGGTCAGGCCGTTGGAGGCGCCGTCCTGGTTGACGGCGGAGCCGCGGACGACGGCCAGCACCTCGTGGCCGTTGCGCAGGGCGTCCGACAGGCGCTCCACGAGCAGCATGCCGGCACCCTCGGCCCAGGCGGCGCCGGCGGCGTCGTCGGAGAAGGAGTGGCAGCGGCCGTCGGGGGACAGCGCGCGGCGCTCGCTGAACTCGATGAACATCTCGGGGCTGGCCATGACGGCGGCGCCGCCGGCCAGCGCCAGGGAGCACTCCCCCTTGCGCAGCGACTGGATCGCCGAGTGCAGCGCGACGAGGGAGGAGGAGCAGGCGGTGTCCATGGTGACCGCGGGCCCCTCCAGGCCGAGGGTGTAGGCGATGCGGCCGGAGACGATGCTGCCGGAGATGGTGCCGCCGATGTAGTCGTGGTGCATCAGGCCGACGAACACGCCGGTCGGGGTGCCCTTCACCGTGGTGGGGTCGATACCGGCCCGCTCGAAGGCCTCCCAGGTGACCTCCAGCAGCAGCCGCTGCTGCGGGTCGGTGCCGGGCGCGTCCTTGGGGCTGATGCCGAAGAAGGCGGGGTCGCACTCGGCGGCGTCGTGCAGGAACCCGCCGTGGCGGACGTAGCTCTTGCCGGGGGCGCCGGGCTCGGGGTCGTAGATCGCCTCGACGTCCCAGCCGCGGTCGGTGGGGAACTCGGTGACGACGTCGATGCCCTCGTCGACGACGCGCCACAGATCCTCGGGGGTGCGCACGCCGCCGGGGTAGCGGCAGCCCATGCCGATGATGGCGACGGGCTCGTGGTCCTGCTCCTCCAGCTCCCGTACGCGGCGGCGGCTGCGCTCCAGCTCGGTCGTGGCCCGCTTGAGGTAGTCGCGGAGCTTGCCGGCCGTGGCCGAGTCTTCCATCACAGGGCTCCCAGTTCGTTGTCGATCCTGGCGAAGAGTTCTTCGTCGCTGGCGTCGCGGACGTCGGCCGGCGACCCGGGCTCGGTGGGGTGCGCGTGGCTGTCCTGCCAGCCCCGCAGCAGCGCTTCGAGGCGCGCGGTGACGCGGGCGTGGCTGCCGTCCTGGTCGGGCAGGGCGTGCAGGGCGGCTTCGAGACGGTCCAGTTCGGCCAGCGCGGAGCGGGCCTGGTCGGCCGGTCCGGGCACGAGCGCGGTCTTGAGGTGGGCGGCGAGGGCGCGGGGCGTGGGCTGGTCGAACACCAGCGTCGCCGGGAGGGTCAGGCCGGTGGCGCCGGCGAGGAGGTTGCGCAGTTCGACGGCGGCGAGCGAGTCGAAGCCCATCTCCTGGAAGGCGCGCCCCGGGTCGACCGACTCCGGCGAGGGGTGCCCGAGGACGCCGGCGACATGGGTGCGGACCAGCTCCAGCAGGGCGCGGTCCCGGTCGGCGTCCGGCAGCGGCGCCAGCCGCTCGCGCCAGGAGCCGGCGGGGGCGCCCGCGGCGGGCTCGGCGCCGCGCCGCCGGGCCGGCCGCACCAGGCCGCGCAGCAGGGCGGGCACGCCGTCCGGCCGGGCACGCACCGCGGCGGCGTCCAGGCGTACGGGCACCACGACGGCGTCCTCACCGCCGAGGCCGGCGTCGAAGGTGCGCAGTCCCTGGGCCGGGGTGAGCGGCGGCAGGCCGAGCCGGCGCAGCCGTTCCAGGTCGGCGGCGTCGATGCCGGCGCTCATGCCGCCGGAGCCGGACCACAGGCCGTAGGCGAGGGAGACGGCGGGCAGGCCGAGCGAACGGCGGTGGGCGGCGAGGCCGTCGAGGAAGGTGTTGGCGGCGGCGTAGTTGGCCTGGCCGCCGCCGACCAGCAGGCCGGCCGTGGAGGACAGCAGGACGAAGGCCGACAGGTCGGTGTCGCGGGTCAGTTCGTGCAGGTTCCAGGCGGCGTCCACCTTGGGCCGCAGCACCCGGTCGACCTTGTCGGCGTCCAGGGTGGCCAGCACGCCGTTGTCGACGACACCGGCGGCGTGCACCACCGCCCGCACCTCGTGCGCGGCGAGCAGCGCGGCCAGGTCGGCGCGGTCGGCGGCGTCACAGCGGGCGAGGGTCACCTCGGCGCCCGATTCGGCCAGTTCGTCGCGGAGTCCGGCCGCGCCGGGGGCGTCCGCCCCGCGCCGTCCGGCCAGCAGCAGGCGCCGTACGCCGTGCTCGGTGACCAGGTGACGGGCGATCAGGGCGCCGAGGCCACCGGTGCCGCCGGTGATCAGGACGGTGCCGTCCGGGTCCCAGGCGAGCGGCTCGCCGGCCTTGGCGCGGGCCAGCCGGGGCACCCGCACCTCGCCGTCCCGCACCGCGACCTCCGGTTCACCGGCCGAGAGCGCGGCGGCGAGGGCGGGCCCCGGGGCGGCGCTGCCGTCACTGTCGACCAGCAGGAACCGGCCGGGGTTCTCGGCCTGGGCGGCGCGTACGAGTCCGTACAGCGGGGCGTGGGTGAGGTCGCCGGTCCGCAGGAGCACCGCCAGCCGGCTGCCGGCCCAGCGGTCGTCGGCCGGCCAGGCGCGGAGGGTGCCCAGGGTGGCGTTGACACGCTCGCGGATCAGGGCGGGCAGGTCCGGCACGGGGGCGGGGGCCGGCGGTACGGCCAGGAGGACCAGGTCGGGGAGGGGGTCGGCGGTGGTGAGGGAGGCCCGGCCGGGGTGGCGGGCGGCGTCCAGGGCGGTGTCGTCGCAGGTGGTGTCCCCGAGGCCGGCGGCGCCGGCACCGATGCCGGCCACCTCGGTACCGCCCGAGCCGGCGCCGCCGAAGCCGCACACGGCCAGGGCGGGGACGTCGGCGGTCGCCGGGACCGGTGCCGGGACGAGGTCGACCCGGTACAGCGGGTCGTCGCCGTCCCCGGCGAGCTGGTCGGCGGAGACGGGGCGGGCCACGAGGCTGCGCACGGTCGCGACGGGCGTTCCGGCGGCGTCGGCGAGGGTGAGGGTGACGGCCTCGGGGCCGGACGGGGCGAGGTGCAGGCGCAGGGTGTCGGTGCCCGCCGCGTGCAGGGTGACACCGCCCCAGGCGAACGGCAGCACCGCCTGGCCGCCGGGCAGGTCCAGCAGGTTGACGTGCAGCACGGCGTCGAGCAGCGCCGGGTGGACGGCGAACGCGGCGGCGGTGGCGCGGGCGCCCTCGGGCAGTGCCGCCTCGGCGAACAGCTCGTCCCCGCGGCGCCACATGGCGCGCAGGCCCTGGAAGACCTCGCCGTAGCCGTAACCGGTGCGCGCCAGGCCCGGGTAGAGGCCGTCCAGGTCGACGGGTTCGGCGTCCCGGGGCGGCCAGTCGGTGAGTTCGGCCGGGGGCGGGGGGTCGGCGGGTGCGGTGGTGAGGACGCCGGCGGCGTTGCGGGTCCACGGGGTGTCGGGGTGGTCGGCGCGGCGGGACCACACGGTCAGCTCCCGCCGCCCGTCCCGCTCGGGGCCGACGGCGGCCTGTACGGCGAGGGCGCCCTGCTCGGGCAGGATCAGCGGGGCGTGCAGGGTGAGTTCCTCGACGGTGTCGCAGCCGGTGCGCTCCGCGGCCTGGAGGGCCATCTCCACGAAGCCGGTGCCGGGCAGCAGCACGGTTCCGTGGACGGCGTGGTCGGCCAGCCAGGGGTGGGAGGCGAGGGAGAGCCGGCCGGTGAGGACCGCTCCCCCGGTGTCGGGCAGGTCGGTCGCGGCGGTCAGCAGCGGGTGCCCGGTGGCGCTCTGCCCGAGGCCGTCGGCGTCGCCGCTGCCGCCGGGGGCGGCCTCGAGCCAGAGGCGTTCGCGCTGGAAGGCGTAGGTGGGCAGCTCGGTGCGGCGGGCGCCGTGCGGGGCGAAGAACGCCGCCCAGTCCACGGTGGTGCCGGCCGCGTGCAGCCGGGCCATGGCCGTGACCAGGTCGCGTTCCTCGTCGCCGTCGCGGCGCAGCCCGGCGACGGTCACGCTGTCCTCGGGCAGGCAGTCCGCGGCCAGGGCGGTGAGGGCCGCGTCGGGGCCGACTTCGAGGAACGCCCGCACGCCCAGCTCGTGCAGGGTGGTCAGGGCGGGGGCGAAGCGGACGGTCCGACGGACGTGGTCCACCCAGTAATCCGGGGTGGTCAGCCGGCCCGGTTCGGCGAGGGCGCCGGTGAGCGTGGAGACGACCGGGATGCGCGGTTCCGAGTAGGAGCATGTGGCGGCGGCCTCGGCGAAGTCGGCGAGCATCGGCTCCATCAGCGGTGAGTGGAACGCGTGCGACACCGTCAGCCGCTTGCTCTTCCCGAAGCGGGCGGCGAGGGCGTCGACGGCCTCCTCGGTGCCCGAGACGACGACGGAGCGGGGGCCGTTGACGGCGGCGAGGCCGACCCGGTCGTCCAGGTGGGGGGCGACCTCGTCCTCACCGGCGCGCAGCGCGGCCATGGCGCCGCCCGCGGGCAGGGCGGCCATCAGGGTGCCCCGCGCGAGCACGAGCCGGACGGCATCGGGCAGGGGCAGCACCCCGGCGACATGGGCGGCGGCGAGTTCGCCGACGGAGTGCCCGGCCACGAGGTCCGGGGTCACGCCCCAGGACTCCAGCAGGCGGTACAGGGCCACTTCGGTGGCGAACAGGGCGGTCTGCGCGTAGTCGGTCCGGGTCAGCAACTCGGCGTCGGTGTCGATCACTTCGGCGAGCGGCCGGTCCAGGCCCGGGTCGGCGAGCGCGCACACCGCGTCGAAGGCCTCGGCGTACACCGGGAAGGCCCGGCGCAGGGCCCCGCCCATGCCGGGCCGCTGCGCCCCCTGACCGGTGAACAGGAACGCCGTCTTGCCGCCGACGGGGGTGAGCGGGGTCGCGGCGGCGAGCCCGGCGAGCAGTTCGCCGGTGTCCCGGCCGACCGCGACGGCGCGGTGCTCGAAGTGGGCGCGGGTGGTGGCCAGGGACAGCCCGAGGTCGGCCGGGCGTACGCCGGGGTGCGCGTCGACGTGGTCCCGCAGGCGCGCGATCTGGTCGGTGAGGGCCTGCCGGGTGCGGCCGGTGAGGATCCAGGGAATCCAACCCCCCTCCCGCGCCGCCGACTTGACCCCGCGCTCGGCAAGAGCCGCATCTCCCGAAGTCTGCTCGCTGGACGCCGCATCGGCGGGTGCCTGCTCCAGCACGACGTGCGCGTTGGTGCCGCTGATGCCGAAGGAGGAGACGGCGGCGCGGCGGGGGCGTCCGGTGGCGGGCCACGGGCGCCGCTCCAGGGCCAGTTCGACGGCGCCGGCGCTCCAGTCCACCTGGTCCGTGGGGGCGTCGACGTGGAGGGTGGGCGGCACCTCGCCGTGCCGCATGGCCAGCACCATCTTGATGACGCCCGCGACACCGGCGGCGGCCTGGGTGTGCCCGAGGTTGGACTTGACCGAGCCGAGCAGCAGCGGCCGGTCGGCGGGGTGTTCGCGGCCGTACGTCGCGAGCAGCGCCTGCGCCTCGATGGGGTCGCCGAGGGAGGTGCCGGTGCCGTGCGCCTCGACCACGTCGACGTCGGCGGCGGTGAGCCCGGCACCGGCCAGCGCCTGCCGGATGACCCGCTGCTGGGACGGGCCGTTGGGCGCGGTCAGCCGGCTGCTGGCGCCGTCGGAGTTGACCGCGCTGCCCCGGATCACGGCGAGCACCGGGTGCCCGTTGCGCTGGGCGTCGGCGAGCCGTTCCAGCAGCAGCATGCCGGCGCCCTCGCCCCAGCCGGTGCCGTCGGCCGCCGCCGCGAACGCCTTGCAGCGGCCGTCCGGCGCGAGTCCGCGCTGCCGGCTGAAGTCGACGAAGGTCTCCGGCGTGGACATCACGGTGACGCCGCCGGCCAGGGCGAGCGAGCACTCCCCCGACCGCAGCGCCCGCACCGCCCAGTGCAGGGCGACCAGGGAGGAGGAGCAGGCGGTGTCGACGGTGACCACCGGGCCTTCGAGACCGAAGGTGTAGGCGACGCGCCCGGAGGCGATGCTGGCGGCGCTTCCGTTGGCGAGGTAACCGTCGAGGTCGTCGGGGACGGAGGTGAGGCGGGTGGCGTAGTCGTTGTACATCACGCCGGCGAACACGCCGGTTCGGCTGCCGCGCAGGGAGGCCGGGACGATGCCGGCCCGCTCGAAGGCCTCGTAGGAGGTCTCCAGCAGCAGCCGCTGCTGCGGGTCCATGGCGAGGGCTTCGCGCGGGCTGATGCCGAAGAAGTCGTGGTCGAAGTCGGCGGCGTCGTACAGGAATCCGCCGGTGCGGGCGTAGGTCCTGCCGGGCCGCGCCGGGTCGGGGTCGTACAGGGCGTCCACGTCCCAGCCGCGGTCGGCGGGGAAGTCCGACACCGCGTCGGTGCCCGTAGCGACCAGCTCCCACAGCTCCTCGGGGGTGGTGACGCCGCCCGGGTAGCGGCAGCCGATGCCGACGACGGCGATGGGGCCGTGTGCGCGTTGCTCGTTCTCGCGCAGCCGTCGCCGCGCCTCCCGCAGGTCCGCGGTCGTCCGCCTGAGATAGTCGAGCAGTTGCTCTTCGTTGTTCACCAGCGCGCCATCCGATCGAGATCGAAGTGAGGGCCTCGGCCGTGCGGATCGCCTCCGGACGGTTTCCGGTCCGCTTCCCCTCCGCTGTCGGAGGCTAGGCAGGCGCCGATGACGCAGGACACCCCTACGGCCCCCAGGGACCCCCACGGTGGTTAAGGGGTCCCACGGGGCCGCTGGGCACGGCGAACGGCGGGTCTCTTCCTCGGATCTCCTACGGCGGGACTGCCCCGGTGCGGTGTTCGGCGCAGGGCGGTGAACGTGATGGCGGCGGCCGCGCACGAACGTGCCCCCCACGCCCGTCCCGAACCCGTTCACGCAGCGGAGCGGGAAGGCCGGCGCCAGTCGGAACGATGAACGGCGGGTCTGCGGGCGATGCCCGAGCGGACGTCGTCGAACTGCTCGGCGGGGTCGTGGTGGTGGTCGCCGTGTTCCTCGTCAACCGTGCCCGGGCCGACCCTCACCGGGCCCGGCCGCGCGGTCTTGCGCCGACGGGACGCTCACCGGCACCGTTGCCCGGTCGGGGGTTCGCGGCTCACCCGGGGACGGTCGTACGGAAGCGGGCCCGGTGGACCGTCGGTGAGACGCCCAGGGTGTTCTGGAAGGCCCGCATGGCCTCCGCCGAGCCGAAGCCGGCGCGTGCCGCGACGGTGTCGACGGGCTCGCCGCTCGCCTCCAGGAGCGGACAGCTGTCCAGACACGGCCGGTCCCCCCGGTCCCGCCCAGCACACCGACCGGCCGGGGCCAACGCTCTCCTGTCATGTTTCAGACAAGGTGTCCCGGCCCCCCTCGGAGGCGCGGACCGCACCGGAGGCGCACCCGTGCGGGTGGCGGAGCGGGGGTGGAGCGGCGGCGGAGGCTCCCCCGGCCCGCGCGCCGATCGCCGTCGCTGCCTGCGGGAACGGCACTCCGCCCGCCCCTTCCGCCCGTCCGGGCCCCGGCGCCGTACGCCGCCCCGCCGCGCGCGGCGAAACATCGTCGCAATGGTTCCTCAAGATCTGTCCGCCGGCTCCGGTGGCAGAATTTCGGCGACCAATGTTCGCGGCTCCCACCACCGGATTGACGTGGCCTGGACCTGGTTTTAGTCTTGCCCCTCGTGCGACCAGCAGGTAGCTGAAGGAACGGTCCTATCGCGCCCGGAGGAGCGGTCAGTATGCCCGCAATATCGTCGCCGTCACCCCCTACTCTCGTGCATATACTTCGGGACAGAGCAGCAGAAAATCCCGACGCCACCGCATACGTATTTCTCGCCGACGGCGAGGACGACGAACGCGGGATCAGCTACCGACGGCTGTACGCGTCGGCCGCCGAGGTGGCCGACGCGCTGGGCGCACGGCACGAGCGGGGCGAGCGGGCGCTGCTCCTGTTCGCTCCGGGCCTCGACTACATCACCGCGTTCTTCGGATGTCTGCTCGCGGGCGTCGTGCCCGTGCCGGCCTATCCGCCGCAGGACGCGCGCGGCCTCGGCCGACTGGACGCCATCATCGCCGACGCGGGCGCGAGCATCGCCCTGACCACGAAGGATCTGCTGCCCATCGCCCGCTCCGCCCTGGACGCCCCGCTGGAGTGGCTCGCCACCGACGCCCTGGACACCGGCGCCCCGGAGGCGGCCGGGCGGCTCGCGGCCGGCGCCCGCCCCGTCGTCGCGACCTCCGAAGACCTCGCCTTCCTGCAGTACACCTCCGGCTCGACCCGGCTTCCGCGTGGCGTCATGCTGACGCACGCGAATCTCATCCACAATCTTGAGGCCATCCACCGGGCCTTTGCCGGGTCCGCGCACGACGTCATGGTGAGCTGGCTTCCCCCGTATCACGACATGGGACTCATCGGGGCCATCCTGGAGCCTTTGTACGGGGGATTCCCAGGCATTCTGATGGCGCCTCTGCATTTCCTTCAGAAGCCCTTTCGGTGGCTGAAAGCGATCTCCGTGCACCGCGGCACGATCAGTCCGTCCCCGAATTTCGGATACGAACTGTGTCTGCGGAAGATCGACGACGAACAGCGGGCGTCCCTCGATCTCACTTCCTGGCGCGCGGCCGTCAACGGTGCCGAACCCGTGCGCGCGGAGACGGTCGAGCGGTTCACCGAACGGTTCGCCCCGGCCGGCTTCGCCCCCGCAACGTTCCGTCCCAGCTACGGCCTGGCGGAGGCCACCCTGCTGGTGACCGCCGACCCGGTCGGCGAGAGCGTGCGCCGCTTCCCGGTCGAGGGGGTGTCCCGGATCGCCTGCGGCACCGCCCGTGGTGATCAGTCCGTCGTCGTGGTGGACACCGCCACGCTCGCCCCGGCCGAGGCGGGACGGGTCGGCGAGATCTGGGTGTCGGGACCGAGCGTCTCGGCGGGCTACTGGGGCCGCCCCACCGAGAGCGCGGCCCTGTTCGGCGCCACCCTGCCGGACGGCCGTGGCCCCTATCTGCGCACCGGCGATCTCGGGGCCCTGGACGAGGAGGGCGCGCTCGCCGTCACGGGCCGGCTGAAGGACCTGCTCATCCTGCGGGGCCGCAATGTGTACCCGCACGACGTCGAGGGCGCCGCCGAGCGGAGCCATCCCGCCCTGCGCCCCGGCTGCGGCGCGGCGTTCACGGTCCCGGTGGACGGCGAGGAGCAGCTCGTCCTGGTGTGCGAGGTCGCGGACGGCGCGGACACGGAGGCCGTCGCGCTCGCCGCCCGCCGCGCGGTGCGCGAGGAGTGCGAGGCCGACGTCCGCGAACTGGTGCTCATCCCGCCCCGCACCATCCCCAAGACCTCCAGCGGCAAGATCCAGCGCCGTGCGACGCGGGAGGCGTATCTGTCCGGTGCCCTGTCGCGGGTCGGCGGCTGGCGGCCGGAGGGTACGGCGGCGGCACCCGGCCGGCAGGCCGCCGTTCCGCCGCGGACGCCACTGGAGGCACTGATCGCGGGCATCTGGGCGGAGTTGCTCGGACAGGACGAGGTCGGGGTCCACGACGACTTCTTCGCCTCGGGGGCGCAGTCCCTCCTGCTGTCCCAACTCGCCGTCCGCATCGAGGCGGAACTGCCGGTGCGGGTCACGGCCGGCGACCTCTTCCAGGCCTCGACCGTCGCGAAGCTGGCCGCGCTGCTGGAGAGCAGACCGCTCACCGTGGACGAAGAACAGGTCGCCGGTCTGATCGCCCGGAGCGACAACGGCTGAACAGCGCGAGCACCGAACTCCTAAACCGAAGGTCCCACCGTTCCTGACGCACGCTGATCCCAGCAGGGGGGCACATGGATACGACGGACGTGGTGGAAACGCTGGACAATCTGGTCGCCGACGCGACCGACCACCACTACAGCCCCTACACACGGTTCGACTGGGTGGACGAACTGGCCGAGGAGCAGTGGTGGATGACACCCGACCTGCTCACCGTGGCCGGCACACGGCACGCACGGGAGCTGGACGAGAAGCAGCTGATGCGGCTGAGCAAGTGGGAGAGCGTCAACTTCTTCAGCCTCAACATCCACGGCATCCGTGAGCTGCTCATCGAGGTGACCCGGCGGATCCACACCCGGGGCTTCGAGCTGCCGTCCGAGTTCTTCCACCGCTTCCTGGGCGAGGAGAACGGGCACATGTGGTTCTTCGCCCAGTTCTGCCTGCGCTACGGCGGCAAGATCTACCCGGACAAGTCGCTTCCGGTGGCCACGCCGGAGGAGGACGCCGCCGTGGCCAACTTCCTCGTCTTCGCCCGCATCCTGATCTTCGAGGAGCTGGTCGACCACTTCAACATCCGGATGGGCCGCGACACCACCCTGCACCCCCTGATCAGGGAGGTGAACCAGGTGCACCACGACGACGAGTGGCGGCACATCATCATGGGCCGCAAGCTCGTGGGCCTGCTGTACGAACCACTGCGGGAGCGCGGCGACCAGGAGCTGCGCGAGCGCCTCGACGTCTACCTCCGGCGCTACATCACGGCGAGCGTGCAGTCGCTCTACAACCCCACGGTGTACCGGGACGCGGGCCTCCCCGAGCCCTTCGCCCTCCGGGAGGAACTGCTGCGGGACCCGGCGCGCGTCGCCCACCACGAGACGTTCTTCAAGCGCATCACCCGGTTCCTGGTGAGCCAGGACATCATCAGCGCTTCTCCGTTCCAGGAGGCCGCGGCCTGATGGGGACGGACGTGATCGAGCAGGTGCGGGCTTGGCTGCTGGCGCGCAATCCGGAGGTCACCGCCGTCGGCTGGGACGAGGACCTCATCGACAGCCGGCTCATCGACTCCCTCGACTTCCCCCAGCTCCTGCTCCTGCTGGAGGAGCTGGCCGGCCACGAGCTGGAGCTGACCGCGGAGAACGTCGTCGGATTCCGGACCCTGCGCGGGATACGCGACACGGTTCTGGCGGACATCACCGGCGCCGGCGCGGTGAGCCATGAGTGATCTCTACACGGAGCGCGACGGTCTCGTCGCCCTCGGCCCGGAACTGGTCCGCCTCATGGACCTGCTGGACGAGCGCTTCCGGGCCTGGGCCCAGGAGTGCGGCGCGACCCCGATGCTCTTCCCGGCGGTCATCAGCACGGCGGACCTGGCGTCCATCGACTACTTCGACAACTTCCCGCAACTCGCCCTGATGACAGCGCCGTTGAGACTGCCGGCGCAGAAGGTGACGGACGACGCCGCGCTGCCTCCCGAGCGTCTCGGCAAGAGCGCGTACGGACTGGTCTCCGCGGCCTGCTACAACGTGTACCTGCACCACCGGTCCGCGACCCTCGCCGGGCCCCGGTACGTCACCACCGTCGCCAAGTGCTTCCGCAACGAGGACCACTACGACGGGCTGCGCCGGCTGCACGGCTTCACCATGCGGGAGATCGTGTGCCTGGGACCGCGCGAGGCCGTCCTGGAGCATCTGGCCGCGTTCCGGCCGAAGGTGGTGGAGTTCGCGGCCCGGCTCGGGCTCGGCCTGGACGTCCAGCCGGCGTCGGACCCGTTCTTCGAGAAGAGCGGCGGGCGGGCGCTGCTGGCGCAACTCTTCCCGGTGAAGGAGGAGTTCGTGCACGGGGGCGCACTGGCCATCGGCTCCCTGAACTTCCACCGCAACTTCTTCGGGGAACGCTGCGGCATCTCCCTCGCCGACGGCGGACCGGCCTACACCGGATGTGTCGCCTTCGGTCTGGAGCGGTGGATCGCGGCCCTCCTGGAGACCCACACGGACATCGACGACATCCTGGAGCGGGTTGCGGAGGCGGCTCCGTGAGCGATCTCCTGGGCCACCTCGCCGGGTTGTCCGGGCCCGAGCGCGCCCGGTTCATGGCCCGGCTGCGCCGGCGCCCGGCCACGCCCGCGGCCCACCCCGAAGACGCCACCGCCGTTTCCGACGCGCAAGCGCGGCTGTGGCTGCTCCAGCGCCTCGACCCCGACAGCCCGGCCCACCACCTCTCCGCCGCGCTGCACCTGGAGGGGCCGCTCGACGCCGAGGCGCTGCGCCGGGCGCTGACCGAGGTCACGGCCCGGCACGAGTCGCTGCGCACGGCGTTCCTCGAGCGGGACGGCCGGCCGGTGCGGCACGTCGTCGCGCCCTGGCCCGTAGAACTCCCCCTGATCGACCTCGGCGCGCTGGAGCCACCGGACCGCGAGCGCGGGGCCCGCCGGGCGCACGCGGAGAACGGCAGGCGTCCCTTCGCGCTGGACCAGGCGCCCCTGGCCCGCTTCACGCTCTACCGGTTCACGGCCGAGCGGCACGTGCTGACCGTCGTCGCGCACCACCTGGTCTGCGACGGCTGGTCGATGGGCGTCTTCACCTCCGAACTGACAGCGCTGTACGAGGCCTTCACCGAGGGCCGCCCGTCCCCCCTGCCCGCTCCCGTCGCCCTCCCGGCCGGCGGGCGGCGGGCTGCCGGCGCGGAGCACGACCGGTCGGTCGCGTACTGGCGCGGCGAACTGTCCGGCGAGCTTCCGGTCCTCGAACTCCCCACCGACCGGCCCCGGCCGGCCCGGGAGGCGATCGTGGGCGCCCGGCACGGCTTCCGGATCCCCGCCGGTCTCCACGAGGAGCTGCGCGCGGCGGCCGCCCGCGACCGGTCCACCGTGTACGGCCTCCTGCTCGCCGCCTACGCCGTCACGCTCCACAGGATCACCGGCGGCCTGGACCTCGTCGTCGGCGCCCCCGTGGACGAGCGTGAGGGAGCCGCCGAACAGGCCCTGATCGGCTTCTTCGTGAACACGCTGCCGCTGCGGTTGCGGCTGCGGCCCGGACAGACGTTCACGGAGACGGCCCGGCACGCCGGCGAGGTGGTCAGGGGCGCGCTGACCCACGGCATCCCGTTCGGCGACATCGTGCGGGAGACGAACCCGCCCCGGCTGCCCGGGCGCCCGGTGCTGCGGCAGACCGCCTTCTCGCTCCAGCCCGCCGTCACCGCGGGCCGGCGCGCGGGGCGGCTGACCGTCACCCCGGCCGCCCCGGACGACTTCGGCCTCGGTGTGTCCCCCCTCGACCTCAGCCTGCACCTGCGCGAGCAGGACGGCGAGCTGCTCGGCTGCTTCGAGTACCGCACCGACCTGTTCGACGCCGCCACCGTCGCCCGCTGGGCCGAGGAGTTCCAGGAGGTGGTCCGGCAGGCCGTGCGCTCACCGCAGGCGCCGGCGGTGACGGACGGACCGCATCCCACGACGAATCTGACGGACAGCCAACTAGCCCTGTGGTTCGGCAAGAAGACCGCCCGGGACGTGCGGTTGTACTACGAGAACGTCACCGCCCTCTACACCCTCCCCGGCCCGCTGGACCACGACCGCTTCCAGCGTGCCTTCCAGAAGCTGGTGGACCACAGCGACGCCCTGCGCAGCACCTTCCACGAGGTGGACGGCGTCCCGCTGCGCCGGGTCGCCGAGTCCGTTCCTGCGCCGGTGGACCTGGTGGACCTCACCGGCGAGCCGGACCCCCACGAGGCCGCCCTGCGCTGGGCCCGGCGGCGCAGCGGGTCCGGGCTCGACCCGGCGCGGTCCGTCTTCGACTCCGCCCTGCTGAGGCTGGGCGACTCGGCGTACGCCTGGTACCTCGACGTGGACCACCTGGTCTGCGACGCGTGGTCGATGTCCCTGTTCCTGCGCACCCTGTCCGCGTACTACGACCTGGACCGGCGCGGGAGCCTCGACGAGGCCGCGCCGCTGCCGCCGTTCCAGGCGTACGTCGACCACGAGCGTTCGCTGCGCGGCTCCGAGCGCCGCGCCCGGGCCGAACGCCACTGGCGCGAGACGCTGGCCGAGCCGGTGGAGCGGCCGGTCTTCTACGGCAGGGAAGACGACGTGGCGGGCACGACCCGTACCGCCCGGCTCACCGTGGACCTCGGCGCCGAACGCAGCACCCGCATCGCCGAGTTCGCCCGGCGGGAGGGGCACGCCTCACCCGCCGTGGCGTTCGCCACCGCGCTCTTCGCCTACCTGCGCCGCGTCGGCGGCGGGGAACTCCTGCGCGTCGGCACGCCGTTCGCGAACCGTCCGGCCGAGTTCCGCGACACGGCCGGCCTGTTCATGAACGTGCTCCCGCTGCAGGTGCGGGCCGGCGGCGACACCACGCTGCGCCACCTCGCCCGGGAGACGCAGCGCGCCTTCCTGCAAGCGGCCCGCTACCAGGAGCACGTGCCCCGGCATCGCGCCGGCGCCCGCCTGTACGACGTGTACCTCAACTACCAGAACGCGGTCTTCGAGGGCTTCGGCGGCACGGTCGGCTTCGAGCTCCTGGACACCGGGCACTCCCCCGACCGGCTCACCCTCCAGGTCAGGGAGCTGCGCCCGGAGCCCACCGCCCCGACGCGCTTCGTGCTCGACTTCGACTTCAACACCGCCTGCTTCGACGAGGTGCAGCGGGAGCGCACCACCGGGCACTACCTCGCCCTGCTCGACGCACTGCTGGCCCGGCCCGACGAGACCGTGTCGGCCGCGCCGATGCTGTCGGACGAGGAGCTGAAGCAGCTCGACGCCTGGAACGACACCGCCCGGTCCTACGACCTCGACGTCCCGCTGCACGCGCACATCGAACGGCAGGCACGCCGCACCCCCGACGCGACCGCGATCGTCTTCGAGGACCGCTCCCTGACCTACGCGGAGCTGGACGCGGCGGCCGGCCGGCTGGCCCGGCGGATCCGGCGCGCCGTCGGGGAGGACCGCTTCACGCCCGGTGCGACGGTGGCCGTGCGCATGGAGCGCTCCCTGGAGCTGGTCGTCAGCCTGCTCGCCGTCCTCAAGGCGGGCGGGGCCTACCTCCCCCTCGATCCGGCCACGCCCGCCGAACGCACGGCGTTCATGCTCGCCGACGCCGGCGCCGAACTGGTCCTCACCACCGGGCCGGCGGACGGGCTCCCGGAGGGCGTACCGGTCCTGCGGGTCGACCTGACCCAGGCGGCGGAGCCGGAGGGCACGGCACCCGACGTGATGGTGGCGCCCGGCCAACCGGCCTACCTCATCTACACGTCGGGGTCCACGGGCACACCCAAGTGCGTCATGCTCACCCACCGGGGCATCTGCAACCGCCTCCTGTGGATGCAGGACGAGTACGGGCTCACGGCGGCCGACACGGTCCTGCAGAAGACGCCCTTCACGTTCGACGTGTCCGTGTGGGAGTTCTTCTGGCCGCTCATGACCGGTGCGCGCCTCGTCGTGGCCCGGCCCGGCGGCCATCGCGACCCGGGCTACCTGGCCGAGGTGATCCGCCGTACGTCGGTGACGACCGTGCACTTCGTCCCGTCCATGCTGCGGATCTTCCTCGCCGACCCGGCGGCCTCCCGCTGCGGTGCGCTGCGCCGTGTGATCGCCAGCGGCGAGGCCCTGCCGCCGGACCTCGTCCGGCGGTTCTTCGAGGTCTTCCCGCCGCCCGCCGTCGAACTGCACAACCTGTACGGGCCCACCGAGGCGTCCGTGGACGTGTCGGCGTGGCGGTGCGGACCGCGGGACGCGGCCGGCTCCGTGCCGATCGGCCGCCCGGTCGCCAACACCACGCTCGACGTGCTGGACGACCGGCTGACCCCGCTGCCCCTCGGCATCGTGGGAGAACTGCACATCGGCGGGGTGCAGCTCGCGGCCGGGTACCGGGGCCGCGACGAACTCACCGCCGAGCGCTTCGTGCCCGATCCGCGCCGGCCCGGCGGGCGGCTGTACCGGACCGGGGATCTGGTGCGGCAACGGCCCGACGGCGCCTTCGAGTTCATCGGCCGTGCCGACGGCCAGGTCAAACTGCGCGGCTACCGGATCGAACTCGGTGAGATCGAGGCACGGCTGGCCGCCCACCCGTCGGTGCGGGCCGCCGCGGTACGGCTGGTGGACGACCGGCTGGTGGGGTACGTCGTACCGGCCGCCGGAGCCGAGCCGCCCGGGCCGCGGGAGCTGCGGGCCTTCCTGGAACGCTCCCTGCCGGACCACATGGTGCCGCCCGTCTTCGTGCCGCTGGCCGCGCTGCCCGTCACCGCCAACGGCAAGCTCGACCGCGCCGCCCTGCCGGCCCCCGCCCCGGCGACCGCCGCCACCGCTGCGGCCCGCGCCGCGCGGACCCCGCTCCAGCGCACGGTCGCCGGGCTGTGGGCCGAACTGCTCGGGCGGGACGCGGACACGATCGGCCTGGACGACGACTTCTTCGAGCTGGGTGGTCACTCGCTGCTCGCGGCGCGCCTGATGGCGGTGGTGGCCCGCCGCTTCGGGGTACGGCTGCCGCTCACCGCGCTGTTCGAGGCGCCCACGGTGGCCCGGTTCGCCGAGCTGGTCTCGGCGGGGTCCGAGCACGCGCTGATCCTGTCGCTCCGGGCCCCCGTCACGCCCGCGCCGCTGTTCCTGCTCCATCCCGCGGGCGGTGACGTGATGGCGTACCGGGAGCTGGTCACGCTGCTGCCGCCGGGACGGGAGGTGCTGGGCGTCCGGTCGCGTGCCCTGTCCGGTGAGGCGGAGGCGGACAGCCTGGCCGCGATGGCGGAACGGTACGTGGACGTCATCCGGGAGCGCCGGCCGACCGGGCCGTACCACCTGGCGGGCTGGTCGATGGGCGGTGCCCTGGCGGTCGAGGTGGCCGCCGGGCTGGAGGCGGCGGGCGAGCGGGTCGCGCTGGTCGCCCTGCTGGACTCCTCCGTGCCCGGGGAGGGCGAACCGGACCCGCTGCTCGCACCGGCCGTCGCCCTGGCGGACTCCCTGCCCGGACTCGACGTCACCGCCGAGGACACCGCGGCACTCCGTGACCGGCTGCGCGGACTGCCGCTGGCGGAACGGCTGAAGCTGCTGATCACCTGGGCCGAGGAGCGCGGCTCCCGGGTGCTGCCGTCCGAAGCCCTGCTCCGCGAGGCGGAACTGGCCGAACGGCACGAGCAGTTGATGCTCACGCACCACCCGTCGGTCGTCGACGCCCCGTTGACCCTCTGGTGGGCCCGTGACCGGCTCCGGGAACACCGCGCCTCCTGGGCGCGGCAGACCCGGGGCGGTGTCCGCGAGGAGGCCACGCTCCCCGGAAACCACTTCACCCTGCTGCGCCCGCCCCACGTCGCCCAGGTCGCGCGGCGGCTGGCGGCGGCCCTGGACACCTCTGAGCGAACCGTCCCCGTAGACCGACAAGGAAGTGAACGTCTGTGACCTCTGCGCAAGCCAATCAGGGGACCGCCTCACCGGATTCACCGCAGACCCCGCCCCCGTCCCCGGGCACACCGCCGCTCGCGGTCGCGGCCGGGCTGCTGACCGTCTTCCTGTGGGCTTCCGCGTTCATCGGCATCCGCGCGGCCGGCAAGGACCTCGATCCGGGGGCGCTGACCCTGGCGCGGCTGTTCATCGGTGCGGTGCTGCTGGGCGCGGTCGTCCTGGTCCGCAGGGTCCCGCTGCCGCCCCGCTCCGACCTGCCGCGCCTGGTGCTGTGCGGTCTGCTGTGGTTCGGCGTGTACAACGTGGCGCTGAACGCCGCCGAGCAGCGGATCGACGCCGGCACCACATCCATGATCATCAGCCTGGGGCCGGTGCTGATCGCCGTACTGGCCGGGTTCCTCCTCAAGGAGGGCTTCCCGCGTCCCCTGGTCGTCGGCGGCGTCGTCGCCCTCGCCGGTGTGCTGCTGATCGGCCTCGCGACCTCCAGCAAGGGCCTGGAGGCCGGGACGGGCAGTGCGCTGGCGCTGCTGGCCGCCGCCGCGTACGCGGGCGGTGTCGTCACCGAGAAGCCGCTGCTCGGCAACAGTTCGGCCCTGGTGATCACCTGGCTGGCGTGTGTCGTCGGCGCCGTGCTCTGCCTGCCGTTCCTGCCCCAGCTCATCGACAACCTCTCGCACGCGAGCGGCGAGGCGATCGGCTGGACGCTGTACCTCGGTGTGTTCCCGACCTCGGTCGCCTTCACCACCTGGGGCTACGCGCTGGCCCGCTCCACCGCGGGGAAGATGGGCGCGCTCACCTACCTGTCCCCGCCGATCGCGGTGACCCTGGCCTGGCTGATCCTCGACGAGACACCGCCGTGGCTCGCGGTGGTGGGCGGCGCGCTGTCGCTCGCCGGCGTCGTCTACAGCCAGCGCAAGAAGTGAGGAGCCGGTGACGCCGGTCCTGACCGTCGCCGTCGCGGAGACGGACCGGCTCCTGGCCCTGCCCGGTGCGGACGCGTCGGTCCTGACCGACGCCGAGCGACGGCGCCTCGCCGCCGCGCGCACCGGGCGGGCCCGGGCGGACTTCCTGGCCGCGCACGTCCTGGCCCGGATGTGCGTCGCACGGCGGACAGGCGGCTCGTTCCGGGACGTCGTGCTGGACCAGCGGTGCCCGCTCTGTGCGGGCCCGCACGGCCGGCCGCGGGTCACGGGCGCGCGGTGCGGGGTCAGCCTGTCGTACGCGGACGGGGTGGTGGCGGCCTCGGCCGCCGATCACCCCGTCGGCATCGACGTCGAGCGGCTGCCCGGGCCGGCCGCCCACGGCGCCGGGCCCGGCCTCCGCGGGTCCGGGTCCTTCCTGACGCGCGGTGAGATCGACCGGATCCGCGGGTCCCCCGCTCCTCACCCCGCGTTCCTGCGGATCTGGGTACGGAAGGAGGCGCTGGTCAAGCTCAGCGGGCGCGGCCTGCCCGCGATGCCGGGCGTGGACCTCTCGCACCTGCCGCTCGCCGCCACGGGCCGGGACCGGCCGTACCGGCTGGGCCGGCGGCTCCTGTACGACCTGCCCGACGTGCCGTCCGACGTGATCGGCGCGGTCGCCGTCAGCGCCCCGGACGCCTCGGCCGGCCGCAGTTCCACCACCGCCTCCGGCATGCAGTCGCTCACCACCGACGACCTGATCGACACCCTCTCATTCCAGGGAGAAGCATCATGACCGAGGTACAGAACCAGCCCGCGAGCGTCGTCCCGGACGCCCTGACCACCGTGCTGCTCGGACACAACGCCTTCCAGTTCACCCGTGCCGGTGTGGAACTCGGCCTCTTCGACCTGCTGGAGCGCAGCCCCGGTACGCCGCGTGAGCGGATCGGCGAGGAACTGGGCCTGGCAGAGCGGTCCTTGGACATCCTGCTGCTCGGTGTCACCTCGCTGCGGCTGGTCGAGCGCACCGCGGAGGGGTACTTCAACTCGCGGTCGATATCGGACCTGTTCACTGGCGGGCACTGGGAACTCGTCAAGGCGGTCGTCGGGTTCGAGGCGTACGTCACCTACCCCGGCCTCGTCGACTTCACCGAGTCCCTACGGGCCAACAGCAACGTCGGCCTGCGCCGCTACCCGGGCGACGGCGCCACGGTCTACCACCGGCTCAGCCAGGACCCCGAACTCCTGAAGGTCTTCTACCACTTCATGGGCACCTGGTCGGCCGTCGCCAGCAGGCACCTGATCAAGTACGGCGACTTCAGCGCCTCCCGGAGGATCCTCGACGTCGGTGGCGGGGACGCGACGATGGCCATGGCGGTGGCCCGGGCCCACCCGGACGTCGAGGTCACGGTCCTGGAGATCCCGAAGGTGGTCGACCTCGCCCGAAAGCGGGTGGCGGAGGCGGGACTCGGCGACCGCGTCAAGGTGGTCGAGGGCGACATCTTCGCGGGTGACTACCCCGAGGGACACGACACCGTGATGTTCGTGCACCAGTTGCAGATCTGGCCGCAGGACCGCATCCGCGTGCTCCTCGGCCACGCCCACGACGTGCTGCCGGACGGCGGCCGGGTGCTGATCCTGAACTCGATGTCCGAGGACGACTACGACGGCCCCCTCATGGCCGCCCTGGCCAGCCCCTTCTTCGCGGCCGTCGCCGGCGAGGGCGGGATGCTCTACTCCTGGGAGGGCTACGAGAAGTCGCTGAAGGAGGTCGGGTTCGACCGGGTGCGGCGCACCCGCTGCACCGAGGCCATCACCCCGCACGGCATCATCACGGCGGTCAAGTGAGCGGCCGCCGGCCCGGCCCCGGCCTGGTGGAGGACCTCGTACGGCTGCGTGAGGACCTCCACCGGGAACCGGAAATCGGTCTCGATCTGCCGCGGACTCAGGCCAAGGTGCTCGCGGCGCTCGACGGACTGCCCCTGGAGATCACGACCGGCGGCGGGTTGTCCTCCGTCACCGCCGTGCTGCGCGGCGGGGGCCCGGACACGGGCGACGGCGACCGTCCCGTCGTGCTCCTGCGTGCCGACATGGACGCGCTGCCCCTGACGGAGAAGAGCGGCGTCCCGTACGCGTCCAAGGTCGAGGGCCGGATGCATGCCTGCGGGCACGACCTGCACACGGCCATGCTGGTCGGTGCGGCCCGGCTGCTCGCCGAGGGGCGGGACGGGCTGCGCGGTGACGTGGTGTTCATGTTCCAGCCGGGAGAGGAGGGGCACCACGGTGCGCGGCTGATGATCGAGGAGGGGGTGCTGGAGGCGGCCGGACGGCGCCCGGTGGCGGCGTACGCGGTGCACGTGGCCTCCTCGATGCTGCCGTCCGGGTGGCTGCTGACCCGTAAGGGCCCGCTGCTGGCCGGAGCCGACGCCCTGCGGGTACTCGTACGGGGCCGGGGCGGGCACGACTCCCAGCCGCAGTTGCTGAAGGACCCGGTGCCGGCCGCGGCCGAGATGATCCTGGCGCTCCAGACGTACGCGAGCCGGGGCTTCGACCCCTTCGACCCGGTGCTGCTCTCGGTCGGCAGCATCCACGCGGGCACGTCGGCCAACATCATCCCGGACGAGGCGGAGCTGAAGATCGGTGTCCGCACCTTCGGGCCGGGTGCCAAGGCCCAGGTCGTGGACGGGGTGACCCGGGTGCTGGAGGGCGTGGCCGCCGCCCACGGGGTCACGGTGACGGTGGAGCACGCCATGGACTACCCGGTCACGGTCGTGGACCCGGACGAGGCGGACTTCGCGGCCGGGACGGTCGAGAAGGTGCTGGGACCGGGCCGGCTCGTCTGGGCGCCGAACACCCTGAGTCCCTCGGAGGACTTCTCCTTCGTCCTGGACCGGGTGCCGGGGGCGATGCTGTTCCTCGGCGCCTGTCCGCCCGACCGCGACCCGGGGAAGGCGAGCTTCAACCACAGCCCTGACGCGGTGTTCGGCAACGAGGTCCTGGGCGACGGCGCCCTGCTCCTGGCCTCCCTGGCCGAGGAGCGGCTGGCCGCGGCCGGCTGACCGGAGCCGGGCGGACGCCGTCGCGGCTCGGGGTGCGGCTCAGGTCCGCGCCCCGAGCCGCGCGCGCAGTTCCCGGTTCTCCTCCTCCAGGCGCACGATGCGCTCGTGCACGTGCTCCAGCGCGTCCGCGAGTTCGGCCTCGGAGAACCGTGGGGTGATGTGCTGGGCGCAGTTCCAGGCGAGCCCCTCGACCCGTACGACCATCAGTGACTCCGCCTGCCCGTCGGTGCGCGTGTCCCCCGCCCGGCCCGGCAGGTCCTGGAATGCGGTGGCGTCCCGGATCTCGGCCCGGCCGAATACTTTCAGCCGGGCGCGGTGGGCGTAATCCATGAAGAACAGTGAGACCCGGTCGTTTCCGCGGATGTTTCCGGCCGTGATGTACTGGCGATTTCCGCGCACGTCGAGGAAGGCCAGCGTCCCCTCGTCCAGGACGTGCACGAATCCGGGCGGCCCGCCGCGGAACTGGATGTACGGCCAGCCGGTCTCGCTCACGGTGCCGAGGTGGAACCCGTCGCGGGCCGCGATGAACTCGGCCTCGCGGGCGCCCAGTCGGTCGGCACGCTCGGGGTCCGAGGCGAGAAGCCGTTCCATGGCGGGGGCGCTTCCCCGCTCTTCCTGGACGCGTCGGACGTTTTCGGTGAAGGCCACGTGGGCGTACCGGCTCATGCGGCGCTGCCTCCCATTCGGGGAATACGACCGGGGCAAGCGGAAAGAGCAGCGAAGAACAGCTTCGTCCAGAGCTTAGTTCAGAAGTCCTGGGAGAACTGCTTCTTCCGCCGCATCTCGCCGCTGCCCTGTCTCATCCCTCCGGGGAGCCGAAGTCAGGGCCGGCCCGGCCTCCCCTCACGCTCGCTGCGACAGGTCGATCGCCCGGTCGACGTCCTCGGGCCGGAGCACGCGCAGGATGCCTTCCAGGAGGTAGTAGTCGGCGTAGGGCAGTGAGACCTCGATGCCGTCCTCAGCCGGCCGGTTGCGGGTGCAGCGGGCCACGACCGCGTCGGCACGGGCCGAGTTCCTCGTCAGGCAGGTGTCCGCCAGCGCGGTGAGCAACCGCAGGGCCACCTCCCGGTAGGTGTGTCTGCCGGTCGCCGCGTACAGGTCGAGCAGGCCGCACGCCATGATGGCACCGGCGGAGGCGTCCTTGATGTCGTGCGGCTGCTGCGGCGCGCGGTAGTCCCACACCGGCACGTGGTCCGGGGTCAGCGCTCCGATGGCGAAGTCGGCGAGTTTGCGCGCGGTGTCCCGGAACTCCTTGTGCCCGGTCCGCCGGTACATCGTGGTGAAGCCGTAGATGCCCCAGGCCTGTCCGCGCGACCAGCAGGAGGCGGGGCTGTAGCCCTGCACCGTGTCGGGGCCGATGGGGGCGCCGGTGTCCGGGTCGAAGTCGAACACGTGCGGGGTGGATCCGTCCGGGCGGGGGAAGACGCGCTGCGCGGTCCTCGCGTGCTCGACGGCGATGTCCAGGTAGGTGTTGTCGCCGGTCTGCCGGCTCGCGAACGCCAGCAGATCGAGGTTCATCATCGTGTCCATGATGACGCGGCCCGCGTTGGCGCGATCCGTCAGCGCGCCCCAGGCCCGGATGAACCTGCCGCGCGGGTTGTACCGCTGGATCAGGGAGTCGGCGGCTCGTATCGCGCCCGTACGCCATTCGTCGTCGCCGGTCAGCCGCCAGGCGGTGACCCAGGAGGGGTAGAAGAGGAACCCGAGGTCATGCGTGCTCGTGTCCGACTGCCGGGGGGCGAGGTTCCGGGCCGACTCGACCGCCCAGGTGCGGAAGGCGTCGTCCTCGCTGTACAGCCAGGCCATCCACAGCGTTCCGGGCCAGAAGCCGCCCACCCAGTCCCCGTTGCGCGAGTACGTCCACTTCTCGAACTTGGTCCCGACCGGGAAGCCCGTCACACCGGGGGCGACGGTACGGACCTTCTCCACGGCGTAGTCCGCCGCCGCGCCGAGTGTCCGCAGGGTCGCCCCTGACGGCTGCCGGTCCGGCGCCGCCGCGGCCGGCACCGCGGAGGTCCCTACGGCCGCCGCACCGGCCGCCGTGGCCAGCAACGCACGCCGGGAAACACTCATGCTCGCCCTCCAACTCCACCGTGGACAAGAGAAGTTGGCTGAGCTTCGCACACCGGCCTTGACCGTGTACACCCATGTGTGTGGAGTTCATCCATGTGAACGTAGTCAGGGGCGGGAGGCGTCGGCGTCGTGCCGGAGCCAGACGTAGCCGACCGGCTGAGCGGTGTTCCAGCTCTCGGCGAGGCCGGGGTCGACCGGACGGAACCCGGCGCCCAGGTAACACCTGAGCGCCCGGTCGTTGTCGGGGTGCACCCGCATGTAAACATCCGCGAACCCGGCCCGCACGGCCCGCGCGAGCAGGCCCCGGACGAGTACGCGGCCCAGCCCCGCCCCGCGGGCCCCGGGCGCCACGATGATCCGCGCCAGTTCGGCCTCGTCCTCCTCGGCGTCGCACCACAACTCGCCGTAGCCGACGACTCTTCGCCCGTCCACGAGCACGTGGGCCTCGACGTCGTCCGCCTGCTGCCACCCGGCCACCGTCTGCTCGGACACGGGGAACTCATGGCTGCCGCACCACATCACGGCCTCCGCCGCCGACGTCGGCCAGCCCGCGACGAGTGCCGCGTGAACGGGAGCGCAGGGAAGCAGGTCCATGTGCGCACACTATGCGGGCCGGGGGCGCACTCCGGAGGCGCGTTCAGGACGGATCGCCGGGGACGATGCCCAGTTGCCGCATCTGCGTGAGGACGTCGACGACACCCCAGATCTCGGCGACGCGGTCGTCCGCGAACCGGACGATGAAGATCTCGTTGTACCGGACGGGCTTCCCGGTGGGCGGAAGGCCCCGGTACTCCCCCTGGTGCGTACCGGTGACCGTGTTCCGGAAGACGACCTTGTCCCCCTGGGCGATCTCGTCCTCGATCTCGACACGCAGGTCGGGGAACGCGCGCAGAAGCACCTCCCACACGCGCCCGAGTGCCTGCACCCCCGTCATCCCCATCGGCACCGGCGCGTGGAACAGCAGGTCCGGCGCGACGATCTCGTCGATCGCCTTCGAGACGGTCTCCAGGTCGCCGGTGTGGACGGCGTCGTGCAGCCGGCGGAACGTCGCCTTGTTGCGTGCTTCCTGGGCTGTCGGCATGGGATGGCTCCTCGGGTCGGCGCGAGTCGTCGGCCTCGTACTCGCTTCCACGCCCCTACGACGGGCCGGCCCTCCGGGATGTGACATGGCCGCCGCCGGCGGACGTTCCCTCCTTCATCCACCCTCGCGTCCGCCCGCCAGCCGGCGCCGCCACCACCGGTGCGCACCCCACTGGCGCTGCCGGGCGAACGGATCGGGCAGGGTGCGGACGGCGTACTCGGCGTCCAGCGCACGCACACGGTCTCTCAGCTCGGCCCGGGGCCGGGGAGGCAACTGCCGCAGGACGCTCTCCAGCACGTCGCGGGCATGCCGTACGTCGTCGAAGGAGCAGCCCCGGCAGCCGCACTCCGAGTCCTGGGGATACCGGTGCCGGCGTCCCGCCGGCCGGAGGAACGCCCGGTACCGGCGCAGGGCGTGGCCGGTGGCGCCGGGATACAGGTGGTAGTCGTCGGACAGCCGCTCCACCCGGTCGATCGCGCGGCTGGTGCGCGCGGAGAGGCCGTGGATCCGCATGACGGGAAGGCCTCGCGGGACACGAGGGACCTGCTGGGCGCGCAGCGCCCCGGACCGCTTACGCGGCATCGGCCTTTCGGTTGCTGGACATGCCGACCATCATGCCAGGCGGACCCGCAGGCCCTTGTCCGGTCGGCGATCCGGTGACCGGCGTCGACGGCACGCCCGGACGGCCCGGTGGGAATTCGGTCGAAGGGCGGGCTGCCCGCTGCTAGTTTGCGCCCGTGGATCTCTTCTCGCGCTCGTGGACGGCCCTGCGTACGGCGGTCGCCGGCCTCCCCGACGAGGACTTCGCGCGGCCGTCCGGCTGCACCGGCTGGCTGGTCCGCGACCTGGCGTGCCATCTGGTCATCGACGCCCAGGACGTGCTGATCACCCTGGTCACGCCCACCACGGCGGAGCCGACCCACGACGCGGTGACGTACTGGAACGTCAGCGACACCCCGCCCGCCGGCGACGATCCGCTGGACGCGCTGACCGTCCGGCTGGCCGCCGCGTACGAGGAGCCACGGCTGCTGAAGTTCCACCTCGACGACGTCGGTTCGGCGGCCGGGCGCGCGGCCGGGCTGGCCGACCCGGAGCAGCGGGTGCGTACGCAGGACATGGTCCTCACCGTGGGCGACTACCTGTCCGCGTACGTCCTGGAGTGGACCTTGCACCACCTGGACCTGATCGCCCACCTCCCGGGCGCGGCGGAACCCCCCGCCGAGTGCCTCGCCCGGTCACGCGCCGTGCTGGAGGCGATCGTAGGGGCGCCCTTCCCCCCGTCGTGGCCCGATCCGGACGCCCTGCGCGTCGGAACGGGGCGCAGGCCACCGACCGCCGCCGAGCGGACCGAGCTGGGCCCACTGGCCGGGAGACTTCCCCTCGTCCTCGGGTGAGCGCAGGGCGCAGGGGTCACCGGGCCCGCGCCTGTGTCCCGCAGGGCGGGTAGAACGGGGTCAGGCCCGCGTGCGGCAGCGGGGACGGGGGGTCGTAGCCCGTGGCCTGGACGTCCGTCGTGTACGTGCGGGTGTCGGGCGACAGGCCCGTGTGCGGATCGCCGAGGCGGGCCTGGATCTCGTAGGTGCCGTCTCCGGAGTACGTGTACGCCGTCAGGTCGGGATACCGGTCGTGGTTGTAGTCGGCCACCGCGATGTCCTTCGTGGCTCGCAGGTCGAGGGGGACGGTCCGCCGGCTGCGGCCGGTGTCGGAGAAGGGCCCCAGCCGCAGTTCGGCCACACGGGGCTGGACCGGGTCGTCGCCGCCCTGCTCCTCCCCCGCCACGACGACCAGGTCGCTCCAGCCGTCCCGGTCGAAGTCCGCCACGACGGCGCTCACGTACTCCTGCCGGCCTGCGGTGCGATCGGCCAACCCCCGTACCCGGACCGTCGTTTCGCGTGCCGAGCCGATCCCGAAGGTGATGGCCAGCAGGGCACCCCGGTGGGACGGATCGGTGATCCGGTCCGGCAGGCCGTCGTTGTTCACGTCGGCGATCAGGTCCCCCGATCGTGTCTGACACGCGGTGACGGCGGACGGTGCCGTCGGGCGCGGTGGGGGCGCGCCCAGACAGTCCTCGCCGCCCGCGAGGAGCGACAGGCCACCCGCCAGCAGGAACGCCGTGCGGGTGAGCCGTCTCGGCCGGGAGGTACCGCTGGGTTCACGCACGGGCATGAGCAGGGATCGTAGTCACTCGGGCCGGTCGTGCCGGGGGCGGGGCCTCGGCGGACGTTCTCTCCGGCTGTGCGACATGCTGTGCGTCGTCGCCGGGCAGTTGTCCAACGGGACCTGCGAGAACTGCAACAGCTACAACATGCTCAAGCTGACCCGGCTGCTGCACTTCGGGGACCCGGACCGCACCGACCTGCTCGACTACTACGAGCGCACCCTGTTCAACCAGATGCTCGGCGAGCAGGACCGGGACTCCGCGCACGGCTTCAACATCTGCTACACCGGCCTCGGACCCGGCTCGTTCAAACAGCAGCCGTCCTTCATGGGCACGGACCCCGACGCCTACTCCACCGACTACGACAACTTCTCCTGTGACCACGGCACCGGCATGGAGACGCACGCCAAGTTCGCGGACACCGTCTACACGCACGACGAACAGCGGCTTCTGGTCAACCTGTTCATCCCCTCCGAGGTCCGCCGGCAGGAGAAGGGCATCACCTGGCGGCAGACCACCCGGCTGCCCGACTCGGCCTCGACCGTCCTCACGGTCGCGTCCGGACACGCAGCTCACCAACTGGTCGTCCGCATTCCCGCCTGGGCGTCCGGAGCGCGCGTCCGGCTCAACGGCCGTGCGCTGCCCGACCGTCCGGCGGCCGGCAGCCGGGTGACCCTCGACCGCGCCTGGCGGACCGGCGACCGGGTCGAGATCAGCCTGCCGATGCGGACGACTCTGGAGGCAACCCCGGACGACCCCGACGTCCAGGCCGTCCTGCACGGCCCGGTGGTGCCGGCCGGGGCGTACGACACGGCCAACCGGTGGCTGGCCCGGCTGGACACCTCCGGTATCCGGCAGGTCTCGGCCGACCCGCTGCGGTTCACGGCGACCGCCGACGGGAAGCCGGTCACGCTGCGGCGCGTCGCCCGCGTCCACCACCAGTACTACGACGTCTACTGGCTGACGGGCCGGCCTCCGTCCCCGCCACCTAAGTTCGCGGCGTGGCACCGCTTCGACGAGACGTCCGGGACCACGGCCGCCGACGCCACCGGCAACGGGAAGACCGCGACGCTCGCCGGGGGAGCCTCCTGGACGCAGGGGCACACCGGCGCGGCCGTGGCGCTGGACGGCGCCGACGGACACGTCGTCCTCGCCGAGGACCTGCTGGCGGGCGCGTCCGCCTACTCGGTGGCGGCCTGGGTGAAACCGGCCGGGCAACCGGTTGCCTGGAGCCGGGTCTTCGACTTCGGCACCGGCATCAGCGCCAACATGTTCCTGACCCCGCTCAGCGACGCGGGCACCCTCCGGTACGCGATCACCGCGGCCAGCGTAGGTGCGGAACAGCGCATCGACGCCGACCCGTTGCCGACGGACCGGTGGGTCCACGTGGCCGTCGCCTACGGCTCCCTCACCGCCGTGCTGTACGTCGACGGCAGGGAAGCGGGCCGGAACACCGAAGTCACCGTCGAGCCCCGCACCTTCGGCAACCACATCCGGGCCGCCTACATCGGCAGGTCCCAGTACCCGGACCCGTATCTGAAGGGGGCCGTGGACGACTTCCGTGTCTACGGCCGCACGCTCCGCCCGGCCGAGGTCACGGCCCTCGCCCAGGGCTGACACCCGCCCACGCCGTGCGGTTCGAGGTGTCGGGTGCCGGGGAGCCCGCAGGAGTCGTCAACGGCAACCCGCACAACGTGGACCGTTTCCGGCAGCCGCGCCGCCACACCCGGCACGGCCGGGCCCCGGCCGTCCTCCGCCCGGCCGAGCCGCCGGTGCACGTCACGCTTGTCGCGCCGGCACCCGGACTGCGGCCGGTCAGGCTCACCCTGCCGGTGGCGTCAGCGTGACGGCCAGCCTGTCCGACCGGACTCACGGCCGCCCTCACCGGCTGTATGCTGGCGCGCCCGGCAGCGGCCCGGAGCGGGTTGTCGGTCAGCCGCTGCCCGCCTCGCCAACGGTGAAAACGGGTTGACCCACCCGTATCATCCAGGTGTCGCACCGTCAGGAGCGGAGGAAATGATGCCGGAAAGCGCCGGGCCCGTCACCGAATTGACCTCTCAGTACGTCAGCCAGGTGACCAACGACCTCGAACACAACCTCAAGGAGCAGGAACGCATCACGGCTGAAATCGCCGTTCTGCAGGAGCAGTTGACCACCCTGCAACAGGACCACGGCGTCCTGCTGAACATGCGGCAGGCACTCGGCCTCGCCGCACCGGCCGGGCGGGCGGTCGTACCCGCCCCGCGCAAGAAGAGCGGCGGCACGCGCCGCGCCGACGACAAGAAGCCCGCGGCGAAGAAGCCGGTGGCCAAGAGGGCCGCGGCGAAGAAGCCGGCGGCCAAGAAGACGGCCACGAAGGAGGCGGTGACGCGGAAGGCGACCGCCGCCGAGCCGGCGGCCAAGAAGGCGTCGCCGTCCGAGCCCGCTCAGCCCACCCTGATCGAACTCGTCCGCCGGCACCTGGCGGAGCAGAAGGAACCGCGTTCCGCCGCGGAGGTCAGCGAGGCCCTGGGCCGGGCGTACCCCGAGCGCGGGATCCAGTCCAAGGTCGTCCGCACCACGCTGGAGAACCTCGTGGCGAAGAACGGCGCCCAGCGCACCAAGCAGGGCACGTCCGTCTTCTACGTCGTGCCGGCCGAATCGACGCAGGAGACGGCGGAGGGCACCGAGACGGGCGCGTGACCGCCCGCCACGCCGAGCGGCGGCCGGCGGCGGCCGAGGGAGGCGACGCGGAGCTCCGCGCCTCGGCCGGCCTCCTCGACCAGGGCCGCCGGCTGCCGGACGGAACCCTGTCGCCCTCCTTCAGCGTGCCCCCGCCGTGCCGGCGCCCGGCCTCGACTCGGTGAGCGGGACGCGCTCGGGCGGCAGCGGCGGCGCGGAGCACACGGGTTCCCTTCAGGCGGAGGGGCCGTCGGCGGAGCCGAAGCTGGCGAAGTACGCCGCGGCCATGTCCTCGTCGGCGTGGCCCTGCGCGGCGGCACGCTCCATGCGCTCGGCGCTCGCGGCGGCCACGTCGAGGCGCGCGCCGTTCTGTTCACCGGCCTGGACGATGAGCCGGGCGTCCTTGGCGGCCGTGGCCACCGCGAACTGGGCCGGGGTCAGCTGGCCGTCGAGGATGAGCTTCGCCTTGGCCCTCAGGTACCCCATGTCCAGCGGGCCGCCCTCGATCGCGTCGAAGAAGTTCTGCGGGTCCACGTCGAGCGCCCGGGCCAGGGCCAGCACCTCGCCGGCCGCGGCGGTGATCGCGAGGACCCAGCTGTTGGCGACGAGCTTCAGGCGGCTCGCGGTGCCGGCCGCGCCGTCCTCGCCGGTCCACACGGTACGGGACCCGACCGCGTCGAACACCGGGGCCACGGCCGCGCGGTGCTCGCTCGGGCCCGCGGCGAGGACGAGGAGCTGGCCCGCCTCGGCGGGCTGGCGGGTGCCCAGCACCGGCGCGTCGAAGAAGACGAGGCCGTGCTCGCGGGCGAAGGCGGCCAGGTCGCCGATGGCCTCGACACCGGCGGTGGTGGACTGCACCCACGCGGCACCGGAGCGCAGCGCGGGGGCGGCCTCGCGCATGACGTCGAGGGTGGCCGGGCCGTCGTAGAGCATGGTCAGGACGACATCGGCGCCCTCGACGGCCTCGGCGGGCGTGCCCGCGACGTGCGCGCCGTCGGCGGCGAGCGGTTCGGCCTTGGCGCGAGTGCGGTTCCAGGCGCGGACGGTGTGCCCGGCCCGTGCGAGGTTGCGGGCCATCGCGGCACCCATGATGCCGGTGCCCAGGACACTCACCGTGAGCTTGTCGGTCATGACGGCAACTCCCTAGCGGATTACGAGGTTTTGGCGGCGCGGACCAGGCCGTCCAGCCATGCCTGATGGCCGTTCGGCATCGGATTCGGCGTCTGCCGGGCCAGTTCGGCGGCGGGTCGGCCGATCTGCGTCCCCTGGGTGAGGATACGGACCCGCCCGCCAGGGAGATCTTCCACCAGCCAGGCGTGCGGCACGTCGAGCCGCTCCTCCGGCGTGCCGTCCTGCCGGGCCGCCCAGGACAGCCGGCCCGGGACGCCCTCGGCCGGGGCCTGGAACTCCACCACCCGGGCGTCCAGGGGCGGGAAGCCCGCCCGACACGCCGGAGTCCACCGCCCGGCGGTGTCCGCGCTTTGCCGTCGGTTTCCTCCGGAGTCGTACAGTCGAGGGCCGCAAGGAACGGCGGAGGGAGCGGGATGGCACAGGGGGCGTCGGTGCGGTTCGCGGTGCTGGGGCCGGTGCGGGTCTGGCGCGGTGCGCACGAGCTGGACGCCGGCGGGCCCCAGGCGAGGGCGCTGCTGGCCCTGCTGCTGCTCCGGGCCGGTCAGCCCGTCCCCGTGCCCGAGATCGTCGACGTGCTGTGGGGGCCGGGTCCCCCGCCCACCGCCGTCAACGTGGTCCGCCGGCACGTCGGCTCGCTGCGGCGGCTGCTGGAACCGGGGCTGCCGGCGCGGGCGCCGGGACGCCGGCTGGTGCGGGGCGCGGGCGGCTACCGGCTGGTCACCGACGGGGACGACGTGGACCTCGTACGGTTCCGGGGGCTGCGCGAGGACGCCCGGCGCGCCGTCGCCGGGAGTGCGCAGGGGCGGGCCGTGGAACTGCTCGGCCAGGCGCTGACGCTGTGGGCCGGTCCCGTGGCCTCCGGAATCGCCCCGGAGGTGCGCGAACGGCTCGGGGCCGACGGGCTGGAACGCGAGCGGCTCGCCGCGCTGCGGGAGGCGGCCGACGCTGCCTTGCGCGCGGGCGTGCCCGGCATGCCGCTGGCCCGGCTGCGGGAGGCCGCCGCAGCGCATCCGCTGGACGAGCCCCTGCTGGCCCGGCTCGTCCTGGCCCTCGCGGCCACCGGCCGGCGGGCCGAGGCGCTCGCCACCTACCGGAACACCTGCCGCCGGCTCGCCGAGGAGCTGGGCATCGACCCCGGGCCCGAACTGCACCAGGCCCACCGGACGGCACTGCGGGAGACCCGGGACGGGGACCCCGCGGAGCCGCCGCCCGCACAAGCCGTCGCCGCGCGTCCCGTCGTACCCGCCCAGCTACCGCACGACCTGCCCGCGTTCACCGGCCGGCACACCGAACTGGCCGAGCTGCTCGACCCGCTCGCCCGGACCGGGGAGCCCGCCGGGACGGTGCTGATCTCCGCGCTCGGCGGGATGGCCGGGGTGGGCAAGACCACGCTGGCGGTCCACTGGGCCCACCGGGTCGCCGACCGGTACCCGGACGGGCAGCTCTACGTCGACCTGCGCGGCTTCGCACCCTCCGGAGCGGTCGCCGACCCCGGTGAGGCGGTCCGCGGGTTCCTGCACGCGCTCGGGGTGCCGCCCGAACAGGTCCCCCAGAGCCTGGCCGCCCAGGCCGCCCTGTACCGCAGTGTGCTGGCGGGGCGCCGGGTGCTCGTGCTGCTGGACAACGCCCGGGACGCCGAGCAGGTACGGCCGTTGCTGCCCGGCACGCCCGGCTGCCTCGCCATCGTCACCAGCCGGGACGACCTGACCGGACTGGTGGCCGCGCACGGCGCCCGCTCGCTGATCCTGCGGCCGTTCGACGCAGGCCAGGCGCGGGACTTCCTCGCCGGCCGGCTGGGCGCCGGACGGACCGCCGCCGAGCCGCGGGCCGTGGACGAGATCGTCGCCCGGTGTGCCGGGCTGCCCCTCGCCCTGGCCTGCGTGGCCGCCCGCGCAGCCCTGCGCCCGGACTTCCCGCTGGCGGCCGTGGCCGCCGAACTGCGCGAGGCCCGGGGCAGCCTCGACGCGTTCACCCGGCCCGGCACTCCCGTGGACGTCGCCACCGTCTTCTCCTGGTCCACCCGGGCCGTGTCGCCGGCCGCCGCCCGGTTGCTCCGGCTGCTCGCCCTGCATCCCGGCCCGGACGTGTCCGCGGCCACCGCCGCCGCGCTCGCCGGGCTGCCGCCGCGCCGGGCGCGCTCGCTGCTCGGCGAACTCGCCGCCGTCCACCTCGTCACCGAACCGGCGCCCGGCCGCTACGGCTTGCACGACCTGCTCCGCGCGCACGCCGATGACCTCCTCGCCGAGCACCACACCGAGGCCGAGCGGCGGGAGGCCCGCGACCGGCTGTTCCGGCACTACGTGGAGCGCGCCCACGCCGCCGGCGCGCTGCTCGACCCCGGCGGGGACGTCCCGCCGCTGCCGCCCGCGCCGCCGGACCCGCGGGCCGTGCCGTTCGCCGACGACGGGGCGGCCCTGGCCTGGCTCACCGCGGAGCAGCCGGCGCTGCCGGCCGTCGTCCAGGCGGCGGCCTCGTCCGGCCACGACCGCTGCGCGTGCCTGCTGGCCTGGTCCCTGGAGCCGTACTTCGAACGGCGCGGCCACTGGCACGACGGACTGGCCGCCCAGCGCACCGCGCTCGGCGCCGCACTGCGGCTCGCCGACCCGGCCATGGAGGCGCGCGCCCTGCGCGGCCTCGCCCGGGCGGAGGGCAGGCTGGGCCTGCTCGACGAGAGCCGGGCCCACCTCGACCGGGCGCTCACGCTGTTCACCCTCGCCGGCGACACCGCCGGCCGGGCGGGCACCCACCGCAGTCTGGGCTGGACGTGCGAGCAGGAGGGCGACCTCGCGGGGGCCCTGCGCCACAACCAGCTCGCCCTGGAGCTGTTCCGCACCACCGGATCCGGGCCGGCGCAGGCCAGCGTCCTCAACTCCGTCGGCTGGTACCACGCGCTGCGCGGCGAGTACCGGCCGGCGCTCGCGCGCTGCTTCGAGGCGCTGGCCCTGCTCCAGGACCTGGGCGACCGGTACGGCCAGGCGGCGACCTGGGACAGCATCGCCTACGCCTACCACCGCCTCGGCAGGCATCCGCATGCCCTGCTCGGCTACCGCAACGCGCTGGCGCTGTACCGGGCGCTCGGCGTGCCGTACCCGGAGGCCGACACGCTGACCCGCATGGGCGACACATACCTGGCCACCGGTGACCGGGAGGGCGCGCGGGCCGCCTGGGAGCAAGCCCTCGCCCTGCTCGACCGGCTCGGTCATCCGGACGCGGAACGGGTCCGGGAACGGCTCGCCGGGCGGCAGGAACGGACCGGTGCCGGATGACGGCTCCCGGGGTCCGGGACGCCGAATACGTTGTCCGCCTGACCGGACGGCTCTTTAGGGTGGCACGGTGACGACTCAGATGATCCTTCTCAACGGTGGTTCCAGCGCGGGGAAGTCCGGGATCGCGCGCTGCCTGCAGGCCGTACTGCCCGACCCCTGGCTGGTGTTCGGCATCGACTCGCTGGTCGACGCGCTGCCCCCGAACCTCCAGGGGTCGGACGGTGGCATCGAGTTCGCCGATGACGGCGGCGTGCGGATCGGTGCGGATTTCCGGGCGTTGGAGGCGGCCTGGATGGAGGGGGTCGCGGCGACGGCCCGCGCGGGCGCCAGGATCGTCGTTGACGACGTCTTCCTCGGCGGAGCGGCCTCCCAGCAGCGGTGGCGGAAGGCCCTCGCCGGGCTGGACGTCCTGTGGGTGGGCGTGCGCTGCGACGCCGAGGTCGCGGCGGCACGGGAGATCGCCCGGGGGGACCGGACCCCCGGCATGGCGGCGGCCCAGGCCGACGTGGTGCACGACGGGGTGTCGTACGACCTGGAGGTGGACACCACCCGTACCGAGTCCCTGATGTGCGCGCGAACCATCGCGGCCCGCGTCGGCTGACCGGAGGGCAGGATCGAGGTGCCGGGGATCGAGGTGCTGCGGTTCGAGGTGCTCGGCCCGCTGCGGGTGCTGCGCGCGGAGAGCGAGCTGGACCTCGGGTACCCGCAGGCACGGGCCCTGCTCGGTGTGCTCCTGGTGCGGCCGGGCCGGCCCGTGCGGATGAGCACGATCGTCGACGTCCTCTGGCCGGGCCGGCCGCCCGCCAGCGCGCCGAACGCGGTACGCCGCCACGTCGGCGCGCTGCGCAAGCTGCTGGAACCCGGACTGCCCCCGCGCGCGCCCGGACGGCGCCTGCTGGGCCGTACCGGCGGCTACCTGCTGGAGGCGAGCGCCGACGAGGCCGACCTGCTGCGCTTCCGCGCCCTCAGCCGGCGGGGCATGCGGGCCGCCGCCACCGCGCGCTCCGAACAGGCGGTACGGCACTTCGCCGGGGCCCTGCGGCTGTGGCGCGGCCCGGTGGCGGCCGGCCTGCCGGGACCGGTGCGCGCGCATCCGCACTTCGCGGCCGTGGACCGGGAGGTCCTCCGCACGGCGCGGATGGCCGCGGACGCCGCGCTGCTGTGCGGGCGCGCGGACCAGGTGCTGCCGAGCGTGCGCCGGGCGGCCGTGCTGAACCCGTTCGACGAGCCGCTGCTGGCCCGCCTGATCCTGTCACTGGCGGCGTGCGGCCTGCAGGCGGAGGCGCTCGCCACCTACGAGGACGCACGCCGTGACCTCGCCGCACAGTCGGGGATCGCTCCCGGCGCCGAGCTGGCGGCGGCCCACGCCCGCGTTCTGCGCCAGCAGATACGCCCCGCCCGGCACCGGCTCCCGACCGGCCCACCGGACCCCGCACGCCCCTTCGTCCGCCCGGCCCAGCTCCCCCCGGACCTGGCCGTCTTCACCGGCCGTGAGCGGGAACTGGCCGCGCTGGACGCGGTGTGGGGCGGGGAACCCGTGGGGGCGGCGCCGGACACCTCGCCCTGCGGGGAGCCCCTGCGGGCTGACGGGGACGCCCTCACCGGCGGAAAACCGCTGCGGGCAGAGGGCCTCACCGGCGTGGCCCCCGAACCAACCGCGCCGAACACGTGGACCGGCGCGAAGGCGATGCGACAAGCACCGGATGCCGTCACGGGCGCGGGCACCGTGCCGACCGCGGTGGACACCTGGGCCGACGGGGAGCCGGCGCCGCTGGGGCCGGACGCCCTCGCCGGCGCGGAAACCGTGCCGACCGCAGTGGACACCTGGGCCGGAGGGGAGCCCCTGCGGGCAGACGGGAACGCCCTCACCGGCGGAGAACCGCTGCGGGCAGAGCCGGGCGCCCCCACCGGTGCGGACCCCGAACCAGCCGCGCCGAACACGTGGACCGGCGCGGAGCCGGTGCGGCTAGCGCCGGACGCCCTCGCCGGTACGGAAGCCGTACCGACCGCGCTAGACGCCGTTACCGGCGCGGAAGCCCTGCCGACCGCGCTGGACACCTGGAGCGGAGGGGAGCCCCTGCGGGCCGCGCTGACCCCCTTGGCCGGCGCCTACCCGGTGTCGGCGGTGCTGATCAGCGGGCCGGCCGGGATCGGCAAGACCGCCCTGGCGATCCACTGGGCGCACCGCATCGCCGACCGGTTTCCGGACGGCCAGCTGCACCTGGACCTGGGCGGATCGGCTCCCCACCAGGCCGCCCTGGAGCCGGCCGAGGCCCTGAGCCGGCTGCTCGCGGCCCTCGGCGTGCCCGCGCGAAGCATGCCCGTGGGTGTGGCCGCCCTCGCCGCGCAGTATCGCGATGTGCTGGCGGGACGCCGACTGCTCGTCCTGCTGGACGACGCCGCCTGCCTCGGCCGGCTCCGTCCGCTGCTGCCCCGGGTGCCGGGCTGCCTGACGCTGGTCACGGGCCGAGGCGGGTTGGTCGGACCGACCGCGGTGACCGGATCCGCCGGGGCCACCGGAAACGGCGGGCCGACCGAACCTGCCAGGGGGGCCGGGTCAGCCGCGCTTGCCGGACGCGCCACCGCGACCGGACCCCTCGGACTGACCGAATCCGCCGGGGCGACCGCTGCCACCGGACTGACGACGCCCACCGCAGCCACCCAACCCGCCAAGCTGATCAAGTCCGTTGGACGGGTCGAGACCGCCGCGCCGAGCGGTTCCCTCCGGCTGACCGAGACCCAGGCGCGGGCCGCCGCAGGCGTCCGTGTGCTGGAGTTGGATCTGCCGTCCGAGGCGGATGCCCGTGACCTGCTCGCCCGGCGGATCGGTGCCGCGCGGCCGGCCGCTGAGCCGGAGGCCGTCACGGAGATCATCCGCCGGTGCGGTCGGCTGCCCTCCGCCCTGGCCCTCGTCGCCGCACGCGCGGCGAGCCGCAGGGACTTCGCGCTGGCCGCCCTGGCCGCCGACCTCGCCGAAGACGCGGAGCCTTGAGAGCAGGGCCCGAAGACACGGTCCCGATCGCATCGCGCGCCGAAAGTCCGGAGCCGACCCCTCGCAGCACTGCTGAACGCCCTGCACGGCACCCACGCGGCAGCGGCGGCCATCGACCTGGCGGTCCGCACGCTGCACTCAGCTCTGCACACCGCCTGAGCGCCGAGGCCGGCCGCGGCCTACGGACGGTCCGTGCCGTCTTCCACGGCGCCCGGAGACGGGGGCGGAAGGGCCGTACCGGCCGTCGGTGGGCCGGCCGAGGACGGTGGGGGGACGGCCCCGTCCGATGCCGTCAGGGGAACGCCCCCACCCGGTCCGGCCTGACCGGCCCACGGCCCGACACCGGCCGCACCGGCTCCCGGCTGCCCCACCCACGGCGGAGCCCCTGCCATCCCCGGCCCCCATCCCGGCTGCCCCGCCCACGCCCCGGCGTATCCCGCGCCCGGCCCAGGCTGCCCCGCCCACACCCCGGCATATCCCGCGCCCGGCCCCGGTTGGCCCGGCCACTGCCCCGGCCACTGCTGCGGCAGCGGGACGCCGTGGCCGTACGGGTACCCCGGTACGAGAGCAGGTGGCCGCGGTGCCGGAGCCGTGCGGTCCAGTCGGCGGCGGCGCAGCCACCACGCCACGGCCGCCGTGTACAGCGCGATGCTCAGCACGTCGAACGCGACGAGCTGCCAACTCGCGTCCGCCGCCGTCTCATCGCTGGTGAGCCCGTCCACGACGGCGGCCGAGACGCCGAAGGCGAGAAGGTTGTTGACGGTGTGCAGGGCGATGGACGCCTCCAGTCCGCCGGTGCGCCAGGTCAGCCAGCCCGCGGCCACGCCGAACACGACCAGGTCGGCGAAGCCCCAGGGCGTGCCCCAGCCGTGGGCGGCGGCGAACAGCACCGCCTGCGGCAGGAACGCGGCCCACGGCGAGCGCAGGAACGCCCCGGCGGTCTGCGTCAGCCAGCCGCGGAACACGTACTCCTCCGCGGCCGCCTGCACCGGCACCAGCACCACCAGCATGGCGACGGCCCGTCCGAAGGCCGGCCACCCCACCCACTGGCTCTCCGGCTCGCCGTCCGCGGGGAGCAGGAACATGCAGCCCATCGCGAGGCCCAGGATCGGCACGGCGGTCAGCACGCACAGCAGCATCCAGCGCCATCTCAGCCGGCCGGTCACGGAGGACACCGTGCCGGCCGGGCGGCGTCCGATCCAGCGCACGATCAGCAGCACGACGGGTATGCCGGCCGCGATGGTGAGCAGGTCCACGGCGGTGCCGGAGACGGGGCCGAACTCAGGCCACCCGTCGTCGTCCTGGGGGTAGCCCATGCCCGAGCCCAGGGCCTCGACGACGAGCATCAGGAGGACCACGGTGGTCACGTACGCCACGGCCACGACCAGGGTCCCGAGCAGGGGGCGCCACCACCGGTAGCGCGGTGAGAGGCGGGCCAGACGGTGGTACGGGAGCGGCTCGGTGAGCTGTGCCTGCGGATGCGGCAGCAGCAGTGGCTGTGGTCGTGTCATGCCGTCAGCCTGCCCAAAGACACCCGGGCGCGCCATCGGCCTGCGGGAGGACCGGGATCGGCGTGGGAGACGTGCCTCCGGCCGAACTTTCCCGGCAGGGCTGGGCGCACGCCGCCGCGTCGAGGTCGATGTCCGTTCGCCGCCGGTGTCTGCCCTGGCCGTCGGCTGGGATGGACACATGACTTCGGAATCGAATCTGCGGGGCAGGACGGCACTGGTCACCGGCGGCAGCCGGGGCATCGGCGCGGCGACGGCACGGCGACTGGCGCGGGAGGGCGCGGACGTGGCCGTGACCTATGTGCGGGGCAAGGACGCGGCCGAGGAGGTCGTGCGGGACATCGAGGCGCTGGGGCGGCGGGCGGTGGCGCTGCGCGCGGACGCGGCGGACGCGGCGGAGGCGGCGGACGCGGTGCGGCGCGCGGCGGAGGAACTGGGCGGGCTGGACGTGCTGGTGGGCAACGCGGCCGTCGGGATGATGGGGCCGCTGGAGAGCCTGTCCCTCGCCGACGTCGACCGGCTCCTCGCGGTGAACGTGCGCGGGGTCTTCCTGGCCGCCCGGTCCGCCGCCGCGGTCATGGGTCACGGCGGGCGGATCATCACGGTGGGCAGTTGTGTCACGGCGCGGGTCTCGGGGCCGGGAGCCACGCTGTACGCGATGAGCAAGTCGGCCGTGGTGGGGCTGACGAAGGCTCTGGCGCGGGAGCTGGCCGAGCGCGGCATCACGGCGAACGTCGTGCATCCGGGGCCGACGGACACGGACATGAACCCCGCGGACGGCCCGTACGCGTCCGGTCAGGCGGCCATGACCGCCCTGGGCCGGTTCGGTACGGCGGCGGAGGTGGCGTCCGTGGTGGCGTTCCTGGCGGGGCCGGAGGCGGCGTACGTGACGGGCGCGGAGTTCTCGGTGGACGGCGGCTACGCCGCGTGACCGAGCGGGGAGGGCGGGCGCGTCAGGTCTCGTCCAGGCGGCGTACGTCCTCCTCGTTCCACTTCCTGGTGTCGCGGGGCTGGGTGTAAGGCTCGGCCCGGGGTGGATGGCCGCCCGCGATGGCCCGCTGCCGTACGGTCTCCGCGTCGAACTCCAGCCCCAGCAGGATGGCCAGGTTGGTGATCCACAGCCAGACCAGGAAGACGATGACGCCGGCCATGGTGCCGTAGGTCTTGTTGTAGGAGGCGAAGTTGGCGACGTAGAACGCGAAGCCGGCGGAGGCGGCCATCCAGATCAGCAGGGCGAGGACGCTGCCGGGGGTGATCCACCGGAATCCCTTGACCTTGGCGTTCGGGGTCGCCCAGTACAGGATGGCGATCATCACGGTGACGAGCAGGACCAGCACGGGCCATTTGGCGATGGCCCACACGGTCAGCGCCGTGTCGCCGAGCCCGAGCGCGTCCCCGGCGCGGCGGGCCAGGCCGCCGGTGAAGACCACGATGAGCGCGCTGGCCACGGCGAGGACCATGAGGACGACGGTGACGCCGACGCGCACCGGGAGGAGTTTCCAGACCGGGCGGCCCTCGGGCATGTCGTAGACGGCGTTGGCGGCGCGGATGAACGCGGCCACGTAGCCGGACGCCGACCACACGGCCAGCACGAGGCCGAGGACGGCGACGAGGGAGCCGGTTCCGGCGCTGTTCTGGAGCTGTTCGACCGCCCGGGTGATGATGTCGCGGGCGGGTCCCGGGGCGAGGTTCCGCAGGTTGGCCAGGACCTTGTCCGTGACCGAGCGGCCGGCGACGGCCAGCAGGGAGACCAGCACCAGCAGGGCCGGGAACAGGGACAGGACGGTGTAGTAGGTGAGCGCCGCGGCGCGGTCGGTCAGCTCGTCGTCGCGGAACTCGCGCAGTGAGCCCTTGAACACCGCCGGCCAGGCGCGCCGGGGCAGCTTCACGGGGCTGTCGGGCGCCCGTCGCTCGACGTCCTGGGCGGGTCCGGCCTCGTCCGGCGCGGGGATCCGCGGCTCGGGGGTCTCGTCTGCGGCCTGCCGGTGGTGCCGCCGTGGTACGTGCAGCTTCGCCATACCGGCCGGGTAACCCCGCAGGGCGTGATCACGCCCTCGTTCGCTCGTAGGGCTCGTCCTCCCCGACGCCCTCGCCCGGTGCCCTCCGTCCGGCAGCGGGACGGAGGGCGGTGCGCTCAGGCCGCCGTGCGGGGGCTCAGTGCGCGTCGGCGAACCGCTTGAACGCGGCCTTGGTACCGGAGCCCGCGATGCCGTCGATGGGGCCGCGGTAGCCGTAGCTGTCCTTCAGGAGCCGCTGGAGTGCCTTGATCGTGCCCTTGCCGACGATGCCGTCGATCGGGCCGGTGTAGCCCCAGTACTTCTTCAGGCAGCGCTGGAAGGCCTTCCAGCTGTTGGTGCCGAGCTTGCCGTCAATGGAGTTCCGGTAGTTCCAGTACGTCTTCAGCCAGCGCTGGACCTTCTTCGCCTGGGCGGAGGTCAGGCCGAGGTTGTTCACCGCCTGCGGGGTGACGGCCTCGGTGGCCGCCGCCGGGTGGGCCGTCGCGGACGCCGCGAAGCTGGTGCCCGCGGCGGCGAGGCTGCCCGCGGCCAGCGCCACCGTGGTCGCGGTGGCGATGAGGGTCCTGGTGAAGATGTTCGTCCGCATGTGTTTCCCCCTGGTTGACGAGTGCCTCTCGGCACGGCACACAAGCTACGTGCCGGGGGTCCGCACGTCGCCAACCCGGGAGTTGACGCCCGGCTCCACCGGCCGCGGTAGGGCCGGGCCGGTGTACAACCTCCGTGGTAGGTGCAGGGGGCGCGTGCCGGTCGCGGCCCTGGTCAGCCCCGCCCTCCGCTGAGGTTTCCCCACCGGGGTCCGATCTGCCGCCACTCCTCGTCCCACTCGGCCAGGCGCCGCCGGATGAGCCGGCCGCGGACCAGCCATCCCGCGCCCCAGACCAGCGCGCCGACCGCCGGGGCCACGAGGACGCCGGTGAGCGCCGACTGCAGGTCGGCAGCCGCCCCGGTGACGGGGGCCGACACGACGCGGTCCGCCTGGTTCGTCCACACCTCCACCCGGGTTCCGGCGGGGGCGCCCGGCAGGACCTTCGCCCGGTCGGTGTGCGCCGAACCGTCCGGGCCCGTCCAGCGCACGGGGGCCCAGACCCGCCCGTCGTCGTAACCGCTGCCCGCGGCGGGGGTCCGCGCCGCGTCGTCGGTGAGGACGGCGGACACGGGGTGCAGGTGGGCCAGCCGTGCCGCGAACGCCGTGTCGGAGGCGTGGGCCGCCCACAGGCCCGCGAAGACCCCGACGACCAGGGCCAGCACCCAGCCGGCCAGGACGATCCAGGCCTCGACGACATCGCTGTGCCGCCGCAGCGGGTTGCGCCGCCACCGCCACAGCCGCACCCGGGTGACCGTCGTGGGAGGTGTCCGTGTCATCGTCACCGCCTCCTCTCGCCCAGCGGCGACCGGAACCCGCAGTGGCCCCCGCGGTCTCCCGGACCCGGTCGCCCGAGCGAGGGTCATGACACCATCCTGCACCTGTCCCGGCCGGTCGTCCGCTACGGGCCGGGCCTCTCTTCGGCATCGGGCGCCTTCCGGCCGACCGCGCCTCCCGACCGGCCGGAAGCGGCCTCGGGAGCCGGTCCCGCGGGGCCCTGGGAGCCTGCGACGAGCCACCCCGGGAACCCGTCCTGACGGCCTTGGGAACCGGCCCGGGCAGCCGTGCGAACCGGCCATGAGCGGGCCCGGGGAGCGACGGCCCCGAGCGCTTCCCGGGGAGCGGCCAGGTCGTCGCGTCCCTAGGAAGGCGTGAGCGGCAGGTCGTCGGTGTAGGCGTTCACCGGCTGGGCGACGGGTCGGACGTCCCTGACGTCGAGTGCCGCCTCCGCGGTCCTGGTGCCCAGCGTGCCGCGCGGGTGCCAGGTGCCGGTCACCTCCAGCCAGGTGTCGGCGGGCGGTGCCTCACCGCCGTACACGCGCACCTTGACCGTCTGGGAGTCCGCCGCGCAGCAGGAGAAGATGATGCGGGTCAGGTACCAGCCGTCGCCCTCGCCGGCCGGGGTGACGAAGCCGGTCAGCCGGACGGTGCGGTGCTCGATGGCCCGGCCGCGGTCCTGCTGGACCCGTTTGGTGAAGTCGGTGAGGGTCAGCGGCAGCGGCGAGGTCGCGGGCAGCGGCGCGAACCCCTTCTGCACGGCGACGGGCTTGGTGTCGGCGCGGGCCGCGGTGTACGCGCCGAGCGCGGGCGGGGGGTGGACGAGCAGGCTGAGCGCGGGGAGGAACAGCAGCCAGGCGACGCGCGGGATGCCGGTGTGGTCGTGGCCGTGCCCGGTGTCGCCGGCCGTGGGCCGCCGGTCCCGGGTGACCGCGCCCGCCAGGCCGAGCAGCAGCAGGACCACGCCGGACACGATCAGCGCGGGGCGCAGTCCGGCCTTGACGTAGCGCAGGTAGGTGTCGGTGAGGAGGGCGGTGTGCAGCAGGCCGGTGCCGGTCAGCACCAGGAGCAGGACCTGGAGAGGGCGTTTCACAGCAGCGCGCCTCCGATCAGGACGCTCGCGGTGACGGCCACGACGGTGGTCGCCGTGGAGAACCGCCAGGCGAAGGCACGGCCGAAGGTGCCCGCCTGAAGCGCGATCAACTTCAGGTCGACCATCGGCCCGACGACCAGGAACGCGAGCCGGGCGGTCGGCGAGAAACCGGTGAGCGAGGCCGCGACGAACGCGTCGGCCTCCGAGCAGACGGCCAGCAGTACGGCGAGGAGGGCCAGGAAGAGCACCGAGAGCCAGGGTGAGCCGGAGAAGGCGTCGAGGACGGAGCCCGGCACGGTGACGTTGAAGGTGGCGGCGGCCATGGCGCCGAGCACGAGGAAGCCGCCGGCGTGCAGGAAGTCGTGCTGGAAACCGAGCCGGAACTCGGTCCACCGGCTGTGCCCGTGCTGGTGGCCGGCGTGCCGGTGGCGCAGGAGCGGGCGCAGCCACTTCTCCTTGCCGAGCCAGAGCCACAGCCAGCCCATGACGGCCGCCGTGGCGAGGGAGGCGAGCAGCCGCGCGGCGACCATCGCGGGGTCGCCCGGGAAGGCGACGGCGGTGGCCGTGAGGACGACGGGGTTGATCGCGGGCGCGGAGAGCAGGAAGGCGAAGGCGGCGGCCGGTGTCACGCCCCGGCGGATCAGGCTGCTCGCGACGGGCACGGAGGCGCACTCGCAGCCCGGCAGGATCGCGCCGGCGGCACCGGCGACCGGGACGGCGAGAGCCGGCCGCTTGGGCAGCACCCGGGTGAACAGGTCGGCCGGCACGAAGGCGTTGATGGCGCCGGACAGGGCGGTGCCGAGGAGCAGGAAGGGGAGCGCCTGAACGGTGATGGCCAGGCAGACGGTGCGCCAGGCCTGGACGGCCGGATGGTTCAGCCACGGCGTGCCGGCCAGGAGCAGCGCGGCCAGGGCGCCGGTGGTGACCGCCAGGGCGGCACCCAGGGGCCACGCCCGGGGCGCGGCGCCCGTCGGCCAGGGCCTCGGGCCGGCGCCCGGTGGCCACGGCCGGACGCGGCGCGCGGGCGGCTCGGGGTGGGGTACGGCCGCCACACCCTCCGTCACACCAACCAGTTCATCCGCTTTGTCCATTTTCACTCCGGATGTCGGTGTCTGGCCGACGATAAGCGAGGAGCACCGCCCGGCCGCGCGTACACGCCGCCGCCCCAGCGACCCGGCGGAACAATGCGCCCCATCGGTGGCTCTTCTCACAATCGGGGCCGAACGGGGCCCAAGGTGACGGGCGCCACGTCGCCGGGCGCCGCCGTTGTCTACGTTCGTGACCCATGTCGTCCCGCCTCTCCCGCACCGCACGCGCCAAGGCCTGCGCCCTCGTGGCCTCGGCGACCGCCCTCCTCGCCACCGGGCTGCTGCACGCCACCCCGGCCGCTGCCGCGTCGGCGCAGGCCACGGCCGCCGTGCTCGACCTGGACGGCACCGACCGCGCGCCCGTGGTCCACGGCGAGGACAGGGCGTACGACACCGCCAGCATCGTCAAGGTCGACATCCTGGCGGCGCTGCTGCTCCAGGCGCAGGACGCGGGACGGCAGCTCACCGCACCGGAACGGGAGCGCGCCGAGCCGATGATCCGGCGCAGCGACAACGCGGCGGCCAACGCCCTGTGGCGGCAGATCGGCCGGGCCCCCGGGCTGGCGGCGGCCAACAAGCGCCTGGGCCTGACCTCGACGAAGGGCGGCCCCGGCGCCAAGTGGGGCCTGACCCGGACGACCGCACGTGACCAGATACGCCTGCTGCGGGCCGTGTTCGACACCGGCGGAACGGTCCACACGGGCTCGGGTGGACTCGACGCGGACTCCCGCGCCTACATCCGCACCCTGATGAGCCAGGTCGTGCCCGAGCAGACCTGGGGCGTCCCGGCGGCCGGCGCCGAGGGCTCCCGCAAGACCCTGAAGAACGGCTGGCTGCAGCGCGCCACCACGGGCCTGTGGGACGTCAACAGCGTCGGCCAGGTCACCGTCAAGGGTCACCGGTATCTCGTCGCGGTGCTGTCGGACGGCAGCACGTCCATGAGCGACGGCGTGTCCCTAGTGGAACGGACGGCGCGCGCGGCCATGGCATGAGCGGTTGAGCGAGGTGCCACCGGGGCTTTTCGGTCGCCGTGGAAGGGGCACGCGGTCGGGGTACGACTTCCGACCGGAGGGGCGAGACCACGATGGCCGAGTACGAACGTTCCCGCACGATGCCCGCACAGCCCGAGCAGGTCTTCGACCAGGCGGCCAACACCGCCCAGCTCGACGCCTGGCTCCCCGGTGAGCTGCACGTAGACGTCCAGGACCCGCCCGCCGTGACCGTCCACGAGGACCGCTCCGGCGAGGACACGCCGGCCGTGCTGCGGTCCGAGCCGGACCAGATGCGCCTGGAGTGGGGCACCCGCGAGCAGGGCGGCTACGCCGGCTGGCTCCAGGTGGCCGGCATCGGCAGCGGAGCCAGCGAGGTGACCGTGCACCTGTCCTTCTTCGACGAGGGCCACGACCCGGGTGAGCGGGCGGTGTGCGACGCCCTGGACGGCAGCCTGCGCCGGCTGGAGGAACAGGTGCGGATGCGGGTCGACAACGCGGCCGGCTGACATGGCGGGCCCGGTGAGCTGGTCCCCGCTGCGCCTGAGCACGCCCGTCAGACAGCATGTGTTCGGCGGCGGGCCCTGCCCGACCGGCTGGGCCGGACGGGGCCGCCGTACGGCCCCGTCGCCGAGACCTGGGAGGTCAGCGACGTCGACGGGGAGCGTGCCACGGTGCCCGAGGGTCCGCCGGCGGGGCGGTCGCTGCGGGAGCTGAGGGCGGAGGATCCCGGCGGCCTGCTGGGCGAGCGCCCCCACGAACCGCGCTTCCCCCTGCTCACCAAGTACATCGACCCCACGCGCGCGCTGCCCGTGCATCTGCACGCCGACGACGCCACCGCCCGCCGTCTGGAGGGCGAGCCGAACGGCAAGACCGAGGCGTGGCACGTGCTGGACGCCGTAACCGGCGCGACCGCCCTGGTCGGGGTGCGGCCCGGGGCCGACCGGGAGCGGCTGCGCCGGGCGCTGCTCGCGCAGGACTTCGACACGGTGATGCGCCGCCTGCCGGTGCGCGCCGGGCAGACCGTCTACGTACCTGGCGGCACCCTGCACAGTTTCGGGCCGGGCACCCTGGTCCACGAGACATGCCCTGGCGGATGGAGGACGGCGCACCGCTGGCCGAGCGGGAGCGGGAGGAGAACATCGAGCGGCTGCTGGACGAGTGGCGACCGGAGCCCCGGCCGGAGTTCCATCCCGGTCTGAGCGTGCGGGTCGACGACTCGGTGGCGCGCACGGTGCTGTGCGCGGGGCCCCGCTTCGCCCTGGAACGCTGGACGGCCGGCGGCAACGGCCCCCTCACCCGGACGTTCGCGACGGCGCGGATCCTCAGCAACGCCGGCGCCCCGGTGACCGTCACCTGCGGCGGCTGGACCGGCCGGCTCGGCCGGGCGCGGACCCTGCTGCTGCCGGCCGCGCTCGGCGAGGTGCGGGTGACCGGGCCCGCCGATGTCCTGTTCGGCTACGTCCCCGACCTCGACGACGACATCCGGGCCCCGCTGACGGCCGCCGGCCACGGGCCGACCCTGATCGCCGCCCTCGGCGAGGGACTCCAGGCACGGCCCGGGCCCGGCGCTCAGACGCTGGTCAGCACCTGCGGCGACAACTGCTTGATCATGGTGTTGGTCCAGCGGATCTGGCGCAGGGTCTGCGGGTGGCAGTCGCTCGCCAGGGCGAGGAGCCGGGGATCGCGGCCCGCCTGCGCGGCCTGCGCGAGCATCTCCCAGTGGACGGAGTTGCGGGTGGCCGCCAGGTGCAGGTCGAGCAGGTCGTGCAGGAGCAGCAGGCCCGGTTCGGAGCGGCGGCCCATGGCCTCCGCCGCCTTGGCGCGCAGCGTGGCGAGCGGGCCCGGCGTCGGGTCGTCGGGCGGACCGGACAGGTCGAGTCCGTAGTGGTGGCCGGTGTCGGCGAGGCGGGCGCCGTGCTCGTGCGACCAGCGGGCCAGATCCGTGGCGACATGGTGGATCTCGTGCTCGGTGCGGTGCCGCTCCGCGGCGGCCATGAGGGCCTTCTCCAGATGCCGTTCGCCGTGGTGCAGGGTGCGCAGGGTGAGGGCCAGGGCGTTCATCGCGCGCTCCCCGGAGCCGGGCTGCCCGTCGCTGCCGAAGCTCTCCTTCAGCGCCTCGGCGGCGGTCGCCGTGCACAGCCGGGTGTTGCCGTCCAGGTGGTTGGTGCCGATGCCGGCCCGGGCGAGCACGGCGAGGGTGTAGTACTCCTCCAGGAAGAGCTGGCCGGCGGTGTAGAAGCCGATGGAGCCGGGGCCGCGCTCGTCCAGCAGGTACCGGGTGCGGGCCGCGATCCGGCCCATGGCCGTGTCCCAGTCGCAGGGCACCAGCCGGCCGTTCTCCCGGACCAGCGGCCTGGTCAGCCGGTCCGGGGAGCCGTTCGCCTGCCAGCCGTCCAGGTCCTTGGGCCCGAGGCGGACGGCACCCAGCGCTCCACGTCCTCCTCGGTGAGGCCGGGCGCGAGGTGCAGGTCGGTGCGGACCGGCCAGGGCGTCCCCCGGTCGTACGGGGTCCGAGGACCCCAGGGATCGCCGATGCGGTCGTCGTCGTTCACGGTCCCACCTCGGGGTGTCGCCTCGCGTCGTCGCGCGGGTACCCCGGCCGCCGATCAGTACCCGGACCCCAGCCGCTGGGTCGAGTAGGCGCACTCCGTGTAGATGTAGCCGGACCTGAGCCTGGCGGTGTCCGAGGCCGGGGTCGCGGTGCTGTCGCCGTTCGGCTTGTGCACGAAGTACGTGGTGCCGACGGGCAGGCTGATGGTGCGCTGCGGGTAGTTCCTGCTGCTGTCGTTGCAGGGCTTGAAGGTGGAGAACGCCGTGTCGGCGAACGTGTACGCCTTGCAGCCGCCGCAGCCCTTGAGGGTGAAGCTGCCGGTGACCGGGCCGGTGTAGAGGACGGTGATGTCGTCCGGGCTGTCGTTCTTGACGGTGACGGAGATGCTGCCGCCGGAGGCCAGGGTGGGCAGCTTCTTGCCGGCCGCCGGGAGGGTCTGGGCGACCTCGGCGGCTATGGCGACCTTCTGGGCGCGGGCGCGGTTCCTGTCGTGCTTGTGGCCGGCGGCGAACTGCTCCATGGTCTTCTGCGCCGCGTCGAAGTCGCCGTCCCGGTACTGGTCGACACCGCAGGAGTACTCGCCGGCGTCGCCGCTGCGGCCGGCCCGGTTCGCGGCCTTCGCCAGCCGGCCGTCCGTGTCACCGGCCGACCTGGACAGGTCCGCGATCCGGGTGTCGAGGTCGCGCAGCCTCGCGACGGCCGCGCAGGGTTCGTCACCGCCGACGGCCTTCTCCGTCTTCGCCACCGCCGCGTCGACGGCGGGCACCACCTTGGCCGCCGCCCCGGACCGCGGGAAGGTGTCGAGCAGGTCGCCGAAGCGGTTCACCCAGTCCGTGTCGCCGGTCGCCAGGTGCCGCGCACCGCACTCGTAGAGGGCGGTCGCGAGCCGGTCGTCGGGCCACCGCGCCAGCGCGCCGAGCTGTTCCCGCGGCATCGTGTCCGGCACGGTGCGGAGGTACTTCAGCGGCTCCACGGCGTCGCAGTACTCCCGGTGGCCGTAGGCCGCGCCGACCGTCGTGTAGTAGGTCCGCAGGCTGTCCGGGACCTGCCGGGCCGCGCGGGAACCACCGTGGTGCACGGCGATGTCGCGGTAGACCTCCAGCGCCGTGCCGTAGTCGAGGCGGGCGGCGCCGAAGGACTGCCGGCCGCTGTCGGCCACCAGGTCGTCGGCGCGCTCCAGGCGGCCGAGGAGCGTCTGCTCCACCGCCTCGTCGTGGGCGTCCTCGTACCAGAGGGCGCCGCCGGCCGGTACCGCGAGCAGCACCACGCCCAGCAGCAGCGCGAGCGGCGCGCTGCCCGGCCCGGCGAGCCGGGTGCGCAGTCCGGCGATTGCGCCGTGGACGGCCGCCACCAGCAGGAGTGCGGCGTAGCCGGCGAGCGCGGCGCCGGGGACGCCGTCGGCGTCGGCGGGGAGCGCGACGAGCAGGAGCACGCCGGTCGCGACCCAGCAGACGGCCATCGCCATCCAGCGGCGCAGCAGCGCGTAACCGAGGCCGAGGCCGCTGAGGTTGAGCAGGGCGACCGCGATGGCCCGCCAGGCGTCCGGCGGCGCGGGCGGCGGGCCCGGCGGCATGGGCGGCAGCGTCGGCCCGCCGAACCCTTGACCCGGACCGTACGGACCTCCGGACATGATGGCTCCCCCCGGTCAACTCCGCCCGCATGTCTGTGGATCCGCAGTGTACGGGCGCGCGGGCATACCGGACAGAGGGTCGAACGCCCGCCCTTTCCCACACGAGCCGAATGCACCTGATGCCCCATTGGTCCGGTTGCCCCGGGCGGCCCCTCCGCCGCCGCGCTGAGCGTGCCCGTTCACCGGGTCGCCGCCAGGGTCAGGGCCCCGGCCGCCAGCGCCAGGAACAGGGCGGGGAAGACGATCGTGCGGAACACGCGGGCCCGTACGTGGGCGGCCACCGCGCCGACGTAGAACAGCACCAGGCCGACGCCGGCGGCGATGCCCAGGGTGCGTACGCCCAGCAGCCCGAGGAGCAGCCCGGCCGCTCCGGCGGCCTTCAGCAGGGCGAGCGCGGGAAGCCGGCGGGGGGACACCCCGACCTGGGCCGAGTTGGCGAGGACGAACGGCGCCTTCGCGAGGTCGGCCGCCGCGATGCCCGCGTTGGCCAGCACGGTCGCGCAGGTGACGGTGAGATAGGCGAGGTTCATGCTGTCCACGCTCGCCGGAGGGTCGCCGCGACGTCCAATACCAGCGTCCATAACCTTCTGGAATGGACGTCGACTCGCGTCTGCTGCGCTCCTTCCTGGCCGTCGCCGAGGAGGGCAGCCTCGTCCGCGCCGCCGAGCGGGTGTACGTGTCCCAGCCGGCGCTGACCAAGCAGATCCGGCAACTGGAGACCCGGCTCGGGGTACGGCTCTTCGAGCGCTCGCGCACCGGCATGGCGCTGACGGACGCCGGCCGGGAACTCGCGCGCCGAGCCCCGGGCGTCCTGGCGGCCTGGGACGACGCCCTGCGCGCCGCGCGGGCCGCCGGACGGCGCGCGGCCCGGGTGCTGCGCGTGGGCTTCGTCGCGAGCGCGGCCAACGAGGCGACGCCGGCGATCGTCGCCGAGTTCGCCCGGCGGCGGCCCGGGTGGCGGGCCGAGCTGCGGCAGGCCGCCTGGACGAACCCGAGCGCGGGTCTGGCCGACGGCGAGGTGGACGCGGCGCTGCTGCGGCTGCCGTTCCCGGGCCAGGACGCGCTGCGGGTCGAGGTGCTGTTCAGCGAGGAGCGCTGGGTGGCGCTGCCGAGCGCGCACCGGCTCGCGGAGCGGACGGAGATCGCCTTCCGGGAGCTGTGGGACGAGCCGTTCGTGGCCGCTCCGCCGGAGACCGGCGCCTGGCGCGACCACTGGCTGGCCGCCGGTGAGCGCGAGGGCCGTCCGGTCCGGATCGGCGCGGTCACCGAGCAGCCCGACGACTGGCTGAGCGCCATCGCCAGCGGGTACGGCGTCGCCCTCGCGCCCGCGTCCGCCGCCCGGTTCTACGCCCGCCCCGGTGTCGTCTACCGCCCGGTCACGGGGGTCAGCCCGACCCGGGTGGCCGTGGCCTGGGCACCGGCCGACGACCGGAACCCGGTCGTACGGGACTTCGTCCGCTGCTGCCTGGACCTCGCCCGCACCACCTGACAAACGCGTGTTCTCCCCTGTCCGGCGCAATGACGGTGCGCCGGAGGGGCGGGCGGGCGTGACCGGTGTGACCGTGGGGGTGGAGTCCACGGACGCACCAGTGGCGAGGAGAGGGCATGGCGAACGCAACCGGCGAGGCCTGTGCGGAGCTGAGTGCCGTCGCGGACGCCGTGCTCTACGAGGGCTACCTGCTCTATCCCTATCGCCGGTCCTCGGCGAAGAACCGGGTCCGCTGGCAGTTCGGGGTGCTGCTGCCCCGGAACTGGGTGGAGCGGGACGGGCCGGTCACGCCCGGGCTCTCCGGTTCCGCCGACTCCTGGTACCAGCAGACCGAGTGTCTGCTGCGGGTGCGGCGCGCCGACGCGGCCGTCCGGGTGCGGGTGCGGTACCTGCAACTCCAGCACAAGCAGGTGGAGGCGGCCGACGGGGACGGGACGCATCGTCCGGTCGAGTCGTTGCGGACGGCCGACGGGACCGCCCACCTGTCGTTCGAGGAGGCCGTGCCCCGCGAGACCGAACTGGTGCTGTCGTTGGAGGAGTTGCTGCGGAGCGGCCGGACCGTCGCCGTGGGAGCGCCGGCCGGGGCGGAGTACGAGCCGTTGCCGGCGGGGGCGGGGCGGACCGTGCGCCGGCGCCGGGAGGTGCGGGCCGGGGCTACGGTCACGGCCGAGCGGCTCGGACCCGGGCTGTGCCGGCTGCGGGTGCGCACCGAGAACACCGGTGAAGCGCCGGACCCGCGGGCCCCCCGGAGTGCGGTGCTGGGGCAGGCGCTGCTCGCCACGCACACCCTCCTCACCGGCGACGGCGTGGAGTTCGTGTCGCTGATCGATCCGCCGGCCGCTCTCGCGGAGCAGGTCCGCGGCTGCCGCAACGCGTTCACGTTCCCGGTGCTGGGCGGCGCCCCGCCGGAGCCCGCGAGCGGTGACGGGGCGACGGGCGCGCTGCTGCTCTCCGCGCCGATCATCCTCCCCGACCATCCCCAGGTGGCGCCGGAGAGCCCGGGCGATCTGCACGACGCGGCGGAGATCGACGAGATCCTCACGCTGCGCACGATGCTGCTGACCGACGAGGAGAAGGCCGAGGCCCGGGCCACCGACCCGCGGGCCGCGCGGATCCTCGACCGGGTGGACACCATGCCCCAGGAGGTCTTCTCCCGGCTGCACGGCGCCATCCGCTCCCTCACCCCACGAACCCCCGCTCCCGAACGACCGCCGGCCCCCGCTCCCGAGCGGCCCGCCTGGTGGCAGGAGGGAGGCGACGACGGGCTGTCCCCGGCGACGGACACCGTGCTGGTGGACGGTGTGCCCGTGGGCGGCGGCAGCCGGGTGCGGCTGTGTCCGCGCGGCCGGGGGGCCGACGCCCAGGACATGTTCCTGGCCGGGCGCACCGCGCGGGTGGCCGCGGTCTTCCACGACGTGGACGGCAGCACGCACCTGGCCGTCACGGTCGACGACGATCCGGCCGCCGAACTCCACGGCTGGTACGGCCGTTTCCACTACTTCCGGCCCGACGAGGTCGAATCGCTCGGCCCCGACGCCCCACCGGGTCCGGGCCGGCCGATCCGGCCGCAGTCCCCGCGGCCGCCCGAGCGTCCGGCCGGCGGGCCGGAGGAGGGACGGTTCGATGGACGCCCTTGACGTCCTCATGCACGACCACCGGATGGTCGAGCAGTTGTTCCGCGACTACGAGGCCGCGGCCTCCGACCGGCAGCGGCGCGGTGTCGTGGAGCTGTTGGTGCGTGAGCTGTCCAAGCACGCGGCGCTGGAGGAGATGCTCCTGTACCCCCTCGCCAGGAAGGTGCTGCCGGACGGCGACCGGGAGATCGACGAGCACTTGAGCGAGCACATGGGGGTGAAGCAGACCCTCCTCGCACTCGACCGGCTCGGCGAGGGCGACCAGCGGACCGGCGAGCTGGTGGCGGAACTGCGCCGCGAGGTGTCGGAGCACATCCAGGAGGAGGAGGGCACCCTGATGCCCCGGCTGCGGGATGCCGTCTCCCAGCATGAACTGGACCGGCTGGGCGAGCTGATCGGGCAGGCCAAGGCCACCGCGCCGACCCGCCCGCACCCGCACGCCCCCGACCAGCCGCCCGCCCTGACCCTCGCGGCCCCCCTGGCCGCGGCCTACGACCGACTCCGAGACCGACTGCAGCGGAGGCCGACGACATGACCACTCAGAGCGGCACCACCGAAGTGACGCGTGAACCCAGCCGGTCCGAGGCGCGCGGGAACGGGTTCGACGAGATCTACATCCTGTGGATCTCCGAGGGCATGAGCTGCGACGGCGACACGGTGTCCATGACGGCCGCCGGGCAGCCCGGCATCGAGGACCTGGTCGCCGGACTCATCCCGGGCCTGCCGAAGGTCAACCTGGTCAACAAGGTGCTCTCCCCCAGTCTGGGCGGCGAGGACTTCCTCGCTCCCTACCGGGCGGCGGCGCGCGGGGAGTTGTCCCCGTTCATCCTCGTCATCGAGGGTTCGGTCCCGAACCAGAACATCATCGAGGGCGACGGCTACTGGACGTCGTTCGGCAACGACCCGGACACGGGCGAGCCGCAGACCCTCAACTGGTGGATCGACCAACTGGCGCCCAAGGCCTGGGCGGTGGTGGCCGCCGGCACCTGTGCCACGTACGGCGGCATCCACGCCATGGCGGGCAACCCCACCGGCTGCATGGGCCTCGCGGACTACCTGGGCTGGGACTTCAGGTCGCAGGGCGCGCTGCCGGTGGTGAACGTGCCGGGTTGCCCGATCCAGCCGGAGAACTTCATGGAGACCCTCATCTGGGTGCTCTACCACGCGGCCGGGGCCGCCCCGCCGCCCCCGCTGGACCACATGCTGCGCCCGCAGTGGCTGTTCGGCAAGACGGTGCACGAGGGCTGCGACCGGGCCGCGTACTACGAGCAGGCGGACTTCGCGAAGGACTACAACTCCCCGAAGTGCCTGGTGAAGACCGGCTGCTGGGGGCCGGTCGTGAACTGCAACGTGCCCAAGCGCGGCTGGATGGCCGGCATCGGCGGCTGCCCGAACGTCGGCGGCATCTGCATCGGCTGCACCATGCCCAGCTTCCCGGACGCGTTCATGCCGTTCATGGACGAGCCGACCGGCGGTGCCCTGTCGTCCGCGCTGCTCAAGCCGTACGGCGCCGTCGTCCGACGGCTGCGCGGCCTGACCAGCATCGCGGTGAACCGCGAGCCCAAGTGGCACCACAACGGACCGGAACTGACCACCGGTTACGACCCGTACTGGCGTCCCTGAGCGCCGGCACCCACCCACGCCTACGACGAACGAGGGGCAGGAAGCGACATGACGACCACCGAGGACCCGACCCGGGTCACCGGGCGCAAGCCCGCGCAGATCGTGGACATGTCCTGGGACCCGATCACCCGGATCATCGGCAACCTCGGCATCTACACGAAGATCGACTTCGCCAACCAGGAAGTCGTGGAGTGCCACAGCACCTCGTCGCTCTTCAGGGGCTACTCGGTGTTCATGAAGGGCAAGGACCCGCGCGACGCCGGGTTCATCACGTCCCGGATCTGCGGCATCTGCGGCGACAACCACACCACGTGCTCCAACTACGCCCAGCAGATGGCCTACGGCGTCAAGCCGCCGCGGATGGCCGAGAACATCACCAACCTGGGCGAAGCGGCCGAGTACATGTTCGACCACACCCTCTTCCAGGACAACCTGGTCTTCGTGGACTTCTGCGAGGCGATGGTCAAGGCGACCAACCCCGGTGTGCTGGCCCGCGCCGAGCGCACCGACGCGCCCCGCGGGGACATCCACGGCTACCGGACGATCGCCGACATCATGCGGGCCTTCAACCCCTTCGAGGGCGAGGTCTACAAGGAGGCGCTGAAGGTCAGCCGGGTCACCCGGGAGATGTTCTGCCTGATGGAGGGGCGGCACGTCCACCCCTCCACGCTGTACCCGGGCGGCGTCGGCACGATGCCGCAGCCGAACACCTTCACCGACTACCTCGCCCGGCTGATGCGCGTCATCGACTTCGTGAAGAAGGCGGTGGCGATGAACGACGACGTCTTCGACTTCTTCTACGAGGCCCTGCCGGGCTACGAGGAGGTCGGCAGGCGCCGCATCATGCTGGGCTGCTGGGGCGCCTGGCAGAACCCGGACGTGGTCGACTACCGGTACGAGAACATGAACCGCTGGGGCAAGGCGATGTACGTCACCCCGGGCATCATCGTGGACGGCAAGCTGGTCACGAACAACCTGATCGACATCAACCTCGGCCTGCGCGTCCTGCTGGGCAGCTCCTTCTACGAGGACTGGGTCAACGAGCAGCCGTTCGTCACCCACGACCCGCTGGGCAACCCCGTCGACATGCGCCACCCCTGGAACCAGACCACCGTCCCGGTGCCGCAGAAGCGGGACTTCGCCGGCAACTACAGCTGGGTGATGAGCCCACGCTGGTACCACCCCGAGACGGGTCAGCACCTGGCGCTGGACACCGGCGGCGGCCCGCTCGCCCGGCTGTGGTCGACCGCGCTGAGCGCCCTGGTCGACACGCCGTACGTCAAGGCCACCGGCGACAGCGTGCGCATCTCCCTGCCCCGGGGCGAGGAGCTGCCCGAGACCACCCTGGAGTGGCGCATCCCGAAGTGGAGCAACACCATCGAACGGGACCGCGCCCGGCCCTATTTCGTCGCCTACGCCGCCGCCATGGCCCTGCAGTTCCTGGAGGAGTCGATGGAGCTGCTGCGGGCCGGCGAGACGAAGATCTTCGAGAACTACGAGGTGCCGGACGAGGCGATCGGCTGCGGCTTCCACGAGGCGGTGCGCGGTGTCCTCTCGCACCACCTGGTGATCAGGGACCAGAAGATCGCCAACTACCATCCCTACCCGCCCACCCCGTGGAACGCCAGCCCGCGCGACATCTACGGCACGCCGGGCCCGTACGAGGACGCCGTCCAGGGCCAGCCGATCTTCGAGGAGAACGGGCCCGACGACTTCAAGGGCGTCGACATCATGCGCACCGTGCGCAGCTTCGACCCCTGTCTGCCGTGCGGGGTGCACATGTACATGGGCAAGGGCAGGACGCTCTCCACCGTGCACTCGCCGACGTACGGGGCGAACCATGGCTGACGGCGGGCGGCTCGCGGACCCGGCCGTCGAGGCGCGGCTGGCCCGGCTGGACGAGCTGCTGGCCGGGCTGGAGTCGGCGCCCGGTCCCGCGGCGGCCACCGCCGTCGAGGCCGTGCGGGTGCTGACCGAGGTCTACGGCGAGGCCCTGGCCCGGGCGCTCGACCTGGCCGGTGAGCAGCAGGCCGCACGGTTCGCCGAGGACGAGTTGCTGGAGCACCTGCTGGTGCTGCACGGGCTGCACCCCGAGCCGCCCGCGCGGCGGGCCGAGCGCGCCGTCGACCGGCTGCGGCCGGCGGTGCGCGAGCGCGGCGGCGACGTCGAACTGGTCGGCGTCGACGGGCAGGTGGCCCGGGTGCGGGTCACCGAGGCGAGTGGCTGCGGGTCCGGCTGCGGCGGCGGGCCCACGGTCGCCGACGCCGTACGGGAGGCCGTGCTGGCCGTCGCCCCCGAGCTGACGGCGGTCGAGCAGCTGTCCGCGCCGGCCGCGCCCGCCTTCGTACCGCTGGACTCGTTGCTGGTGCGGGAGGCGCGGTGAGGGTGGACGGTGCGCTGGCCCGGGTCATCCGCTCGGCCGGTGAGCGGGACGGCCCCGAGCGGTGCGACCTGTGCGCGGAAGCCGTACCGGAGGAGCACCGCCACCTGTACGCCGCCGACCGCGAGGAGCTGCTGTGCGCCTGCGGGGCGTGTGCGGTGCTGTTCGCCGGTGACGGTGCGGGCGGCGGCCGGTATCTGCTGGTGCCGAGCCGCCGGGTGCGGCTGGCCCCGGTGGACACCGGGCCGCTCGGGGTGCCGGTCGGGCTGGTGTTCTTCGTGCCGCGTGCGGACGGCTCGGTCACCGCGCAGGGCCCGAGCCCGGCCGGGGCGATGCGCTGGGAGGTGGAGGCGGGCCGATGGACTCAGATGTGTGCCGCGTGTCCTCCGCTGGCGACCATGGCACCCGAGGTGGAGGCTCTGTTGGTGAACACCGTACGGGGCCAGGACCACCACTGGATCGTGCCGGTGGACGACTGCTTCCGGATGGTCGCGCTGGTCCGCCGGGAGTGGCGCGGCCTCGCCGGAGGCGGCCGGGTCTGGCCGGCCGTGGAGCGGTTCTTCGCGGAGCTCACCGAGCGGCCGTGAGGGCTGGCAGGAGAGGAGAACGGCGATGAGCACCATCCGAGTGGGCCGCCCCCAGGCGAAGCCCGACACACCGGGGCACGTGCACGGGCTGCACCAGGGCAACAGCGGGCCGTACAAGCGCCAGACCGGACACCACAGGGACGGCACGTCCGACGCGCGCCGTTCCACCGGGATCCACTGGAAGCGGCACGACGCCATCATGAAGATCATGCCGAACATCTCGCCGGGATGAGGAACAGGATGAGACTGCACAAGGGCATCGCGAGAGGGACGCGTCCAGCGGGAGTGACGGCCGCTCCGGCGCGGACGGGGACGACGGCACAGCGCGTGCTGATCGCACAGGGTGTCGCGCTCGGCGCCCTCGCGTTCGGGCTGCTCGTCCTCGAGCTCCCGGGCATCATCCGCGAGGTGCGCATCTGGCGCATGATCAATCTGCGCTCCGGCGCCAAGCGTCCGCGCTGAGCCGGCCGTGCACGAGCTGTCGATCGCGACCGCGATCGTGGAACAGGCGGCGGAGATCGCCCGCGCGGACGGTGTGGCCGGTGTGGCCGCGGTGACCGTCCGGGTCGGGGAGCTGGCCGGTGTCGTGCCGGACGCGCTGCACTTCGCCTTCGAGGTGGCCCGCGACGGCACGGCGCTCGCCGGGGCCCGGCTGATCGTGGAGCAGGTGACGGCGCGGGCCTGGTGCGAGGGGTGTGCCGAGGAGTTCACGCTCGGCATGCCGCCGTTCTTCTGGTGCCCGCGCTGCGACCGGCCCTCGCAGGAGCTGCGCGGCGGCCGGGAGCTGGAGATCACGGACGTGGAGCCGGCCCCGGCCCCGGCCTGACGGCGGGGCCGGGGAGGGCGGTGTCAGCAGATGCGAGGCAGCTGCTCGCCCAGCGGCAGGTCGAGCACCCGGGTGCCGCCGAGACCGGTGGCGACGACGACCATGCCGGGGTGGTCCTCGACGCACTCGCCGATGAGGGCGGCGCCCCTGCCCTGCGGGTGGGCACGCACGGCCGCCAGGACGGCCTCGGCGTGCTCCGCGGGGACGAAGGCGACGAGCCGGCCCTCGTTGGCGACGTACAGCGGGTCGAGTCCCAGGAAGCCGCAGGCGTTCGCGACCTCGTCCGGGACCGGGACGGCCCGCTCCCGCAGCCGTACACCGGTGCCGGAGGCGCGGGCGATCTCGTTGAGGGACGCGCCGAGGCCGCCCCGGGTGGGGTCGCGCAGCACGTGGACGTCCGGGGTGACCGCCAGCATGGTGGCCACCAGGTCCGCGAGCGGCGCGGTGTCGGAGGTGATCTCGACGCCGAACTCCAGGCCCTCGCGCACGCTCAGGACGGCGACCCCGTGCTGGCCGATCGGCCCGCTGACGAGGACGGCGTCGCCGGGCCGGGCGCGCTGCGGGCGGATGTCGACGCCTTCGGGGACGAGGCCGACGCCGGCGGTGGTGACGTACACGCCGTCGCCGTGCCCGGACTCGACCACCTTGGTGTCGCCGGTGGCGATGGTGACGCCGGCGGCCCGGGCCGCGTCGCCCATGGCGCGGGCGACGCGCTCGACGACGGCCAGTTCCACGCCCTCCTCCAGGATGAAGGCGGCGGAGAGGTGGGTGGGCCGGGCGCCGCTCATCGCCAGGTCGTTGACCGTGCCGTTGACGGCGAGGTCGCCGAGGCTGCCGCCGGGGAAGAACAGCGGGCGTACGACGTAGGAGTCGGTGGAGAAGGCCAGCCGGGCGCCGCCGAGGCCGAGGACGGCCGAGTCGGTGAGCGCCGCGAGCGTGGGGTTGCCGTAGGCGGGAGCGAAGACCTGCTCGATCAGTTCCGCCGACAGGGCGCCGCCTCCGCCGTGGCCCATGACGACGACCGGCTGGTCGCGCAGGGGTGCGGGGCAGGTCCAGTTGGCGGGGTCGACGGGAGCGGTGTCCGTGGTGGCGAGGTCAGCCAACGGGGTTCATCTCCTCGCGCGGGATGCGGGATCCCTGTGGTGCCGGGCTGTCGGTCATCCTGCGGTACAGGTAGTAGGCCGCGCAGGCGCCCTCGCTGGAGACCATGGTGGCGCCGAGCGGGGTGCGCGGGGTGCAGGCCGTGCCGAACGCCTCGCACTCGGTGGGTTTGATAAGCCCTTGCAGGACGTCGCCGGCGCGGCACACGGCGGGTTCCTCGGTGCGGATGCCGGTGACGTCGAAGCGGTGTTCGGCGTCGTACGCGCGGAAGGCCTCGGACAGCCGCCAGCCGCTGTCCGGGATGCGGCCGATGCCCCGCCAGTTGCGGTCGGTGACCTCGAAGACCTCCTCGATCATGCGGACGGCCGCCGGATTGCCCTGGTCGCGCACGGCACGGGGGTAGGCGTTCTCCACCCGGTGCTCGCCGCGCTCCAGCTGGTGGACGGCCCGCCGGACGCCTTCGAGGATGTCCAGGGGTTCGAAGCCGGTGACGACGATCGGTACGCGGTGCCGTTCGGCGAGGTCCGGGTACTCGGCGGTGCCCATCACGCTGCACACGTGTCCGGCGGCGAGGAAGCCCCGGACCCGGCAGGCGGGGGCGGCCATGATGGCCTCGATCGCCGGGGGGACCCGGACGTGGGACACCAGGAGGCTGAAGTTGGCCAGGCCGAGGCGGCGGGCCTGGTGGACGGCCATGGCGTTGGCGGGGGCGGTCGTCTCGAAGCCGATGGCGAAGAACACGACCTGCCGGTCGGGGTGTCTGCGGGCCAGCTGCACGGCGTCCAGCGGCGAGTAGACGACCCGTACGTCGCCTCCCTCGCCCTTGACCCGGAAGAGGTCCCGGTCCGTTCCGGGCACGCGCAGCATGTCCCCGAAGGAACAGAAGACGACGTCGGGGCGTGCGGCGATCTCCAGGGCCTTGTCGATGACGTCCAGGGGGGTCACGCACACCGGGCAGCCGGGGCCGTGGATCAACTCCACTTCCTCCGGGAGGAGTTGGTCGATGCCGTGGCGGATGATGGAGTGGGTCTGGCCGCCGCAGACCTCCATCAGGGCCCAGGGCCGGGTGACCGTGGCATGGATCTCGTCCAGCAGCCGGCGCGCCAGATCCGGGTCGTTGAACTCGTCGATGTACTTCACCGGGCCTCCGTCCCGCTCTCCTGTCGTGCCGCCTGCTCCCAGGCGTCACCGAACTCCTCCTCCAGCAGCCCCAGTTGGCCGAACAGCTCCAGGGACGCGCGGGCCGACTCCTCGTCGAGGCGCTGGAGCGCGAAGCCGACGTGGACGATGACGTACTCCCCCACCTCGATGTCCGGCAGGTACTCCAGACAGGCCTGTTTCTGTACGCCGCCGAAGTCGATCAGGCCGGTGAGCGGGTCGGCACGGTGGTCGATGGACACGACCTTGCCGGGCACTGCCAGACACATGGGTCACTCCGTCTCGTGGTGGGCTGCTGTTCCCGCGACCATCAGCTGGCCGAGTGCCAGACCGCCGTCGTTCGGGGGGACTTCGCCGTGCCGGAGGACGGTGAGGCCGGCCGCGGTGAGCAGCGCGGCGGTCTCCTCCTCCAGCAGGGCGTTGGCGAAGACACCGCCGGTGAGGGCGACGGTGGTGAGGCCGGTCTCCGCCCGGGTCCGGCGGCAGAGGTGCGCCACCGCCCGGGCGACGCCCCGGTGGAAGCGGGCGGCCAGGACGGGTACGGGGGTGTGGCGGGCCCGGTCGCGCAGCAGGGCGCGGAGGGCGGGGGCCGGGTTCATCTCCCACCCGCCCGCCGGGATCCGCAGGCCAGGCGGCTGACGCCACTCGGTGAGGCCGAACGGGTAGGCGCCCGTGTCCGCGTCCCAGGCCTTCAGCGCCGCCGCCTCCAGCTCCAGCGCCGCCTGTGCCTCGTATCCGGCGCGGTGGCACAGCCCCACGAGGGACGACACGGCGTCGAAGAGCCGTCCCATGCCGGAGGTCGGCACACAGGCCAGTCCGCGCGTCAACTGCTGTCGCAGGACGGCGAGTTCGGTTTCCGTGCAGGCCTCGACGCTCGGCAGCCCGGGTTCCCACGGCAGACCCGCCGCCCACAGCCGGGCCAGGGCGAGCCGGCAGGGGTTGGCCACGCCGGTGTCGCCGCCGGGCAGCGGGGCGGGGGTCAGACGGGCGAGGCGCCGGTAGCCGGTGTAGTCGGCGAGCAGGATCTCGCCGCCCCACACCGTGCCGTCGTCGCCGTATCCGGTGCCGTCGAAGGCGACGCCGATCACGGGCGTGCGGCCGTCGAGGCCGTGTTCGGCCATCGCCGAGGCGATGTGGGCGTGGTGGTGCTGGACCAGCACCGGTTCGCCCAGGCCGAGGCGGGCGGCCCGGCGGGTCGAGTGGTAGCCGGGGTGGCGGTCGGCGGCCACCAGCCCGGGGGTGACTCCGGTGAGGCGGGTCAGGTGCCGTTCGGCGCGTTCGGCGGCGGCGAGGCCGGCCAGGTCGCCCAGGTCGCCGATGTGCGGCCCGAACCAGGCCTGGTCGCCCTCCCCCAGGCACAGGGCGTTCTTCAGGTCGCCGCCGGTGGCGAGCGTGGGGCGGACCGGGAGCGGGAGGCGCAGGGGGCGGGGGACGTAGCCGCGGGAGCGCCGCAGGACCTGTTCGGTGCCGTCGGGGCGGACGCGCAGGAGGGAGTCGTCGCACGGGGAGGCGATGGGCCGGTCGTGGGTGAGCCAGGCGTCGGCGAGTCCGGCGAGCCGGGTCAGCGCCTCGGTGTCGTCGGTGACGATGGGCTCGCCGGAGCGGTTGCCGCTGGTCATGACCAGCACCCGGGGGCCGGGCGGGTCGCCGGGCAGCCCGAGGAGCAGGGTGTGCACGGGGGTGTAGGGCAGCAGCAGGCCGACGTGCGGGCTGCCCGGGCAGACCTGGCCGGCGAGGCGGAGGCCGTCCGGGGGTGTGCGGCGGCGCAGCAGGACGATGGGGCGGCGGGCGCTGGTGAGCGCGTCCCGTTCGGCGGCGGAGAGCACCGCGACGCGTTCCGCCGTCTCCAGGTCGGCGCACATCACGGCGAAGGCCTTGCCGCCCCGCTCCTTGCGGCGGCGCAGGGTGGCGACGGCCCGGGCATCGGTCGCGTCGCAGGCCAGGTGGTAGCCGCCGACGCCCTTGACGGCGATGATCCGCCCCGCGGCGAGCAGCGCCCGTGCCGTCGCGAGGGCCTGCGCGTCCCGGTCCGGGCGGACGCCGAGGCCCGCGGCCGGGACGAGGGTGAGGCGCGGGCCGCAGTCGGGGCAGGCGACGGGCTGGGCGTGGAAGCGCCGGTCGGCCGGGTCGCCGTACTCGCGGGCGCAGGCGGGGCACATCGGGAAGCCGGCCATGGTGGTGGCCGGCCGGTCGTAGGGCATCCCGGTGGCGATGGTGAACCGGGGGCCGCAGTGGGTGCAGGTGACGAAGGGGTGGCGGTGCCGGCGGTCGCCGGGGTCGGCGAGTTCGCGCAGGCAGTCGGCGCAGGTCGCGGTGTCGGGCGGGAGCCGGGTGCGGCCCGGGGAGCGTTCGGTGGGGCGGATGGTGAAGGGGCCGGTGGCGCCGGTGGCGGGGACGTCCTCGCAGCCGACGCCGGTCACGGTCGCGAGCGGGGGCGGCTGCTCGGTCAGCCGGCCGGCGAACCGGTCGACGTCGTCCGGCGGGCCCTCGACCTCGATGAGCACGCCGTCCGCGGTGTTGCTGACGAACCCGGTCAGCGCCAGTCCGGCGGCCAGGCGGTGCACGTACGGCCGGAAGCCGACGCCCTGGACCGTGCCGCGCACGGTGATCCGGCGGCGGACCGGGCCGGTGACGGGCGCGGTCACGCGACGGGCGCGGAGGCGGGGTGGTGGTGCGGGTGCGGGGCGAGCGGCGGGCGGTGCGGCGGGGCGCCGTCGCGGGCGGCGAGGGCGCGGTCGAGCAGGGTGCCGACGCCGGTGCCGGTGCGGGCGCAGGAGCGGATGATCTCCACACCCGGGTTGACCTGGTGCACGTTCTCGTGGAAGAGGCTCTCGTCGAAGCCGGCCGGTCCGGCCAGGTCGGTCTTGGTGATCACGACGAGGTGGGCGGAGCCGAACGCGGTCGGGTACTTCAGCGGCTTGTCCTCGCCCTCGGTGACCGCCATCAGCACGATCCGCAGGGTCTCCCCGAGGTCGTACGCGGCCGGGCAGACCAGGTTGCCGACGTTCTCCACGAAGAGCACCGAGGTGTCCGGCGGCAGCCAGCCGGTGAGCCGGGCGCCGACCTGGCGGGCCTCCAGGTGGCACAGCCCGTCGGTGAGCAGTTGCTGGACGGGCGCGCCGGACCGGGCCAGCCGGACGGCGTCGTTCTCGGTCGCGAGGTCCGCGGTGAGCGCGGCCACCGGGACGCCCCGTTCCCCGGCCCGGGCCAGCACCCGGGCGAGGAGTTCGGTCTTGCCGCTGCCCGGGCTGGACAGCAGGTTGACGAGGGTGACGCCCTGCCGGGCGAGATCGTCGCGCAGGCTCGCGGCCAGGCCGTCGTTCTTCGCCAGCACTGCCTGTTTGACGTCGGACCGGCACATGGGCGCTGCTCCTCGGGTGCGGTGATGCCCCGGCCGCGTCCCGTGCGGCCCGGGGGTCTCACCGATCTTCGGTCGCGCCGGGCGCCGTACCGGGCAGCGCAGCCGAGTGCGGGGTCCCGGATTCCATCGGGCAGCCCAACGGGGGCAGCGGTCCGGCGGGATCGGCGAGGAGGGCGGGGACGAGGAGGTGCAGCGCGTCGACGGCCCGGTCGACCGCCTCCCGCACCGGCGTGCTGAGGCCCGGGAGGAGGTCGTCGTCGCCGGGCAGGAGGCCGGGTTCGCAGGCGAGGACGAGGACCCTGGGCAGGGGCTCGTCACCCAGGTGGGTGGCCAGGGCCAGCACCTTCGCCGGGTCCATGCCGTGGGCCTCGGGCGGGACGGTGGCGTCGGGGGGTTCGGCCTCGATCAGGGAGAGGGTGCCGGGGCGGTGCCCGCGCGGGGCCGCGTCGACGAGGACGGCGGTGGCGCAGCCGGACAGCAGGTCGTAGGCGAGGTCCAGGCCACGGATGCCGTAGTCGTGGACCCGGACCCCCGGCGGCAGCGGGCGTTGCTCCAGGGCGCGGATCACCTCGGGGCCGAAGGCGTCGTCGGCGAGGAAGATGTTGCCGACGCCGGCCACCAGCAGGCGCGGCGTCACCGGGTGTCTCCGGCGGCCGGGGCGAGGGGCCGGGCGGAACCGCCCGGTGTCTTGCGGACGAAGGCCGAACGCAGGGCGTGGTAGGGGGCCTCGGGGTCGAAGAAGAGGGCGTGCATACGGGCCAGTTCCGCCTCCCGGTACCGGGCGAGGGGCCGCTGCCGCTCGTCGGCGGCGCGGGCCGCCGCCTTGGCCGCGATCCGCCGGTCCAGGTCCCCGGTGGCGGCGAGCGCGGTCGCCAGTCGCTCGACCTCGGCCGGGAAGTCCCCCGGTGCGGCCGGCACCAGCCGGTCCACGAGCCCGAGCCGTACGGCGGTCGCGGCGCTGACCGGAAGGGCCTGCGTCGTCAGTCGTTCGGCCTGCTCCGGGCCGACGCGGCGCGGCAGGGTGTACGTCCAGAACTCGGAGCCGTACAGGCCCATGCGCCGGTAGTGCGGGTTGAGGACGACGCCGGTGCGGCACCACACCTGGTCGGCGGCGAGGGCGAGCATGGCGCCGCCGGCCGCGGCGTTGCCGCCGAGCGCGGCGACCACCAGCCGGTCGGTGGTGCGCAGCACGGCCTCCACGAGGTCGTCGATGGCGTTGAGGTTGGTCCAGGACTCCTCGGCCGGGTCGGGAGCCGCCTCGACGACGCTCAGGTGGATGCCGTTGGAGAAGAAGTCGCGGGTGCCGCCGAGGACGAGGACGCGGGTGGGGCGGGTGAGCGCCTCGGTGTAGGCGGCGAGCAGTCTGCGGCACTGGTCGGTGCTCATCGCGCCGCCCGGGAAGGAGAAGCCGAGGAAGCCGGTGTCGCCGTGCTGCCGGTAGCGGATGTCGGTCCAGGTGCGCCGGCCGGGCGGGAGCTCCAGCGGGGCGGGGACCTCCGGGAGGGCGAGACCGGCCCGGTACGCGGCGAGGACCGAGGCGGCCGGGCGGCGGAAGGGCGCCGGGTCGCCGGAGTTCCTGCGGGGGCGCAGTTCCGGGATCCAGACCGCGCCGTCGCGGGTGGCCCGGCAGACGGCGCCCGCGCGCTGGGCCAGCAGGGCGCCGGGGCGGCCGCGCAGTTCGTCCTCGGGGTGCCCGCCGTGCAGGAACACCTCGTGGCCGAGGAGTTCGTCCAGGACGCCCGGCTGGGAGTCGGCGCCGCGGAGCTTGCGCAGGACCGTGTCGGTGTCGTCGTGCTCCCAGTCGATCCGCCGCCGATCCTGCCGGAAGGCGTCGCGCCAGACGACCGTGACCGACTCGTCGGTCTGCGGGAGGGGCTTGTACGCGCCGTCGGCGTAGCGCCGTACGGCCGTCAGGACGGCGGTGACGGCGGCGTCGGAGGCCTCGTTGCGGTACAGGTCGCTCTTGCCGACGGGGGGCACGGGGAACGGCTCGGCCGCCCAGACCGGGCCCGCGTCCATGGCCGCCTCGGCCTGGAGCACGGTCACGCCCCACCGCTCGGCCCCGTCGGCGATGGCCCAGTCCAGCGAGGACGGGCCCCGGTCACCCGGCGGGCCGGGGTGCACGATCAGGCAGGTGTGCTCCCGCCACACGTCCTCGGGCAGGGCCGTCCTGAGCATCGGCGCGATGATCAGGTCGGGGCGCAGCTCGCGCACGGCGGCCCGGACCGGGTCGGGACCGTGCGCGGCGAGCACGACGTCCAGCCGGTGCCCGAGGTCCGACAGTTCGGCGTACAGGCGCTGGGAGAGGCTGTTGAACGCGCTGGCGACGAGCAGAATGTCCATGACACGGCATGGTCGTCGCTCGCCCGGGTGCCGGGAAGGACCGCCGCGGCGTTTCGCCGGCCCCGCTCAGGTCTCTTCCTCCATCCGGATCGCATTCCGCAGATCCTCGAAGGCCTGGCTCCGGTTGTCCTGGTGCGCCTCCAGCAGGGCGGCGGCGATCGCGTCGAGCTTGCGCTGGATCGCGTGCTCGGCGCGCATCTCGGAGTTCTTCAGCAGGGCCAGGAGCAGCAGGGTGACCGCCGTCATGGACTCGCCCGCGAGGAGCAGCACCTGGAGCGGCAGATGGGCGACGTGGGAGGCGGCGAAGAAGCTGACGAGGAGCAGGCAGAACAGGAAGAACAGCGGCGAGCTGGTGAAGTTCGAGGCGTATTCGGCGAGCTGTTCGAACCGGCCGCGGCGCGGGCCGCCGCGGTGGACGGGGTTCTTGAAGGTCATGGCCGAGCCTTTCCCGCGACGGGCGGCTCCCGCATCAGGTCCGCAGTACCTCGGCCGGGGCGTACGACACCGGGGGCTCGGCCGAGTGCCTGCGCGGTGGCCGTGAGCCAGCCGACACGGACGCGTACTGCGCCGGGCGCAGGCCCGGGGCGGGCGGGTCGGGCTCCCGGCACGGACGCGGACGACTCGGACACAGGGGCCCGAGGCGGGTCGGGCTCCCGGCGGGACGCGGACGGCTCGGACGTACAGACCCGGTGCGGGTCAGGCTCGCTGCGCGGACGCGGACGGCTCGGAGGCACGTACCCGGTGTCGGTCAGGCTCTCGGCACGGACGGGGACTGCTCGGACGCACCGACCCGGCGCCGGTCGGGCCCCAGCGCGGACGCGGACGGCTCGGACGTACAGACCAGGTACGGGTCAGGCTCCCGGCACGGACGCGGACGGCTCGGACGCACAGACCCGGTGCCGGTAAGGCCCCCAGCACGGACGCGGACGACTCGGTCGCAAGAACCCCGTGCCGGTCATACCCCCAGCGCGGGCGCGGGCCGCTGCGGCACCGCCGGCTCAGGCCGCGAGGGTCTCCCCCGGGGCGAGGCGGTCCACCAGCTGGTCGTGGTGCAGCTCGGCCACCGGCCACAGCAGGTCGGGGTGGCGGAGCAGGGCCGCCGCGCGGCGGTCGCCGTCGTCGGGGGTGAGCAGCCGGCGGAACTCGGTCGGCGTCGCGGCGTGCTCGCTCCCGGCGAGTGCGGCGACGGCCAGATCGGCCAGCTCGGGGTCGGTGAGCAGGGCGGCGGCCCAGCTGGCCACGACCTCGTCCACCCAGGTGCGCCAGGCCCAGTCCTCGGCCGGGTGCTCGCCGGCCCGCTCGGCGCCGGCGATCCAGTCGAGGCGGGCCGCGCCTCCGGGGCCCGCCATGGTGACCAGGCCCGCGTCGATCGCGGTGGGATACCGCAGCCAGGCGGCGACCGTCACCGCCTGCCGTGCCTGCGCCTCGCACAGCGCGGAGGCCAGTGCGCCGCCGCACGGCGGGTAGGCGACCGTCAGCCAGCGTGCCGTCGCGGCTATCAGGGGGGACAGATCAGTGAGCACAGCCGGGCCGTCCGAGGTGAGGGGGTACAGGGCTCCACGCAACGGTAGCCCCGCGCCGGGCACGGCCGGGAGGGGGTGCGTACCAGGTCATATGTGACCTGACCCACTCACCGGGAGTGGCTGCCCGCCGCTCGTCCGCTCACCGGGACGGTCCGCCCGTCGGTGTGCCCGCCGTCCGCCGGCGCATCGCCTCCTCGGGCGGGCGTTCCCGGAGGGCACCGTAGGCGATGAAATAGGCGGGGACGCGGCGCAGCCACGGCGCGCCGCTGAGCAGGCCCGCGAGGCGCCGGGCCCGCTCCGCGCCGCCCAGGGGCGGCCGGCCGCTCAGGACCGGCGCGATGACGCGCGCGTGGGCCGCCCGCTGCAGCGCCTGGGTGACGACCGTGGTGGGACGGCGGCGGCGCTGCACACCGCGTACGTCACGCAGCCCCACGGTGCCGCGGCGCAGGGGCCCGACCAGCAGGCGGGCGGTGGCCACGGCGTCCTGCACGGCGAGGTTGATCCCGATGCCGAAGACCGGGGACATGGCGTGCGCCGCGTCGCCGATGCACAGCAGACCGGGGCGGTGCCAGCGGCGCAGCCGGTCCAGGTGGACGTCGAGCAGCTTGACCTCGTCCCAGGAGCGCAGGGTGTGCGTCCGGTCGGCGATCCAGGGGACGGCATCGGCGAAGGCGCCCAGGAAGCGGTCCAGGCCGGCGGCCCGGCGCTCGGCGTCGGTGCCCTTGGGGATGAGCGCGGCGCACTGCCAGTAGTCGCCGCGGTCGATCATCGCGGCGAGGAAGCCCTCACCGGCGCCACCGACGAGCCCGCTCGGGTCGCCCGCGCGGCGCGGGAGGCGGAACCACCAGGCGTCCATCGGGCAGGCGAAGTGGTGCAGGCCCAGTTCGGGCAGGCACCGGGCCAGTGATCCGCGGCCGTCGCAGGCGATGGTGAGGAGGGCGCGCAGCTCGCCGGTGCGGCCGTCGGAGGTGCGGTAGCGCACCCCGGCGACCCGTCCGGACTCGACGACGAAGGAGGTGGCCTCCGTGTTCATCCTCAGCTCGAAGGACGGCTCGCGGCGGGCCTGGTCGGCGAGGAGGTCGAGCAGGTCCCACTGGGGCACCATCGCCACGTAGTTGCGCGGACCGGGCAGCGCGGAGAGGTCCGCCACGGTGACCGCCGACCGGCCGCCGCCCAGCGGCAGCTGGACGGTGCGGACCCGGCGCTGCGGCAGCCGGGCGAATTCCTCGGTCAGACCGAGGTCGTCCAGCAGCGCCAGGGTCGACGGGTGGACCGTGTCGCCGCGGAAGTCGCGCAGGAAGTCGGCGTGCTTCTCCAGCACGGTCACTTCGATCCCGGCCCGGGCCAGCAGCAGGGCGAGCACCATGCCCGCGGGGCCGCCCCCCACGACACAGCATGTGGTCTTTTCCATGGTGGTTCTGCCCTTCTCGTCGAGAGCAGTAATTCATCAGGTGATGAATACTATACCCCCCGCGGCCCGGAACGTCACGTGTCGCCGCCGTGGAGGGGGGAACTCGTTGCGCGCCCTGGGCAGGACGGGAGACGCACCGGGAGGCTGGGAGGCCGCATGACCAAGGACGCCGCACGCTACGACGAACAGGGCGAGGTCCCGCTGGGCGGCTATGCGGCCCTGGCCTCCGTGTTCCTGGCGGGGACCGGCACCTTCGCCCTGCTGGCCCGGCGCCGGGGTGTCCGCCTGCCGCAACAGGTGCCGCCCTGGGACGTGGCGCTGCTGGGCGCGGCGGCGTACAAGACGTCGCGTGTGCTCTCCAGGGACAAGATCACCAGCTTTCTGCGGGCGCCGTTCACCCGCCGCGCGGACCAGGGCGAGGCGAGCGAGGTCATGGACGAGCCCCGGGGCGACGGGTTCCGGCGCGCGGTCGGCGACCTGGTGTCCTGCCCGTTCTGCGTCGCCGCCTGGACCACCGGTGCCCTGGTGTGCTCCTACGCGGCGGCGCCCCGCCTCACCCGCCTGGTGTGCGGGGGCTTCGGCGCGCTGACCGTGGCGGACTGGCTGCAGTACGCGTGGACGTGGACCCAGCAGACGACGGAGAGCTGAGGCGGGGCCGCGGCGGTGACGGCTGTCCGACCCCCGGCTGTTGGTCGTCCTGCTGTCGGTCGTCCAACCGTTCGTCGTCCGTCGCAGCGGTCAGGGCGGCCCCACGTCCGCCGTGCGCACCTCGCGCGCCGGTCCGTGTCCGTGACCGGTAGCGGGTGCGGGGTACTCGCCCGGTGCCGCTACGCCCCGGGGACGGGCGTACGGTCGGCACTTCGTGCGGAAGGGACCGGTCTCATGCGGCACGACGAGATGATCGGAAAGGTACAGGCGCTGGCCCAGCTACCCGACCGGGGGACGGCCGAGCGGGCCGCTCACGCGGTCGTGAGCACGCTGGCGGAACGGCTGCCGGCCGGGCTGGCCCGGCATGTGGCCGCCCAGTTGCCGCCGGACATGGCGGCGGCCATGCGAGATGCGGTCGACGCGTCCGCCGCGCCGGACGCCGGTACGGCGGCCGAGCGGTTCGGGCTGACGGCGTTCGCCGGACGCATCGCCGTCCGGGCCGGCACCGACGAGGAGGTGGCGCTGCGGGACGCCGCCGCCGTGATGGAGGTGCTGGACGCCGCCCTCGCCCCGGAACTGACCGAGCGGATGGCCGGGGCGCTGCCGGCGGACATCCGCGAACTGCTGCCGGTGGAACGCGCGGTCCAGGACACGGGGAGGTCGGGCTGACACAGGTGCCGGGGTTGCCGGGCTGACGCGGAGTCGTGCGCCCGGGCCCGTGAGGAGCTGGGCTCACATGGAGTCGGGCGCGCCAGGACCGGGCTGATGTCCGGTCGGACCAACGCGGGGTCGGGCTCACAGCCGTCCGAACGACGACCGGGCCCGGGTGTCGACGGTGGGCGGCGCCGCACCGCGCGGGCCGCACAGCGTGACCGGGGTCCGCAGGGCTGGTTCAATTCGTGTGCAAGCGCCCACCGGGGGCAGGCGTAGCAGTGACGCCCCCCACTCGAAAAGGTGCTCCATGGCCTTCTTCGCCCTCTCCCGGCACCAGCCCCTGGTCCTGCTCTCGGCCACCGACCTGGCGTCGGAGTACCACCGACTGCAGGAAGAGAACCTGCAACTGCAGCGTGCCGTGACCTCGCACGCCGTGATCGACCAGGCGATCGGTGCCGTCGTCGTCCTCGGGCGGATAGCCCCGGAGGAGGCCTGGCGTGCGCTGCGGGACGTCTCCCAGCGCACGAACGTCAAGCTGCGCACGGTCGCCGAGCACATCCTGGCGTACGCGCAGGGCGGGACGCTTCCCGAGCCGGAACGGATCGAGCTGGGCAAGGCGATCGTCCGTTACCGCAGGTGCGAGGAGCCCGCGGCGCTCAGTGACGGCCTGTCCGCGTCGGCCGACGGTGCCGGGAACGGCGGGCCGCCCGGGGCCGCACCAGCCACCGGTCCTCGACCCGGTCCAGCCCGTACAGCAGCAGACTGAGCACCGGGAGCAGCAGGAACGCGACGGTGATCACTGGAGGTGCCCCCTCCTGGCGACGACCCTCGGCGGGTCCCAGGAGCCGACGGCACGCTTTCCACCTCGGACCGCCCCCGGATGCGTTCGACGCGCCCCTTCCGCTCCGTGTGCTTACGGTGCTGTGGAGGTGACCGGCTGTCAGCCGGGCCGCTCTCAGGGCGGAGGAGGTGGGCGCGGTGGCGGGCGATGCGCGCCGACGGGTGGCCCCGCGCAGCGGCGGGCGCCGGGCCGGGCGCGCGGTGCTGGGCAGCCGGCCGTCCTACTCCGTGCGGCTGCCGTCCGCCACCAGCCCCCCGGAGCCGTCAGTGCCGCCGACGCCGCCTGCCGAGCGGACGGTGCCGTGGCTGCGGATCGCCGCCGCCTACGCCTGGCGGCTGATCCTCGTCGGCGCCGCCGTCTACGGCGTCTTCAGCCTCCTCGGCAGCTTCCAGCTCATTGCCGTCGCGCTGTTCCTCGCTCTGGTCGTGACGTCCGTGCTGCACCCGCTGACCGAGCTGCTGAGCCGGTTCCTGCCGAGGCCGCTGAGCGTGGCGATCGCACTGGTGGGCAGTCTGGTGCTGCTGCTGGGCCTGCTCGCGCTGGTGGGCAGCGCGGTGGCGAGCGAGTCCGCCCGCCTGGCGGGTGAGTTCCGGGGCGGAGTCCACCGTATCGAGGAGTGGCTGCGGCAGCCGCCGTTCCGGCTCAGCGACGACGCGCTCACCGGGCTGCAACGCCAGGTGACGCACTACGTCTCCACGCACCGTGCGGCTCTGCTCAGCAGCGCGGTCAGCGAACTGGGCCGGGTGGTGGAGCTGGTCACCGGCGGCGCGCTGGCGCTGTTCGCCTCGGTCTTCTTCCTGCACTCGGGCGAGCACCTGTGGAGCTGGGCGCGGGACCAGCTGCTGCCGAGCGGCGCCCGCCCGGTGTGGGACCGGGCGGGGCGGGCGGCCTGGCGGACCTTCGCGGGATACACGCGCGGCATCATCATCGTGGCCGCCACCAACGCCGTCCTGGTGGGAGTGGTCCTGCTGGTGCTGCGGGTACCGCTCGCGCTGCCACTGACCCTGCTGGAGTTCTTCGCCGCGTTCGTGCCGCTGGTGGGCTCACCGGTGGCGCTGGGGGTCGCCACGGTGGTCGCGCTCGCCGGGCGGGGTCCGCTGACGGCGGTCGGCGTGCTGGTGCTGATCGTGGTGATCGGCCAGTTGGAGGGGCACGTGCTGCATCCGCTGGTGATGAGCTGGGCGGTGCGGCTGCATCCGCTCGTCGTGGCCGTGTCGGTCATCGCGGGCAGCATCGTCGCCGGGGTGATCGGCGCCGTCGTCGCCGTCCCGCTGGTCTCGGTCCTCTGGGCGGTCCTGCGGGCTCTGCGCGCGACGCCACCGTGACGGGACCCCAAGGCGGTGAGCACTGGAGAGAGCCGGTGTTGCCACGCGAGGAGCCGTCGTCGTACGGCTCAGCGCAGCGCGGCCGCGACGAGACCGCGGATCTCCTCCTCCTGGACGCTCCCGCCGTGCACCAGGCGGTCGAAGACCAGCCCGTCCACGCAGGTCAGCAGGGTCACCGTGCGGTCCTCCGGGTCCGCGACGCCCTGCGCGGCGAGGAATTCGCGCACGACCCGCCGCCCCTGGTTCTCGCGCGGCACGAGGATCTCGCGCAGTTCGGGGTGGTGGACGCTCTCGACAGCGCAGGCGTAACGGGCGAGGGACCGCCGACGGCCCTCCCCGGTGAGCCGGGCCGCGACCAGCGCGGCGATGCCGGCCGTCAGTTCGTCGGCGGTCCGCGGTACGGGGGTCGCGGCGCCCCTCTCCTCCAGCTCCGCCTGGTCGAGCGCCACCAGCCGCCGGACCAGTGCGGTCAGGAGGGCCTGGCGGGTGCGGTAGTACGCGGAGGTGGTGCCGGGCGGCAGTCGGGCCGCACGGTCCACGGCGCGGTGCGTCAGCCCGCGCATGCCGCTGTCGGCGAGCACGGTGATCGCCGTGTCGGCGAGGAGAGTACGTCGGTCTGTGGCCACCCCCTCTTTCTACACCCGCCTTCTACAGCCGTAGAACGGCGCGCTAGGGTGCTTCTACAGATGTAGAAGCCCGCGGGAGGGGACCGGCATGGGCGGTACGGCGGTGGTGGTCGGGGGCGGTATCGGCGGACTGGCCGCGGCACTGGGCCTGCGCCGGATCGGCTGGGAGGTCCGGGTGGTGGAGCGGGCCGCCGTCCTGGCCGACGCGGGCGCGGGCATCTCGCTGCACGCCAACGGACTGCGCGCGCTGGACGCCGTGGGCGTCGGCGCGGCGGTCCGGGCGGCGGCGCGCCCGCAGTACACCGGGGGTACGCGCACCCCGGCGGGCCGGTGGCTGTCGCGCATGGACGGCGCCCTGCTGGAACGCGCGCTGGGCTCCCCCATCGTCGGCATCCCGCGCGCGGTCCTGCACCGTCTGCTGCGCGCGGCGCTGCCCGAGGAGTGCCTGCTGGTCGGCGCGACCGTGGACACGCTCGACCTCTCGGCCCCCGACCGGGTGGGCGTACCCGTGGGGGACGACGTCCTGGAGGCGGACCTGGTCGTCGCGGCGGACGGCGTGCACAGCCGGCTGCGCGGGCTGCTGTTCCCGGACCATCCCGGTCCGGTGTACGCCGGTTCGACGGTGCTGCGGGCCCTCACCGAAGGCCCGCTGGAGGTGGCCACCGACTTCGAGCTGACCTGGGGCGCGGGGGCCGAGTTCGGGCACATCGCGTTCACCGACGGCCGGGCCGAGTGGCACGCGGTGCTCAACGCGCCGCCCGGCGTCCGCCACGCCGACCCGCTCGGCATGCTCCGCCACCGCTTCCGCGACTGGCACGACCCGGTCCCCGCGCTGCTGGCCGCCACCCGGCCCGAGGCCGTGCTGCACCACGACATCCACGAACTGGCCACGCCGCTGCCGTCGTTCACGGCGGGACGGGTGGCGCTGCTGGGCGACGCCGCGCACGCCATGACGCCGCACCTCGGCCAGGGCGCCTGCCAGGCTCTTGAGGACGCGGTGACCCTGGCCGCCGCGCTGGCCGGGGAGACCTCGGTCGGTACGGCGCTGGCCCGGTACGACGCCGAGCGCCGCCCCCGCGCCCAGGCGGTCGCCCGCGCCGCCCGGCAGGCCGGCCGGCTGGGGCAGCAACTGTCCCACCCCCTGGCCGTCGCCCTGCGCGACACCGGGCTGCGCCTGGCCCCGTCCCGGGCGACGATGCGGGCGATCCTGCGCCACGCCGACTGGACACCGCCGAGCCTGGAACGAGGGAGCGACCGGGGGCTGTGACAGGTCGCGCCGGACTTACGGTCTCCAGACCGTGACTTCGTGCGGCGCGGGCCAGGCCGCCGGGACGACACCGACGGCGCGGGCGGGATACCGCCGGAACCAGACGGGCGGCGCGGGCCAGGACGTCGCCCGGCGGCGCGGGCGGGATACCGCCGGGACGACTCCGACGGCCGGGCGGGATACCGCCGGGATCAGACCGACGGCGCGGGCCAGGACGCCACCGGAACGAGACCGGCGGGGCGGGCGGGATAGCACCGAGACGACACCAACGGCCGGGCGGGATACCGCCTGAACCGGACCGACGGCGCGGGCCAGGACGCCGGAACGACACCGACGACACGGGCGGGATACCGCCGAGACGACACCGACGGCCGGGCGGGATACCGCCTGAACCAGACCGACGACACGGGCGGGATACCGCCGGAACGACACCGACGGCGCGGACCAGGTCGCCGCTCCGCAGGACCCCGCCGCTCACCCGGTCCCGTCGCTCCTCGAATGTCGGCGGGTCCACCGCGTCCCCGCTCAGACGCCGGAGGCCGGAGGCCGGCTCCGGCGGTACCGCGCAGGCCGGTACGCCCGCCGGGCACCGGTTCGACCGGTCAGGTCCCGGTCCGTTCGGCCTTCGCGCGGGCGATGGCCGCGCCGGCCGGGTTGCGGGTGCTGATCCGGGCCAGCGGGGTGCCGTCCGGGTCGGCCAGATACAGCCAGTGGACGGTGGGACCGTGGCTGTTCTGGCCGTAGGACGTGGTCTCCGTCCGTTCGGTGACGGTCAGCCGGGACCAGGGGAGCGCGTGGGTGCGGGCCGGGCCCACGGTCACGACGACGCCCCCGGCGAACACATGGAGCCGGGTGTCCCGGTGGGTGAGCCGGCCCTCGATGAGGAAACCGGCCACGGGGAGGGCGGCCACCAGGACGAGCAGCCCGACGGCGACGGCTTTCACCCCGGGGCCGTAGGGGCCGCTCAAGATGCCGACGCCGAAGATCAGGCAGAGCAGTGCGGGCATCAGCGACACGCAGCCCAGGCCGGTGATCCGGCTCCCGATGCGCTGTGTGTGCGTCCACTCGCCCAACCCGTGGACGGCGGCGGCCTGTTCCGCCCTGCGCAGCGCTTCCTCGTCCGCTTCGGCGCTGCGTGTCCCCCAGCCCATCGCCCGGCTCCCCCTCCCGCGAAGCTCTTCCCCGCGAATCCCTAACGCGTGGTGCCGGACGGCGTCTCCTCCGGCAGGCCGGCGTCCGCGCCGTCGCTCAGGCCGAGCCGCAGGTGCTCGATGTGATAGACGGCCTGGTCGAGGAGTTCGGCGACATGGCCGTCGTACAGGGCGTAGATCACCGAGCGGCCCTGGCGGCGGCCGACCACCAGGCCGAGGTTGCGCAGCAGCCGCAACTGGTGTGAGCACGCGGACTGTTCCATGCCGACCTCGGCGGCGAGTTCGGTGGCCGCGCACGGGCCCTCGCGCAGCCGGGACAGGATCAGGAGCCGGGACGGAGTGGCGAGGGCCTGGAGCGTGGTCGCCACGCGCGTGGCGCTGTCCGCGTCCAGGCGCGTACGGGGAACCGCCGTCCGCGCGGGAGTTGCTCCATGGCCCATGGCAGTCATCATACAGACGACACTTGAAAGCTTCTTCATATGTACCTGTATCGTGGGCGTCGCTGCACATCGTCCGCCCTGCCGAAGGGTCCCTTCGCCATGCCCTCCGTCCTCACCGACCGCCGCGCCCTGCCCACCGGGGCCGCCCGCACCGAGCCCGCCGCGCCCCGGCGCCGCACCCGGGTCCTCGCGCTGCCCGAGGCCCGCTGGGCGGCGGCGGCCGCGGTGCTGTTCCTGCTCGCCCTCCCCCTCCAGCTCACCGGCGCGCCCGGCTGGGCATGGGGCGTGCCGTACGCGCTCGCCTACGCGGCCGGCGGCTGGGAGCCCGCCTGGGCGGGGCTGCGGGCGCTGGCCGACAGGACCCTGGACGTCGACCTGCTGATGATCGTGGCGGCGCTCGGAGCGGCGGCCGTCGGCCAGGTGATGGACGGCGCCCTGCTGATCGTCATCTTCGCCACGTCCGGGGCGCTGGAGGCGCTGGCCACCGCCCGGACCGCCGACTCGGTGCGCGGCCTGCTCGACCTCGCCCCCGCCACCGCGACCCGGCTGCGCGCCGACGGCACCGAGGAGGCGGTCGCGCCGGCGGACCTCGCCGTCGGTGACACCGTCCTGGTGCGGCCCGGGGAGCGGATCGGCGCCGACGGCCGGGTGCTGGAGGGGGCGAGCGAGGTCGACCAGGCCACCATCACCGGTGAACCGCTGCCCGTCGCCAAGGAGCCCGGCGACGAGGTGTTCGCCGGCACCCTCAACGGCACCGGCGCGCTGCGGGTGCGGGTCGGCCGGGACGCCGCCGACTCGGTGATCGCCCGGATCGTGCGCATGGTGCGGGAGGCGTCCGGGACCAAGGCACCGACCCAGCTCTTCATCGAGAAGGTCGAACAGCGCTACTCGCTGGGCATGGTCGCCGCGACGCTCGCCGTGTTCGCGGTGCCGCTCGCCTTCGGCGCCGCGCTGACCGGGTCGCTGCTGCGGGCCATGACCTTCATGATCGTCGCCTCGCCGTGCGCGGTGGTGCTCGCGACCATGCCGCCGCTGCTGTCGGCGATCGCCAACGCCGGCCGGCGCGGGGTGCTGGTCAAATCGGCGGTGGTGATGGAACGCCTCGGACAGGTGGACGCCGTGGCGCTGGACAAGACGGGCACCCTGACCGAGGGCACGCCGCGGGTGACCGACGTCGTCCCGCTGCCCGGTGCCGTTCTCACCGAGGAGGAGCTGCTCAGGCTCGCGGCGGCGGCCGAGCACCCGAGCGAACACCCGCTGGCCCGAGCCGTGGTGGACGCCGCCCGCGCCCGGGACCTCGCCGTCCCGACCGCCCACGGCTTCCGCTCCGCGCCGGGCGTCGGCGTCACCGCCACGGTCGGGGACCGCACGGTCGCGGTGGGCGCGCCGGCCCGCCTGCTGAACGAGAAGAGCCGGACGCCGGACCACGGCACGCCGACCGGGCAGCCGGGCGCGGACGGGCACGGCTCCCCTGCCACCGCCGCCTCCGCTGCGCCGGCCGCAACCACTTCCCCGGTCACCACCGAGCAGGCCCCCGATCGCGCCGCCGCGGCCCTCGTCGCGCGGCTCGAAGCCGGCGGTCGGACCGCCGTGCTGGTCGCGTTGGACGGTGTTCCGGCCGGGGTGCTCGGGGTCGCGGACCGGCTGCGGCCGGACGCCGCCGTCACCGTCGGCGCGCTCACCGCGCTGACCGGGGCCCGCCCGACGCTGCTGACCGGCGACAACGCGCGTGCCGCCGCCCGGCTGGCCGACGAGGTCGGCATTCGCGACGTCCGGGCCGGGTTGCTGCCCGAGGACAAGGTGGCCGCCGTGCGCGAGCGTCAGGACGCCGGCCGCCGGGTGCTGGTCGTCGGGGACGGCGTCAACGACGCGCCCGCGCTGGCCGCCGCGCACACCGGTGTCGCGATGGGCCGGGCCGGTTCCGATCTGGCGCTGGAGACCGCCGACGCGGTGATCGTGCGCGACGAACTGGCCGCGGTACCCGCCGTCGTCGCCCTGTCCCGCCGCGCCCGCCGCCTGGTCGTACAGAACCTCGTGATCGCGGCGGTGTTCATCTCCGGCCTGGTCGTCTGGGACCTCGCGGGCACGCTGCCGCTACCCCTGGGCGTCCTCGGTCACGAGGGGTCCACGGTCCTGGTCGGCCTGAACGGTCTGCGCCTGCTGCGCGAGACCGCCTGGAGGGAGGCGGCACGGGCAGGCACCTGACCCGACGGCGCCGGCTGCCCACGGCCATCGACCTGAACCCAGGACAACGCCGGCATTCACGCACCCCGTCAGGCCTGACGACGCCGGCCGTCCCGCCGCCCCGCGACGCTTCTCCACGGCCTCGGTGGCATGAGGGGGTGCCAACGGTGGCACCCGGGGCGCCGTGCGTGGGATACGAGTGACCTGGCAGGGCGTACGGCGTGACGTGGAAGGCGCGGTGGGCGCGGCGCGGCGGGCCTGGGCGGGACCGTGCCGGGAGCGGGACCTGGCCGTGCAGGCGGTGAAGGCGGCGCTGGCCGCGTGGGTGGCGTGGGCGGTGGCGGGCTGGTGGCTGCGGGCGCCGGTGGCGTTCGTCGCGCCCTGGGTGGCGGTCGTCCTGGTGGAGTCGACCGTGTACCGGTCGATCGCGCACGGTCTGCAACAGCTCGCGGCGATCGCAGTCGGCACGGTCGCGGCGACCGCGGTCGGACTGCTGCTGCACAGCACGGTGGCCGCGATGGCGGTGGTGCTTCCCCTCGTGATGCTGCTGGGCCAGTGGCGGCGCCTGGGCAGTCAGGGCATCTACGCGGCCACGGGCGCCCTGTTCGTCCTCACCAACGGGTCGGTCACCGTCGCCACCTCCACGGCCCGGCTCACCGAGGCCCTGTTCGGGGCGGTGGTCGGCATCGCCGTCAACGCGCTGGTCCGGCCACCGCTGTATCTGCGGGACACCCGTGCCGTGCTGCGGGACGCGACCGAGGAGGCCCACGACATCCTCCGGGACGTGGCCGACGGTCTGGCCGAGAGCCGCTGGGACGCGGAGGAGGCCGGCGCCTGGCACAAGCGCGCGCTACGGCTGCACGAGCTGGTCGTGCAGGCCCGCTCGGCGGTCGAGCGGAGCCGCGAGAGCCTGCGCGGCAACCTGCGCAAACGCCGCAAGCCGACCGCGCCGTTGCCCGACAAGGGGTACGACGACGCGCTGGTGGTGCTGGACTACGCGGCCGTGCACACCGCTGGGGTGACCCGCACGGTGATGGAGGCCGCCGCCGAGGACCGCTCGGCGCCCCGCCCGCACCCGGGCCTCGCCAAGCGGTACGCGGAGTTCCTGTGCGAGACGGCCCGCGCGCTGCGCCTCTACAGCCACAGCCGGTTCGGCGACGAGTGCGAGGACGAGCTGCGCGAGGCGGTGGCGCGGTTGCGCGGCACGCTCGGCGACCTGCGCCGGGACCTGGCCCGCTCCACGACGGACGACCCCGACGAGGTCGCCACCTACGGCGCGCTGCTGGCCCAGGCCCACCGGCTGGCCGACCACCTGGTCACCTCGGGCGCGTGAGCGCGGGACCGGTCAGTCGCCGCCCCGGCGCCCCTCCCCCAGGACCGGCTATGCGCCGGGCGCCGTGTCCCCCGGTTCGCGCACTCCGAACACGGCGGGGCCCACGGTGAGGACGCCGTCGGTCAGCGGTCGGCAGCGCACTCCCCCGCCGCCGCGCAGGGCGCGCTGGGCGCCGGGGCCGAGGGTGGTGTCCATCCAGGCGCAGGGCCGGGCGGCGCTGCGCACCTCCAGTTCGACCGGCCCGGAACCGGAGTCGAGGAAGACGGTCCTGCCGATGTAGGCGTCGATGTCGACCCCGCGCAGCAGGACGTTGCGCCGGGTCCGCAGCAGGTCGGCCGGGTACGGCCCCGGCTGCGGCAGCCGCTCGGCGGCCATGAGGGTGATCGAGGCGTTGCGGTGGGCGGGGTGGTTGAAGTACCGGTCCCCGACGATGCCGAGGCCCGCGCGGACCTCGGCCGTCGTCACCAGTTCGCCGGGCGGCAGCTCGGGCGGGCCGTCGCCCGGCCGGCCGGCGAGGCGGTGCACCGGGGACACCAGTAGCTGGAGTATCTCGACATGCGGCACGCGTCGAGCCTAACGGTGCCCGGTGCGCCCGCCGGGGTCAGGACGCGTCCGGTGCTCCGCTGGTGGCGAAGTCCCGCAGCCCGTCCTGGGAGCCGTTGAAGCGGTCGTGGTCGCCGACCGTCCTGCCGCTGGAGGTGTACTGCCACATCGTGTACGACGTCCAGCCGGCCGGCAGCGGCCCGACCGTGGAGGCGTAGCGCGCGATCCACAGCGGGTTGGTCTCACCGAAGCCGGCGTAGTCACCGGTGCACTGGATCCACCAGTTGGTGGCCGTGTAGATGACCGCGTCCCGGCCGGTGCGGGACCTGTAGCGGTCGAGGAAGTCCCGGATCCAGCTGACCATGCCGCTCTTGGACTTGCCGTAGCAGGCGTCGCCGTACGGGTTCCACTCGATGTCGAGGGCGCCGGGGAGGGTCTGGGCGTCGTTCGACCAGCCGCCGCCGTGCTCCACGAAGAAGTCGGCCTGGGCGGCGCCGCCGGCCGTGTCCGGGGTGGCGAAGTGGTAGGCGCCGCGGACCATGCCGATGTCGAACGAGCCGTCGTACTGCTGGGTGAAGTAGGGGTTGGTGTAGGACGTGCCCTCGGTGGCCTTGGTGTACGCCCACTTGGTTCCGTCGTTCCACAGCGTCGGCCAGTCGACGTCGCGTTGATGGCTGGAGACGTCCACTCCCTCGGTCTGAGTGGCGCGGGGGTCCGGGGGCGGGTCGCCGGAGTCGCCGTCGTGGGCGAGGACGCCGATGCCCATGTAGGCGCTGCCGCGCACGGGTGCGCCCCCGGTCGCGTCGGCCGCGGCCGGGGGGCTGGACAGGAACAGCAGCAGGCAGGTCAGGGTGCCGGTGAGGCACAGGCGAGACCGGCCGCGGGAGCGGAATATGGGGATTCGCACGGAATCCATCTGACCCGGGGCCGGGTCCTCGCGCACCCCGGGTTGCGCCCGACGAAGCCGTTCGCGGCCGGTTTTAGCCCGTGTGGGTGTCCGTCACCCCTCGATGCGGTGCTGTGTCCAGAAGGAGGTCAGGTCCGTGCTCGTGGCGGCCTGGGCAGCCGCCTTGAACTCGGCCGTGGTGGACACGCCGTACCAGTGCGCGGTCGCGTAGTCCTTCAGCAGTTTGGCCATGGCGGTGTCCCCGAGGACGCGGCGCAGGTCGTGCAGGGCGCATTTGCCGTAGCCGTAGACGACGGTGGAGTACCGGGAGGAGTGCGCGTCCCAGTACGCCATCGAGTTGGTGATCTTCTCGGCGCTGGAGGCCCAGGAGACGCCGCTCCAGCAGTTGGTTCCGGTCTTGCCCTGGGCGAGGTCGGTGGCGTAGTCGGTGAACGACTCGTCCAGCCAGGGGCTGGTGTACTCGTCGTCGCCGACGATGCCGTACCACCACTGGTGGGCGATCTCGTGGGTGAGCGCGGTGGTGCTGACCACGTCGAGGACGAACCCCGGGTACTCCATGCCGCCGAACCAGTAGTTGTTGTCGATGACGGCGTCCAGCTCGCCGTACGGGTAGGCGCCGAACCGGGAGGCGTGGGCGTCGACCGCGCTCTTGGCGGTGCTGAGCATCGACTGGGCGCTGGTGGAGCTGATCCCCGAGACGGAGTAGACGTTCACCGGGACGCCGGCGGCCGAGGTGCCGGAGATCCTGGTGAAGGGGCCCGCGGCCCAGGCGAAGTCACGGACCTTGGAGGCGGTGGCCGTGGTGACGGTACGGCCGCTGGAGCCGGGGGTGTCCGTGGAGGTGCCGGTGGCCGGGACCAGCAGGGTGCTGGGGTGGTCCAGGGTGACCTTGAAGTCGGCGGCCAGGGAGTAGAAGGACTCGCCGTTGTTCGTGTACGGGTCCAGGTGCCAGCCGGCGCTGTCCCGGACGGCGAGGACGGGCAGGGCGTTGCCGACGAAGCTGAAGGCGCCGTCGTGGCCGAAGCGGTCGGCGCCGCTGGGCACGGTGATGCCGAGGTCGAAGCCGATGGTGGCGCTCTGTCCCTGGGCGAGCGGGCGCGGCAGGTCGATCTTCAGGGCGGTGCAGGCGACGGAGAGGGCGCCGGCGGTGCCGCCGGTGACGTTGGTGACCTTGATGGGCATCGCGTCGCAGCTGCCGTGGTAGTTGTCCCACAGCCGCAGGTAGACCTCGCCGAGCGCGGTGGCGGAGGCGTTGGTGAAGGTCACGCTCTCGTGCCCGGTCCAGACGGTGCCGCCGGTGTCGCTGCTCAGGTTCACGGTGTACGACGGCGCAGCCGGGGTCCGTGTGGAGTCGGCCGGCGGTGGGGTGGTGCCGTCCGAGGTGTCGAGGGCGATGTCGTCCAGGACGAAGCTCGTCTGGAGGCTGGAGTCCTCGGTGCCGGTGAAGGACAGGTTCACGGTCTGGCCGGCGTACGAGGACACGTCGATCGACTTCTTCACGTAGCCGGTGTGCTCGTCCAGGTTCGAGTAGGTGGCCAGCGTGGTGCTGCCGAGCTTGGCCGTGAGCTTGTCGTAGGCGGTGGAGGAGGTCGTCTCGGCGGTGTCGATGTGCAGCCAGAAGGTGAGGGTGGCGGCGCCGCAGCCGGACGGGACGGTCACGCTCTGGCCGAGGGTGTCGGTGTGGGTGCCGCCGACGCCGTCCAGCCAGGCGTAGGAGCTGCCGCCGTGGGCGGTCTGCCCGGAGCGGCTGGTGATCACGGTGGACGCGGACTGTGTCCACGGTGAAGTGCCGCTCTCGAAGCCGCCGTTGGCGACCACCTGCGCCGGGGTGCAGGCGGCGGCCACGGGAGCCGTGGCGGGCCGGGTGGCGGCGGAGGTGCCGGGGAGGGAGAGGGCGGCCAGCGCGGCGACGGCGACCGCGCCGACTCCGAGGGCTCTGTGGGGGGTCGGTCTCACACGCTACTCCTTTGCGGCGGCCGGGGTCGGCCGGCTCGAGGACCGCCCGGCCGGCCGGGGTGCGCCGGGGCGGTCGGGGTGGGGCTTGCGCGCTCGCTGTGCGGAAGGTGCGGCGCGCCCCTGTGGGTCGGGGCGCGAGCTGTCGAAAGAGTGACAGATTTGACCGGTCCATGCCAGACCGATGGACAGAGGTGCCCGCCGCGTGGGCTGTTGGCGGCGCCGCCCGCCGGCCCGCGGACGGCGCCTGCCGGGGTCAGAGGGCGCGCAGCGTCATGAAGACGGCCCGCAGACGGGTGTCGTCCGGGCCCTGCCAGCCGGTCGCCACATGGCCGAGGGCGCCCTGCGGCGGCAGCGGCGGGTTCTCGGCGACGGGGGTGAGGACGCGGTGGACGTGCAGGGTCAGGCCCTCGGGCACCGGGATGCGGGTGCCGTCCTCGCCGTCGGCCGGCTCGGGCGTGAAGTCGTCCACGCCGAGGGCGGCGCCGCCGTAGGAGCGGGTCACCTCGTGGTCGGGGGTGTCCGTGATGCTCTGGGCCATCGCCTGCGCCCTGCCCTCGATCAGCGACAGCAGTTCGGTGACCAGCACCGGGTCGTGGCAGCCGTCGTACACCCAGCGCGTGCCCAGCACCCCGTGCTCCATGGTGCCGACGAGGGCGTGTTCGGCGCCTTCCAGCGGCGCCCCGCGGTAGGTGAACGGCACAAGGTAGGCCGTCCGCCCGGGGGTTGCGGTGTCGGTGACGACCAGGAACTCGATGCCGACCTCGCCCTCCGGATCGTCCAGCCGGAACCCGCCGGACCTCTCCAGCACCGGCGCGGCGCCACCGCGGTACCAGGGCCGGGTGGGCAGCCACTCGGTGAGCAGCTCGACCTTGGTCGGCTTGATGGTGGTGCGGTGGATGATCGCCATGCCGAAGGCCTCCCGTTGCGCCGGTGCGTTCCTGGCAGCCTTTCATACACGGTGAGATGAACGAGTGACGTGCCTGGCGCAGCAGTGTGTGGCCGCACCCCCGTGCACCCCGTCACGCACGCTGACGCTGGATTGCGCATCCCATTGCGCCAGCCTGGATCCGCGCCATGACGAACCGTCAGGGTCGGCCGACGGGGCCGCCCGCGAAGACAGCCTCCCGGTGGGTCGCCTCGGTGCCCTCGACCCGGCCGGCCGCCCGGCGCCGGCGCGGCCCCAGTCCGTCGGCGACCTCCGCCACCGACGCACCGGGCACCGCGAGCCGGGCCGTCCTGTATCCGAATCCCACGCCACGGCCCCCCGGGCTCGTGGGGGCGTCGTGCGGGTGCGGTCAGTCCCTGTGTGTCCTTTCGAAGGCGGCGAAGGCGGCCTCCTGGCGCCATTCCAGGCGGGCCTTGGGGCTGTCGGCGAGCAGGTGCCGGCAGGCCGCGCCGCGCACGGGGAGGCCGGGGTGCTCTCCACGGCAGGCCTGGACCGGTTGGTACCCCTTGGCGGTGGGGTCGCCCTGCCACAGGCCGGGGCCCGGCAGGAAGCCGTACTCCAGGGAGGCGCGGGCCAGGTCCTTCAGCTCGGGGTAGCGCAGGCCGTAGGTGGCGGCGGCGTACTGGTACTCGTGGCTGATGTCGATCCGGGACACCCCGGGGTCGTCGGTGGCGAGCACGACCGGCACGCCGTAACGGCGGTAGGTGGCGAAGGGGTGGTCGGCTCCCTTGACGCCGAGGATCTGGGCGTTGCTGGAGAAGGGCACCTCCACGGCCACCCGGCGGTCCGCCATGGTGCGGGCGGTGCGCCGCCAGTCGTCCTCGTGGACGAGGTCGACGCCGTGCCCGACCCGTTCGGTGCGGGCGACGTCCACGGCCTCCCTGATGTGGGACTTCAGGTCCTCCGGCTTGACCAGCCCGGGCCACAGCTCGCCCGCGTGCAGGGTGACATGCGCCTTCGGGTACTGGGTGCGCAGATAGCCGACCATGCGCATCTGCAGGCTGTAGTCACGCAGGGCGGTCTCCGCGTCCTCGGGCTGGACGAGGTTGACGGCGACGAACCGGGGGTCGGCCTCGGCCAGTCGCATGCCGAGGGCGAGCTGGGTGAAGACGCGCTCCGGTGAACTACCCCGGGACGCCTGGGAGATCCAGCGGACGGTGAGGCCGCACCCGGGCCGCGCCTGCGGCGTGCCGCACCGCTCGGTGGCGCGGAACTCGGCGTCGCCGTCGTCGGCCTCCTCGCGGGCGTCGGCGACCAGCCTGTCCAGCTTGCCGTCCGCGACCAGCCTGCGGTGCAGGGCGGAGAGGTCGTCGTCCCAGCCGACCTCGGCGGCGAGCTTCTTCGCGCCGTCGGAGGCCGGGGTGACCATCGTCTCCAGGTACGACTGGTTGTTGCGGACGACGGTGTCGGCGACCTCGGCGAGCAGCTTGCCCCGGTGCCGCCAGGTGACCTCGCCGAACTTGCCGAAGGTGTCGAAGAAGTGGTCGTGCCCCCTCTCGCCGGGCGGGAAGTCCTCCATGGACCAGGCGCGGATCAGCGCGGCGCGGAACGCGCGGTCGGCGCGCGCGTCGGCGGCGGGCCGGGTGCCCGGGCCGCAGGGCGGGGCGACCGCGGTCAGCGTCGCGGTGTCGACGCACAGCCCGTCCTCGGCGGCCAGCTCGATCAGGTACTCCGTGGACACCGCGCCGGAGAGGTGGTTGTGCAGGTCTCCGCCCTTGGGGAGCTGGCGGAAGAACTCCCGCAGGGCCGCGGGCCGGTCGTGGAGGGAGCGGAGACGGGCGTCCGTGCGCGCCTCCGCGGCCGTGACCTGCCGGGGCGGCGGCGCGGCGGGCCGGTGGTCCCGCCGGGCAGACTGGGCCGCGGCGGGCAGGGCGGACAGCAGGGACAGGACACTGAGGGTGCCGAGTACGGCCGGAACGACCCGCCGGCTCAGGGCACTTCGACGTTGCAGACTCACAGGGGGCATGATCACGGAAAGATCACGGCCGTGTGCCCTGATCCGGCACATACCGGGCGGAGAGCACCCGACCGAGTGACGCACCGGCACATCGCCGTGCACTCCGGCACTCCCGCACCCCCCTGTCCCCCTGCTCCTCACGCTTCCAGAAAAGGCGCCGCGGCACCGGGGGGACCCGGCCCCCCGGTGCCGCGCGTCCGTCCGGCCGCTCAGCCCTCCCCGTCGTCCCCGTCGAGCGCGCTGTCCGGGATCCAGGAGCCGTGGATGCCGGCCGTCACCCGGCGGGGCAGATCGACGGCGGCGACCTGGCCGAGGCCGACGGCGTCGAGGACGAGCAGGCGGGAGGCGTCCTGCTTGAGGTCGGAGACGACGGTGAGCAGATAGCCGTCGTCCTCGGCGGTGCCGCCCGCGGCGGGCACGAAGACGGCCTCGCTGGGGAGCCGGGCGTCGCCGGTCGGGCGGACCCGGCGGGCTCCGGTCCGCCGGTCGTACTTGACGATGCCGTAACCGCCGATGCCGTCCTGGTCGGGGAAGGAGACGGCGTACTGGTAGCGGTGCTCCGCGCCGAGGTAGTCCTCGTTGAGGGTGGGGAACTCGACGGCGAGGTCGTCGATGGTCTGCTCGTCGACGCTGCCGGCCGCCAGGTCGATCACCCAGCGGCGGGTGTAGGAGCGGGCGTTGGGCTCGGCACCGCGGCCCGGGGCGCCGACCCACCAGTTCCAGGAGAGCCGGAAGCCCTCGCGGTCGACGGTGGGGCCCTCCAGAACGATCCGGCCGCGCTCGTCCTCGTAGGCGTTGGCGGCGTGCAGCATGTTGCCGGGCCGGACCGGGAACCAGCGGATGCGGTCCGCCCCGTCCCCGCCGCGCGGCATGACCCCGATGCGGGCGGGCTGGGCGTCGTTCCAGCCGTACGGGATGCCGGAGTGCTCGTCCGGGTCGAAGGTGACCGTGCCCTCGACGAAGACGACGTGATGCCGGGTGAGGGCGAAGTCGTGCTTGAGGGAGGCGGTGGCGCCCGGGACCTCGGCGCTGTGCGTGATGTGCCCCTTGGCGTCCGCGACGTAGTACATCAGGTACGGCGGGAACGGCGAGGAGCCGAAGAAGTGCAGCTCGCCGGTGACCGGGTCGGTCTTGGGGTGCGCGGTCATGGCGCTGCGCAGCTTGCCCCCGAAGTCGTGGGCGCCGACGGTCTCCAGCTCGGCGGTCAGCTCGAAGGGGAGGTTGGCCTCGCACAGCGCCAGCAGGCGACCGGCGTGTTCGATGACGTGGGTGCCGGCGGTGCTGGCGGTGAGGTCGGGACCGCGCTCGGTCAGGTAGGGGGCGCCGTCCAGGGCCGGGGTGCGCACCCAGCGGTTGCGGTACCACTCGGCGCGGCCCTCGCGCAGCCGGATGCCGTGGACCATGCCGCTGCCCTTGAACCAGTGACTGGGCGTGACGCCGGGCTTCGGGTTGTGGCTGTTGCGGATGAGCCGGCCGGTCAGCTCGGGCGGCAGGGTGCCCTCGACCGGGAGCGCGGTGGCGCTGATCTCGTCGGCGACGGGCTCGTAGTGGCCGGTCAGGTAGGGCTTGGTGCTCATCGTGGTGATCCCTTCGTTCGTGTGGGCGCTGCTGGGGAGTGGCGAGGTGCCGGACGGGTCAGTGCGACTGCTCGGCGCGGGACTTGAGGGCGCTCAGCCAGATCTCCAGGGACTGGTGGAGGGCCGAGCGCAGCTCATCGGGCTGGGCGTCGACGGGTGCGCCGCTCCAGGACTCCTCGGTGCGCACGGTGACCTGGTCGCCGGTCCCCTCGAAGGCCCACACGTGGATGCCGGTGATGCCGGCGGAGGGGCCGCCCCAGACGATCCGCTCGCCCGGGACCACTTCCCGGACGGTCGAGGTGATGTCCAGGCCGTGGGTGCGCCAGGTGAACGAGGCCCCGGTGCGCAGCGGACCGTCCAGCCGGGCGGACTCGACGCCGGGGTTCCAGGCGGGCCAGGCGTCGACGGCGGTGTGCAGTTCCCAGACGGTGGCGAGGGGGGCGTCGATCACGGTGGACAGCCGGACGACGACGGGGGCGTGTTCGTCGATGGTGTGCATGACGGGTGTTCCTTTCAGGTGGTGGTGACGGTGGTGGGCCGGTTCAGTGCGCTGACGGACCGGTCCCGGTCCGGGGGTCGGCGCCCGGTACCGCCCGGCGGCGGGTCAGGGCGGGGACGAGGGCCGCGGTCAGGGCGAGCAGGGCGGCGGAGACGGCGAACGCGGTGCGGTAGCCGGCGGTGAGTGCTTCCGGGTCCGGCCGGCCGGTGGCCGCGTGGGCGGTGACGGAACCCGCCAGGGTGGTCAGTACGGCGAGGCCGATCGCGCCGCCGACCTGCCGGGTGGTGTTCACCAGTCCCCCGGCCAGTCCGGCGTCGGCTCGCGGGACGCCGGCCATGGCGAGGGCGGTGAGCTGGACGAACGCGGCCCCCAGCCCCAGCCCGATGAGGACCGTCGGCCCGAGGACGTCGACGGCGTAGCCGCCGTCGGCACGGATGCGGGCCAGCCAGAGCAGCCCGGCGGCCTCGGTGAGCAGGGCCGCGCCGACGGTGAGCGACGAGCCCGGACGGCGGGTGAGGCGGGGCGCGAGGGCGGAGCCGAGCATGGTGGCCGCGGCGAGGGGCAGTTGGCCCAGGCCGGTGACCAAGGGGCCGTACCCCAGCACCTGTTGCTGGTAGAGCGGCAGGAAGAAGAACAACGCGATCCACACGGAGCCGAGCAGGGCCATCAGGACGTTCCCGGCGGCGACGGTGCCCGTGGTGAGGAGGCGGGGCGGCAGCAGCGGAGCGGAGTGCCGGCGCTCGACGCGGACGAAGGCCACGAGCAGGACGGCCGCGAAGGTGAACGCGGCGAGCGCCTGCGGGGCGCTCCAGCCGGTGCGGCGCGCCGCCGTCAGCCCCCAGACGAGCGCGGTCAGCGCCGAGGTCACGGCGGCCGTGCCCAGGAGGTCGAAGCGGCCCGGGGCGCCGGCGGGAACGCGGGGTACGGAGGCCGCCACCGCCCCGGCGACCAGAGCGGTGCCGAACGCGACGGTGTGGAAGATCCAGGCCCAGCCGAGCAGTTGGGTCAGCAGTCCGCCGAGCAGCACTCCGGCGGCCGCGCCCGCGGCGGACACCGCTCCCCACACCCCCAGGGCGCGTCCGCGTCCCGGTCCGGGCGGGAAGAGGTCCATCACCAGCGCCAGGGCCGCGGGTGCCACCAGGGCGGCGCCGGCGCCCTGCACGGCGCGGGCGGCGATGAGCGGTCCGGCGGAGGGGGCCAGTCCGGCGGTCAGTGAGGCGGCGCCGAAGACGGTGAGCCCCGCGAGCAGGGCCAGGCGGCGCCCGAGCAGGTCGGCCGCCCGTCCGCCGGCGAGCAACAGGGCTCCGAAGGCGAGGCCGTAGGCGTTGACGACCCAGGGGGCGACGGCGTCCGAGAGTCCCACTCCGGACTGGATGCGCGGCAGGGCGACATTGACGACGGAGGTGGCGAGCATGACGGCGAACTGGGCGCCGGCCAGGGCCGCCAGGGCGGCGCGCGGGCGGACGGGACGGGTGCCGGACAGCGACTTCACGATGGGCTCCTGGAACAGACCTAGATAGTGTGGTTGACCACTCACTCTTGGGGCCAAAGAGAAGGCGAGGTGTCACACCTCGCCTCGCCGCGATCCCGCGGCGTCCGGGCCCCGGCTCAGTAGTGCCGCATCCCGGCGGCCAGCGTCCGCGTCCAGGGCGCGTCCACCTCGTCGGCCCCCATGGAGACGATCAGGTGGCACAGCATGCCCCGCGCGAAGAATTCCTGGACCTGCTCCTCGCCGCCGCCCGAGGCACCGCGCACGTACTCCACCAGCCGCGCGTACCCCTGCCGTACGGCCTCCCGCACAGCGGGCTCCGACACGGCGGCGGCCTGCGCGTGCAGTTGGATCAGCATCAGGTCGTTGTCGCTGATCAGCCGCGCGTAGGCGTCCCCCATGGCGCCGAGGACCACCTCCGGCGAGCTGCCCCGCGCCTCGGCCGCCGCCCGCTCCAGACAGGTCCGCACCTGTACGAAGCAGTGCTCGACCACGGCGGTGAAGAGCAGCTCCTTGTTCGGGAAGAGCCGGTAGACGTACGCCTGGGAGATGCCGGCCGCCTTGGCCACCTCGGTGGTGGTGGTGCCGAAGTAGCCGCGGGCCGCGAAGGCTCCGATCGCGGTGCGCAGCACCGTCTCGCGACGCTCCTCGGCGGTGGACAACTGGCGGGTCCGTTCGGTCTTCATGTGAGTACTCAACCACTCACACTTCCGGTCGTCAAGTGAGACCGGGGGGCATGCGGGGCGGATGTGCGGGTATTCGCGCTCCGACTTCGTACATCGGCGACCCATCAGGGAGGCGGATCGCATGCTCATGGCACATCCCGCGGTACTGCAGGACCTCATCGCCCAGTACGAGGCCCTCACCTTGCTCGGGGCGGAGGAGAGCACACCGGAGGCACGGCAGCGGCTCGCGGACGTCTCCTACACGCTGTGCGTGGCCACCGGCACCCGGGACGTCGACATGGCCCTCATCGCCGCCCGCCACCGCCTCTCCGGCGCCCGCCCGGAGGACGACTCCCTGCTCCAGACGACGTCCGCCCTCCGGCCGTCCGCCCCGGTGGAGCAGGTGTCCGGCGTCTGAACCGGCCCCAGTCCCGCGGCCGTTGCCCGCCCCTCCCCCTGAACTCGTCGCGTCCCGCTTCTGGTCGGCGAGAGCTACCGGACGGTATACAGACCCGGTCGAACGCGCGAGGGCCGCTCCCGGGTGGTGCCGCCGCGCGCCGCAGCGGGCTCAGGGGGAGGACTCATGGCGAACGGCACACATCCGGCGGGCGGGGCGAGAGGCCGGCGGCGCAGCGCCGTGCTCGGAGCGGTACTGGGCGGCTGCGCCCTGGTCGCCGCCGGTACGGCACCGGCCGCGGCCCATCCCGGCGGACCCGGCCGCGCGACCGCCTATGTGGCGCTCGGCGACTCCTACACCTCGGGCCCCGGCATCCCCCGGCAGGTGGACGCCGACTGCGCGCGCTCGGACCACAACTACCCCTCGCTCGTGGCCGCCCGGCGGCAGGTGGCCGCGTTCACGGACGTGAGCTGCGGCGGAGCGACGACCGCCGAGATGTGGCGGGCGCAGGGCATCAACCCGCCCCAGCTCGACGCCCTGGACCGGCACACGGACCTGGTGACGCTGCAGATCGGCGGCAACGACATCGGCTTCGGCACCATCATCGGCACCTGCGCCCGCCTGGCCGCCCAGGACCCGGCGGGCAACCCCTGCGAGCGTTCCTACACGGCCTCCGGTCACGACCGGTTGGCCCTCACCATCGCGCTGACCGCACCGAAGGTCGACCGGGCGCTGCGGGCCGTGCACGCCCGGGCGCCGCACGCCCGGGTGGTCGTGGTCGGCTACCCGGACCTCCTCCCGGACGACGGCAGCGGCTGCTTCCCGCAAGTCCCCTTCGCACAGAAGGACTTCGGCTACCTGCGGGACACCGAGAAGCGGCTGAACCTGATGCTGCGGCTGGTGGCGGGTGTGAACCGGGCCGAGTACGTGGACACCTACGGCCCCACGGTCGGCCACGACATGTGCAAGGCGCCGGCGGACCGCTGGATCGAGCCGCTGCAGCCGGCCTCCCCCGCCGCCCCCGCGCACCCCAACGCCAAGGGCGAAGCCGCCATGGCACAGGCCGTGCTGGACCGCCTGGACCGGGGGCGCGGACGCGACTGAGCCGGGGGCGGTGGGGGCGGTCTCCCCGGCCGGGAGGCCGCCCCCACCGCTCGCTCAGCCGCCGAGCGCCCCCAGCACCACGGCCTGGGCCTCCTCCTGCACCCGGGCGAGGTGGTCGGCGCCGAGGAAGGACTCGGCGTAGACCTTGTAGACGTCCTCGGTGCCCGAGGGCCGGGCGGCGAACCAGGCGTTCTCGGTGGTGACCTTGATGCCGCCGATCGCGGCGCCGTTGCCGGGCGCCTCGGTGAGCACGGCCGTGACCGGCTCCCCGGCCAGCGTGTCCGCGGTGACCTGCGCCGGCGACAGCTTGGCGAGCAGCGCCTTCTGTTCGCGGGTCGCGGGAGCGTCGATGCGGGCGTAGGCGGGTGCGCCGAAGCGGGCGGTCAGGTCGGCGTAGTGCTCCGAGGGGGTCTTGTCGGTGACGGCCGTGATCTCGGAGGCGAGCAGGGCGAGGATGATGCCGTCCTTGTCAGTGGTCCACACCGAGCCGTCCCGGCGCAGGAAGGACGCGCCGGCCGACTCCTCGCCGCCGAACCCGAGGTCGCCGCCGACGAGTCCGTCCACGAACCACTTGAAGCCGACGGGCACCTCGACGAGCCGGCGGCCGAGGTCGCCCGCGACCCGGTCGATCATGGTGGAGGAGACGAGGGTCTTGCCGATGCCCGCGGCGGCCGGCCACCGGTCGCGGTGTTGGTAGAGGTAGGAGATGGCGACGGCGAGGTAGTGGTTGGGGTTCATCAGGCCCGCGTCCGGGGTGACGATGCCGTGCCGGTCGGCGTCGGCGTCGTTGCCGGTGGCGATGCGGAAGCGGTCGCGCTGCTCGATGAGCGAGGCCATCGCGTACGGCGAGGAGCAGTCCATGCGGATCTGGCCGTCCCAGTCCAGCGTCATGAACCGCCAGGTGGGGTCGGTGTGCGGGTTGACCACCGTCAGGTCGATGCCGTGCTGGTCGGCGATCCGGCCCCAGTAGGCGACGGAGGCACCGCCGAGCGGGTCGGCGCCGATGCGCACGCCGGAGGCGCGGACCGCGTCCAGGTCCAGGACGCCGGGCAGATCGGTGACGTACGTGCCGAGGAAGTCGTACCGCTGGGTGGTGTCCGCGGCGAGCGCGCGGGCGTACGGCAGGCGGCGCACGTCCTTGAGGCCGCCCGTGATGATCTGGTTGGCGCGGTCCTGGATCCAGGAGGTGGCGCCGGAGGCCGCCGGGCCGCCGCTCGGCGGGTTGTACTTGAAGCCGCCGTCGGCCGGCGGGTTGTGCGACGGGGTGACGACCACGCCGTCGGCGAGGCCCGTGGTGCGGCCCCGGTTGTAGGTCAGGATCGCGTGCGAGACGGCGGGCGTGGGCGTGTAGCCGTCCGCGCTGTCGATGAGGACGGTCACCTCGTTGGCGGCGAAGACCTCCAGCGCGGTGGCCTTGGCCGGCTCGGACAGGGCGTGGGTGTCGGCGCCCAGGAAGAGGGGCCCGTCGGTGCCCTGGGCGGCCCGGTACTCGCAGATGGCCTGGCTGGTGGCGGCGATGTGGTCCTCGTTGAAGGCGCTCGCCAGGGACGAGCCGCGGTGGCCCGAGGTGCCGAACGCCACCCGCTGCCCCGGGTCGGCCGGGTCGGGGTGCAGCGTGTAGTACGCCGTGACCAGCCGGGCCACGTCGACAAGGTCCTCGGGACCGGCCGGCCGGCCGGCGCGCTCGTGCGCCATGAGTCCGTTCCTCCGCTTCGGTGGGGTCGTTCGCTCACCGCCCATCTTTCCTCGCCCGGGGCGTGCCGTGCGAGTGCGCCCCACCAGCCACCCCGACACCGGTGAGCAGGGCGCGGCAGGCCGCCGGACCGCGCCCCCCGGTGTCGGGGTCCGCGCCCGCCGGCCCGCCGCGCCCCACCCGGCCGAGGTCAGCCGATGTGGTAGCTGTCCCCGTACACCTTCCAGTCGAGCGGCGTGTTCAGGTCGAGGTTGCCCTTGCGCAGGAAGACCCGCTGCGCGGTGTCGACGCGGCTGGTGTCGCTGTGGGCCTCCTCCTGTTTCATGGCCCACACCCGGGCGTCCAGGAAGGCGTTGAGGTACGTCGTCTCGTCGCCGCCCTGGGCCGGCGGCTTGGCGTTGCGCAGGGCGCGCTTGCGGATGTTGCGGAAGCTGGTCGGGGCGTCGCCGTCGCCGTGCATGACGATGGCGTCGTAGTAGATGAACTGACCCAGCGCGCGCAGCCCGTCCGTCTTGCCCTGGGCGACGGCGGGGTTGAAGTAGACGCGGTCGCGTTCGTCGTTCTGCGCCTGCTGGAAGGCGGTGTCCTGGGCGGCCTTGCGCCAGTCCTTGGGGTAGTTGGGGTCCAGGCCCTCGTGCGAGTCGGTGCCGTTGACCTTGCGCAGGGCGGGCAGGTACTTGGCCAGGACGTTGCCGGGCTTGCGGTCGGCGTAGAGCTGGACGAGGTCGAGCATGTCGCCGGTGCCGGAGCAGAAGCCGATGATGCCGGCCGTGTAGCCGCGGCCGTCGCCGATGTCCTCGATGTACTTGTACTGGGCCTTCCAGTCGAGCGAGGAGTTCTCCGCGCTCGACACCAGCTTCATGGCGATCTCCTTCTTCGCCGGGTCGTCCAGCCCCGGCGCGGCGGCCGAGGCCGTGCCGGCGCGGGAGACTCCGAGGAGGGCGCCCGAGGCGACGGCGCCGAGCGCGGCGACGACGGTCCGGCGGGAGAGACGGGAGAGGCCGACGGGGCTCGCGGGGGCTGCCGCTTCGCGGTCTGCGTTCACCACAGGGGCTCCAAGTGGGAGTGGGGGGTGGGAAGTTGGTCCGTACCGATACTGGTAGGAAAGTTTCCTATCAAACGCGGTGCGGGCCGGTAACCCGGCGGACGAGAAGTTCGTAGGATCGGACAAGCCCCCGACCCGGCCTCGGCTCAGCCGCGCCGCGCCTTCTCCCGCTCCTGCGTGAGGGCGTACAACTCCCTGGATGTCACGATGAGTTCGCGCCTCTCCTCGCTCGAACCGACCATCGGCTGCGAGCCCTTGAGCGGGACCTGGGCGCTCTCGGGCAGGAACCGGACGGTGAGCAGGCCGATGGCGCCGGCCAGCATCAGGTAGTAGGCGGGCATGAGGTCGTCGCCGGTGACGTCGACCAGAGCGGCGGTGACCAGCGGGGTGGTGCCGCCGAACGCGGCGACGGCGAAGTTGAAGCCGATGCCCATGGCCGCGTAGCGGACGGCGGTCGGGAACAGGGCGGGCAGGGTGGCCGCGCTGGGCGCGGCGAAGCAGGCCAGCAGCGTGGCCAGGAGCAGCACCCCGAGGATCGGCGGCCAGGTGCCGTGCGCCTTGATGAGCAGGAAGGCGGGGACGGCGAGCACGATCATGGCTGCCGCGGCGACGGCGTAGAGCGGCCGCCGGCCGACCCGGTCGCTGAGCCGGCCGAGGAAGGTGATCAGGACGACGATCCACACCATCCCGACGAGCACCAGGACGTCCGCGGAACCGCTGGAGCGGTGCAGGGTCTCGGTCTGATAGGTCGGCAGATAGCCGGTGACCATGTAGTTGGTGACGTTGTAGAGCAGCACCAGGCCCATGCAGACGAGCAGGGGCCGCCAGTGGTTCCTGACGATGTCCTTGAACTCGCCGCCCGCCGACTCCTGCGCCAGGGCCTTCTCGTGGTCGTCCAGTTGCTGCTGGAAGGCCGGGGACTCCTCCAGCTTCAGCCGCATGTAGAGGCCGATCACGCCGAGCGGCCCGGCGATCAGGAACGGCACGCGCCAGCCCCAGGAGAGCATCTGGTCATCCGTCAGGGCCAGGTTGAGCACGGTGACCAGGGCCGAGCCGAGTGCGTAGCCGGTGAAGGTGCCGAAGTCGAGCCAGCTGGAGAGGTGACCGCGCCGGCGGTCCGGGGAGTACTCGGCGACGAAGGTGGTGGCTCCGCCGTACTCGCCGCCGGTGGAGAAGCCCTGGACCATCCGGGCCAGCAGGAGCAGCACGGGCGCGGCGATGCCGATGGTGGCGTAGCCCGGGATCACCCCGATGGCGAAGGTGCCGATCGCCATCATGATCATGGTCGTGGCGAGCACCTTCTGCCGCCCGATCCGGTCGCCGAGCGGCCCGAAGACCAGCCCGCCGAGGGGCCGTACGACGAAGGCGGCGGCGAAGGTCGCGAACGAGGAGATGACCTGGGCCGCCGGGGAGGCCCCGGGGAAGAACACCTTGCCGATGGTGGCGGCGAGGTAGCTGTAGACACCGAAGTCGAACCACTCCATGCAGTTGCCGAGCGCGGAGGCGCCGACGGCGCGCCGGAGCAGCGGGGGCTCGACGACCTGGACGTCGTCCGCGCGGAAGGCGCCCCTGTTGCGGCGCAGCCTGCGGGTCAGCTCCTCCCGGACCTGACGCGGCAGCCGCGCCACCGCCCCCGCCGCCCGCATCCCGTCCCGGTCCTGCCGTTCCCCACCGGACCGCGCACCGCTCATGAGCGCCTCCTTGCTCTCGCTCCGTCGATCACCGCCTGCCCGGGTGTCCGATTCAGAAACGGAACCGCTCAATCCCATCCGGGACGACGGTTGGACTTGAGCGGCGCCACGGAGCAGGGTGGACGGGCCCGCGCGTACATGCGGGGCACCCCTACGGCACCACCCGGAGAAGACCCGATGACGTACGTCGCGGACCCCGCTCGCTACGACGGCATGCGCTACCGGCGCACCGGCCGATCCGGACTGGACCTGCCGGTCCTGTCCCTGGGCTACTGGCACAACTTCGGCGACGACCGCCCGTTCGAGGCCCAGCGCGAGATCGCGCTGCGCGCCTTCGACCTCGGGATCACCCACCACGACCTCGCCAACAACTACGGCCCGCCGTACGGCTCGGCGGAGGTGAACTTCGGGCGGCTGCTGAAGCGCGACCTGGCGCCCTACCGCGACGAGCTGGTGATCTCCACCAAGGCCGGCTGGGACATGTGGCCCGGCCCCTACGGGCAGGGCGGCGGCTCCCGCAAGTACCTGCTGGCCTCCCTGGACCAGTCGCTCGGCCGGATGGGCCTCGACTACGTGGACATCTTTTACTCCCACCGGCTGGACGCGAGCACGCCGCTGGAGGAGACCATGGGCGCGCTCGACACCGCCGTCCGCCAGGGAAAGGCCCTGTACGTCGGCATCTCCTCCTACGACGCCGAGCGGACCCGGCAGGCCGCCGCGATCCTGCGCGACCTCGGCACGCCGCTGCTGATCCACCAGCCCTCGTACAGCATGCTCAACCGCTGGATCGAGACCGACGGCCTGCTGGACGCGGCCCAGGAGGAGGGCTTCGGCGTCATCGGCTTCACGGCGCTCGCCCAGGGCCTGCTCACCGGCCGCTATCTGGACGGCGTCCCGGCGGACTCGCGGGCCGCCCGGGGCACGTCCCTGGACGCCTCCTGGCTGACGGACGACCTGCGGGGCCGGCTGCGCGCCCTGAACGACATCGCGGCGCGGCGCGGGCAGACGCTGGCCCAGCTGGCGCTGGCCTGGGCACTGCGGGACGAGCGGGTGACCTCGCTCGTCATCGGCGCCTCGCGGGTCGAGCAGCTGGAGCAGAACGTCGCCGCGCTGCGGAACCTGTCCTTCAGCGACGAGGAGCTGGCCGAGATCGACCGGTACGCGACCGAGGGCGGCGTGGACCTGTGGCGCGACGCCCGGCTGGGGAACCTCGGCTGAGGCGTCGGGGGCGGGTTCGCGGTCGTGGCCGCCCGGTGAGCGCGGTGGCCCCCCGCGGCGCGCGGTGGCACCCGATGACATCCCGGTGACATTCCATGACATTTGTCACTGACATGGGGGAATAAGTAGGACATAATGGACGTCGTTCAGATCGCTCGCCCTGTCCCGCGCACCACGCCCCGCGACTGCAAGGAGCCGCTCACCGTATGGCGCACGGAGCCCACCGCAGCCCCTTTCTGCCTCCCCACCCCGATCTGACCCTCGCCCGCGACTGCGAGCAGTGCCTGGGCTGGGGGACCGTCGTCACCCGCGACGGGGATCACGAGCTGTGCCATCTGTGCCAGCCCGATCGCGACGGCGACCAGGACACCGCGACCTTCGGTTCGTGACGCTCCACCCCCGCCCGCCCAGCCCCGCCCGCCTGTCCGCTCCCCTGCCCGCACCGGCCCCCTCCCCCGGACGATCAGGCTCCGGGGTAGGGTTCGGTTAAAAGTTTCACCAAGAAACATTCAAGCCGGGCAGGGGGGCAGCCATGAGCGCCGCACGCACCAGCAGGACACCGTTGCCGGGCATCGGCGTCCGGTACGACCTGACGACACGCGAACACCGCAATCTGTCGGTGGTGGCCCACCGGGACGGTTCGCGCACCCTCAGCGCCTACCGGCGCGACGATCCGGACGCCTGTGCCCTGTCGGTCCACCTCAGCGGACAGGAGGCGGAGGCGCTGGTCGACGCCCTGAAACCGACCCACCACAGCCCCACCCTGCTCTCCACCACGGAGCTGGGTCTGGTGGCCGAGCGGATCGAGCTGTCCGGGACCTCGCACTGGAACGGACGGCTGCTCGGCGAGACCCGGATGCGCACCGAGACCGGCGTGTCGATCGTGGCCGTCCTGCGCCGCGCCGAGGCGATCCCCTCCCCCGGCCCCGGTTTCCGGCTGGCCGGCGGGGACACGCTGATCGTCATCGGCACCCGCGAGGGCGTCGACGCCGCCGCCGCGATACTCGGGCGGGAGTGATCCATGCACTCCTCCGCGGTCTTCCTGATCGAGTTCGGCGCGATCATCCTGGGCCTCGGGCTGCTGGGCCGGCTCGCCGCCCGCCTGAGGTTCTCGCCCATCCCGCTGTACCTGCTGGCCGGACTGGCCTTCGGCGAGGGCGGTCTGCTGCCGCTCGGCACCAGCGAGGAGTTCGTCGCGATCGGCGCCGAGATCGGCGTGGTCCTGCTGCTGCTCATGCTGGGGCTCGAGTACACGGCCGGTGATCTGGTCTCCAACCTGAAGACCCAGTACCCGGCCGGGATCGTCGACGCCACCCTCAACGCCCTGCCCGGCGCCGCCATGGCCCTGCTGCTGGGCTGGGGCCCGATCGCCGCCGTCGTCCTGGCCGGCATCACCTGGATCTCCTCCTCCGGCGTCATCGCCAAGGTCCTCGGCGACCTCGGCCGGATCGGCAACCGGGAGACACCGGTGATCCTCAGCATCCTGGTGCTGGAGGACCTGTCCATGGCGGTCTACCTGCCCGTGGTCACGGCCCTGCTGGCCGGAACCGGGCTCGCCGCCGGCAGCGTCACGCTGGCCATCGCGCTCGGCGTGGCGGGCCTGGTGCTGCTCGTGGCGGTCCGCTACGGCCGCCACATCTCCCGGTTCGTCTCCACCGACGACCCCGAGAAGCTGCTGCTGGTGGTCCTCGGGCTGACGCTGGTGGTGGCCGGCGTCGCCCAGCAGCTCCAGGTCTCGGCGGCGGTCGGAGCGTTCCTCGTGGGCATCGCCCTGTCCGGCGAGGTCGCCGAGGGCGCCCACAACCTCCTCGCCCCGCTGCGGGACCTGTTCGCCGCGGTGTTCTTCGTCTTCTTCGGCCTGCACACCGATCCGGCCAGCATCCCGCCGGTGCTGCTGCCCGCCCTCGCCCTGGCCTTCGTCACCACCCTGACCAAGATCGCCACCGGCTACTGGGCGGCCCGCCGCGCGGGCATCTCGGCCCGGGGCCGGTGGCGGGCCGGCGGCACCCTGGTCGCCCGCGGCGAGTTCTCCATCGTCATCGCGGGGCTCGCCGTCACCTCCGGCATCGACTCCGACCTCGGCCCGCTGGCCACCGCCTATGTGCTGCTGCTGGTCGTGCTGGGCCCGCTGACCGCCCGGTACACCGAGCCGCTCGCCCGGCGCCTGACCGGCCACTGGGACCGGCGAACGGCGGCCGGGGCCGGCCCGGACCCCGTCACGCGGGACCAGCAGGACGAGCGGGACCAGCAGGACCAGGAAGCCTCGGTCAGCCGGCCCTGATCGCCGCACGGCCGACCGACGTACCGTTGAGGCATGTCGCCTCCCCTTCCGGGCCCGCTGGCCCACCTGGAGCCGCTGCTCGGCCACTACGGCTACTGGGCCGTGGGGGCGGTGGTCCTCGTCGAGGACTTCGGCGTCCCCGCACCGGGCGAGACCATCCTGCTCGCGGCGGGGGTCTACGCGGGCGCGGGGCGGCTGAACATCGTGGCCGTGGGGCTGATCGCGTTCGTCGCGGCGGTCGCCGGGGACAACCTCGGCTACCTGATCGGCCGGGTCGGCGGGCGGGCCTTCGTGCACCGCTGGGGCAAGTACATCTTCCTGACGCCCAAGCGGTTCGAGGCCGCCGAGGCGTTCTTCACCCGGCACGGCGGCAAGATCGTGACGGTGGCGCGGTTCGTCGAGGGCCTGCGCCAGGCGAACGGCGTCATCGCGGGCACCACCGGTATGCACTGGCGCCGCTTCCTCGCCTTCAACGCCCTCGGCGCGGCCCTGTGGGTCGGTCTGTGGGCGACCCTGGCCTACCTCGCGGGCAGCCACATCACCGCGATCTACGACGAGATCCGCCGCTACCAGCTCTACGTCGTCATCGCCCTCGCCGCCGTCGTCGCGGCCTTCGTCGTACGGCACGTCGTACGGCGTCGCCGCGAGCGCTGACCCGCACATGGGTTTGGACGGCGGCACAGCGGCAATTCGGATGGCGACCAGAGACCACGTCGATGTGGGGATGTGACACGTGATGGCCGGCAACCAGAAGGCGAAGGCCAAGGCGGAGCAGGCCAAGGGCAAGGCCAAGGAGGCCGCGGGCCGCGCCGTCGGCAACGAGAGCGTGGAGGCCGAGGGCCGCATGAAGGGCGCCAAGGGCGACGCCCGGCAGGCCAAGGAGAAGATCAAGGACGTCTTCAAGCACTGAGAAGGGCCGAAGGACGATCCGGCCGCACCACGGGCCCGGAGATCCGCGCGAGCGGGTCGCCGGGCCCGTCGCGCTGTGTGCCCACGCCGCCCGCGCCACCCCTCAGCAGGCGTTCGTGAGCATCCGGAGGATTCCTCGGAGACGTCCCCTTGACCGGCGGCCCAGCGGGTAACCGAGCAGGGACGGTACGACCCCCCTGTGCACAGGAAGGGCCCCTGACCCCAGAGGAAAAGGGCAACGAGGTATGGACATCCCGCTCAGGACCCACGCGACGACGCAGGACCGCGCCGCGCCCCTGCGCTACAGCCGCACCTGGGACACCGGCGTATCCAGCATCGCCGAGGCGAGAGACGCCGTCGTGGCCCTGCTGGCGCGAGCGCGGCCCGCACCCGGGCGGCGCCCGCTGCAGGATGCCCAGCTCGTCGTCAGCGAACTCGTCACCAACGCGGCCAAGCACGCGCCCGGCCCGTGCGCGCTGCGCCTGGAGCTGCTGCCCGACGCCACCGCGCTGCGCATCTCCGTCACGGACACCTCCGAGGAGCCGCCCCGGCGGCGTCCTCCGGATCCCGGGCGGGTCGGCGGCCACGGTCTGCATCTCGTGGCGATGGTCTCCCGCGGCCTGGAGGTGACCTGGCTGTCCCGCGGCAAGCGGGTCACCGCGACCGTGCCGCTCGGCCAGGCCGCCGCCTGACCGGCGGCGCCCAGCCGGTCGGACAGGTCACGCCACCCTGATGCCGACGATGCAGGTGTCGTCGTCGGTGTCCGACCTGCTGTAGGTGAGCAGCCGGTCCAGTTGCTGGTCCAGCGTGCTGGGCGCCGCGCGCGCCGTGTCCAGCAGATGGGACAGCGACTCCTCCACCGAGCGGTCCCGGCGCTCGATCAGGCCGTCGGTGTACATCAGCAGCGTGTCCCCGGCGGCCAGCTGCACCTCCGTCTCCTCGTAGCGCGCCTCCGGGACGGCCCCCAGCAGCAGCCCCTTGACGGGGGACAGCGCGGTGGCGTCCGCCTCGCGCACCAGCACCGGCGGCAGATGGCCCGCCCGTGCCCAGCGCAGGGTCCGTCGCTCGCCGTCGTACAGGCCGCACACGGCCGTCGCGGTGACGGCACCGGTCAGATGGTGGGCGACGATGTTCAGCCAGGACAGCAGCTGCGCCGGCCCGGCGCCGGTCACCGCGAGCCCGCGCAGCGCGTTGCGCAGGACGACCATGCTGGTCGCCGCCTCGATGCCGTGCCCGGCGACGTCGCCGACGCACAGCAGGACCAGTCCGGAGGGCAGCACCACGGCGTCGTACCAGTCGCCGCCGACCAGGTGCTCGGTCTCGGCGGGCCGGTAGCGCACCGCCACCTGGAGGCCGGGCACCCGCAGCGGGGCCTGCGCCGGGGGCATGATGGCGTGCTGGAGCTGGAGGGTCAGCCGGTTGCGCTCCACGGCCTGCTGCTCGGTGTGGGCCAGCTGGTCGCGGGTGGCGGCCAGGGCCACCTCGGTCCAGTGCTGGGCGGAGATGTCCTGGTAGGCGCCGCGGACGACGAAGAGCTGGCCGCCGGTGTCGAGGACGGGCTCGGCGACCACCCGGATGTGCCGGGTCACGCCGTCCGGGCGCAGCAGCCGGAACGCGGCGGAGGCGGGCCTGTGGCGGTGCAGCAGGGTGCGCAGGAAGCGGCCGAGGACGACGGCGTCGTCGGGATGGGCGTGGGCCGGCAGGTCCTGCAGCGCGACCGGGGGGCTCGTGGGCGGGCGGCCGTACAGGCTGAACAGCTGGCCGTTCCAGGTGATCTCGCCGGTGAGCAGGTTCTCCTCGAAGCCGCCGATCCGGCCGAGCCGCTGGGCGTGCTGGAGCAGGCTGGCCAGCCGCGCGGTCTCGTCCTCGATGCGCCAGATCAGCAGCACGCTGGAGCCGTGCCGGCTGACGCTGATGTCGGCGACGGCGGACAGCGGCACCTGGTCGACCAGGGCGGTCAGCCGCATCCGGCGGGCGCGGAACGGCTCGCCGGTGGCGTAGACCCGTTCCACCCGCTGGAACAGCTCGCTGTCGCCGGCGGCCATCGGGTAGGCCTCCAGCAGCAGGGCGCCGCCCACGACGGCCCGGGGCCGCCCCGCCGGGTCCAGGAAGCGGCTGTTGACGTGCTGGATGCGGAAGTCCACGAGCTGCCCGGTGTCGTCGAGGTGCGGCACCAGCACCAGGGCCGGGTCGTGCAGCCCGTCGGCCAGGTCCATCAGCTCGACCACGTCGGGCAGCAGCCCGGGTTCCGGTCCGGTGCCGGGCGACGGCACGAAGGTCTCCAGGGAGTGCGCGCACAGCTCGGCGAGTGCCTCCACCTGCCGGACGACGGGGCGCGGCAGCGGTTCCTCCGGCTTCGGCCAGGCGATCTCCAGGACGCCGTGGATCCGGCCGCCCGCCCCGGCGGGTACGGCGATCCGGGCGCCCTCGGCGTACTCGCGGCGGCCGATCGTGGGCAGTCCGGACCCGGCGAGCGACGGCAGCCACTGCCCGTCGGGCTCGGTCAGACCGCGCCGGGCCACGGTGGCCACGTCGGGCGGGACGTAGTGCCAGCGGGCCGCCTCGCCCGGCGGGAAACCGGCGCTGCCCGCGAGGGTCAGCGAGCCGTCGGAGCCGACCGACCAGATCGCCACGGCGACCGCGCCCAGCGGGCGCAGGGCGTGGTCGAGCAGGGAGTCGGCCATCGCCTGGGTGTCGTGTGCGGCCAGGAGACCGCTCTCGGCGGCGCGCAGCCGTACGGCGGCGGACCCCTCGACGGGCCCGGACGGGTCCGCGGCGACGGACAGGAACGCCTCGGTGACCTCCGCGACGCGGTCCCGGGCCGCCTGGTTGATGACCTCCACCGCGAACTCCAGCGGGGTCACCTGCGCCTGCTCGGTGAGTTCGGCGAGCTGACGGGCGGCCTGGGCGGGTCCGCAGCCGAGGCGTTCGACCAGGATGCCCTTGGCCAGTTCGATCAGCGCCCGGCCCTCCGCCTCGGCCTGCGCCGCCCGTACCTCGCGGCGCAGCCGCTCCACGGTGGCGGCGAGCCGGCCGACCGGGGAGGTGGCGGGTGCGTCGGACTGCGCCGCGTCGGCGGCGGGGAGCTGGGCGGGCACGCTTGCCGGCGTGCCCGGTTCGTACGCGTTCACCGGATCGGTACTCCTCGGCCTGCGGTGGGGCGGGCGCACTGTGCCGTGCTCGTCGCGGTGCTCATGCGGGGAGCCAGCGCCGGACACAGGCGATGAGGTCATGGGTGTCGACCGGCTTGGTGACGTAGTCGCTGGCGCCGGAGGCGAGGCTCTTCTCCCGGTCGCCCTGCATGGCCTTGGCGGTCACGGCGATGACCGGCAGGTCGGCGTACTGCGGCATCTTGCGGATCTCGGCCGTGGCGGTGTAGCCGTCCATCTCGGGCATCATCACGTCCATCAGGACGAGTTCGACGTCCGGGTTGTTCAGCAGCGTCTCGATGCCCTTGCGGCCGTTCTCCGCGTGCAGGACGCGGAAACCGTGCAGTTCGAGGATGCCGCTGAGCGCGAACAGGTTCCGGGCGTCGTCGTCGACGACGAGGACGGTACGGCCACGGGTGTGCTCGTCGATCAGGTGGGGTGCGGTGTGCTGGGTCTCGTCCCCGCGGACCAGGGTGAGCACCTCGCCGGGCTCCTCGGCGGACAGGTGCAGCGCGATCCGTTCGCGCAGCTCGTCCAGGCTGAACAGGTACTCCAGCGAACCGCCCGCGGTGTCCTCGGCGAGGGGCTCGGTACGGTGCGAGCCGTGCACCAGCACCGGGACGCCGGTCAGGGCCGCGTCGGCGCGCAGCGCCTCCAGGAACCGGGCCGACTCCCCGTCGGGCATGCCCAGTTCCACGACGACGCAGTGGCAGGGTTCGGCGGCGAGGGCACCGGCCGCCTCCTGGGCACCGACCGCGGTGATGATGTCGACGGGCGTGCCGTCGCCGTCGGTGCGGCCGGTTTCCAGGTCCCGGACGACGCTCTCGGCGACGAGCGTCAGCAGCCCGCGCGGGCGCTCCTCGACGACGAGCAGGCGGCGTGGCCGTTCACGCCGTGCGAGGGCCGGCGTCCGCTGCTGAACGAGGCCGTCCGGCGCGTCCGTGCCGTCCTGCCCGGTCCTCGGGAGGGAGCGGCCACTGCGCAGGAGTTCGTCGAAGTCCGGCCGGGCCACGGGCAGGAAGAGGGTGAAGGTGCTGCCCCTGCCGGGGGTGCTGTCCACAGTGACGGCGCCGCCGAGCAGGTGGGCGATCTCCCGGGTGATGGACAGGCCGAGCCCGGTGCCGCCGTACTTGCGGCTCGTGGTGCCGTCCGCCTGCTGGAACGCGCCGAAGATGGTCTCCAGTTGCTGTTCGGGGATGCCGATGCCGGTGTCCTTCACCCGGAAGGCGACGACCGCGCCGCCGCGTACGACGCCGCCTGGCACCTCGTCGTCGGTGGCGGGTTCGACGCGCAGTTCGACGCCGCCCTGCTCGGTGAACTTGACCGCGTTGGACAGCAGGTTGCGCAGGATCTGCCGGAGCCGGGAGTCGTCGGTGAGCAGGTCGGCGGGGGCGCCGGGGGCCGTGGTGACGGTGAAGTCGAGGCTCTTCTGCGAGGTCATCGGGCGGAAGGTGGCCTCGACGTAGTCGATGAGCTGCCGCAGCGGGACCCGTTCGGGGCTGACGTCCATCTTGCCGGCCTCGACCTTGGACAGGTCCAGGATGTCGTTGATGAGCTGGAGCAGGTCGGAGCCGGCCGAGTGGATGATGCCCGCGTACTCGACCTGCTTCGGGGTGAGGTTGCGGGAGGGGTTCTGGGCCAGCAACTGGGCGAGAATGAGCAGGCTGTTGAGCGGGGTGCGCAGCTCGTGGCTCATGTTCGCGAGGAACTCGGACTTGTACTTGGAGGCGAGCGAGAGCTGCTGGGCGCGCGCCTCCAGTTCCTGCCGGGCCTGTTCGATCTGGAGGTTCTTCGCCTCGATGTCCCGGTTCTGCTCGGCCAGCAGCGAGGCCTTCTCCTCCAGTTCGGCGTTGGAGCGCTGCAGTTCCTCCTGCCGGGCCTGCAACTCGGCCGAGCGGGACTGCAGCTCGCTGGTCAGCCGCTGCGACTCCTCGAGCAGTTCGTCGGTTCGGGCGTTGGCGACGATGGTGTTGACGTTCACCCCGATGGTGTCCACCAGCTGCTGCAGGAAGTCCCGCTGGACGGCGGTGAAGGGGGTGACGGCGGCCAGCTCGATGACGCCGAGGACCTGCTCCTCGAAGACGATGGGCAGCAGCAGCAGCGCGGTCGGCTCGACCTGTCCGAGCCCGGAGGAGATGGTGACGTATCCGGGCGGCAGCTCGTCCACGGCGATGGTACGGCGGCTGCGCGCGGCCTGGCCGACCAGGGAGCGGCCGAACGCGATGCGGACCGGCCGGGTGTCGTCCTCGGGCCGGCCGTAGGAGCCGACGAGCCGCAGTTCGGGCCCGGAGTCGTGCTCCTCGGCGAGGTAGAAGGCGCCGTACTGGGCGGACACCTGCGGCACCAGCTCGTCCATGATGAGCTCGGCGACGACGGGCAGGTCGCGGTGGCCCTGCATGAGGCCGGAGATCCGGGCGAGGTTGGTCTTGAGCCAGTCCTGTTCCTGGTTGGCCCGGGTGGTCTCGCGCAGGGACTCCACCATGGAGTTGATGTTGTCCTTGAGGTCGGCGACCTCGCCGGAGGCGTCGACGGTGATGGAGCGGGTCAGGTCGCCCTCGGCGACGGCGCTGGCGACGTCGGCGATGGCGCGAACCTGACGGGTGAGGTTGCCGGCGAGTTCGTTGACGTTCTCGGTGAGCCGCTTCCAGGTGCCGGAGACGCCCTCGACCTCGGCCTGTCCGCCGAGCCGGCCCTCCGTGCCCACCTCACGGGCGACTCGGGTCACCTCGTCGGCGAAGGCGGAGAGCTGGTCGACCATCGTGTTGATGGTGGTCTTCAGTTCGAGGATCTCGCCGCGGGCGTCGACGTCGATCTTCTTCGACAGGTCGCCCTTGGCCACGGCCGTGGTCACCAGCGCGATGTTGCGCACCTGGCCGGTGAGGTTGTTGGCCATGGAGTTGACGTTGTCGGTGAGGTCCTTCCAGGTGCCGGCCACATGGGGCACGTGCGCCTGCCCGCCGAGGCGGCCCTCGGTGCCCACCTCGCGGGCCACCCGGGTCACCTCGTCGGCGAACGCGGAGAGCGTGTCGACCATGGTGTTGATGACGTCGGCGAGGGCGGCGACCTCGCCCTTGGCCTCGACGGTGATCTTCTGGGAGAGGTCGCCCTTGGCGACGGCGGTGGCGACCTGCGCGATGGAGCGGACCTGGCCGGTGAGGTTGGAGGCCATCACGTTGACGTTGTCGGTGAGGTCCTTCCAGGTGCCGGCGACCCCGCGCACCTGGGCCTGACCGCCGAGCCGGCCCTCGGTGCCCACCTCGCGGGCCACCCGGGTCACCTCGTCCGCGAACGCGGAGAGCTGGTCGACCATCGTGTTGATGGTGTTCTTCAGCTCCAGGATCTCGCCCCGCGCGTCCACGGTGATCTTCTGCGACAGATCACCCTGCGCCACCGCGGTGGCCACCTGGGCCACGTTGCGCACCTGCGCCGTCAGGTTCCCGGCCATGAAATTGACCGAGTCCGTCAGGTCCCGCCAGGTGCCCTTGACGCCCTTGACGTCCGCCTGACCGCCGAGCCGGCCCTCCGTACCCACCTCACGGGCCACCCGGGTCACCTCGTCCGCGAACGCGGAGAGCTGGTCGACCATCGTGTTGATGGTGCTCTTCAGCTCCAGGATCTCGCCCCGCGCGTCCACGGTGATCTTCTGCGACAGATCACCCTGCGCCACCGCGGTCGTCACCTGGGCCACGTTGCGCACCTGCGCCGTCAGGTTCCCGGCCATGAAGTTCACCGAGTCCGTCAGGTCCCGCCAGACCCCGGCGACCCCCGGGACCTGGGCCTGCCCGCCGAGGCGGCCCTCGGTGCCCACCTCGCGGGCCACCCGCGTGACCTCGTCCGCGAACGCCGACAGCTGGTCCACCATCGTGTTGACGGTTTCCTTCAGCTGGAGGATCTCGCCGCGTGCGGGCACGTCGATCTTCTGGGACAGGTCGCCCTTGGCCACGGCGGTGGCGACCTGCGCGATGTCACGCACCTGGGTGGTGAGGTTGCCCGCCATCGCGTTGACGGAGTCGGTCAGATCGGCCCAGGTGCCGGAGACGCCCGGCACCTGGGCCTGCCCGCCGAGGGTGCCCTCGGTGCCGACCTCGCGGGCCACCCGGGTGACTTCGGAGGTGAACACGGAGAGCTGGTCGACCATGCCGTTGAAGACGGTGGCGATGTCGCCCATGAGCCCGGTGGAGTCGTCCGGCAGCCGGGTGCCGAAGTCTCCGTCGCGCACCGCGGTCAGTCCCGCGAGCAGCATTCTCAGTTCGTGGTCACCCGGGACAGCCTCGGTCGTCCCGGTCGCCTTGCCGGCCATGCGCACCCTCGATCCGCTCCCCAAGAGCCCCCGCGGCGAGGGCTCGGAACCGCGGCCGGGAGCACAGCGCCGCCCGGCCGATGGTGTGTGCATTTCCGCAGTTCACGGATTTGCATGATGAGAAAAATACGCCGAAGGCTAACCCACCTTCACGGCCTCGGACAAAGCATTCGGCCAACCCTCGACGACCATGAAATTCACCGGCCCGTCACAGGTGTGAAGGCGAGTCGACCGGGTATCCGCATCAGTTTGACCGGGGGTGCGCTCAGCCGGACACGCGCAGGAATCTCGTCAGGGGCGTGCGGAGCGGGGCCGGGCCGGATCCGTCCGCCGTGCCCACCGCGGCAGCCCAGTCCGGGGGCGTCTCGCCGTCCACCACGAACTCCAGCAGCAGCGGCCCGCGTCCGGCGAGCACGTCGGCCCAGACGGAGCCGACGTACCGGGGCCGGTCGCAGCGGACGGCGGGCAGTCCGGCGAGGCGCGCGCATTCGGCGTACGGCAGGGCGGGGACCTCGGCGGAGAGCGGGATCAGCGGGCGCAGCGTCCCCGGACCCGGCGGGGCGAGGCAGCAGCCGGGCCGGCCGGTGAGCTTGGCCTCGGCGCAGGCCATGAGCGCGGCGGACTCCGCACCGCGCGCCTGCACGAACTCGGGGGCGTCCGGACCGCCGCACAGGGCGCCGACGAGCGGGTCCACGGCCGTCCCCGGCACCCCGTACACCCGGTGCACGCCGAACTCCCGCAGCCGGGCGGCGACCACTTCGGACACGTTCCCCACGGCGACCTCCTCGCGCCCGGCCGTCACTCGTCCGCACCACCGGGTAGCCGCGCGCCTCCCCGCGCAAACGGCCCGCGCGGACGGCCCGGCCGTTTCGGGCGAGCGGAGCGGGGGCACCCGTGCCAGGCTCGAAGCAGAGAGTGAGGCATCCAGCACCGGGCGGAAGGCGAGCGCGCAGTGGCGGTGTCGGAGGAGCAGCGGCCGTCCCGGCCCGAGGGACGCGGCGAGCGCCTGGTGACGGCGCTGGACCAGCGGCTGCCGGTCACCTCGGCGGGCCGCGAGTTCCTGCGCAAGTCCTTCCCGGACCACTGGTCGTTCCTGCTGGGCGAGCTGGCCCTGTACAGCCTGCTCGTGCTGGTGCTGACGGGTGTGTACCTGACGCTGTTCTTCCATCCGGACATGACGGAACGGCCGTACACCGGCTCGTACGCGCCGCTGCGCGGCACGATGACGACCGACGCGTACGCGTCGGTGCTGCACATCAGCTTCGACGTGCGCGGCGGTCTGCTGGTCCGGCAGCTGCACCACTGGGCGTCGCTGGTGTTCGTCGCGGCGATCGGCGTCCACCTGCTGCGGATCTTCCTCACCGGCGCCTTCCGGCGGCCCCGGGAGATCAACTGGACGGTCGGGGTGACGCTGTTCCTGCTCGCCCTGCTGGAGGGCTTCTGCGGCTACTCGCTCCCCGACGACCTGCTGTCCGGCACCGGCCTGCGCACCTCGCAGGGCATCGTGCTGTCGATCCCGGTCGTCGGCACCTACCTGTCGTTCCTCCTCTTCGGCGGTCAGTTCCCGGCGCACGACATCATCTCCCGGCTGTACGTGGTGCACGTCCTGCTGGTGCCGGGCCTGCTGCTCGCGCTCGTCGGGGTGCACCTGACGTACATCGTGGTGCACAAGCACACCCAGTGGCCGCGGCCCGGCCGGACCAACCGGAACGTGATCGGCAAGCCGCTGTTCCCGCAGTACGCGGCGAAGTCCGCGGGCCTGTTCTTCCTGCTGGCGGGCGTGCTGACGCTGATGAGCGCGCTGTTCCAGATCAACCCGGTGTGGGCGTTCGGACCGTACCGCGCCGACCAGGTCTCCCTGGACTCGCAGCCCGACTGGTACGTGGGCTACCTGGAGGGCGCGCTGCGGCTGATGCCGGCCGCGGAGACGGACCTCGCCGGGCACACCATCGCCTGGGACGTGTTCCTGCCGGGTGTGATGCTGCCCGCGGTGCTGTTCCTCGTCCTGTACGGCTATCCGTTCTTCGAGCGGTGGCTCACCGGCCCCCGCCCGGAGCAGCACCTGTGCGACCGGCCGCGCAACCAGCCCACCCGGACGGCGCTGGGCGCGGCGGCCGTCTCGGTGTACGGCGTGCTACTGATGGCCGGCGGACAGGACGTGCTGGCCTACCGGTTCGACCTGCCGGTGGAGTTGCTCACCCGTACCTTCCGCGCGGCGGTGTTCGTGGTGCCGTTCGTGGTGTACCACGCCACCAAACGCGCGTGCCTCGGTCTTCAGGCGGCCGACCGGCGGCGGTTGCTGGACGGGGCGGCGACGGGCGAGGTGCGGCGCACGGCGGGCGGCGGCTACGAGGAGGCGTACACCCTGCTGTCCCGCGAGGAGGCCTACCGCATCCTCGTGCGGGACACGCCCCGGCCGCGGGCCGAGGGCACGGAGGCGTGGCGCTGGTTCCACCGGCACCGGCTGCGCAACGCCCTCAGCCGCTGGTACTTCGCCCGGAGCGTGGAGATGCCGGCCACCGGCTGGCAGCGGCGCCGGGTGGATCACGTGCGGGCCGCGCCGGGCGAGACGTCCGAGGAGGCCGGCGAGACCGGCGGGACAGGCGAGTCGTGAGCGAGGAGGACGGTATGAGCGACGGCGATGGGGGCCACGGGAATCTGCTGTACGGCCCGCAGCCGGACGTGGCCGGCGCGTCCGGCTACCCGGACGCCCCGCCGCGGGTGGGCTTCTTCACCGACACCTCGGTGTGCATCGGCTGCAAGGCCTGCGAGGTGGCCTGCAAGGAGTGGAACGCCATCCCGGAGGACGGCCTGGCGTTGTCGGGCATGTCCTACGACAACACGCTCGGCCTAGGCGCCGACACCTGGCGGCACGTGGCCTTCGTGGAACAGCGGGCGCCGTTCGGCGGGCCGGAGCCGGGGGACGCGCACGACGACGTCGACGTCTTCAGCGCCGCGGCCCGGCTCGGCACCGAGGCCCCCTCCCCCGGCCCCGCCCCGGAAGGCGCGCCCGCGGGGCGGATCTCGCCCGTCTCCCCCGACGGCCGCCCCGAACTGCGCTGGCTGATGGCCTCGGACGTGTGCAAGCACTGCACCCACGCGGCCTGTCTGGACGTGTGTCCCACGGGCTCGCTGTTCCGCACCGAGTTCGGCACGGTCGTCGTCCAGGAGGACATCTGCAACGGCTGCGGCTACTGCGTGCCGGCCTGCCCGTACGGCGTCATCGACCAGCGCAAGGACGACGGCCGGGTATGGAAGTGCACCCTGTGCTACGACCGGCTCGGCGTCGGTCTGGAGCCCGCCTGCGCCAAGTCCTGCCCGACGGAGTCCATCCAGTTCGGGCCGCTGGAGGAACTGCGTGAGCGGGCGCGGGCCCGGGTGGCGCAGTTGCACGCGGCCGGTGTGACCGACGCCCGGCTGTACGGGGACAGCCCGGACGACGGGGTCGGCGGCGCGGGCGCGTTCTTCCTGCTGCTGGACGAGCCCGAGGTGTACGGCCTGCCCCCGGACCCGGTGGTCACCACCCGGGACCTGCCCGCCATGTGGCGGCGGGCCGCGCTGGCCGCCGTCTCGCTGGCCGCGCTCGCGGCCGGCAGCTTCGTGAGGAGGCCGCGATGAGCGAGTCGGATGTCACCCGGGACGGCGTGCGCGGTGCGCGGCCCGGACGGGAGGCGGTGACGAGCGCCCACGCGGGCCGCCGCAGGGGGCGGCGCGGCCGGGGCGAGCAACCGATGGTGCCGGAGGCCGAGTTCGCGTCGTACTACGGCACCCCCGTGCTCAACAAGCCGGTCTGGAAGCCGGTGGACATCGCCGGGTACCTGTTCCTCGGCGGGCTGGCCGGGGCGTCCTCGCTGCTGGCGGCCGGGGGTCAGCTGACCGGGCGGCCGGGGCTGGCGGCGCCGGCCAAGTTCGGCGCGGCCGGGGCGATCTGCCTCTCCCTGGTGGCGCTGGTGCACGACCTGGGCCGCCCGGCCCGGTTCCTGAACATGCTCCGGGTGTGCAAGCCCACCTCCCCGATGAGCGTGGGCTCGTGGCTGCTGGTGGGGTACGCGCCGCTGTCGCTGACCGCCGCGGCCACCGAGGTGGCGGGCCGGTACCGGATGCTGGGCTCGGCCGCCACGGCGGCCTCGGCCGTCCTGGGGCCGGCCGTGGCGACCTACACCGCGGTGCTGGTCTCGGACACGGCGGTGCCGGCCTGGCACGAGGGGCACCGGGAGCTGCCGTTCGTCTTCGCGGGCTCGGCCGCGAGCGCCGCGTCGGGGCTCGCCCTGGCCGCGGCCCCGGTCGCCGAGGCGGGGCCCGCCCGCCGGCTGGCCGCGCTGGGGGCCGCGCTGGAACTGGGTGCCTTCCAGGTCATGAAGCGGCGCATGGGCCTGGCCGCCGAGGCCTACGAGCAGGGCAGGCCACGCCTGTTGCTGCGCGCGGCGGAGGCGCTCACGGCGGGCGGAGCCGCCCTCACGCTGTGTTCCGGACGGCGCCGGAGCCTCGCCGTGGCCGCCGGTGCCGCGCTGCTCGGCGGGTCGGCGGCGCTGCGCTTCGCCGTCTTCCACGCCGGGGTGGCCTCGGCGGAGGACCCGAAGTACACGGTCGTGCCGCAGCGGGAACGGCTGTCGGGGCAGGGCGGCTGACGTCAGCCCTCCGCCCCTCGGACCGCCTCCCGTTCCTCCCGGTTCACCCAGGACCAGGTGACCGCCGCCGCGGCGATGCCGATCGGCAGCATGCCGGTGATCATGGCGAGTCCGGCCGCCGTGCGGCCCGCCGCTACGACGGCCACCGCGGGCAGGTCGAGCAGCGGTGTGGCGAGGAACAGGTACAGGCTCCGGCCGGCGTCGTCCAGCCGGTGCCGGGTGCGGGCGACGACCGGCAGCCAGAACAGCACGGCCGCCGCGAGCAGCAGCGGTTCCGTGACGAACGCGCCGCCCGGCAGCCGCGGTCCGGTGAGGTCGCCGAGGACCGCCCAGGCGTGCGTGAGCACCAGCAGAGGCAGGGCGACGGGTGCGGGGACGCTGATCCGCTCCCACAGCGGGGAGCGCCGCAGGGCGCGGACGGCGGCCGGGACCACGACGGCGACCAGCAGTGCCGACCAGGCCATCGGTACGACGGACGGGTGGCCCGCGTGTTCCATGGCCCGCCTCACCTCTCCCGGGCCGTCGTCCCACGCACCGCGAGGGCCGCCGCCACGGCCAGCAGAGGCAGGGCGACGGCCAGCAGCCAGCGGCCGTAGACGAAGCACAGCGCGACCAGCAGCAGCCCGGCCGCGGCGGGCAGGACCGCGCCCGCTCCCCGGTCCGGGACGCGGTAGCGGACGTGCTGGTCGGGGGCCGTGCGGGAGGACAACAGCACGGCGAGGGCTGCCAGTTGGAGGAGGACGAGGACGCCGCCCCACAGCCAGTACACCATCGGGCTCTCGCCGTAGACCGCGAGGACGGCGAGCAGGACGCCGTTGAACAGTCCCCAGCCGGCGACCAGCGCGGGGGACAGGTGCCGTCTCATGGGCGGCTCCCCTCGCGGCGCTTGAGGTCCAGCAGCGGGGCGAAGCTGGTGACGGGCGGGACGGGACGGTCGGCGGGGAAGTTGAGGCGCGGGGGCGGAGACGGGGTGGCCCACTCCAGGGTGTGCGCGTCCCACGGGTCGTCGCCGGCCGGTTCCGCACGGCCGAGGTACAGGCGGCGCAGGGTCCACAGGACGTTGACCACGAACACCGTCATGCCGGCGGCGAGGAGGGCGGCGCCGATGGTCGCGAGCAGGTTCAGCGGGCCGAAGCCGTCGAAGGAGGCGTAGGTGGCGACCCGGCGCGGCATGCCGAGGTAGCCGAGGGCGAACATGGGCAGGAAGGTCAGGTTGGTGCCGGCGACCAGCAGCCAGAAGTGCAGGCGGCCCATGCCCTCGTCGAGCAGGGTGCCGGTGACCTTCGGGAACCAGTAGTAGACCGCGGCGAAGAGACCGAAGGCGCTGCCCGCGAAGAGCACGTAGTGCAGGTGGGCCACGACGAAGTAGCTGTCGGTGACGTGATAGTCGATCACCGGGGTGCCGACCATGATCCCGGTGAGGCCGCCGATCAGGAACTGCGGGACGAACGCGAGCGCGAACAGCATGGGGGTGCGCGGCCGCAGCCGGGCGCCGAGGATCGTGCCGAGCATGCCGAAGTACTCGACGCCGGCCGGGACGAGCAGGGCGATGGAGGTCAGGGAGTAGTAGTCGTTGGCCGCCTGACCGGTGGCGAACATGTGGTGGCCCCACACGCTCATGGACAGGGCGGCGAACACCAGCAGCGACAGCACGGTGCCCCGGTAGCCGAAGAAGCGGCGGCCGGAGAACACGGCGAGCACCTCGGCGACGGCGGCGAGGTACGGGAAGAACATCACGTACACGACGGGATGACCGTAGAACCAGAAGATGTGCTGGTAGCCGATGTTCCACACGTTGGACGCGAACACCGAGGGATCGGCGCGGCCCACGGCGAGCAGGGTGAGCGCGGCGAGCAGCGCCGGGAAGGCGCCGATCACCATCAGGCAGGTGGCGATCATCGCCCAGCAGAACAGGGGCAGCCGCAGCATGGTCATGCCGCGGGTGCGGCGGCGCAGGACCGTCCACAGCACCGCCCAGCCCTGGAGGATGGTGCCGGTGACGGCGAGGAACACACCGACGATCCACAGGTCGGTGCCGGCGCCCGGCGAATGCTCGCTGTCGGCCAACGGCGGATAGGAGAACCAGCCGCCGGCGTGCGCGCCGACCGGGGTGGCGAAGCCGGCGAGCATGGTCAGGGCGCCGAAGACGTAGAGCCAGTAGCCGAGCAGGGTCAGGCGGGGCAGCGCGATTCCGGGGGCGCCGATCTGCAGCGGTACCAGGTAGATGCCCATGCCGATGGCGAACGGGGTCATGACCATGTAGATCATGCCGGAGCCGTGGATCGTGAAGAGCTGGTCGTAGGTGTGCGGGGCGAGGAACGTCTCCTCGGGCTGGGCGAGCTGACCGCGCATGAGCAGGGCGAACACGCCGTACACCAGCAGGAGGACCAGGGAGGTGCCGGCGGTGAGCAGGCCGATGCGCTTGTGGTCGGTGGTGGCGACCCAGCCGCCCGGCGGGACGGGCCGGCCGGAGTCGTCCCGCTGTGCTTCGGCGGAGGGCGCGACCGTCATGCCGGGGCCGTCCCGCCGTGGGCCCAGCGGTCGTACTCCCGCGGGGGGACCGCCTTGATCCAGAAGTCCATCGTCCAGTGCCGCTGCCCGCAGAACTCGGCGCACCGGCCGCGCCAGCGGCCCGCCCGGTCCAGGGTGAAGGTGAAGGTGTTCACGTGGTGCGGGAAGGCGTCCATCTTGTAGCGCAGGCCGGGCACCCAGAGGGAGTGGATGACGTCCCGTGAGGTGAGCCGGAGCTGCACGCTGCGGCCGGTCGGGACGACGAGGGTGGGCATGTCCTCGCCCTTGCAGGTGCCGGAGACGCTGCGGCGGTCCGGGGCCTCGGGGTACCGGAAGGTCCAGCACCACTGGAAGCCGGTGACGTCGACGCGCAGCGGCTTCGGGCCGACCGCGGGGTGTTCCTCGTGGTTCTGCCAGGCCGTCCAGGCCACCAGGAAGACCGCGAAGGCGGCGAGGGCGCCGACGTAGTACGCCTCCAGGCGGGGCCGCTCGGACCGCTCGGCGGCGCTCCCGGTCCGCCGCCGTACCAGGGCCAGGACGAGGACGGCGAGCACGGCGAGGAAGACGCCGGCGGCGACCACCGCCTCCACGGTGAACACGGTGCCGAAGACGTGACGCTGCCTCACCGCGCCGCTGCCTTCGCCCCGACGCCGCCGACCACCACGCGGACGCCGCTGACCACCATGCGATCGCTCCCGTCACTCGTTCGGGACCGTGACGACCCGGACATTACGGGCACCCTGTCCGGTCCATGTGCCGACACACCGCAGCGCTGAGTCCCCCGGAACCGGCCTCCGACACCCCCCGGGCCGTTTGGCGGCACCCGGCGCGGGTACTCCGCGCCCCGGCGACGGCCGAGATGCCGTGCCCGCACGGGCGCGGGAGAATCGAGGAAGCGAGCGGGAGGAGGCCTGTCGTGGGCGTACGCACCTGGATCGACTCCTGGCCTGTGTACCGCCAGCTCACCGGCACGGACCCGCTCGGCCGCGGCGCCGCCGCGAAGAGCGGGCACAGCGCACGGCTGACACCCCGGGTCGCCTCGGCCGACCGCGTGGTGAAGTCCGTCTGCCCGTACTGCGCCGTCGGCTGCGGCCAGAACGTGTACGTGCAGGACGAGAAGGTCACCCAGATCGAGGGCGACCCGGACTCCCCGATCTCACGCGGACGGCTGTGCCCCAAGGGGGCGGCGAGCCTCCAGCTGACCACCGGGGACGCCCGCGAGCACCAGGTCCTCTACCGGCGCCCGCACGGCACCCAGTGGGAGCGGCTGGACCTGGACACGGCGATGGACATGATCGCCGACCGGGTGATCGAGGCCCGCAGGGCCGGCTGGCAGTGGGAAGTCGACCAGACCCGCACCCGGCGCACCCTGGGCATCGCCAGCCTCGGCGGGGCCACGCTCGACAACGAAGAGAACTACCTGCTCAAGAAGCTGTTCACCGCGCTGGGAGCGATCCAGATCGAGAACCAGGCGCGTGTTTGACACTCCTCCACCGTTCCCGGTCTGGGAACCTCGTTCGGCCGCGGCGGCGCGACCACCTTCCAGCAGGACCTGCAGCACGCGGACTGCATCGTCATCCAGGGCTCGAACATGGCCGAGTGCCATCCGGTCGGGTTCCAGTGGGTGATGGAGGCCAAGGCCCGCGGCGCGAAGGTGATCCACGTCGACCCCCGGTTCACCCGCACCAGCGCGCTCGCCGACCTGCACGTGCCGCTACGCGCGGGCACGGACATCGCCTTCCTCGGCGGGATCGTCAACTACGTGCTCCAGCAGGAGAAGTACTTCCGCGAGTACATCGTGGCGTACAGCAACGCGCCGATGATCCTGCGGGAGGACTTCCGGGACACCGAGGACCTGGCCGGCGTCTTCTCCGGCCTGGACGCCGACAACCGCAGCTACGACAACGCGAGCTGGCAGTACGAGGGCACCGAGGTGCAGGCGGCCTCCGGCGAGCGCGACCAGGAGTACGAGAAGCGCACCCGCGGCGGCAGCTCGGTGTCCGAGGCGGCGCGCGGCGAGGCCCACGGCTCCGGCGGCGCGGCGATCGGCAAGGGGGAACCGGAACGGGACGAGACGCTGTCCCACCCGCGCTGTGTGTTCCAGGTGCTGAAGCGGCACTACGCCCGCTACACGCCCGAGCTGGTCGAGCAGGTCTGCGGGGTGCCGCAGGACCTTTTCCGTCAGGTCTGCGAGCTGGTCACGGAGAACTCCGGACGCGACCGGACGACGGCCTTCGCCTACGCGGTCGGCTGGACGCAGCACACGGTCGGGGTGCAGAACATCCGGGCGGCCTCGGTCCTGCAGACCCTGCTCGGCAACATCGGCCGGCCCGGCGGCGGCATCCTGGCCCTGCGCGGGCACGCCTCCATCCAGGGGTCCACGGACATCCCGACCCTGTTCAACCTGCTGCCCGGCTACATTCCGATGCCGCACGCCCACCAGAACCAGGACCTGGACGCCTTCGTCGAGGCCGAGGCCGCGCACAAGGGCTACTGGGGCAACATGCGGGCGTACGTGGTGAGCCTGCTCAAGGCGTACTGGGGTGACGCGGCGAGGGCCGACAACGACTTCTGCTTCGACTACCTGCCCCGGCTGACGGGCTCGCACTCGACGTACGAGACGACGATGGCCCAGCTGGACGGCGTCTGCAAGGGCTACTTCCTGCTCGGCGAGAACCCCGCCGTGGGCAACGCCAACTCCAAGCTGATGCGGCTCGGCATGGCCAACCTGGACTGGCTGGTCGTCCGCGACTTCTCCCTGATCGAGTCGGCGACCTGGTGGCAGGACGGCCCCGAGATCGAGACCGGGGAGCTGCGCACGGAGGACGTCCGCACCGAGGTGTTCTTCCTGCCGGCCGCCGCGCACACCGAGAAGGACGGCAGCTTCACCAACACCCAGCGGCTGCTCCAGTGGCACCACCAGGCGGTCGAACCGCCCGGCGACGCGCGCAGCGACCTGTGGTTCGCCTACCACCTGGGGCGGATCATCCGGCGGAAGCTCGCCGGGTCCGCCGACGAGATGGACCGGCCGGTGCTCGACCTGGCCTGGGACTACCCGACGAAGGGCCGGCAGGCCGAACCGGACGCGGAAGCCGTCCTCGCCGAGATCAACGGCCGGGACGCCGAGGGGAATCCGCTCTCCTCCTACGAGCAGCTCAAGCCCGACGGCTCCACGGCCTGCGGCTGCTGGATCTACTGCGGGGTGTACGCCGACGGCGTCAACCAGGCGGCCCGCCGCAAGCCGGGCCGGGAGCAGGACTGGGTGGCGGCCGAGTGGGCGTGGGCCTGGCCGGCCAACCGGCGGATCCTGTACAACCGCGCCTCCGCCGACCCCGAGGGCAGGCCGTGGAGCGAGCGGAAGGCGCTGGTGTGGTGGGACCCGGAGCGCGGCGAGTGGACCGGGCACGACGTCCCCGACTTCAAGAAGGACAAGGCGCCGGACCACGAGCCGCCCGAGGACGCGAGCGGGCCGGAGGCCCTGTCCGGCACGGATCCGTTCATCATGCAGGCCGACGGCAAGGCCTGGCTGTACGTGCCGTCCGGACTCACCGACGGACCGCTGCCCACCCACTACGAGCCGCAGGACTCCCCGTTCCCGAACCTGCTCTACGACCAGCAGCGCAACCCGGTACGGCAGTTGCTCCGGCCGCACCCGGACAACCGCTACCAGCCGAGCGGCGACGAGCCCGGCTCCGGGGTGTTCCCGTACGTGGCCACCACCTACCGGCTCACCGAGCACCACACGGCGGGCGGCATGTCCCGCTGGCAGCCGTACCTCGCGGAACTCCAGCCGGAGTTCTTCTGCGAGGTGTCCCCGGAGCTGGCCGCCGAGCGCGGTCTGGCGCACACCGGCTGGGCGACGATCGTCAGCGCGCGCGGCGTGGTCGAGGCGCGGGTGCTGGTCACCGACCGGATGGCCCCGCTGACCGTGCACGGCCGCCGGCTGCACCAGGTGGGGCTGCCGTACCACTGGGGTCCCAACGGCTACAGCACCGGGGACGCGGCCAACGAGCTGCTGCACCTGTCCCTGGACCCGAACACGCACATCCAGGAGACGAAGGCGTTCGCCGTCGACATCCGGCCGGGCCGGCGGCCCCGGGGCCCGGCCGCGCCGGCGCTGGTGCGGGCCTACCGGATCCGGGCTGGCATCGACGAGCACACGGGGACGGAGCCGTGAGCGCGGTGACCGCGCGACTGCCGTGAGCGTGTGAGTGCCGTGAGCGTGTGAGTGCTGTGACCGGTGTGAGCGGTTCTACCTGAGCACGACGGAGTGGGTTCCGCGCGGCACCAGCTCCCCGACCACCGGAGCCCCGGGCACCTCCCCGGCGACGAGCAGCCCGCCGGAGGTCTGGGCGTCGGCGAGCAGCAGCCGGGTGTCCGCGTCGGTGTCCCCGAAGTCGGTGTGCGGGGCGACCCACTCCAGGTTCCGCCGGGTGCCACCGCTGACGTACCCGTCCCGTACGGCCTCCCGAGCCCCCTCCAGGTACGGCACGGCGGCGGTGTCGACCACGGCCGTGACGCCCGAGGCGCGGGCCAGCTTGTGCAGGTGGCCGAGGAATCCGAACCCGGTGACGTCGGTGGCGCACTCGGCGCCGGCGGCCAGCGCGGCCTCGGAGGCCTCCCGGTTGAGGGCCGCCATCGTGGCGACGGCGTGCTCGAACCGTTCGCCGGTGGCCTTGTGCCGGTTGTTCAGGACGCCGATGCCCAGTGGCTTGGTCAGCGACAGCGGCAGCCCGGGCCGGCCGGCGTCGTTGCGCAGCAGCCGCGCCGGATCCGCGATGCCGGTGACGGCCATGCCGTACTTGGGCTCGGGGTCGTCGACGCTGTGCCCGCCGCCGACGTGGCAGCCCGCCTCGGTGGCGACGTCCAGTCCGCCGCGCAGCACCTCGCGGGCGAGGTCGAACGGGAGCCGGTCGCGGGGCCAGGCGAGCAGGTTGACGGCGAGCACGGGCCGGCCGCCCATGGCGTACACGTCGGACAGGGCGTTGGCGGCGGCGATCCGGCCCCAGTCGTAGGGGTCGTCCACGACCGGCGTGAAGAAGTCGGCCGTGCAGACCACGGCGGTCCCCCGGTGCGTGACCACGGCCGCGTCGTCGCCGGTGGCGAGGCCGACGAGCAGCGGGGTGTCACCGCCGGCGAGCGGCTGTGCCGTCAGCCCGGCGACCACCTCCTCCAGCTCCCCGGGCGGGATCTTGCAGGCGCAGCCGCCGCCGTGGGCGAACTGCGTGAGTCGAACGGGCGCCTGATGGGTCGGTGTCGTTGTCATACCGGCGGTCTCCTGGGGCAGTAGCCTGACGTGCGGTGGAGGCGTGTGGGTGCCTGGTGGCCCTCCCGGTCTTCAAAACCGAGGTGCCCGAGGATCTCGGGCAGGCGGGTTCGATTCCCGTCCGCCTCCGTTCCCCGCCTCGCTCCGACAGCGCCGGCGCTGGTCGTCGACGCGTTCCGTGTGGCCGCGGGCGTCCAGGAACTCCAGCAGCGGTACGGCAACCCGGCGCGTGGTGTCGAGGGCGCGCCGGGCCTCGCTGAGCGTGAACGGCTGGGGCAGCGCCCGCAGGACGGCGGCGGCGTCGGCGTCCGCGCCCGGCAGCAGCACGATCCCGTCGGCGATCCGCAGCAGCGCCCCCGCTGCCGCCGCCGCGGCCAACGCACGGCGGTCGAGGCCCAGTTCGGCGAGCCGCCCGGCCTCCGGGGCGCGGAACGGGGTACGGGCGAGGTCCCGGCGCAGGGCGTCGACGGCGGCGCGGACGGGTGCGGGCAGGGCGGGCCCCGGGCTGTCGGCGGGGTACAGCCGGCCCTGCCTCGCCCCGAGCCGGGGCTGTGCCGCCGCCAGCGCGTCGACCAGGGCGCGGTCGGGCAGGCCGAGCAGCCGGCGGGCCGCCTCGGCGGGCAGGCCGGGGTCCAGCGGATGGGCGCGGGCGTGTTCCAGGACGTGGCCGGCCAGCCGGTCCTTCAGGAGGGTCCAGTGCGCCGGGTCGGCGAGCCAGTCACCGGCGACGGGGTCGCCGGGCGCCGGGACGCCCATCGCCCGCAGGTCGGCGCGGCGGACGAGCTTGCGGCGGCGCAGTTCGGCGGCGCCGTCCGGACGTCCGGTCATCGTCTCCAGTTCGGCCGCGCGGGCCCGGCCGGCGCCGCGCCGGGTCAGCCGGGGCGGCCGTACGTCGAGGACGGTGACCCCGCAGGGCGTGCGGGTGCCGCCGGGTTCGCGGAGCACCGCGCGGTCGCCGACCCGGAGGGGCAGCCCCCGGCTCAGGGTGAGCCGGGCGGTGTCCGGGCCGAGCGGGCGGACCGTCACCGGCACGGCTGCCGTTCCGATGTGCAGGGTGACGTGCCGGGGCAGCTCGGCCACCGGCTCCCCGGTGACCCGTACGTCGGCGGCCTCGGTGCACAGCCAGCGGTCCGGGGTGAGCAGCACCTGACCGCGGGCCAGGGTGGTGTCGCCCTGGCCGTGCACGTTGACGGCGACACGGGCCACCGCGCCGACGGCCGTCCGCTCCTCGTGCAGGCTCTGCAGGCCGCGCACCCGCACGGCCGATCCGTCCGGGGTCACCAGCCGGTCACCGACGCGCAGGGTGCCGGCGCCGAGGGTGCCGGTCACCACGGTGCCGTGGCCCCGGACCGTGAAGGCCCGGTCGAGCCACAGGCGTACGTCGGCGTCGGTGTCGGGCGCGGGCAGCCCGGCCGCCAGCCGGGCCAGTTCGTCGCGCAGGTCGTCCAGTCCCGCGCCGGTGACCGCGCTGACCGCGACCTGGGGAACCTTGCCGAGGGAGGTACCGGCCAGCCGCTCGACGGCGTCGGCGCGGACCGGCTCCGGGTCGGCCAGGTCGCTGCGGGTCACCGCGAGGACGGCGTGCCGGACGCCGAGCGCGTCGAGGATGGCCAGGTGCTCCTGCGACTGGGGCTGCCAGCCCTGGTCGGCGGCGACCACGAACAGCACGGCGGGGACGGGGCCGACACCGGCCAGCATGGTCGGCACGAACCGCTCGTGACCGGGTACGTCGACGAACGCGAGGTGGTCCGCGCCGAGCCGGGTCCAGACGAAGCCCAGGTCCAGGGTGAGCCCTCGGCGCCGCTCCTCCTCGTACCGGTCGGGCTCCATCCCGGTCAGGGCCCGGACCAGCGCGGACTTACCGTGATCGACATGCCCGGCGGTGGCGAGAACGCGCATCACGCCTCCCTCTCGGAGGGGGCCGGCATCAAGTCGCCCGCCCTGGCACGGGGGCCCGGCATGGTGCCGCCCATTCCGTCACGGCGGCCTGGAGCCGTGCCGCCCGCGTGGTAACGGCGAGCACGCGGACCGCGCATCATGGCCGCCCTTCCACGAGGACCAGCATCACACCGCCCGCCCTTCCACGGGGACCCCGCACCACGCGGTCACGCCGCCACGCGGGCTCCGCGTCGCGTCGGCACGCCCTCGCACGGGCATCCGGGGTGGCGTACGCCGTCCCGCACATCCCCTCATCACTCCTCCCGCCCTTCCGCCGCCGGCCGCGCCGACCGCACGGCCTCGGCCAGCCGGTCGTCGTCCTCCGGGGGCACCGCCCGCAGGTCCAGCAGGCAGCGGCCCGCCTCCAGGCGGCCGACGACCGGGACGCGGCCGGTGCGCAGCGCGGCGGCGTACGGCTCGGGCAGGGAGAGGGCGGCGCTGGGCAGGGTGACGCCGGGGGCGCCCCCGCCGCCGACCGTCGCGGCGCTCTCCACGGCCCGTACGTCGATCCCGTCGGCGGCCAGCGCGGCGGCGAGCCGGTCGGCGCGGGCCCGGAGCCGGTCCGGGTCGGCCGTGAGGGCGAAGGCGGTCGGGGTGGGCGGGCCGGTGAGGGTGGCCTCCAGGGCGGCCAGGGTGAGCTTGTCGACGCGCAGGGCGCGGGCCAGCGGGTGCCGGGCCAAGGCGCTGACCAGGTCCTCCCGGCCGAGCAGCAGCCCGCACTGGGGTCCGCCGAGCAGTTTGTCGCCGCTCGCGGTGACGAGCGCGGCACCGGCGCGCAACTGGGTGTCGGCGTCGGGCTCCTCGGGCAGGGCCGGGTGGGGCGCGAGCAGTCCGGAGCCGATGTCGACGACGACCGGCACGCCGAGGCCGGTGAGCTCGGCGACCTCGGCGGACCGGGTGAAGCCGGTGATCCGGAAGTTGGACGGGTGCACCTTCAGCACGAACCCGGTGTCCGGCCCGACGGCGGCCGCGTAGTCGGCGGGGGCCGTGCGGTTGGTCGTACCGACCTCGCGGAGCCGTGCGCCGGTCGAGACGAGCAGGTCGGGCAGGCGGAAGCCGTCGCCGATCTCCACCATCTCGCCCCGGCTGACGACGATCTCCTTGCCGGCCGCGAGGGCGGTGGCGGCGAGGACGAGCGCGGCGGCGCCGTTGTTGACGACGTGCGCGGCGCCGGCGGCCGGCACCCCGGCGCGCAGCGCGGCGAGCGCGGAGCGTCCTCTGCGGGCCCGGACACCGGTCGCCAGGTCGAGTTCGACGTCCGTGCAGCCGGCCGCTTCCTGGACGGCCCGCCGGGCGGCGGCGGACAGCGGGGCCCGGCCGAGGTTGGTGTGCAGCAGCACCCCGGTGGCGTTGAGCACCGGGCGCAGGCCGCTCGCGGTGCCGGGCAGCAGGTCCAGGGCGGTCTGCGGGACCTGTTCCGGTGGGATGCCGCCGGAGCGGGCCCGCTCCTGCGCCTGCCGTACGGCGGCCTTCACCCGGTGCGCGCCGAGCCGTTCCACCGCCTCGGCGAGCCGGGGGTCGCGCAGGAGGGCGTCGGTGCGCGGGATGCGGCGGCGTGCGTCGTCGGCCGCGTCCCGCTGCCGGGGCGGGTCCGTGGTCACGGGCGCGCCGCGCGTGCCGTTCCCGGCTGCCCCTCCTGGTACCGGCCGCTGTTCCATGCCGCCCCTGTCCTCCCGGTCCGGCCCTGTGCCCGTACGGACTCGGCCCATCGTCTCCCAGTGCCCCCGGCGGGCCGTCCGACACGCCGGGAGGGACGTTGACGGTGGCCGTCGCCCGGGTACTCGGCGCCGCATGAAGGACCACGAGCGCGAGCGACAGGACGAGAACGCGACGGCGGCCGAGCGGGCCGCGCGCCGGCAGCGCGAGGCGGACCGCGAGCGCGCCGAATCGGAACCGTTCGACTACCCGTATCCGGAGCGCCGGGCGAACGTCCGGGCCCGGCGGCACATCAGCGAGGCGCAGGCCGCGGCGGACACACCGCCGGGGATTCCCGGGGGCTACGGCACCACGGGTGGCGGGCAGCCCGGCGCCACCGGTGCCGCCCACCCACCGTCCCGCGAGCAGCGCACCACGAAGGCGGGGACGCCGGCCGCGGAGCCGGGCAGCGACGACGAGGGGCCGGTCAACCGCTCCGAGCGGTGACACGCCGCTGCGACGAGGGCCCGCGGAGGGTGCACCGGCGCCGCGGGAGGTTCACGGTGTCCCGGTGGGCCACGGCCGGTCGTCGACGTCGTCGGCCTCCGTCTGCGGCCGGGGCGGCGGCGCCTCGCCCGCGGTGAGGTGTTCCAGCACCTCCACCAGTTCCTGGCAGGCCTTCTCCACCGAGTCTCGGGTGTTGCGCTGCTCGATGATCACCGCGGACAGCAGCAGCGCGGTCAGGGCCATGGCGCCGTTGAAGGCCTGGAGCTTGACCATGACCTCGATCCGGCTCAGCCCGGCGAACGCGCCGACTTGGTCCGTCGCGGCGACGGTGGCCACCACGGAGGTCAGCAGCGCGCAGAGCACACTGCCCACGAGCTGGAACCGCAGGGCCGCCCAGATGATGAGCGGGTAGACGAGGAAGAGCAGGCTGAGCGAGCTGTGGGCGGCCAGCGGTACGAGGGCGCAGGCGACGACGGCCAGCGCGGTCGCCTCCTTCCAGCGGCGCAGGGGCAGTGGTCTGCGGACGCGGCGCAGCAACAGCAGCAGCAGCGGGGTGACGAGCAGGACGCCCATCGCGTCGCCCACCCACCAGGCGAGCCAGACGGGCCAGAAGCTGTGCATCGGCACGCTGTCGGTGAGGACGAGGACGCCGACGCCGACGGTCGCGCTGATCAGCATGGCGCCCAGCGCGCCCAGGAACACGAGGGCGAGGCCGTCGCGCAGCCGGCTGAGGTCGGTGCGGAAGCCTGCCCGGCGCAGCAGCAGCGCCGCGCACACGGGGGCGGCGGTGTTCCCGAAGAGGATGCCGAGCACGTCGGGTCCGGGCGTGGTGAGGGACAGGACGGAGAAGAGGGCGCCGAGGGTGATGCCGGGCCAGCAGCGCAGGCCGAGGATGAGCAGCACGGCGACGGCGACGCCGGTCGGCGGCCAGATGGGGGTGACGACGGCTCCCTCGACCGTCAGCTGGCGCAGCAGGCCGAGCCGGGCCGCCGCGTAGTAGCAGGCGGCGACGGCCAGCAGCTCGACGGCACGGCCACCCGGTCGGCGCAGCTCCTCGAAACCCACCACAGCAGCAATCTCACACCGATGGCCGCCGGTCGGCGAGGCGAGACGGGCGGCGGTCCGGCCCTATGGCTGACGGCAGCCGGGTACGGAACGGCTCGGGACCGGATACCGGTACGGCTCAGGACCGGAAAACTGGTACGGCGCAGGACCAGGTGCTGGAGCGATCAGCACCGCGTGCCGGGCCCCGCTCGGGCCCCAGGCACCGGACCGCTCACGCCGGGGCGGCGGGGCCGTCCAGGCCCACGACCAGCACGGCGGCGTCGTCCTCGTGCCCGACGCTCTCGGCGCCCTTGATCACGGCCGCGGCGAGCGCGCGGGCCTCCAGGCCGGCGACGGCGGCGATACCGGCGAGCCGTACCACCTGGTCCAGGCCGTCCTCGATGTTGAGCGACGGCCCTTCCACGACACCGTCGGTGAGCAGGACGAAGACCCCGCCGGTGGTGAGCCGGTGCCGGGTGACCGGGAACTCCATGCCCTGTTCGATGCCGAGCGGCGGTCCGCCCTCGTCGTCGACGACGCCGGACTTCCCGTCCGCCGTGGCCCAGACGAAGGGGATGTGACCGGCCCGGGCGCTCTCCAGCACCCCGGTGGCCGGGTCGAGCCGCATGAAGGTGCAGGTGGCGAACAGATCGCTGCCCAGGGAGAGCAGCAGGTCGTTGGTGCGGGCCAGCAGCTCCCCGGGATCGCCGGTGACCGAGGCGAGCGCCCGCAGTCCGGCCCTGACCTGGCCCATGAAGGCCGCGGCCTCGATGTTGTGACCCTGTACGTCGCCGATGGACAGCCCGATCCGGCCGTCGGGCATGGTGAAGGCGTCGTACCAGTCGCCGCCCACGTTGAGACCGAGGTTGGCGGGCGTGTACCGCACCGCGAGATGGAGGCCGGGCGCGGTCGGCAGGTCCCGGGGGAGCATGCCGCGCTGCAGGGCGACGGCCAGTTCGACCTGGGTGCGTTGCAGCTCCGCGCGTCGGCGCGCCTGGGCGGTGAGCGAACCGAGTCTGGCCAGCAGCTCGTCGCCATCGTCCGTGGTGCGCTTGCGGGGCATCGATCACTTCCGGCGGGACGGGTGGCCCTCGGGGGCGGGTCGCCTGAATTATTCGCAAACGTCTAGATTTTACCTAAATGGGATGATCGCGCCTCGCGGATGGCCGACCGGGCCCGGACCCGGCCCCGCCCGGTGCCCCGGTCGTGCTCGCGGTCAGCGGACCTCGGAGTCGATGCCGGTGATCACCGCGGGCCCGAGCGGTGCGGTCCGCTCATCCAGTCCCGCCTGCTGGAGCGCGGAGTCCGCGAGCCTGCGGGCCTCTTCCTCGGCGTGCCGGCCGGTGTCCGCCTCCACGGTCAGGCGCAGGGTGAAGGTGTTGTCGTCGTTGACGCTGAGCGCGTCCAGGTCCTCGGCGTTGCCCATGTGCGTGCCGTGCGGATCGGCGGGCCGGAGCGCCCGGGCCAGCCGGGTGCGGGTGTCTGCCTCGATCCCGGTGGTGAAGGTGCCGGGGACGCTGATCACGTAGGTCGTCATGAGACGGTCCTTTCCTCGGGCGTCCCCCCGTCTACCCCGATTCGCGGGCTTCGCACAGCGGACGGCGGGGCGTCGTCCCGGTTCCACCGTCGTCCCCCGGACGGTGGACGTGTGCGTGTCGGCTCCGGGGCACGGTGCGGCGGGGGTGGGAGATTACGGCTGCGGCCCCTCGGCCCGCCTCTCCCCCGACCCCGCCCAGCGAAGGACTCGCCCATGCCAAGGAAGGACCCGCGCATGTCGACGACGGCCACGCCCGTGTCGGCGAAGGCCACGCCCGTGCGCCTGTGTCGTCCGCTCGCCGCCGTTCTCGGCGGTCTCGCCCTCGCTCTGACCGCCACGGGTTCCGCGCTCGCCGCCGACGGCACGTTCATCTGGATCGGACCCCAGGGCAAGGCGTACGCCCTCGACAACCCGCCGGACGACAAGTGCCTCGACATGGCCCAGGAGGCGCGAGGCGCCCGCAACGGGACCAAGAAGCCGCTCGTCGTCTACACGAAGAAGAGGTGCAAGGGGTCCGCGCTGCGGCTCGCCCCCGGCCGGTCGGCACCCGCGAACGCCCGCTTCGCCAGCGTGGTCTTCAACCCGCGCTGACCGTCCGCCAACCGTCCTCGGGGGGCTGAGCCCCCCTCAGATCCAGCCGCCGAGCGCGCCCATGAAGCCGTCGAAGTCGTCCCGGTAGACGCAGTGCCCGGCGCCCTCGACCGTCCGGACCTCGAAGCCCCGCCGCACCAACTCCTCGTCCAGGCCGGGCCGTACGAGTTCGCCGGTGCCGGCCAGCACCACCAGGGAGGGCACCACCGGGCGCGCCGGTGTCCGGCTGACCGCGTAGATCTCCGGGAGGACGCGGGCCGTGGCGGGGTCCCAGTCGGCGAGCGTGGCCAGTTCCACGTCCACGTCGGCTTCGTCCCAGCGCGGGTTGAGGCTCTTGACCATCGCGCGGTTCGCGGACTTGAAGACGGCGAAGTACGCGGACGCCTCGACCAGTCTCCGGCGTAAGTCCCAGGCGGGGTCGCAGTAGACGGCCCGGGCGGGCGCCAGCCGTTCGACGGCGCCGGCCAGGGCCAGGGCCCCGAGCGAGTGACCGACCACCAGTTCCGGCCGTTCGGGAAGGGTTTCGACGAGGTCGCCCGCCCAGGCCTCGGGGGTGTACTCGCCCCGGCCACTGGCGCCGTGCCCGCGCAGGTCCACGCCGATGACCCGGTACCCCTTGCCGGCGAGGACCGGTGCGACCCGGTGCCAGGTGCGGTGGTCGGACATGATTCCGTGCACGAGGACGGCGATCCGGTCGCCGGTCCCCCACTCGTGCGTGTGCAGCCTCATCGGCGCTTCCTCCCCGTCGTCCTGCGGCTGATCATGGCATCGGGGCCGGGCCGGTGCCGGATCCACACCCGGCGGGCGCCCGGTCTCCATAGTCCCGCGCGCGCCGCGGAAATCCGGGTGGCGCGCGCCCGTGTCGGCACGTTAGCGTGCCGGACATGTCCAGCCCCGAGGCATCCAGACGGTAGCCACCGGCCGTCCGGTGGCTTTCCTCGCGTCGGCTCTGTCCGCGCCCGGCGTCGGCTCCCCCGGCGCTCGGCGTCGGGCTTCTCCGCGTTCACGCCATCACCGGGCTGCCGTCCTCCGGGTTCCGGACCGGCACGCACCCTCTTCTCCCCGTGCCATCTCCCCCTTCGTGCGATGCGCGTGATGCCGCACCCCTCCGTGCGGCGTGACCGCGCCGGCCGGGACCGCACGCCCGCGCGTGCTCGCCCTCCGTCCGCGACACGGTGTGTGGAGTCTTCATGCCTTTCGCTCTGTATCTCCTCGGCCTGGCGGTCTTCGCCCAAGGCACCTCCGAGTTCATGCTGGCCGGCCTGGTGCCGGACATCGCCCGCGATCTCGGGGTCTCCGTCCCCACCGCGGGCACCCTCACGTCCGCCTTCGCCGTCGGCATGACCGTGGGCGCGCCCCTGACGGCACTGCTCGGCCGGCGCCGGCCGAGGCGGCAGTCGCTGCTGGTGTTCCTCGGCGTGTTCCTGGCCGTCCATGTCGTCGGGGCCCTCACCTCCGACTTCTCCGTGCTGCTGGCCACCCGGGTGCTCGCGGCGCTGGCCAACGCCGGTTTCCTGGCCGTGGGCCTGGTGGCGGCGACCGGCATGGTCGCGCCGGATGCCAAGGGCCGGGCCACCGCCGTTCTGCTCGGCGGCACCACGCTCGCCTGTGTGGTGGGGGTGCCCGCCGGTGCGGCCTTGGGCCAACTGCTGGGCTGGCGTTCGGCGTTCTGGGCGGTGGCCCTGCTGTCCGCCCCGGCGTTCGTGGCGATCGCCCGGTCGGTGCCGCGCGGCCCGGCGGATGCCGCGGGACCGGACCGGAGCGCCCGTACGGAGCTGCGGGCGCTGCGCCGTCCCCGGCTGCGGTCGGTGCTCTGCCTCGCCGCGCTCGTGAACGGCGCCACCTTCTGCACCTTCACCTACCTGGCGCCGCTCGTCACCGAGGTCTGCGGACTCGGCACCGGGTGGGTGCCGGCCGTACTGGCGCTGTTCGGGGCCGGCGCGTTCGCCGGGGTGACGGCGGCGGGCCGGCTGTCGGACCGGGTGGCGGAACGGGTGCCGGAGCAGCCGGCGGACCGGCTGGGCGATCGGTCCGCGGACCGGCCGGTGCACGGCAGCGCCCGGACGGTGCCGACGGCCGCCGGGATCGCCCTGCTCGTCGGGTGGGCCGCACTTGCTCTGGTCGCCGGGCAGCCGGTCGTGGCCGTCGCTCTGGTGCCGGTCCTCGGACTGCTGGCCTTCGGGGTCGGCTCGGTGCTGATCACACGGGTGCTGTACGAGGCGGTGGACGCGCCGTCCCTCGGGGGCGCGTTCGCGACGGCTGCGCTGAACGTGGGCGCGGCGCTCGGTCCGGTGCTGGGCGGGGCCGCGCTCGACGGCGGGCTCGGCCCTCGCTCCCCGGTGTGGGTCAGCGCGCTGATGGTGGCCGTCGCGGGCCTGGTCGGCCACCGCGCCGGACACCGGCGGGAACAGCTCGCGTGATCCCGGCGGTGGCTCACAGCGGGGAGTGGGCCACCGCCGTCACATAGGCGCCGAACAACAGGGAGACGAGGGTGAGGGAGCCGTAGACGACCATCGCCGCCGGCGGGCGCAGCCACCAGGTGCGGGCGAGCGCGCGTGCCATCGGGACGAGCAGCGGGAAGGCCGGCAGCAGGAACCGCGGCTTGGAGGAGAAGGAGCCGGAGCCGCCCACCACGAGCAGGACCAGGACGCCGGAGAAGACCATCAGGGCGAGCGGGGGGCGGTCCAGGCAGAGCAGGGCGAACAGCAGGACGCCCGTCACGACGATCAGGAGGGCCGCCGGGTAGACGACGCCTCCGCCGTACAGGAACAGTGCCTTGAGGAAGCGCACCGAGCCGGCGCCGAAGTCGAAGCGGGAGTCCCAGGCGCGCTGGACCGTGAAGTAGCCGCCGAGGAGGTCTCCCGTGCGGCTCCCCACCCACAGCACGTAGCCCAGCCAGCCCAGGGGGGCCAGGAGGGCCCCGGCCCACAGCCGCGCGGAGGCCCGGCCGCGCCGGCGCAGCACCTGGTGCCCGACGGCCAGGGCGACGGCCACCGCCACCGCGAATCCGCTGGGCCGCGCCAGGCCCGCCAGCGCGGCCAGGGTTCCGGCCCACAGCCAGCGGCCCGTGAGCACGCAGTACAGCGCCCACGCGGCGAGTGCGGCGAACAGCGACTCCGTGTAGGCGATGGTCAGTTCGACGGCGTGCGGGAGGACGGCCCACAGGGCGACCAGCATCGTGGCGACGCCCCGGCCGTACAGGTGGTGGCCGACGAGGTAGATGCCGTACGCGGCCACGCCCGCGGCCGTCCAGGCGATGAGCAGGGCGGACCGGCCCGGGGTGAGCGGCAGGACGGCGGTCAGCGCTCGGATGAGCGCCGGGTAGAGGGGAAAGAACGCCCAGTCGGTCTGGACGGCACCCTGCGGGGAGATCCAGACGAGGTGGCCGTAGCCGTGGGTGGCGATGTGCAGGTACCAGCGGGAGTCCCAGGAGTGGGCCAGGTTCCTGACCAGCGGATGTCCTCGGAGTTCGTTCGTGAGGATCACCGTGAGGAGCCCGGCGAGCCGGACCGCCGCGAACAGGGCGAGCGCCGGCAGGACGCCGTGCGGCCGGGCTGCCCCGGCCGGCCGGGGCAGCCGGAGGCGCCTCAGGGGTCCGGACGGGGCCGTCGGTTCGGGCCGGGGGACGGAGGAGGTGCTCACGGCGTCGACCTTGGGCACGCCGCTGGGCAGGTGCAACGCGCGACCCGGGTTTCCGCCACCCCTCCCCCGGTTTTCACGCGTCCGGACGTGTCACCGGCCTCTCTCACCCCCTCCAAGGGGCCCATGGAGGGTGTGGTTATCATATGAGCGCTGCCTAGCTCGAAAGATGGATCCGTGACTGTCAACGACGACTCGTTCACCAACTGGAAGATCCGCGAGGAGATCGCGGAGTCGATGATCCCGCTCATCGGGAAGCTGCACCGCGAGCGGGACGTGACCGTCCTGCTGCACAGCCGCTCCCTGGTGAACAAGTCGGTGGTCAGCATCCTGAAGACGCACCGCTTCGCCCGGCAGATCGCCGGCGCCGAGCTCTCGGTCACCGAGACCATGCCGTTCCTCCAGGCCCTGACCGCCCTCGACCTCGGGCCGTCGCAGATCGACCTCGGCATGCTGGCCACCACCTACAAGACCGACGACCGCGGCCTGAGCGTGGCGGAGTTCACCGCCGAGGCGGTCGCCGGAGCCACCGGCGCCAACAAGATCGAGCGCCGCGAGCCGCGCGACGTCGTCCTGTACGGCTTCGGCCGCATCGGCCGGCTCGTCGCCCGTCTGCTGATCGAGAAGGCCGGCTCCGGCAACGGCCTCAGGCTGCGCGCCATCGTCGTGCGCGGCGGCGGCGGCCGGGCCGCCGAAGACCTCGTCAAGCGCGCCTCGCTGCTGCGCCGCGACTCCATCCACGGCCAGTTCCAGGGCACGATCACCGTCGACGAGGACAGCAGCACGATCGTCGCCAACGGCAACGCCATCAAGGTGATCTACGCGGACGACCCGTCGCACGTGGACTACACCGAGTACGGCATCCGGGACGCCATCCTCATCGACAACACCGGCAAGTGGCGCGACCGCGAGGGGCTGTCGAAGCACCTGCGCCCCGGCATCGAGAAGGTCGTGCTGACCGCGCCGGGCAAGGGCGACGTCCCGAACATCGTGCACGGCGTCAACCACGACACCGTCAAGCCGGACGAGCAGATCCTGTCGTGCGCCTCCTGCACCACCAACGCGATCGTCCCGCCGCTGAAGGCCATGGACGACGAGTACGGCGTGCTGCGCGGCCACGTGGAGACGGTCCACTCGTTCACCAACGACCAGAACCTGCTGGACAACTACCACAAGTCCGAGCGCCGGGGCCGCTCCGCGCCGCTCAACATGGTCATCACCGAGACCGGCGCCGCCTCCGCCGTCGCCAAGGCGCTGCCGGACCTCAAGGCGAAGATCAGCGGCAGCTCGATCCGCGTCCCGGTGCCGGACGTGTCGATCGCGATCCTCAACCTCCAGCTGGCCCGCGAGACCACCCGCGAGGAGGTCCACGACTACCTGCGCGAGGTCTCGCTGACCTCGCCGCTGAAGCGCCAGATCGACTTCACCACGGCGCCCGACGCGGTCTCCAGCGACTTCATCGGCTCGCGCCACGCCTCGATCGTGGACGCCGGCGCGCTGAAGGTGGACGGCGACAACGCGATCCTCTACCTCTGGTACGACAACGAGTTCGGCTACTCCTGCCAGGTCGTCCGGGTCGTCCAGCACGTGTCGGGCGTGGAGTACCCGACGTACCCGGCGACGGCCGTCTGATCGCCCGGACCGTGCGCACGCGTACGGCCGCCGACCGGGGTTTCCGGTCGGCGGCCGTTCTGCTGGGCGTGTGCGGTCAGGCCGAGGCGGGCCGGGTGCACGCGCCCGCGGCGCACGCCGTGAGCCACTGGTCGAAGTCGGCGTCGTAGCGGGTGCCGATGCCGTCGTGGTAGACGGCGTATCCGCCGGCGTAGTCACCGACGCGGAAGCGGGCGAGCATGCGCTGGACGTCGTCGGGGTGCCGCTCGAGCATGTAGCGCACGGCGAGGTGGCCCCACGGGTAGGTGCGGGTCACGTCGCTGTTGTCGTAGGTGTTCTCGAACAGGGTGCTCAGGCGGTACGTGTGCCGGCCGGCCTCCTGGACCGCCTGGTCGTCGGCGAGACCTCGGTAGCCGTAGGAGACGTACTCGGCGATGCCCTCGATCCACCACACGTCCGGCACGGAGATCTGCCGGGCGAAGTCGCCCTTCATGTCGTCGCGGGCGTCCAGGAAGTGCGTGTACTCGTGGTTGAGGTTCCAGATCCGGGCCGGGAAGCCGTCGTCGTGGTTCTTCTGGTACATGACCGACATCGGCTTGTTGGCCGGGTCCGACGGGTCGCCGCCCAGCGTCATGCCGCCGTTGTCGGTGCTGATGCCGTACATCGCGCCGGCGTACGTCTGGTAGTCGGCGCGGCTCGCGAACACCACGAGCTGGACCGTGGAGGCGTACTGGCCGGGTATCGCGCCGCCGGCCTTCACGACCGACCGGAACCAGGCGTCCTGGCCGAGCACACTGGCGCAGACGGCGTCGAGGTCGGCGGCGGTGAGCGCCTGGGCCCGGACGGTGACGTTCGCGTCGCAGTGCCGCGTGACGGACAGGACGGCCTTGTCGAGCTTCTCCGGCAGGTCGCAGACGTCGTAGTACGAGCAGTCGGCCTGGTCGTAGGAGTTCGCCTGCGTGGCCACCGCCACCCAGAGCCCGGCCGTCGGGCCGGTGATGCCCGTCCGGTCCAGCAGGTCCTTGGTCAACGGGCGTACGACGCCGCGCAGTTCGGAATGCCCGGTGTAACGGGCCAGGTTCATCCCGGCGTTGGAGTCCAGGAACGCCAGATCCGTGCCGAGCTGGTCGGTGTTGGCCAGCGCGAAGTCGTACAGGGTGTCGGCGATGCGCGGGTCGGCCTCGACCGCCCGCACGTACGCCGGGTTCCAGTTGCCGCGCCACAGCGGTGTGTAGACGTCGTTGACGGCCCTGACCATGCTGTCGATCGCGTCGTACGAGCTGTCGTAGTCGGTCAGCAGCCGCCGGTACACGGAGAGGTAACGGCCTTGCTGGTCGGCGCTGTCGGTGAGGATGACCGTCTCGCCGAGGATGTCGCCGTTGGCCGCAGTGACGTCACGGGAGTGGGAGCGCGCGAAGAAGGTGTCCATGCCGCTGGTGACGGCGGTGGTGAGGCGGGAGGTGTACGCGCCCACGTCCCCGGGGTGGTTGAACTGCACGTAGTAGCCGGCGCGCAGGAAGAGGACCAGTTGCAGCAGGCCGCCGGAGTTGTCGCCGCGGTACTGCCCGGCGGTGCGGGTGAACGCGTTGGCGACGGTCAGCATCTGGGCCTGACGGAAGACGTCGCGCGCGTCCGTGCCGGTCACCGAGAAGAGGGTGTTGACGCAGTCCGCGGTCGCGGCCCTGACGTAGGAGACGAGGGCGGAGCCGGTACGGCTGCCGAAGTCGGCCGGGGTGCAGGAGGCCGCCTGCGCCGCACGCGGTGAGGAGTGCCTGGTGAACGTGGGCCGCTGCGGCGGGAGTTGCACCGGGCTGAGCCGCCGGGCCTGGGTCGCCGGACGCTCGGTCGCGGCGGTGGACGCGGCGGCGGGCGACGGCACGGACAGGTGCGCGCGGGGTGCGGTGGCCGGGGCCGTGTGCCACTGGGACGCCGTGGCCGCGGCGGTGTGCGGCCGGGGCGCGGCGAGTGCCGGGGTGGACAGCAGTCCGGCCAGGGTGACGCAGACGGCGGCGGTGCCGGCGATGCGGCCGGCCGTGCCTCTCGGCACGCGTCCGGGCAGCGCGAAGCGATAGCGCATCGGGATTCCTCCACGAAGGGATGCGCCTCTGTGGGGTGTTGAGGCGTGTGACGCACTGTCTCAGCGCACCGCACGCTCAACAATGGCGTGTGACATAGCACATGGCACTGGCCGCTCATAACATCGCGGCGCACCCGTGACACCCGCCGCTACGCCCCCGCGACGCTCCAGGTGCGCGAGGCCCAGGTACGCAGGTGGGGCGCCTGGGCGACGAGGTCGCGGTAGGCGGCCGTCGCGGACTGGAACAGCGTCTCCACGACGTCGTCGGTGACCGTGTCGGGCCGCCAGGCCAGCACATAGCGGCACCACAGCGGGGAGCCCACCAGCGGTTTGACCGTGACGTGCGGGATCGGCCGCAGCGTCGGCTGCACCAGGGACACCCCGAGACCGTCGGCGATCATGCTCTGGAGCTGGGTCTGGTCGCCGAGCCACTCGTGGACGGTCACCGGTGTGAACCCGGCCGCGGCGCAGGCGTCGTAGAACACCCCCGGCCAGCCGGCGCCGTCGTCCGGGGTCACGAACCAGGCGTCCTCGGCGAGGTCGGCGAGCTGCACCTGAGCACTCTGCCGGAGCCGGTGGCGGGCGGGTAGGGCGACGAAGGTGGGCTCGGTGACGATGCCGCGGTGCATCACGGCGGCCGAGTGCCGAAGTTCCATGCCCGGGTAGTCGGCGGCTATGGCGGCGTCCACCGTGCCCTCCTCCAGCAGCTCGACGATCCGCGAGGACGCGTAGACGCTGGTGACCGAGAGGGAGAGCTCCGGCAGCTTCGCACGGACCCGGGAGACCGTGCCGGACAGCACGGGCGAGTTCGTCGCGGCCACGCGCAGGGTGCGGCCGGGGCGGGCGGCGGGCGGGCGGTGCCCGATCGCGGCGGCCCGCGCCAGGACGTCCCGGGCCTGCTCGACGACCTCGTCGCCGTAGCGGGTCGGCCGGACCCCGCCGGGCCCGCGCTCGAAGAGCGGCTCGCCGAGGTGGCGTTCGATGCGCCGTAGCTGGGTGCTCACGGCCGGTTGCGAGTAACCCAGCTGTGCGGCGGCACGGCCCACGCTGCCCGCGTCGGCGATCGCGCACAGCACCCGCAGATGCCGCAACTCCAACTCCATCGCTCCACTCCCCGCCCATACCGGCCCCCGGTGCTCTCTCGCCGGGGGCCGACCACGCCGGTCCGCCACAGCCGTCGCCGACCGTACTCGCGACCGGCGGACCGAAGCGTTCCATTGTGCCCTCCCGGGCACAAGCCGCAGGTCGGCCAGGGCACGGACGCCTGCCGACGGAGAAGCCCCGGGCACGGCGCACTCCGGGTCCGCGGCAGTACGCCCCCGGCCTCCGGGCGGAGGGGCGGCTCGCTCTTCAGCCGCCCGGCGTCTGTGGCCATGGCCGCACCTCGACCTCCTCACCGGCGGGATTCCGAGCCCGGCGGAACGTGAGATTCGGCGATTCGCCCTGGCCTGTACCGATTCCTCCCGTTCAGCGCCGGCCCGAGCGTCACCGCGGGTCAGCGCTGACCGGCCGGGCCTCGGCTGCCCCGGTCCACCGAGACCCGGCCCTGACACGGGCGTACGCCGAACCGCACCGGCTTCCGGCGACCTACGCCTCCTCCCCCGAGGCGCGGCGCGGCCTGTGAGGTGACCTTCGACCACTGGCGCGTCTCTGGGCCGAGCAGCCGCGTCCTCCGCCGCCCGCCGCCACGCCCGCGCGCACGGCGCGGTGAGCGCGTCCGACACCCCCGGAACCGGCCGCCGGGCGGCGAGCGGGCCGGCGGCCGACCGGTGTCCCGGTGCCGCGCCGTCTCAGTGCCGGCCCAGCACCTCCGCCACCCGCATGAACCCGTCCGTGCCGTGGCCGAGGCCGATGACACGGCGGGCCAGGCCCTCCACGGCCCGCATGACGCCCGCGTCGATGCCGTGGGACTCGGAGACGTCGACGATGTGGGCCATGGTGGAGGCCGCCGAGGTGACGGGGTTGATCTCCCCCGAGTAGGTGCCGCTGTCGGCGTCCTGCGCGAACCGCTCGAACAGCGGCGGCAGGATGGCGCCGATGCCCTGGGCGAAGGGGGCCAGTTCACGAGCGGTGACGCCCTCCGCGCGGGCGATCGCCACGGCGTGCGCGTACCCCGCCATCGCGGTCCAGAAGATGTCGAGCAGCGCGATGTCGTAGGTGGCGGCGCGACCGATCTCCTCGCCGAGGTGGGTGTGCGTCCCGCCGAGCGCCTCCAGCACCGGCCGGTGCCGCTCGTAGAGGTCGCGCGGTCCGCTGTGCAGGAAGACGGCCTCCGCTGTGCCGATGCTGGGCGCCGGCGTCATGATCGCACCGTCCAGGTAGCCGACGCCGTGGGCCGCCGCCCACTCCCCGGTGTCCCGGGCACGCTCCGGGGTGTCGGCGGTCAGGTTCACGACGGTGCGGCCCTTCAGTGCCCGGGTGACCTCGGCACGGCGCAGGATCGCGTCGGAGGCGTCGTGGTTCACCACGCAGACGACGGTCAGTTCCGAGGCCGAGACCGCCTCTTCGGCCGACCCCGCGACGTGCGCCCCGCCTCCGGTCAGCTCGCGGTCCCTGCCCGGTGTGCGGTTCCAGACCGTGGTCGGCAGGCCGGACGCCAGGAACGCGCCCGCCAGCGCACGGCCCATCGGGCCGAGACCGAGCACCGTGACGGCAGGAAGATCCGAGGATGTGGACATGTTGCAACTCCCGTATTCAGTACGGAAAGACAAGGGACACGACCGGAGCGGAAGAGGACGACGATGACGCGCAGCCGTGCCCAGGACCCGAACGTCTGCGGAGTGACCGCCGCGATCGCCGTGATCGACGGCAAGTGGAAGACGTCGCTGCTGTGGCTGCTGGAGTCCGGCCCGCACCGGCCCGGCGAACTGCGCCGCCGACTGCCCGGGCTCAGCGAGAAGGTGCTGACCCAGGCGCTGCGCGAGATGACGGACGACGGGCTGGTGCACCGGGAGGTGCACGATGTGCTGCCGCCGAAGACCGTGTACTCGCTGACCGGGTTCGGCCGCGATCTGGCCGAGGCGATCGGTCCGATGGCCGAGTGGGGCCACCGCCGTCTGGAGCGGCTCCGCGAACGAGAAGCGGCCTCCTGAGGCGATGCGGCCTTCTGGGGCGCGCACCGCGTCGTTCTGAGGCGCGCTGCCGCTGTCACCTCCCGTCCGTTCCCCGGCAGCCCCTGACCTCGGAGAACAGCCTCTCCCGGGCGGACGGGAGCTGCCAAGTACCCACAAAAAAGTGGGTGTCCGGCCCCTCGCCCGGCCCTCCGGATCGAGCGCAGCGGCCGGCCGATCGAGCTGAGCCTGTCCCCCGGCACCGACGTCTCCACCATGTGGCACGTCTGCGACGACCCGTGGAACCGGTGGGAGGACGTCGAGGCACAGTTCGCCCGGATGGCCCGGTGGGCGCCCTGGCAGGGCGAGGGCGGCTGGGCGGACGCCGACATGCTGCCGCTCGGCCGCATCGGCATCCGCGCCGAGCGCGGCACGGACCGGCCGTGCTCCCTCACCCGCGGGAGTCCACCGGCGGCTGAGCCAGTCTAAACAGTAATCCTGTTTGCCTAAATCCTTTAGGAAATTGCACAATGGGCTTCGACAGACGGGAGACACAGTGATGGCACGTGCGGGGCTGACCACCGAACGCCTGGTGCAGGCCGGCGCGGAGCTGGCCGACGAGGTCGGCTTCGAGCAGGTGACGGTGTCCGCGGTGGCCCGGCGGTTCGACGTGAAGGTCGCGAGCCTGTACTCGCACCTGAGGAACTCGCAGGACCTCAAGACGCGGATCGCGCTGCTCGCCCTCGCGGAGCTGGCCGACCGTGCCGCCGAGGCGCTGGCCGGCCGGTCCGGCAAGGACGCCCTCGGCGCCTTCGCGAACGTCTACCGCGACTACGCCCGCACACACCCCGGCCGCTACACGGCGGCCCGGCACCCGCTGGACGCCGAGACGGCGGCCGGCAGCGCGGGGGTGCGGATCGCGCAGCTCACCCGGGCCATCCTGCGCGGCTACGACCTCACCGAGCCGGACCAGACCCACGCGGTCCGTCTCCTCGGCAGCGTCTTCCACGGCTACGTCAGCCTGGAGACGGCCGGCGGCTTCAGCCACAGCGCGCCCGACTCGCAGGAGTCCTGGACCCGGATCCTGGACGCCCTCGACTCCCTGCTGCGCAACTGGCCCGCCCAGCCCTGAACCTCACGGCTCCCCCACGGCAACCCCCCTGGAATCGCAGGCAGACACGATGCACACCATCCCCCTCACCGCCGATCTGATACGCGGTGCCCTCGAACTGGAGCGCACCGCGCGCGGCCTGCTGCCGCACCGGCTGCCCGCCCGGGCCCGCGCCCAGTGCGCCGACCCGCAGCTCGCCCTGGCGGAGTCCCAGCCCTCCGGCGTACGGCTGACCCTGCGCACCCGCGCCACCACCGTCGAGCTGGACACCCTGCCGACGAAGCGGGTCTACGCCGGCGCGCCGCCGCGCCCGGACGGCGTGTACGACCTGCTCGTCGACGGACGCCCGGTCGGCAGCGCCTCCCTCACCGAGGGCGACACCCTCACCATCGACCTGGGCACCGGTTCCGCCGAGCACCGGCCCGGCCCGGTGGGCACCGTGCGCTTCACCGGTCTCCCGGACGCCCTCAAGGACGTGGAGATCTGGCTGCCGCACAACGAGACGACCGAGCTGGTCGCGCTGCGCGCCGACGCCCCCGTGGAGCCCGTACCGGACCGGGGCCGCCGGGTGTGGCTGCACCACGGCAGCTCGATCAGTCACGGCTCGGACGCGGCGAGCCCCACCACCACCTGGCCGGCGCTCGCCGCGTCCCTGGGCGGAGTGGAGCTGACCAACCTCGGGCTGGGCGGCAGCGCGCTGCTCGACCCGTTCACCGCCCGGGCGCTGCGCGACACGCCCGCGGACCTGATCAGCGTCAAACTGGGCATCAACCTGGTCAACACGGACCTGATGCGGCTGCGCGCCTTCGGCCCCGCCGTGCACGGCTTCCTCGACACCGTCCGCGAGGGGCACCCCGGCACCCCGCTGCTCGTCGTCTCGCCGGTCCTGTGCCCGCTGCACGAGGACACGCCCGGCCCCACCGCCATGGACCTGGCCGCCCTGGGCGAGGGGCGCCTGCGGTACCGGGCCACCGGGGATCCGGCCGAGCGGGCCGCCGGGAAGCTCACCCTGGGAGTCGTCCGGGAGGAGCTGGCCCGGATCGTACGCGAGCGGGCGGCCGAGGACCCGGCCCTGCACTACCTGGACGGCCGCGAGCTGTACGGGGAGGCCGACTTCGCCGAGCTGCCGCTGCCCGACGGCCTCCACCCGGACACCGCCGGCCACCGCAGGATCGGCGAGCGGTTCGCGGCGCTGGCGTTCGCCGCGGACGGGCCCTTCGCGGACCGCGCCGCCTGACCGGGGCGAACCGGCGTCCCGGCGCGCACCGGAACCCCCTCACACCAGGTGCGCGAAGACGACCAGGTTGTCGGTGTAGTCCCGCACCGTTCGGTCGTAGTCCCCGGCGCAGGTGATGAGCCGGACCTCGGGGCGCGACGCGTCCGCGTACACCCGTTTGCTGGGGAAGTCGTCCTTGGCGAAGGTCTCGGCGCTGTCCACGACGAAGTCCGCCGTGCGCCCGTCGACCCGCTCCACCGAGAAACGGTCGCCGGGCTCCAGCGCGTCGAGGTTGGCGAAGACGGCCGGGGAGGTCGCCGTGTCGACGTGTCCGGCGATGATCGCGGTGCCCCGTTCGCCGGGCGCGACACCGTCGGCGTACCAGCCGACGAGATTGGTGTCGGCGGCGGGCGGCGGCTGCAACTGGCCGGTGTCGCCGAGTTCCAGGGTGGTGAAGGGGGCGTCCACGGAGATCTTCGGGATGCGCAGCCGGGTCGGTGCGGACCTGGGCAGCGCGTCGTCGGCCTGTCGTGAGCCGGACTGCCGCGAGTCGGACTGCCGCGAGTCGGCCGCCGGCGGGGCGCCGGTGCCCGAGGCCCGGTGTGCCTCCGGCGTGCCGTCCGGCTGGTGGTGACCGCCGAACATGCTGACGGCGAGGAAGACGGCCGCCACACCCCACAGCGTCAGCCGCCCGCCGTAGCCGGCGCGCTGCTCGTCCGCCGCCGGTCCTGACGGGGTCGGGGAAGAGGGATCTGCTGCCATCGGACACCACCTCACTCGGGCACGGCAGCACGGGGATCAGGGCGGGGGAAGACGGCGCCGGGAGCGGCGTCCGGGACGGGGGCGCAGGGGGCGCGGGCCGCCGACGCGGGGCGCGCCGACGGCGTCCGCAGCCCCTGGGACGTACGGCCCGTCAGGACGCCGGCTGAGCGGCCTTCTTCCGGCGCAGCGCGTAGGCACCGGTGGCGCCTACGGCCAGGACGGCGAGGCCGCCCGCGGTGACACCGGGCGTGGCGAGCGCGCCGCCACCGGTGTGCATGCCACCGCGCGGCTTGTCGTGGTCGTCACCCCAGTCGCCCTTGTCACCCTTCTCGCCCTTCTCGCCGCGGTCGCCCTTCTCACCCCGGTCGCCCTTGTCGCCCTTGCCGCCGCTGTCCTCACCGTCCTTGTCGCGGTAGCTCTCGGGGTCGAACCGGCTGTCGCCGCCCGAACCCCACTCCTCGCTGCGCACCGTGGCGAGAGCTCCGCCACCCGTGTGCATTCCGCCGCGCGGCCCGTCGTGTTCGCCGCCGCCGCCGCGCTTGTTGCCGTACTCCTTGTCCTGGTCGCTGTCGGATCCCTCGTCCTCGTCGGAGTCGTCGTCGTGCCCCTTGCTGTACGAGGAGCCGTCCCGGCCGCCACCGTCGTGCTCGGCCGCCACGGCGAACGCGGCGCCGGGTGTGGCGAAGGATAGGGCGGCGGCGGCAGCCGCCGTTGCCAGGAGCATGCGGGCAGAGCGCATAGTGATGTCCTTCCGCCGTGACCGGGCAGCGGATACCTCATCAGCTGGATGGACCCGGCCCCGACATGAACCACCGTCAGTGAGGCCCCTGGCTCCCACCATCCGAGCCGCCCAGCCGGGTCACCACGCCACCCGTCTGCCCCAGCGCACCGGCTCCGGGACCCCTCGTCCGGCTCAATCGCCGCCGCGGTCGTACGCCTGCCGGAGTGATCGCGTCGTTCGGCAGCCGGGGCCGCCCTCACTCCCCTGCCTGTGCGGCGCCGCCCGAAGGAGGCATCCCATGTCCACGAACACCCGGCACGGAGGGCGGGTCCGGTGGCCGGCCGCGGCGTGGACCGGTGCCGTGCTCGCCGTCACCGCCGTCACCGCCGTCACCGCCGGCGCCGCTCCCGCCCGCGCCGGGGCGGACACGGTGACGGAGTACCCGGTGACCACGACGGCCGGTGCCGCGCCCGTGGGCATCACCGCCGGCCCGGACGGCGCGCTGTGGTTCGCGGAGCACGGCGCCGGACGGATCGGGCGGATGGCGGCCGACGGCACGGTCACCGACATCCCGACCTCGGGTCCGGACACCGGCCCGGCCGAGATCGTCCAAGGGCCGGACGGGGCCCTGTGGTTCACCGAGACCACCGCCGGGCGGATCGGCCGCGTCACCCCCTCCGGGCTGCTCACCGAGTTCCCGCTGCCGGCGCCCGACAGCGGCCCGGCCGGGATCGCGCCCGGCCCGGACGGGGCGCTGTGGTTCACCGAGACGACCGGGAACCGGATCGGCCGCATCACGACCGACGGCCGCATCACCGAGTACCCGGTGCCCACCCCGGACTCCTCTCCCCACTCCATCGCGGCGGGCAGCGACGGCGCGCTGTGGTTCACCGAACTGAGCGGCGGCAAGATCGGGCGGATCACCCCCTCCGGACGGTTCACCGAGTTCCCGCTGCCCGGCGGGGCTTCCGGCTTCCCCGGCGGCATCGTCGCCGGACCGGGCGGCATGTGGCTCACCACGTCCGGTGGGCGGGCAGTGGTGCGCGTCGACCACACCGGGCGCGTCACCCGGTTCCCGCTGCCCGGCCCGGACAGCCTGGCCGGTGGCATCACCCGCGGGCCCGACGGCCAGGTCTGGTACGCCGACCAGGCCGGCCGCGTCGGCCGGATCACCGCGACCGGCGCCATCACCACCTTCCCGGTGCCGGACGGCGGCGAGAAGGTGCCGCTGCGGCTGACGGCCGGACCGGCCGGGGACGTGTGGTTCACGGAGCTGCTCGGCAACGCCATCGGGCGGATCCAGGTCCCCGCCCGCTGAGGCCGGCCGCCTCTCCCGGCCGACGCCCTCTTGTTATGACCGCTGTCATAACGCAGGCTGGTGCCGACAGCACGTCGAGGCCGACGCGGTGGGAGGAAGCAGTGGCGGACGGGATGGCGCGGGCCCTGTGGGAGAGGTACGAGCCGGTGCACAGCCTCGTGTACTTCACACCGGAGGCGCGCCGGGCCGCGGACGGGCTCTGGCTGCGCGGGTTCTGGATGGGCTACTTCGCGCTGCGCGCCGCCCCGCTCGGCGCCGCGCCCCCGGCCGTGGTGACGAGCTGCTTCTACGTCTTCCACCCGGCCCGGGTGACCCGGGCGCTGCCGGACGCCTGGTCGTACGCCACCCCGGCGGACGCGCTGGCGGCCCGGCTGGAGGCGATGGACGCGGCGATGACCCGCCTGTTCGGAGCGGACACCGTCGGCTCCGCCGCGTTCACGGAGGCCGCGGACCTCGCCTGGGAGGCCGCCGCGGGCGCGGACACCAGGGGCCGGGTGCTCGGTGCCGCCAATCAGGCGCTGGAGCGGCCGGACAAGCCGGCCGCCCGCCTGTGGCAGGCCCTGACGACCCTGCGCGAGCAGCGGGGCGACTCCCATGTGGCGGTGCTGGTCGGCCTGGGGCTCGGACCGCTGGAGGCCATGGCGCTCAAGGCGGCGGCGGGCGAGTCCGACGGAACCTTCCTGCGCGAGACCCGGAAGTGGCCGGAGGACGAATGGGCGGCGGCCGTGGCCCGGCTGCGCGCGGACGGCCGGCTCACGGCGGACGGCTCCCTGACGCCGGCGGGGGCGGCCCTGCGCGCGGAGGCCGAGGCGCTCACCGACGCGGCGGCCGAGGGACCGTGGACGGCGCTGGGCACCGAGCGGAGCGGGCGGCTGGCCGCGCTGCTGGAGCCGCTGGCCCGCACGGTCGGGGAGTCGGGCCTGCTGCCGCCCGGGAATCCCGTGGGGCTGACCCGGGGGACGTACCCCGTCGGCCGCTGAAGGCACCCCGGTCGCCGGCGCCCCGCCCGGGGACGCACTTGATCAGGCCCGGCGGCTTGGGATTGAGCGCCTTCATCACCGCGCGGCGCGGCCCCGCCCCGGTGGTGTTGCCCATGTCGTTCACGACCTCGGGCGGGATGAGCGCGTACTGCCGGGGAACGCCGGGGACGGAGGTGTCCTTGAGGGAGAACCGGTCGTCCGCAGCAGCTGCGCGCTTGTCTGCGCGTCATCCTTCGGTGAGTGCCTGTGAACAAACCCCGTCTGCGCGCAGCGGCGTCCGGTGCGTCCGCCCTTCGGGCGGACGGCGGTTTGTCCACGAGCTCTGAGCTGAACCGCTGGCGGGGTGGTTCCGGAACACACCAGAGACCTGCCTTTTGCCAGTAGCAGAACACCGGCCCGACCGGGTTCGACGATCACTACAGTCCAGGCTCATGACGACGGTGACAACGCGCACGATCGAATACGCGGCCGACGGCCTGACGATGATCGGGCACCTCGCGCTCCCGGCCGGTGTCGACCACCGGCCCGCGGTCCTGGTCGGGCCCGAGGGGATGGGGCTCAGCGACGTCGAGCGCCGCCGGGCCGATGCGCTCGCCGAGCTGGGATACGTGGCGCTGGCCTTCGACCTCCACGGCGGGCGCTATCTGGGCGACCCCGAGGAGATGCTGGCCCGTTGCATGCCGCTGCTCGCTGACCCCGACCGGATGCGAGGCATCGGCCACGCGGCGCTCGACGTGCTCCGCGCCGAGCCGCGGACCGACCCGGACCGGATCGCCGCCGTCGGCTACGGCACCGGGGGCGCAATCGCGCTGGAACTCGGGCGCGACGGCGTCGACCTGCGCGCGATCGCGACAGTCAACGGACTGACCACGGGCCGACCGGGCGAGACGGCGCGCATTCACTGCCCGGTGTGGGCCGGGGTCGGGTCGGAAGACCCGATCATGCCGCCCGCGCAACGGGACGCGTTCACCGCCGAGATGCAGGCCGCGAGCGTCGACTGGCGCCTCGTGGTCTACGGCGGGGCCTTGCACGCCTTCCATCACCCACCGGTCGACCACATCGTGCTTCCCGGGGTCGGTCATCACCCTCAGCACGCGCAGCGAGCTTGGCGGGACGTCGTCGCCCTGCTCGCCGAGTGCCTGCCCATAACGGAGTGATCCGGGCAGACTGGCGTTTGTTCACGGGCTCTGACAGCCCCTTGCTTCGAGGCATCGCTCTGGGGAGCGTGACTCGGACTCCTGCGGACGGCGGCGTGCGGGGATGCCGAGGTGGACGGCTGGTCGCTGAGCTCGGCGTTGGGTCTCGTCGCGCTTCGCGCGCAGGAAGGTGAGGGTGAGGTCGATGCCCTCGATCTCACCGATCCAGCCTTCGACCTCGGCCTGCGTCCCGCTCGTCAGAGGTGGTGTCTCGGCATTCGTCTGTGGGACGGATCTGGCGCCGGTGTTCCAGGTGCTCCTGGTAGTGGCGGATGACGTCTTCGTCGAACACCGCGACGCAGCCGCGAGTGGACTGGACGTTCAGATGCCCGAGCAGGGCCGCCCCGATGTGGATCGCCAGGCCGCTGTTGACGAGTGCGGTGATGAGGATCCGGCGGAAGTCGTGCGGGGTGAACTTCAGCCTCTTGAAGGGGTGCACTTCAGCGAGGGCGCGGATCGGAGATGGAGCGCGGAGGCCGGCTGGCAACCTTCTGGCGCACCCTGGCCCGGCCCGACACCGGCTTGGGCTCCAGCGGGCCCGGGTGGCTCAAGACCCGGCGGCGCTGGGGCGAGGCGGGCACCGGGATCGCCACCGGGCCGTGGTCACGGGGGAGATCCTCCGCCGCGCGCTGGTCCCTGCGGCCCTGTGCCCCCGGTGTGGCGACGCGGCGCGCTCACGCCAGCCGTACGGGATCAGCACGGGTAGTGACCGGCTGGGTTTGGCTGAAAACAGTCGTATCAATGGTCGAAATGCCCGGCGAGCGGCCTTGATTGCGGGTCGTACGCTGGGGCCGTGGTCAACCGAGACGAGGATCCAGGACAGGTGGCGGCCCGGCTCACCGGGCGCCCGGTCAGCGAGGCCCGGCGGTCGTCGGGCTCGCCCGCCGAAGTACTGCTGGACGGCGGGGCACCGGTGATGGTCAAGCGTGGCGACGGCCCCGGGGCGGTGCGCGCCGAGGTGGCGGGGCTGCGCTGGCTGGCCGCGGCGGACGCGGTCCGGGTGCCGGCGGTGCTCGGGCACGACGAGCACTGGATGGTGACCGAGCGGGTGTCCACCGGTTCTCCGGACCCCGAGGCAGCGCTGCGTTTCGGCCAGGCCCTGGCCGCGCTGCACGCGGCCGGCGCACCCCACTTCGGGGCACCGCCGCCCGACGGACCCGAGGACGCCTACATCGGCCTCGCCCCCATGCGCAACGCACCGGGCACCGACTGGCCCCGCTGGTACGCCGAGCACCGCGTGCTGCCGTATGTGCGCGGCGCGGTCGACCGCGGCACGCTCCGGCCGGACGAGGCGACGGTGTTCGAGCGGGTCTGCGCGCGGCTGCCGGAGCTGGCGGGGCCGGCCGAGCCGCCCGCCCGGCTGCACGGCGACCTGTGGAACGGGAACGTGCTGTGGGGCGCCGACGGCGAGGTCCGGCTGATCGACCCGGCCGCGCACGGCGGACACCGGGAGACCGACCTGGCCATGCTCCAGTTGTTCGGCTGCCCCCATCTGGACCGGGTGCTCGCCGGCTACCGGCGGGCGGCGCCGCTGGCCGACGGGTGGCGGGACCGGGTGGGGCTGCACCAGCTCTTCCCGCTGCTGGTGCACGCGGTGCTGTTCGGGCGGGGATACGCGGAACAGGCGCTGGTGGCGGCGCGGGGCGCGCTCGCGCGATGACCCCGGAACGAACCCCTCCGAAGGGTGCTCACGCAGCGTGAGGAAACCAATCACCCGTTCGACTCGTATAAGGACGTGAAAGCCGAATCAGGGAGAGACCATGCAACCGTTCACGCTCAACTACGCGCGGCCCGCAGTGCAGTTGGACGTCACCGCTCCGTATGCGTACGACTCCGGACTGCAGTTGAACGTCCTCCCGGACGGGCGGATCGCCGCCACCGACCACGCGACCCTCAGAGCACTCGGAACGACGACCTCGACCGCCGGTTCCAAGACGCACTTCGACGACTGAACCGCGGGCTTCCACAGATGACCGTGCTCATCCTGACCAGTGAAGAGGACGTGACGGCGGACATGGTGGTCCTCCGGCTGGGCGAGGCGGGCGTGCCTGTCGTCCGGCTCGACCCCGCCGACCTCACCAACGGGGTGGCGCTGTCGGGCGAGTACGTGCGAGGCGCCTGCCGGGGGCATCTGTCCGTCGGCGGGCGCCTGGTGAGCATGAACGGCCTGCGCTCCGTCTGGGTGCGCAGGCCGGGCGTCCCGGCCGCCCGCGCCGCCCAGCCGTCCGCCTGGCTGACCGAGGAGTCGTCCCAGGCGCTGTACGGCATGCTGCGCTGCACCGACGCCCGCTGGATGAACCATCCGGACGCCGCGCGCCGGGCCCGGCACAAGCCCTGGCAGCTCCGTCTGGCCCAGCGCAGCGGCCTGGCCGTGCCGGCCACCCTCATCACGACGTTCCCGCAGGCGGCGCGGGAGTTCGCGGAACGCTTCCCGGACCTGGTGGTCAAGCCGGTCTCCGGGGCGCACCCGCAGGAGCCGCCCCGGGCGGTGCCGACCAGCCGGGTCGCGCCGGACGCCGACTTCACGGCGGTCGCCTTCGGCCCGACCCTGCTGCAACGGCGGATCGCCAAGCGGGCCGACATCCGGCTCACCGTCGTCGGCGACGCGCTGCTGGCCGCGCGCAAGCCCGCCGACCCGGACGCCCACCCGGACGACGTGGACGTCCGGTTCGCCCCGTCGGTCTCCCCCTGGCTGCCCGCGGAGGTGCCGCCCCGCGTCGCCGAGGGCGTGCTGCGCTACATGGCGGGGGCGGAACTGGCGTACGGCGCCTTCGACTTCGCGGAGGACGCGGACGGGATCTGGTGGTTCCTGGAGTGCAACCAGTCCGGCCAGTTCGGTTTCGTGGAGATGGACACCGGTCAGCCGATCGCCGCGACCATCGCCAAGTGGCTCGCGGAAGAAGGCGATGCCGGCCGCGGACGTGCGGACGGCGACCGGAGCACAGCATCTTGAAGTGCGGGGAACCGCTCGGAGAAAGGAACGCGACATGCGCATCGGACTGCTGGGAACGGGCCCGTGGGCCCAGGCGGCGTACGCCCCGGCCCTCGCCGGGCACACCGGCGTGGAGTTCGCCGGGGTGTGGGGGCGCCGGCCGGAGGCCGCCACGGCGCTCGCGGAGCAGTACGGCGTGACCGCGTACGCCGACGTGGACGCCCTGCTGGCCGACGTGGACGCGGTGGCGGTGGCCCTGCCACCGTCCGTGCAGGCCGAGGTGGCGGTGCGGGCGGCCCGGGCGGGCCGCCATCTGCTGCTGGACAAGCCGTTGGCGGTGTCGGTCGCCGAGGGGCGCGCCGTCGTGGAGGCGGTGGAGAAGGCCGGGGTGGCGTCGGTGGTGTTCTTCACCACGCGCTTCCAGAAGGAGCCGGAGGCCTGGATCGACGAACAGGCGGCCGCGACGGGCTGGTTCACGGCGCGGGCGCAGTGGCTGGGCGCGGTGTTCACGAGCGACAGCCCGTTCGCGGCCTCGCCGTGGCGGCGGGAGAAGGGCGCGCTGTGGGACGTCGGCCCGCACGCCCTGTCGGTGCTGCTGCCGGTCCTCGGTGACGTACGGCAGGTCGTGGCGGCGGCGCACGGTCCGGCGGACACCGTGCACCTGGTGCTCGACCACTCCACCGGTGCGTCGAGCACCCTCACGCTGAGCCTGACCGCTCCGCCTGCGGCGGCCGGGGCCGACGTGGAACTGCGCGGCGAGGCCGGTGTGACGGTCCTGCCGGAGAGTTCCGAGGGAGCGGTCCCCGCGCTCGCCCGGGCCGCCGACGCGCTGGTGCGGGCGGCCCGCACGGGCCGGCCGCACTCCTGCGACGCCGCGTTCGGCCTCCGGGTCACCGAGATCCTGGCCACCGCGGAGGCGCGGCTGGCGGACGGCACGCGGTGAGCGGCCGCGGTGCCGGGGCGGGGGGCCGGCTCCCCGCCCCGGCACCGCCGGTCACCGCGCCGTCAGCGCGTCACCCGGCCGCGACCTCATGGTCGGTCCAGTAGTTGACGCGTTCCCGTACGACGGGGTAGCCGGCCTTGGTGAAGTGCGCGGCCATCGGGACGTTGCCCTGATCGGTGGCGGCGGCGATGAACTCGGCGCCCTGTTCGACCAGGAAGTGGGTGCACTCGGCGAGCAGGTCGTAGGCGTAGCCGTGGCCCCGGTGTTCCGGCACCACGCCGATGAAGGCGACGCACGGCCCGCCGGGGTTGCGCGCCGGGATGTGGATGCCGACCGCGTCGCCCTCCGGCGTGCGGGCGACCTGCCACCAGTCGCGCGGTGAGGGGAACCAGCGCAGGATCTCCAGGTCCTCCCGGGCCGCCTGGTCCACTCCTCCCTGCTCGATGGCCCGGCGGGCGTGGGCGTCGAGCGTGCCGACGTTGATGCGGCGCAGCAGGTCGAGGAACACGTCGTCGTCCGGTTCGGCGGTGAACAGGAGCCGTCCGGGCCGCTCGGGCAGTCCCCGGTCCGGGGTCCAGCGGTAGAGGAAGCGCTGCACCAGGGGTGTGTAGCCGGCCCGGCGCGCGGCACTCTCCCGGACGGCCACCGCGTCCCGCCGCAGCGGGTCGTCGCGCCAGCCGGTGGGCAGGTCGAGTTCGAGTTCGGGCGTCTTCCAGGGCGCCGTCCGCAGCAGCTCGGCCCCCGCCTCCTCCTCGCCCTCGGCGACGTCGAACCAGTTGATCACGAGCGGCTCGGGGTCCTCGGGGCGGCCCCACCAGGCGGCGCGCGCCACGGTGCGGCCGTCGCGCAGGGCGATGCGCTGCCAGTCGGGGCGGTAGTGGGTGCTGCGGTGCTTGTCGCTCAGGGCGAGCGGGTCGGGCATGGTGCGGAAAAGGTGAGCACTGCTCTCGTCGAGCGTGCGGATGACCACGTCGGTCAAGGAATCCTCCGGGATGCGTACGGTGTGCGCGCTCCCGGTCTGATCAGACGTGACACGCCCGCGGCACGGGGAGGGGGGAGCGCTGGATGCTGGTGATCCACATGACACTCGCCTCCTTCGTCCGTCCGTCTCGGGCGTGATGATCAGAGGCTAGAGGACCGGCCGACCGGGGTCCACCCCTTTTCCCGGGGTGTTTCCGCACGGCCGTCCGCGGGATCTCCGCGCGGCGCGGTCCGCGGGGTGCGGCGTAACTTGGGGATGTGGAATCGGTGCGGGGCCGGTCGTCGCGCGGGGACCGGGAGGATCGCGGCTGGCTGCGGGGCGCGCCGCCGCCGTGGTGGGTGCGGGTGCTGCCCGTGCTGCTGCTCGCGGCCGTCGGCTCGGCCACCCTGGTCACGGCGCACGCGCGCGATCTCGGCTTCCTGCTGGGCGCCATCCCGCCGCTGGCGGTCCTGTCCTACGGCCCGCTGATGACCGGTCTGCTCGGTGTGGGCGCGATCGTGGTGCTGAACCTCCCTGCCACCCATCTGAACCTTCCCGGCAACACGGATGTGCTCACCATCGCGTTCGTGGCCGCGCTGAGTGTGTTCGTGTCCTACGTGCGCAGCCACCGGGACGCCCAGCTGGACACCGAGCGGGCGATCGGCGAGGCGGTGCAGCGGGCCGTGCTGCCGCCGCTGCCGGACCGGGTCGGGCAGGTGGGGTGCGCGGCGTTCTACCGGGCGGCGCAGGACGGGACGCTGGTGGGCGGCGACTTCTTCGACGTGCGGAAGGGGCCGTCCGGCGTGCGCGCGGTGATGGGTGACGTGCAGGGGCACGGGCTGGCGGCGGTCGCGACGGTGGTGTCGCTGCTGGGGGCGTTCCGTGAGGCCGCCCTGGACCAGCCGGACCTGGAGTCGGTGGCCGCCCGGCTGGACCGCCGGCTCGCGGTGGACTCGGCGGACGTCCGGCACGGGGAGCTGTTCGCGACGGCCCTGCTGCTGGAGTTCGCCGCGGACACGGCCGCGGTCCGGCTGGTGGCCTGCGGTCATCCGGTGCCGGTCCTGCTGCACGGGGGACGGGCCCGGGAGGTGACCGTCGCGCCCGGTCCGCCGCTGGGCATCGGGCTCCTCGGCGTCGACCCGCCGAAGGAGGTCACCGTGGCGCTCGGACCGGGCGACCGGCTGTTCCTGGCCTCCGACGGCGTGTGGGAGGCGCGGGACGCCGCCGGCGCCTTCTACCCGCTGCCGGAGCGGCTGGCCGCCCTCGCCGGCACCCCGTCCGCGGAGCTGCCCGGCGCGGTCTGGGCAGACCTGGCACGGCGGCGCTACACGATCCGCGACGACGTCACCATGCTGGTCCTGACGCCCGGGCCGTCCGCCGCCTGACCTCGTCGTCCGTGCCGGTCAGCCCACGTCCCACAGGAAGCGGTGGGTGTGGATGCCGAAGTACGGGAAGGACCGGACCTCACGGACGCCCTCGATGGGGCGCACCGCGTCGTTGACGAAGTCCAGCAGCGCCTTCGGACCGGGAGCGACCACCTCGGCGAAGAGGTCGAAGCCGCCCGAGGTGAGCACCGAGTAGACGACCTCGGGGCGCTCGGCGAGGGTGTCGGCGACGGCCCGTGGGTCGCCGTCGATGCCGATGCCGAGGAGGGCCATGGCCTGGCCGCCCATGGCCATCGGGTCGGTGACGCCGACCACCTGGACCGCCTTGGAGTCCAGCAGCCGCTGCAGGCGCTGCCGGGCCGCCGAGGCGGACAGCCCGACCTTGGGGCCGAGGTCGGCGTAGGCGATACGGCCGTCGGTCTGCAGTTCGCGCAGGATGGCCCGGTCGATGTCGTCCATGTCCTTCATCTCGTCCCGCTCCCTTCCTCAGGCGGCCAGTTCGGCGAGCGCGGCGGCGAACACCTCGGTGTGGGTGTCGACGTCCCGCTCGGTGGTGTCCGGGCACATCAGCGCCATGTTGTGGAACGGGGTCAGCAGGATGCCCCGGTTGGCGAGGTAGAGGTGCAGGAAGTCCTCCAGCTCCGGGTCGGAGGCGGCCGCGGACTCGGTGCCGGTGCGCGGGGCCGGGGAGGTGAAGCGGTACTCGGTGCGGGCGCCGAGCCGGCTGACCGTCCAGGGCAGCCGGTGGGCCTCGATGCCGGCCCGGACGCCCGCCTCGAAGCGCTCGGCGAGGGTCGCCATCCGGGCGAACGCCTCGTCGGTCAGCACGTGCTCCAAGGCGGCGCGGGTGGCCGCGACGGACAGCGCGTTGCCCGCGAGGGTGCCGCCGACGCCGCCCATGTCGACGAGGTCCAGGTCGCTGCGGCCCAGCAGCCGGTCGGCGAGTTCGGCGGAGAGCCCGTAGGCGCCGGCCGCGATGCCGCCGCCGATCGCCTTTCCTATGGTGAGCAGGTCGGGCTCCAGGTCCCAGGCGGCCGTGCAGCCGCCCGGCCCGGCGGAGAAGGTGTGGGTCTCGTCGTTGATGAGCAGGGCACCGTACCGCCGGGTCAGCTCGCGGACGCCGGCGAGGTAGCCGGGTTCGGGCAGGACGATGCCGATGTTGGTGAGGGCGGGCTCCATCAGCACGGCGGCGACGTCACCGTGGGCCAGCTCCCGCTCCAGCCCTTCCAGGTCGTTGAACTCGGCGACCCTGCTGGTCAGCGTCACGTCGCAGGGCGCGCCGACGTTGCCGGGGCGGGCGGTGCCGGTCCCGTCCGGGCCGGTGACGATCAGCGACTCGTCCACGCTGCCGTGGTAGCAGTAGCTGTTGACCAGGATCTTCGGCCGGCCGGTGACGGCCCGGGCGAGCCGGATCGCCCAGCGGTTGGCGTCGGTCGCGGTGAGCGAGAAGCTCCAGCGGGCCAGGCCGAAGCGCCGGGTGAGTTCGGCGCCGACCCACTCGGCGTCCTCGGTGGGCAGCATGGCGGTGGCCCCGCCCAGTTCGGCGTACCGGCGGTGCACCGCCTCGGTGACGGGGGCGGGTGAGTGGCCGGCCATCGCGCCGGTGTCGCCGAGGCAGAAGTCGATGTACTCGTGTCCGTCGACGTCGGTGACCCGGGCGCCGCGCGCCCCGGCCAGGTAGCGCGGAAAGGCACCGGCGGTCTTGTTCATCCAGGTCATCGGCACCCGGCCGAAGAGGTGGTCGGCGCGCGCGTACGCCGCCCGCGAGCGCGGGTTCCGGCGTTCGGCCTCGGCGCTCTCACGGGCCAGTAGGGCGGGCAGACGCGTGCGGTCCATGGGTCACCTCGACAGAGACGGGGAGAGAATGCCGTGAGCGTACGACGGAAATTACACTGATCTCAAGCCTTGACGATTGATTCAACTGTCATGACGCTCGAATCGAGCGCGCGATGTCTGGCGGGTCCCCCGGACGGGTGGCGCGTCCCGGTGACTCGACTGACGAACCGGCACGCGGAGTTCGAACGCCCCGCCTCAAACGCCAGGGCGCGCCACCCCTTCCGCCACGTAGAAATATCTACAACCATGCATATGCCGGGTTGGCGTGCGGACGCACGAAGTGCCCGGCCGCGGTCGTTCCCTGCGTTCGGGCAGGCGAGCGAGGACATCCGGAGCAGTGCATGACGAACACGATGTGGATGCGTGGCGTGGAGTGGCTGGCGGCGGCGTCGGCCGACCCGCGCGCCTGCAAACGGGAATGGGACCACGGCGAGGGCGTCGCACTGCTGGAGGCGGGCCGCTTCTGGGACGTGCTGAGCGTCCCCGACCGGCTGGGACTGCTCACCCTGGACCTGCTGTGGCGGCCGGACCTGCCGGTGCCCGGGCCGACTCTGGTGGACACGGCGGCGGGGCGGGTCGGGTTCTTCCTGCCACCGGACCCGTCCGACGGCTGGATCGGCGCGGGGCTGCGGTACGCGACCAAGGGCTCCTGGGTCGCCGTACCACCGCCGTACCGGCCCGCCCGCTCCCTGGAGTGGCTCGTGCCGCCCGACGGCACCGGCACGCTGCACGCGCCCGGCGCCCTGGAGGAGGCGTTGCAGCAGGCCAACGGCACGCTGGCGGTGCTCACGCCGCCGTGCGGGCAGTACCGGTAGCGGTTCAGAGGTGCTTGGCCTCGCGCCGGGCACCCCGGGCGCGGCCCGACAGGGCGGCCCACAACGCGTCCGGCTCGGCGGGGACGGTCCGCCCCTGCGCCCGCCACTCCGCGACGAGCCCGGCGTAGATCGGCTCCCCGGTACGGTCCATCTGGCGCAGCCGGCGCATCCGGTCCATGCGCTCCATCCGGTCCATCCAGTCCAAGCGGTTCATGCCGGGGCAACGCCCGGGGCCCGCCACCGGTACGCCCCACACCGCCCGCTCACCGGGTCGGGTGACTCCATCGCCCGAACGAGGCCTTCCACCCGTCGGACAAGCATTCCGTCGGTTGAGGGACGTCCCGCCCGGGACGGGCCCGGGACGGGGGCGCGGTTCGTCCGGCGCGCGCCGCCTGCCGGGCGCTCTTATGCTGAGCAGGTCCGGGCTCCGACGTCCGCCCCGCGCACGGTGGCCTCTCACGTGCTTGGAGTCAGCCCATGTCGCCCACGTCCGTACGCCTGCGCCGGGGCGCCATGGTCGCCGTACTGGCGGGAAGCCTGTGCGCGCCGCTCACGGCGGGCGCCGCGCCGGCCGCCGTACCGGCCGCGGCCGTCGCGTCCCCGCCCGGCCCCTCGGCCTCGGAGCCGGACGTCCGCGCCCTCTCCCCCGCCGTGACCCGACAACTCGACGCGACCGTACGCCGGGTGATGCGCGAGGCGAACGTGCCGGGCGTGACCGTCGGCATCTGGACACCGGGTCAGGAGAGTTACGTCCGCTCGTTCGGCGTCGCCGACAAGGCGACCGGCCGGAGGATGACGCCGGACCTGTACACACGCATCGGCAGCGAGACGAAGACGTTCACCGTGACGGCGCTGCTGCAACTGGTGGACCAGGGAAAGGTCGGCCTCGACGACACGATCGGCACGTACGTCGGCGGCGTGCCCAACGGCGATCGCATCACGCTCCGCCAGCTGGCCGGCATGCGCAGCGGGCTGTTCAACTACTCCGAGGACGACGACTTCTTCAAGGCGCTCACCTCCGACCCCCGACGCCCCTTCACCCCCCGGCAGTTGCTCGACTACGCCTTCAGGCATCCGGTGCTGTTCCCGCCGGGTGAGAAGTTCTCCTACAGCAACACGAATCTCATCCTGCTCGGCCTGGTCGTGGAGAAGGAGAGCGGTCGGCACCTCGGGGACTACATCCGGCAGCACATCCTCGACCCGGCCGGCATGAAGCACACGCTCTTCCCGCGGGGCAGCGAGTTCCCCGCCCCGCACGCGCAGGGCTACACCGACCAGACGGCGAACGGGAAGGTCGCCGGGACGGCGGGCTGGAACCCGTCCTGGGGCTGGGCCGCCGGGGCGATGATCTCCACACTGGACGACCTGCGTGTCTGGGCGCCCACGGTCGCCACCGGCGAACTGCCCGACGGCAGCCGCCTGATCAGCCCCGCCACGCAGAGACAGCGCCTCATCACCCCGGCGACCCCGATCCCGGGCGTCGGATACGGGCTGGGCATCTTCGACGTACACGGCTGGATCGGCCACAACGGCTCCCTGCCCGGCTACGAGTCGCTGACCATCTGTCTGCCGGCGACGCGCACGACCCTCGTCGTCCTCCTCAACACCGACATCGACCACGACGGCGAGGAACCCAGCACACTGTTCGGCCGGGCGATCACGGAGATCATCTCTCCACGGCACGTGTTCGACCTGCCGGCCGCACCGGCGGCCAGATAGGTGCCGGCTCGGTGGGTCCATGGACAAGGCTCCGCCGGCGGCCTGGGGGGGGTTGGCCGCCGGCGGAGACGCCGCGCCCCGGGCGGGGGGAAGGCCCAGGGCGACTCAGAGGTCGGATGCCCTGGAATCCGGGAAGTACGCAGACGAATTCCGGCTGCTTTTCAGATTTTCACCAGGCGCAGCGAAACCGCCGGTCAAGCGCCGCGGCGCCCGGGTGCCCCCGGGCGGCCCCCTCGCCGCCGTACCGCCCCTCACTCCGCCTCGGCCGGCCCCTCGCGCCTCATCCCGGCCGCCGCCAGGGCCGCGCCCAGGACGCAGAGTGTGCCGGTGAGTGCGGCGGCGGTGTGCAGGCCGTTCATGAACGCCTGTGCGCTGCCCTCGGTCACGGCTGCCCGGAGGGGGTCAGGCATGGTGCGGGAGACGGGGGCCACCCCCATCGCCACCGCGTCCCCGGCCTCGGCCAGCCTTCCGGCACGGACGTGCCGAGGGCGCCGCCGATCTGCAGGGTGGTGGCCTGGAGTCCCCCGGCCACACCGCCGTCCCGCACCGGCGCGTTGCCGACGATCGCGTCGGAGGAGGCGGAGAGCACCATGCCGACGCCCAGGCCGAGCGCGACGAACGGCGGCCACATGGTGGCGTACGGGGAGTCGCCGGACCAGCTCAGCATGGTGAAGCAGGCCGCCGCCTGGAGCAGCATGCCGAGCGGCATGCAGAAACGGGCGCCGAAGCGTCCGGTCAGCGCGGCGCCGAGCGGGGAGGCGACGAGCGAGGCGAGGCTCAGCGGCAGGGTGTCCTGCCTGGACAGGCGTCAGGCCGCGCACGTTCTGCAGGTAGAGCATGACGAAGAAGATCACGCCCAACATGACGAAGAAGTCGAGGGCGGTGATGACCGTACCGACCGTCAGGTCGCGGCTGCGGAAGAGCCGCATCGGGAGCAGCGGGTGCTCGACGCGGGTCTCGTGGCGGCCGAACACGACGAGGAGCAGCAGGCCCACGATGACCGCGCCCCACGTCCCCGCCGACGCCCAGCCCCAGGTCTCGCCCTTGAAGCGGTGGTGTCCGGTCGTGTTCCTCGACTGCGGCAGCACGTACGCGCTGAAGGCGCAGGCGAGTACGCCGATGGGCAGGTTGACGGAGAACACGGACTCCCAGCCGACGTTCTCCACCAGCAGGCCGCCGACGATCGGGCCGAGGGCCGTGGAGACGGCCGAGACCATCGCCCAGATGCCCACCGCCATGCCGAACTTGCGCGGCGGGAACACCGCTCGCAGCAGGCCGAGGGTGTGGGGCATGAGCAGGCCGCCGAAGACTCCCTGGAGCGCGCGGAAGGCGACCACGCCCGTGAGGGAGCCGGACAGGCCGATGGCCACGGAGGAGAGCGCGAATCCGGCGACGCCGGCGAGATGGAAGGTGCGCCGGCCGAACCGGTCACCGAGCTTGCCGCCGAGGATCAGGGTGGCGGCGCGTTGGTCACCCACTGCAACTGGGCCGTGGACGCGTGCAGTTCACGGCCGATCTCGGGGTTGGCGATCGCCACGACGGATCCGTCGAGCTGGACCATGAACAGGCCGAAGGCGACGGCCACGCAGAGGGTGAGCCAGAGGTTGGCACGCCGTCGGGCGGCGGCGGTGGGCGACGCGGAAGGCGCCGGCGATGCGGGCACGGCGGAGTGGTCCACGGACGTGGACGGCAAGGAGAAGCCTCGTCTGGTACGGGGGTGGGTGACGGAAGCGAAGCCCACGACGGCACGCGCCCCGCGACCGGCGACGGCACGCACGGGCGGCGACGCCGCGGGGGGCTACGGCTCAGTGGGCAGCGGAACGGAGCCCGCGCGTCAGTGCACGCAGAGCACCGAGGGCGGAGCCCAGGGCGTCCATCTCGCCCTCGGTCAGCGAGAGCAGTGCCTCCGTGAGGTGGGAGACCTGCAGGGCGTGCACCTCGCCGAGGCGCCGCCGGGCGACCGCTGTCGGATGCAGGCGGACGACGCGCTTGTCGGTGCCGTCCTGCCGGCGCTCCAGCAGTCCCTGCTCGGTGAGCTGGGAGACCAGCGCGCTGACGTTGTTGGGCTTCATCAGCAGGGCGTCGGCGGCCTCGCGGACCGTGGTGCCCTCGTGCTCGGCGACGTGGCGCAGCAGGTTGAGGTGCCCTTCGGGCGGCTTGGGGAGGGCGTAGTCGCGGGCGACCAGCCGGTCCAGGGCCCGGTGCAGCGCGGGCAGGGCGTCGGCGAGCGCCGAGGCGGCACTGTCGACGTTCCGCCGGGGAGCGCCGGATCCGGGCAGGGAGGACACGACCGCCACGATAGGTATGACTCCATACCTATGTCAAACAGGTATGAGGCCATAGGTATCCGCGCCGGGCCCCGCGACGGCATAAGCTCGGCAGATGGCGAAGTACTTCGACGTGCACCCCGAGAACCCGCAGCCGCGCAGCATCGGCCAGGTCGCCGACGCGGTCCGCTCGGGGGCGCTCATCGCATACCCGACCGACTCCTGTTACGCGCTCGGCTGCCGGCTGGGCAGCCGGGACGGCATCGACCGGATCCGCTCCATCCGCCGGCTGGACGACCGGCACCACTTCACCCTGATGTGCCGGGACTTCGCGCAGCTCGGCCAGTTCGTCCGGGTGGACAACGACGTGTTCCGGGCCGTGAAGGCGTCGACGCCGGGCAGCTACACGTTCATCCTGCCGGCCACCCGCGAGGTGCCGCGCATGCTCCAGCACCCGAAGAAGAAGACCGTGGGCGTGCGCATCCCCGACCACGTGGTCACCCAGGCGCTGCTGGCCGAGCTGGGTGAGCCGCTGCTGTCCAGCACGCTGCTGCTGCCGGACGAGGAGGAGCCGCTGACCCAGGGCTGGGAGATCAAGGACCGGCTCGACCACGTGGTGGACGCCGTGGTCGACTCGGGTGACTGCGGCACCGAGCCGACGACGGTGGTCGACTTCTCCGGCGGCGAGGCGGAGATCGTCCGACGGGGCGCCGGGGACACCAGCCGCTTCGAGTGAGCGGCCGAGGGCATCGGGCCCAGCCGGTGAGCACGGGCTGCTGTACGTGAGCGCCGGTGGCACGCGAGCGCAGCAGCACCGGCCCCCGCACACGAACACCGCGGACACCGGCCGCCTGCACGCCAGCCCGACGGCACCGGCCCCCGCACGCGAGCGCCGGGGACGCCGAGTGCGCCCGACTGGATCTTGCGTGGCAGCATGGCCGTAGCCGCGGCGCCGGGCAGGCATCCGCCGCCCGCGCCCATCCCCGAGGGAGGGCCTTCTCACCATGACCGATGTCCAGGCGACCGCCGTCGACATCCCCACCGAGGACGGCGTCGCCGACGCCTACGTCGTCCACCCGGCCGACGGCCGCCCCCGTCCGGCCGTCCTCTTCTACCAGGACGCCTACGGTCTGCGGCCGTATCTGCGGTCGATGGCCGACCGGCTCGCCGGCGCCGGTTACACGGTGCTGGTGCCGAACGTGTTCTACCGCCTGGGCCGGACGCCGGTCCTGGAACTGCCCGAGTTCATCGACCCGGACGCCGACCCGACCCTCTGGGAGCGGCTCGGCCCGATCGTGTCCGGGCTGACGCCGGACCAGGTCAGGCGGGACGCGGACGCCTATCTGCGGTGGCTGGCCGACAGCCCGGTCGCGTCCGACGGCCCGGTCGCGCTGACCGGCTACTGCATGGGTGCCCGGCTCGTGCTGTGGACCGCGGGCGCCCATCCCGAGCGGGTCGCGGCGGGGGCCGGCTTCCACGGCGGGCGCCTCGCCACCGACGACCCGGACAGCCCGCACCTCCAGGCCCCGAACATCACCGCGGAGCTGTACTTCGGGCATGCCGACGAGGACCCGTCGTTGCCCCCGGAGCAGGTGGCGCGCTTCGAGGAGGCGCTGGCCTCCGCCGGAGTGCGGCACACCTGCGAGGTGTACGCCGGCGCCCACCACGGCTACACCCAGGCGGACACCCCGGCCTACGACCGGGAGGCCGACGAGCGGCACTGGGCCGCGCTGCTCGGTCTGCTCAAGCGCACGTTCTGACGCCGGGACCCGGCGCCCGCCCGGCGGTGGGCGCCGGCCGATCTCGCCCATGTCATTGACATGCACGCGTCTCGGCATGAATCTGAGAGCGCTCTCACAGCGGTACGGACCAAGTCCGTACGACCCCGACCCCACACGGAGGTGGAGAGTGCCTCTCAGGCCCACCCGCCGCGCGCTTCCCCGTCGCGCGCTCCCCCTGGCCGCCGCCGCGGCCCTGCTCGGCGGACTGCTCGCCCTCGGCGCACCGGAGCGCGCCGACGCCGCCGTCCCCGACACCATCCCCCTGAAGATCACCAACAACTCGGGCCGTTCCGAGCCGGTGTACATCTACGACCTCGGCACCCAGCTCTCCTCGGGACGGCAGGGCTGGGCCGACGCGAGCGGCGCCTTCCACGCCTGGCCCGCGGGCGGGAATCCGCCGACTCCCGCACCGGACGCGGCGATACCCGGCCCGGCCGCCGGGCAGTCCACGACCATCCGCATCCCCAAGTTCTCCGGCCGCATCTACTTCTCGTACGGCCAGAAGCTCGACTTCAGGCTCACCACGGGCGGGTTGGTGCAGCCGGCCGTCCAGAACCCGTCCGACCCCAACCGGAACATCCTCTTCAACTGGTCGGAGTACACGCTCAACGACTCCGGGCTGTGGCTCAACAGCACCCAGGTGGACATGTTCTCGGCGCCGTACGCGGTCGGGGTGCAGCGGGCCGACGGCAGCGTCAGCAGCACCGGGCATCTGAAGTCCGGCGGCTGGAACGGTTTCTTCAGCGCGTTGCGCGCGCAGCCGGGAGGCTGGGCGGGCCTGGTCCAGACCCGCTCCGACGGCACCGTGCTGCGCGCGCTGTCCCCGCTGTACGGCGTGGAGACCGGCGCGCTGCCGGCGAGCGTGATGGACGACTACGTGAACCGGGTCTGGCAGAAGTACACGACGTCGACGCTGACCGTCACGCCGTTCGCGGACCAGCCGAACACCAAGTACTACGGCCGTGTCTCCGGGAACGTCATGAACTTCACCAACGCCTCCGGTGCGGTCGTCACCAGCTTCCAGAAGCCCGACGCGGCGAGCGTCTTCGGCTGTCACAAGCTGCTGGACGCGCCCAACGACCAGGTCCGCGGGCCCATCTCCCGTACGCTGTGCGCCGGTTTCAACCGGTCGACCCTGCTGGTGAACCCCGACCAGCCGGACACCACGACGGCGAACTTCTACCGGGACGCGGTGACCAACCACTACGCGCGCGCGATCCACGCGCAGATGTCCGACGGCAAGGCGTACGCGTTCGCCTTCGACGACGTCGGCAACCAGGAGTCCCTGGTGCACGACGGCAACCCGCGGCAGGCGTACCTGACGCTGGATCCGCTGAGCTGACACGAGAGCGGTCCCGCACCCGGCCGTCCGGGTGCGGGACCGCTGTCGTCGGTGCCGGCTCAGCCGGTCGTCAGGGCCGTGTCGTCCACGACGAAGCTGGTCTGGAGGGAGGAGTCCTCCACGCCGTTGAACTTCAGCGTGACCGTCGAACCCGCCAGCGAGGACAGGTCGAAGGTCTTCTGGCTGTAGCCGGAGGCCGCGTTCAGGTTCGAGTAGGTGGCGAGGGTCTTCGAACCGGCGGTCACCGTCAGCTTGTCGTACTGGGTGCTGGTGGTGGTCTCGGCGGTGTCGACGTGCAGGTAGAAGGTCAGGGTGGCCTTGCAGCCCGCGGGGATGGTCACCGACTGGGAGACGGTGTCGGTGTGCGAGGAGCCGTACCCGTCCAGCCAGGCCTTGTAGGAGCCGCTGTGGGCCGCCTCACCGCTGTCGGTGGTGATCACGCCGCTGGTCGCGGTCCAGCCGGTGCTGCCCGACTCGAAGCCGGGGTTGCTCAGCAGCTGGGTGGAGGTGCAGCCGCCGCCGGTCGTGCTGACCGTCCAGCCGAAGGTCGCGGTGCCGGTCGCGCCGGTGGAGTCCTTCACCGTGACGGTGGTGCTGGACGTGCCCGCCGTGGTGGGCGTACCCGAGATCAGACCGGTCGAGCTGTTGATCGACAGGCCGGCGGGCAGACCGGAGGCGCTGTACGTCAGCGCGCCGCTGTTGGTGCTGCTCGCCTGGATCTGCAGGCTCACGGCGCTGCCGACGGTGGCGGACTGGCTGCCCGGGTTGGTCACCGTCACCCCGCTGCTCGGCGGGTTGATGTGGCTGCCCACGTTGATGCCGGCGAAGGCGTTGCCCACTCCGGCGTACTGCGTGGAGTTGGTGCCGTACAGCGCGGCGGCCGCGTTGAGGGCGGCGGTGCGGGCACCGGCGTAGTTGGTGCTGGACGTCATGTACGTCGTCAGCGCCTTGTACCAGATCTTCAGGGCGGCGTCGCGGCCGATGCCGGTGACGGCGACACCGTCGGAGGTCGGGCTGTTGTAGGTCACGCCGTTGATGACCTTGCTGCCGCTGCCCTCGGACAGCAGGTAGAACATGTGGTTCGCCGGGCCCGAGGAGTAGTGCACGTCCAGGTTGCCGACGCCGGAGTACCAGCTGTCGGCCGAACCGCCGTCCTTGCTCGGCTTGTCCATGTACCGCAGCGGCGAGCCGTCGCCGTTGATGTCGATCTTCTCGCCGATGAGGTAGTCGCCGACGTCCTTGGGGTTGTTGGCGTAGAACTCCACGCCGGTGCCGAAGATGTCGGAGGTGGCCTCGTTCAGGCCGCCCGACTCGCCGCTGTACTCCAGGCCGGCGGTGTTGGAGGTGACGCCGTGGCTCATCTCGTGGCCGGCCACGTCCAGCGAGGTCAGGGCGTGGGTGTTGCCCGAGCCGTCGCCGTAGGTCATGCAGAAGCAGCTGTCGTCCCAGAAGGCGTTGACGTAGCCGCTGCTGTAGTGGACGCGGCTGTAGGCGGCGACGCCGTCGTTGCGGATGCCGCTGCGCCCGAAGGTGTTCTTGTAGAAGTCCCAGGTCTCCTGCGCACCGTAGGCGGCGTCGGCGCCCGCGGTCTGGGTGTTGGAGCCCGTCCCGTCGCCCCAGATGTCGTCGGCGTCGGTCATCAGGGTGCCGGTGCCGGAGGTGCCCCGGTTGAGGTTGTACGTCTTGTGGCCGCCGCGCGTGGTGTCGTAGAGCTGGTACGTCGAGCCCGACAGCGTGGTGTTGAGGGTGACGGTGCCGCTGTACTGGGTGTTGCCGGTGCCGGTCTTGATCGCCTGGTACCGGTACAGCTCCTTGCCGGTGGTGGCGTCGGTGATCACGTGGAGCTGGCTGGGCGTGCCGTCGTCCTGGAGCCCGCCGATCACCGTCTCCCAGGCGAGCTTCGGGGTGCCGTCGCCGGCCCAGATCACCTTGCGGGCGCTGTCGGTGGTGGGCTTCTCGGCCTTCAGGGACTTCGCGACCTTCAGGGCCTTGGTCGCGGCGGCGGCCTTGCTGACGGTCGCGGTCGTGGAACGCACCTTGATCGTGCGCTTGTTGTTGAAGGTGGTGCTCACGGTCCCCTTCGCCACCGAGGCGGGCGGGGTGTGCACGACGAGGTCGCCGCCGAGGACGGGCAGCCCGGCGTAGGTGCGCTCGTACCGCGTGTGCAGGGTGCCGTCGTTGTCCTTGACGACGTCCCTGACGACCAGCTTCTCCTGGGCGCCGAGGCCGAGGGTGCGCGCGGTCGTGGCGGTCTGCTGCCGGGCGCTCTTGATCAGCGCCTGGTGCTGGGCCGGGCTGAGCTTGGCCACCAGGCCGCCGGTGCGCAGCGGGCTGGGGTGGGGAGCGGCCGGTGCGGCGGTCGCCGGAACCGCCTGGAGACCGACGGCGAGGAAGGCCGCGGTGGAGACCAGGGCGGCTCCGACCGTGGCCCGCTTGTGGGGAAGGGGTCTGTGGGGTCTCACTCGTACTCCTCCTGCTGCGGCCGCCCGGTCGGCGGCCGGTGACAGACGGGCAGACGGGTCTGCTGCCCGGGGTGAGCTGAGCTGTGCGGGACCGTGATCCATGAACGGGTGGGGTGGATCAGCGTGCTGAGGGAGGATGACAGCATTGACCGAGCCATGTCACCTCGCGGCGGGGCAATCGAGGGTTTTCCCTATCGGTTCGCAAGGCACGAACAGGGAGGTGGGAAGGGGGCCTTGGGGCGTAGGTTGGGCGGTGGCGGAATCCGGCCTTGGCTGAACAGAGGGGCACGATCCATGACCGATCCGACGCCAGCGTCGGCGACGCACCAGCAGATCGACACGTCGGTGCCGCACTCGGCCCGCATCTGGAACCACTGGCTCGGCGGCAAGGACAACCACCCGGTCGACGCGCAGGCCGGCGACGCGTACGCCGCCGTCTTCCCCGGCATCGTCACCATCGCCCGCAGCAGCCGCGCCTTCCTGCGCCGCACCATCACCTACCTGGTCCGCGAGGCGGGCATCCGGCAGTTCCTGGACGTCGGCGCCGGCCTGCCGACCGCCGAGAACACCCATGAGGTCGCCCAGCGGCTCGCGCCCGAGTCACGGATCGTGTACGTCGACAACGACCCGATGGTCCTGGCCCACGCCAGGGCGCTGCTCCACTCCTCCCCCGAGGGCGCGACCGACTACATCGACGCCGATGTCACGGACCCGGACCGCATCCTCGCGTCCGCCGCCGCGACGCTGGACCCGACCCGGCCGACCGCGCTCATCCTCAGCAACGTGCTGGGCCACGTCGCCGACCACGACCGGGCCCGCTCCCTCGTCGGCCGGCTGATGTCCGCCCTGCCACCGGGCAGTCACCTCTGCGTCAACGACGGGTCGCTGGGCTCCGACCCGGTCTTCGAGCGGGCGCAGGAGGCCTACAACGACAGCGGCGCCGTCCCGTACAACCTGCGCACCGTCGAGGAGATCACCTCGTTCTTCGACGGCCTGGACCTGATCGACCCCGGCGTCGTACCGGTCACCCGGTGGCGCCCGGAGCCCGGCTCGCCCGCCCCGGAGATCGTCGCGGAGCACGGAGGGCTCGCCCGGAAGCCGTGACCGTCCGGCACAGATGCTGTGCACAGGCGCACGGTCAGCTCCACGGTCACCTCGTCGCCCACCGCGAGCCCGTGCGGCGTACGCACCGCCTTCTTCAGCGGGAGCAGGTACGTGCCGTGCCTGGGGAAGAGGGAGGTGGTGAAGTCGGTTCCGCCGATCCTGGCCGTGACCGGGATCGCGCCCCAGCCGTAGGTGGCCTGGGCGGCCACCTCGCCGATGTCCGCGGATTCCTGGTCGGGCACGGCGACGAAGTAGTACGGCGACGGTCCCCGCCACTCGACGACCCGGCCGGCGAAGGAGAGTTCCATGCGATCCGTTTCCGTTCCAAAAGGAGGGTGCGCGCCGTCGCGCAGAGCGTAGCGTGCCCGAACCGGACCGGTTCCCGGGCGCGTTGAGCGGGACCCCGGCATCCCAGCGCTGACCGGCGCGTTGTTACCGTGCACCGCGTGTCTGACTCCTCACGCGATACCGCACAGGGCGCCGGCTGGGGCGCGGCGGAACCCGGAACGTACAAGCGGCTGATGCCGGACCACGTCGAGAAGCTGTCGTGGCTGAACCCGCGCGTACTGTGGGCCGCCCGCAACGGCGTGCTGGCGTCCTGGTTCGGCGACCCGACCGGTCGTACCCGCAGCCGCTGGGTGGCCTCGCGGGCGGCCGCGGGAGCGCCCGCGGACAAGGTGATCCGGCGGGACGTACCGGAACGGTTCTCCTTCATGGTCATCGGGGACACGGGTGAGGGGGACGACTCCCAGTACGCCGTCGTGCCCGGGTTCCTGAGGGCGAGTCAGGACACCGACTTCGCGGTGATCGCCAGCGACGTCATCTATCCCGTCGGCAGTGCCGACGACTACGGCGACAAGTTCTTCCGGCCGTACCAGGACTATCCCGCGCCGATCTACGCGATCCCCGGCAACCACGACTGGTACGAGGACCTCGGCGCCTTCATGCGCGTCTTCTGCGCCGACACCCCGCCGCCCGGCCCGGAGCCCCGGCCGCGCCCGCTCACCCGCGCCTGGTGGCGTTCCCTGCTGTGGCACCGGGCGCGTCCCGCCGACGAGCAACGGCTGGCCGAAGCACGGACGTTGCGCCCGGCACCGGGTCAACAGGCCGTGCAGCCGGGCCCGTACTGGGCGATCGACGCGGGTCCGGTGCGGATCATCGGCATAGACACCGGTCTGCTGGGCACCGTCGACGCCGAACAGGGCGCCTGGCTGCGGGAGATCTCCCGGGGGTCCCGGCCGAAGATCCTCGTCACCGGATCGCCGTTGTACGTCGACGGGGAGCACCACCCCTGCCCCATCGAGGGCGGCGGCACGGTGGACGAGATCGTCCGGGATCCCGAGCACCACTACGTGGCCGCGATCGGCGGCGACATCCACAACTACCAGCGGTATCCGGTCGACGTGGACGGCCGCACGATCCAGTACGTCGTCGCGGGCGGGGGCGGGGCGTTCATGCACGCCACGCACACCATCCCGCGCGTCTCAGTCGGCGGTGTCACCGAGCACGCGTTCCGCTGCTACCCGCTGCGCGGCGACTCGCTCGCCTTCTACAGCCGCCTGTACGGCCGCAGGCTGCGGCTGCGCCGTTTCTTCACCCTCACCGAGGCGGAGGCGACGGCCGTGATCGCCGAACGGCTCGGCATCGAGCCGGCCCGCGCCCCCGGCCCGGACGTCCGGGTCACCCGCCGCGCCCGCCTGGTCGCGAGCCTCCTCGGGGCCGGCCGCCGCCCCGGCCGGCCCGCCCGGTTCCGGCTGCCCGTGCGGAAGATCTACACCCAGCTGTTCTCGCCGTCCTCCGCCACCTACAGCCCGCCGTTCTTCAAGTGCTTCCTGCGGCTGGACGTCGGTCCGGACGCCGTCCGGCTGCGCTGCTTCGCCGCGACCGGCAACCGCGCGCAGGAACTCGACCCGCCGGTCGAGGACGAGGTCGTCATCCCGTTGCCCCGGACAGCGTGATCAGGGGCCGGTCGAACTGATCACACGGTTGTCACACTCGCCTGCGAGAATCGGTGCGGAGGCGTCGTACGACCGCTGGAGGAGCCCGTGCCGTCCACCCCTCGCCCGCTGCGCAAGCTGGGCTTCCTCACCATCGGCCTGTTCGACCCGGCGGACCCCGGCCGGGGCCACGAGTCCACCCTGGAGATCATCGAACTGGGCGAGCGGCTCGGCTTCGACAGCGCCTGGGTCCGCCACCGGCATCTGCAGTACGGCATTTCGTCCCCGGTCGCCGTGCTGGCCGCCGCCTCGCAGCGCACCCGCCGGATCGAGCTGGGCACCGCGGTGACACCGCTCGGCTGGGAGAACCCGCTGCGGTTCGCCGAGGACCTCGCGACGGTGGACGTGCTGTCCGGCGGCCGGCTGAACCCGGGCGTCAGCGTGGGCCCGCCGACGCACTACGACCAGGTCAAGGACGCCCTCTACCCGGACACCGCCGACGCGGAGGACTTCTCCTACGAGCGGGTGCGGCGGCTGCTGGACCTGGTGCGCGGCAAGCCCGCCACGGACTTCAGCGGGGTGGAGGGGATCGAGGTCTTCAGCGACGTCGTCCAGCCGCACTCCCCCGGGCTCGGCCGGCGGATGTGGTACGGCGGCGGCAGCCTCGGCTCGGCGCGCTGGGCCGGCGAGCACGGCATGAACTTCCTGACCAGCAGTGTCGTCAAGGCGGAGGACCCGCAGGCGGCACCGGACTTCGCGGAGATCCAGCGGTCCCACGTCCGCGCGTTCCGTGCCCACCACCCGGACGGGGAGGCGGCCCGCGTCTCCCAGGGGCTGGTGGTGATCCCCACCGACTCGGCGACCCCGGGACAGCGCGCCAAGTACGAGGCCTACGCCGCCGGGCGCCTGGCCCGCACGACCTCCCCGCAGGGCCCGGCGCGGCTGCTGTTCGCGCCGGACCTGGTCGGCACCTCCGCGGAACTGGCCGGACGGCTGCACGCGCACGCCGCGTTCCGGGAGGTCGACGAGGTGGCGTTCGCGCTGCCGTTCACCTTCGGGCACGAGGACTACGTGCAGATCCTGACCGACATGGCGACGCGGCTCGGTCCGGCGCTGGGGTGGCGGCCCGGCGGCTGAGTCACCAGCGGCCCGCTTCCGTGCCGGTGACCGGTTCGGAGGGCCGCCCGTCCACCCCGACCGGCACCTCGCCGTGGAGCATCACCCGGTGCATGATCCGCGGGGAGCCCACGTGCGCGTGGTCGCTGGGGGCCAGGTGCATGGTGGCCCGGTTGTCCCAGAAGGCGACACTGCCGGGCTCCCAGCGGAAGCGGACCGTGTACTCGGGACGCACGGCCTGCTCCACCAGCAGCTGAAGCAGCGCCGCGCTCTCCGGCCGGGAGACGTCCACGATCTGCTCGACGTAGTAGCCGTTCACGAACAGCACCCGCTCCCCCGTCTCCGGATGCACCCGGACCAGCGGGTGCACGGACGCGACCTGGTGGTCCAGCAGGTGACGGACGTAGGCGTCGTCGCCGGGCCGGGGCTGGTAGCCGACGCCGAGCCGGTGCTCGGCGCGCAGGCCGTCGACGAAGGCGCGGACCGGGGCGGACAGTCCGGCGTAGGCGGCGGCCAGGTTGGCCCAGGTGGTGTCGCCGCCGTAGGGCGGGACGGCCTCGGCGCGCAGGATGGTCGCGGCCGGCGGGTCGATCCGGGCGCCGTGGTCGCAGTGCCAGCCGCGCAGCAGGGTGTGCCGGCGCCGGCCCAGCCACTCGTCGTGGTCCATGCCGTACCGTCCGCCCAGTTCCAGCCGGTCGGCGGTGGTCTCGACCTCGGGGAAGCCGGGCGGCGAGTGCGGTCCGCGGCGCGGGAGCGCGACCGGCTCGCCGAAGCGGCGCGCGAAGGCGACGTGCCCGGCGTGGTCCAGCCGCTGGCCGCGGAAGAACACCACCTTCCAGCGCAGCACCGCGTCCCTGATGAGCGCGATCACGGCGTCGTCCAGCGGTTCGGCGAGGTCGACGCCGGTGATCTCGGCGCCGATGTGCCCGGCGACCGGCCGCACCTCCACGCCCGGCACGTGTCCCGTTCCGTCCGCGGTCGCCCTGTCCGTCGTCATGCGCCCTCCGGTGCTCGTCCGTATCCGCTACCGGGGAGATCGTGACACCCTCTGCCCCGGCACGGCGAACTCCCGTATCACCGTGTTCCGGAACACGGCGGTGCCGCCGACACTGAACAGGGCCAGGCGGTCGTCGACCAGATAGGGGAACACCTCGGCGGAGTGCACGTACCGGCCGTCGTCCACGAACATCTCCACGGAGGTCCGGTCCACGAGGATCCGCAGCCGCACCCGGCCGGCGGACCGGTCGAACGGGGTGCGGCTCTCCTGCCGGGTGCCGCCGGCGTCGGGGTTGACGGTGCTGCGCCGGTTGAGGAAGGCGTAGTCCCCGTACACCCCGGCGTCGATGTGCCGTACGCCGTCCGGGGAACGGCGCAACTGGACGCCACCGCCGGTGAGTTCGGACCAGGTGATCTCGGTGGTCAGCTCGTAGGAGATGCCGGTGTGGTCGAGCGTGCGGGTGCCGTCGACCGTCAGGTCGCCGAGGCGCACGGTCCGGGAGACGTACGCGTCGAGCGCGGAGAGGGGGCGGGAGGCGAGGTGGTAGCCGCCGGAGGCGGACTTCTTCAGGGTGATCTCGCGGACGACCGAGTCGGTGCCGTTGAAGCCGTCGCAGTCGATGGTGGGTGTGGTGTGCGCGTAGGCCCAGTTGTTCAGCCAGCCGAGGGCGTGGCGGGTCGCCGGGTCCACCGTGCCGTCCGGGTTGCGCTTCTCGAAGGTGACGGCCGCGTACCAGTCCCAGCCGTGGTCGAGCCACTGGGGGTCCGCGGAGTCGGCGGTGAACGCGCCGCCGTCGAACGAACCCGTCCAGTAGGCGTAGGTGCAGGGCTGCCCGGAGCCGGTGCCGTCCGCGCTCACGCCCAGCACCCATTTCGTGGTGCCGTCGTCGGCGGTGATGCGGAACAGGTCGGGGCATTCGAGGACGCCGAGGCCGTCCTCGACGAAGGCGCCCGCGTAGGTCCAGGACCTGAGGTCCGCCGAGTGGTAGAAGCCGACCTTGTTCCGTTCGGCGAGGGCCATCACCCAACGGCCGTGGTCGTCGTCGCGGATCACCTTTGGGTCGCGGAAGTCGAGGACGCCCGGGTTGGCGAGAACGGGCTCCGTGCCGTGGTTCGTGAACGTACGGCCGCCGTCGGTCGAGTAGTACAGGAACTGCTCCTGGTGGTCGGTGCCGCCGCCGGGTGACATGGTGACGACGGCGACGACCGCGCCCGGACCGAAGCCGGCCGTCCCGGCGGTGTCGACCACCGCCGAGCCCGACCACACATCGCCGTTGACGGTCGTGTCCTTGGGGACGGCGATGCCCCGGTCGGTGAAGGAGACGAGGTCGGTGCTGGTGGCCAGCCGCCACGCGGTGCCCTCGCGGCCGTCCAGGTAGTCGGCGTTGTAGAGGTAGTAGCAGTGGTACTCGCCGTCGATCCAGACCGGGCGCTGCGGGTCGTTCTTCCACTGGTCGGGCACGGTGAAGTGGTAGTCGGCGCGGTACCGCGCGCATCCCGCCGCCGGCTCGGACCGCGGCTTCGCCCCGGCGGGCGCCGCGGGCAGCAGCGCCGCGCCGGCCCCTGCGGCCGTGGAGGCGAACAGGGCTCTTCTGCTCAGACCACGCATCACTCGTCGTTCCCCTTCCTGACGGGCCATCGGCTCAAGGACTGTAGACCTAACTCGTTAAAGGTCAAGTGTTCCCACGCCTTGACACGGATGTGACCCGCTTTTCATCATCTGGGGCATCACCCCTCGACTAACACGAGTTAGGCACGCTTGGATGACCGACTCGCTCTTCTCCCGCCGCGCCCTGCTGCGGTACGGCGCCTACGGCGCGGGAGCCGCCGCGCTCGCCGGCACCGCCGCGAGCTGGGACCGGCTCACCGGCGCCGACATCCCCGGCCGCGACGACGGCTCCCTGGTCGTCGCCACCCTGGGGTCCGCGTTCGCCCCGGCCGGGGTCCGCGCCCTGGTCGACGGCTTCCGCCGGCTGCACCCCGACATCAAGGTCCGGATCAACGCGGTGCAGGCCGTGGACTGGTCGGACTTCTTCGCCAAGATCCTCACGCAGATCGCGGCGGGCACCGCGCCCGACCTGGTCTACGTGGCCACCGAGGGGGTCCAGTTGTTCGCCCGCGACCTGGGTGTGCCCCTGGACCGCTGGGTGCGCCGGGACGCGGCCGAACTGCGGGAGTACTTCGCCGACGTCCACCCCTCACTGGTGGAGTCGATGATGTACGAGGGCAGCCTGTACCAGTTGCCGATCGAGTTCAACGCCGCCGACATGTACCTCAACAGCCAGGTACTGCGGCGCGCCGGCGCGGAGTTCCCGGCCGGCGACTGGACGCGGGACGACTTCACCGCGCTGCTGCGCCGGATGAAGAAGGCGAGCGACTCCCACTTCACGCCGTACTTCTGGACCAACCGGCTGTGGGGCGGGGTGGTCCCCTGGCTGTTCGCGAACGGCACCAACCTGCTCGCCGAGTCCAAGGCACCGGGCGGCTCCTGGCTGTGGGACGCCTTCTACCCGGCGGACCGGCGGCGGGGGCGCGGCGGCGGCTTCCGCTGGACGACCCCGCAGGCGACGGACGACCGGGTGGTGGAGGCGTACGACTATCTCGCCTCCCTGGTCCACGACGGACTGTGCACCCGGCCCGAAGGCGGCAACGGCCAGAACCTCATCGGGGTGTTCTCCACCGGCCGCGTCGGGGTCACGCCGGCGGGCGGCTTCTGGGCGGGCGGCCTCCATCTGGCCGGCATGCGCGCCGACGGATTCGACGTGCAGTACTTCCCGCGCCGGCACACCCAGCGGCACCAGTTCGGGGCCGCCGGCTACGCGCTGCTGCGCACCTCGAAGAAGCAGGACGCGGCCTGGGAGTTCATCAAGTACTCGGCCCGGCGCGACACCCTGAGCAAGCTGTTCACCACCAACCAGACGACCCCGGCCCGCCGTTCGATGCTGACCGCGGACCGCTACCGGGAGACCGGCCCGGCGCACTGGCGGGTCTTCTACGACACCCTCGACCGGTTCCCCGACACCGGTCCCATCCCGGCCCCGCCGCAGGTCGCCGAGGTGACCCAGGTGCTGCTCAAGCACACCGGGACGGCGCTGTCGAGCCCGGGCGCGGTCGGACCGGCGCTGCGCCGGATGCAGGGCGATCTGGAGAAGGCCATGGAGCGTGACGTATGACGGACACCCGGATCTCCTCCGTGCGGCCCCGGGCCGCGAGCCCGGCCGCTCGGGCCGTGCGCCCGGGAGCGCGTGAGCGGGGGACGCTGCTGCTGGCGGCGGTGTTCCTGGCGCCGACCGTGGTCGGGATCGTGATCTTCACGGTCGTACCGATCGTCGGTTCGGTCGTGCTGAGCCTCTTCCACTGGAACGTGATCGACGCGCCCGGCTTCGCCGGTACGGCCAACTACCGGGAGGTGTTCAGCGATACGACCGTTCTGGTGTCCTTCCGCAACACCCTCGTCTTCATGGTGTTCGCGGTCGCCGCGCAGCTCCTGATCGCGCTGGCGCTCGCGCTGACGCTGAACGGCCGGATGCCGGGCTGGCTGCGCTCGGTCTTCCGCTCGGCGTTCTTCTTCCCGCTCGTGCTGTCCGCCGCGTCCATCTCGGTCGTGATGAAGTACCTGTTCAACCAGGACTTCGGAGTGGTCAACTGGCTGATCGGCCTGTTCGGGATCGCTCCCGTGCCCTGGCTGACCTCCGAACACGGCGCGATGGCCACGGTGGTCGTCGTGTACGTGTGGCAGCAGTTCGGGTTCTCGTTCCTGCTGTTCGTGGGCGGACTGAACAACATACCCAAGGAGATCCACGAGGCCGCCGCGCTCGACGGCGCGACCGGCCCGCGCAAGCACCTCGCCATCACGCTGCCGCTGCTCTCCCCCACCCTGCTGGTGGCCTCGGTGGTCGGCATCATCAACGCGCTCCAGGTCTTCGAGCAGCCGTACGTCCTCACCGACGGCGGGCCCGGCGACTCCACCCGCACGGTCGTGATGGTCATCTACGAGAAGGCCTTCGAGCAGCTCCGGTTCGGTGAGGCGTCCGCGGTGGGCGTCCTGCTGTTCGTGCTGATCATGGCGGTCACCGCCCTCCAGTTCCGGCTCAGCCGGCGTTTCGTCCACTACCAGTGAGCCGGTGAGTCCCATGAGCCGATCAACCCTGACCCTCAGCCGCGCCCGGTACGCGCTCGGGCCGTGGGCGCGGATCGCCGGACTGGCGGTGTGCGCGCTGCTGACCCTCGGGCCGGTGGTGTGGACCGTGTCCACCTCGCTGCGCACTCCGGCGGAGTCGTTCGATCTGCCGCCGCGGATCGTTCCGGCACATCCCAGTACCGCCGCCTATCGCGGCGTGTTCGAGCAGATCGACGTGTGGCTGCTCGCGCTCAACTCGACGCTCGTGACCGCGTTGATCGCGGTCGGCCAGATGATCACCGCGGGGCTCGCCGGTTACGCGTTCGCCCGGCTCGACTTCCGTTTCAAGAAGCCGCTGTTCGGTCTGGTGCTGGCGACCATGATGGTCCCCTTGCAGGTCACGATCGTCCCGGTGTTCCTGGTGCTCAAGTCGATGGGCCTGACCGACACCCTGCTCGGTCTGATCGTTCCGGCGTTCCCGACCGCGTTCGGCACCTTCCTGATGCGCCAGTACTTCCTCGGCATGCCGAAGGACCTGGGCGAGGCGGCGATGCTGGACGGCGCCGGGCCCTGGCGGATCTTCCGGTCCGTGTACGCCCCGCTGGCCCGGCCGGGCCTCGCCATCGTCGGTGTGCTCGCCTTCAACTACCACTGGAACGAGTTCTTCCGCCCGCTGATCCTGGAGACCTCCGGGCAGAACTACACCCTCCCGCTGGGACTGGTCTCCCTCCAGGGCAACCTCGGCACCGGTTCCATCTCGGTGGTCCTCGCGGGCGTCGTCCTGTCCATGATCCCCGCCGTCGCCGTGTTCGTCGTCGGCCAGCGCCCTCTGCGCGAGGGCATCACCTCCGCAGGAGTCAACCGTTGAGCACCGCCGCTCCCGCCCCGGACCCGGACGCCCCCCGCTTCCGGGTCCGCCCGCCCGCCAACTGGATCAACGACCCCAACGGCCCCTTCCGCTGGCGTGGCCGCCACCACCTCTTCTACCAGCACAACCCGGCCGCCCCGGTGCACGCCGACGTCCACTGGGGCCATGTCTCCAGCCCCGACCTCGTCCACTGGGAGCACCACCCGATCGCCCTCGCCCCGACGCCCGGCGGCCCCGACGAGGCCGGCTGCTGGTCGGGCTGTGTGGTGGACGACGGCGGTGTGCCCACGGCGGTGTACACCGGCGTCGACCACGCCCACACCGGGCTCGGCTCCATCTGTCTGGCCCGTGCGGCCGACCCGGCCGACGACCGGCTCACGGCCTGGCGGCCCCTGCCCATCCCGGTGGTCCCGGGGCCGCCCCCCGGACTCGACGTGGTGATGTTCCGCGACCCGTTCGTCTTCCGGCACGCCGGCCGCCGTTGGGCACTCGTCGGGGCGGGCCACGCCGACGGCACCCCGTCGGTGCTGCTGTACGACTGCGAGGAGCTGACCGACTGGCGGTTCGCGGGTGTCCTGCTCGACGGCCACGACCCCGTCGCCACCGGCGTGTTCGGCGACAAGGCGGTCGGCTGGGAGTGCCCGCAGCTCTTCGAGACGTCCGGCGGCGACCACGTCCTGGTGGTGTCCCTGTGGGACGGAGATCCCCGCACCACCGGATACCTGACAGGCACTCTGAGACTCGGAGAGCAAGGGGAGTTCGTCCCGCGCGCCGGCGGCCGGCTCGACCACGGCCGGGACTTCTACGCCCCCGCCGTCCTCCGCGAGCCGGGCCGGACCCTGATGTGGGGCTGGTCGTGGGAGGCGCGGGACGAGGCGGCGGTGCTGGCGGCCGGCTGGGCGGGCACGCTCACCGCGCCCCGGGTCGTCGACGCCCGTCCCGACGGCAGCCTGCGGGTCGTACCGGCCCCCGAGCTGGAACTCCTGCGGGCCGACCGGCCGTTCGCGACCGGGCCGGGCCGTGCGGTGCCACTGCCGCCGGCGTACGACCTGACGGTGACGGCGTACGGCGCCACCACCGTCACGCTGCTGCGGGCGGCGGACCGGGCGCTGGCGCTCCGGCTGGACCCGGCGGCCGGCACCGTCGTCCTGGACCGCTCCGGGTGGCCCCGCGAGGGCGTCGAGGGATCGGCTCCGGTCACGGTGGGCGTGCCGCCCGGGCCGGACCTCTCCGTGCGCCTCCTGACCGACGGCTCGCTGCTCGAACTGTTCGTGGCGGACCGGGCGACGGTGACCGAGCGGGTCTACCGCCGGCCGGGCGACCTCGCCGAGCTGCTGGTCGAGGGGGACGCCGAGGTCAGCGCGTGGGAGCAGGTCCCACCGAGGCGCGGCTGACCACGGGACAGGCCAGCCGCCGTACGGTGGCGGGCGGGGTGCGGCCGGTGTCGATGGCGTCCAGCAGCAGCCGGGCCGCGGCCTCGCCCATCGCCCGGTGCGGGAGCGCCACGGTGGTGAGGGCCGGGGTGAGGAAGGCGGCCATGTGCTCCTGGTCGTCGTAGCCGACCACCGACAGCTCGCCGGGTACGGCGATCCCGAGCCGGGTCGCGGCGTGCAGCACGCCTGCCGCGACCCGGTCGTTGTAGCAGAAGATCCCGGTGGGCCGGTGGTGCGGGGCGGTGCCGTCGAGCAGCCGGGTGGCTCCCTCGTGGCCGCCGGTGATCTCGCCGCCGGTGCGCACCACCCACTCCTTCGGCACGGTGATGCCCGCGGCGCGCAGCGCGTCCCGGAATCCGCGCAGCCGCTCCACCGAGGCGATGTCGTCCTGCCCGCCGACCAGGGCCACCCGGCGGTGCCCGGCCTCCAGCAGCAGCCGTGCGGCGGTCCGGCCGCCGGCCCGCTCGGCGGGGATGACGGCGGGCAGCGAGTCGTCCACGGGAAGGCAGTTGGCGAGCACGGAGTGGGTGCGGTGCAGGCCCTCGGGGACCCGGACCCGGCGCAGGGACATCGCGGCGTAGATGATGCCGTCCACGCGCCGGTCGAGGAGTTCGGCGACGGCCGCGTCCTCCTTGGCGGGGTCGCCGCCGGAGTCCACGGTGAGGACGAGGTGGTCGCTGTCCCAGGCGGTCTCCATGGCCCCGCGCAGCAGCCGCCCGGCGAACGGGGACGTGGCGATCTCGTCGGTGACCAGGCCGATCACGGCCGTACGGCGACGGCGCAGGCCGCGGGCGACGGGGTCGGGCCGGTAGCCGAGCCGGGCGGCGGCCTGCCGGATGCGTTCCTGGGTGGCGGGTGAGAGGTTGCCCTCGGCGCGGCCGTTGAAGACGAAGGAGACGGCGGTGTGCGAGACGCCGGCGAGCCGGGCGACGTCCCGTGAGGTGGGCCGTCCGCCACCCACGCCGTTCCTGTCCGCGCCGCCGCCCATGCCGTCCGCTGCCCTCTCCCCACCCGCCCGGTTGATCACCGCTCACCCTATCCGTGAGGCTGGGGACAGACACAGAGGGAGACGATCGAGGGAAGGTCTCATCGTGAACGGTGTTCCGCTGTACACGCTCGACGACGGTACGACGATCCCCGCCATCGGCCTCGGCACCTGGCCCCTGGACGACGCGCAGGCCGAGCGGGCCGTGCGCACGGCGCTGGAAGCGGGCTACCGGCTGGTCGACACCGCGACGAACTACCGCAACGAGACCGGTGTCGGCCGGGGCGTGGCGGGCAGCGGGGTGCCCCGCGAGGAGGTGGTGGTCACGACCAAGCTGCCGGGCCGGCACCACGGGTACGAGGAGACCCTCGCGTCCTTCGAGGAGTCCCGGCGGCGGCTCGGCCTGGAGTACGTGGACCTGTACCTGATCCACTGGCCGAACCCCCGGGTGGACAAGTACGTCGACTCCTGGAAGGCGATGATCCGGCTGCGGGAGGACGGTCTGGTCCGCTCGATCGGCGTCTCCAACTTCACGCCGGAGCACATCACGCGGCTGGAGAAGGAGACCGGGGTGCTGCCGTCGGTGAACCAGATCGAGCTGCACCCGCTGTTCCCGCAGGAGGAACTGCGCGCCTTCCACGCGGAGAAGGGGATCGTGACCGAGAGCTGGAGCCCGCTGGGCCGGGGCAGCGCCCTGCTGGACGACCCGGCGGTCGCGGAGGTCGCGCGGGCGCACGGGGTCACCCCCGCACAGGTGCTGCTGCGCTGGCACGTGCAGCTCGGCGCGCTGCCGGTACCGAAGTCGGCGGACCCCGCACGGCAGCGCGCCAACCTGGACGTGTTCGGCTTCGAGCTGGACGAGGACCAGATGGCGGCCGTCGCCCGCCGCTCCCCGCGCCGGCTCGGCGGGGACCCGAGGACGCACGAGGAGTTCTGAGCTACGGCTCCTCGATCGGCTCTTCCTTCCGTTCCCCGGTGGGCGCGCCCGTCCGCCCGGAGGCGGCGAGGCTGCCGAGGATGTCCAGCAGCTCGGCGTTCCGGCTGCCGGGTTCGGCGTGGAAGACGACCAGGGTGAGCCCGTCGGTGCCGTCCACGGACAGCTTGTTCGAGTGCAGGTCGAGGTCGCCGACCTGGGGGTGGCTGAGGTGGCTCACCCGGCCGCGCCGGGGGCGGACCTCGTGGCGGGCCCACAGGGTGCGGAAGCGTTCGCTGCGCAGGGACAGCTCGCCGACCAGGTCGCGCAGCCGGGGGTCGTCCGGGTCGGTCCCGGCCTCCGACCGCAGGGCGGCCACCCCTTCCGCGGTGAGGTCCCTCCAGTCCCGGCGCAGGGCGCGTTCGGCGGGGTCGAGGAACACGGCCCGCAGCAGGTTGACGCCGGGGGCGTAGTTCGGGGTGAGCGCGGTGGCGAGGGCGTTGGCGGCGAGGCAGTCGGTGTAGCGGTTCTGGAGGTAGGCGGGGTTGCGCGGCCAGCCGTCGATGAGCTGGAGCAGACTCGCCGGGACCTGCTGCGGCCGCCGCCCGGAGCGCGGGCCGGGCGCGGGCCGCTCCTGGGCGAGCCCGACGAGGTGGGCGGTGGCGTCCCCGTCCAGCCGCAGCACCCGGGCGATGGCCTCCAGCACCTGCACGGAGGGGTTGCGGTCGCGGCCCTGCTCCAGCCGCAGGTAGTAGTCGGAGCTGATGCCGGCCAGCAGCGCGACCTCCTCGCGGCGCAGCCCCGGCACCCGGCGCAGGCCGCCGCCGGGCAGCCCCACGTCCTCCGGCCGTACCAGCGCCCGGCGGGCGCGCAGAAACTCACCGAGCGCGTTCGATCCGTCCACGCCCCCACCGTACGGCCGGCCGGGCGGCGGTGACTGGCCCTGTCACTCCCAGGATCGCGGGGGCACTGCCGTGCCGGGCGGATCGGGCGGAGGGTGGAGTGCGAGGCCACCGGGAGGGTCCGGTGGCCGGGACATCCTGAGAGGTACGACATGACTGCACAGCTCGGTGGCACCGTGACCCCGGCCGACGGCCTGACCCTGACCCGCGTCGGGTACGGCGCCATGCAGCTCGCCGGACCGCACGTCTTCGGTCCGCCGCGGGACCGGGACCGGGCGGTGGCGGTGCTGCGCGCGGTGGTGGAGGCGGGCATCACACACATCGACACGGCCGACTTCTACGGGCCCGTCGTCGTCAACCAGATCATCAAGGAGGCCCTGCACCCGTACCCGGACGACCTGCGCATCGTCACCAAGGTCGGGGCCCGGCGGGCAGCCGACGGCGCCTGGATCATGTCCCGGCACCCCGAGGACCTGAAGGCGCAGGTGTACGACAACCTGCGCAACCTCGGCGTGGACACGCTGGACGTGGTCAATCTGCGGCTCGGCGACATGGACACCCCGAACGAGGACTCGATCGCCGACCAGTTCGGCGCGCTGGCCGAGCTGCGCGAACGCGGGCTGATCCGGCACCTGGGGCTGAGCACCGCGTCCGCCGCGCAGCTCGACGAGGCCCGGACGATCGCCCCCGTGGTGACCGTGCAGAACCTGTACAACCTGGCGAACCGGCAGGACGACGCGCTGCTGGAGCGGACGGCGGCGGAGAACATCGCCTTCGTGCCGTACTTCCCGCTCGGCGGGTTCACCCCGCTCCAGTCGGACACGCTGGCGAAGGTGGCCGCCCGGCTGGAGGCCTCGCCGCAGCAGGTGGCGCTGGCCTGGCTGCTGCGCCGCTCGCCGAACATCGCGCTCATCCCCGGCACCTCCTCCCCCGAGCACCTGCGGGAGAACATCGCCGCGGCCGGCCTGGTGCTGCCGGACGACGCGATGGCCGAGCTGAACGGCATCGCGGGCTGACCGGACGGCGTCGGGGTACCCGGGGGCGCGTGAGGCGGTCGTAGGCGTCGTGGGAAGGGAGCCGGCGGTGGCGGCGGAGGAGGACCGGCTGCGGACGTACCGCGGCAAGCGCGACTTCGAGCGGACCCGCGAGCCGTCCGGGCAGGCGGCCCGGACGCGGGGTGAGCGGCCACGGTTCGTGGTGCAGATCCACGACGCGCGGCGCATGCACTTCGACTTCCGGCTCCAGGTCGACGACGTCCTCAAGTCCTGGTCCGTGCCCAAGGGCCCGTCCACCGACCCCGGGGACAAGCGGCTGGCGGTGCCGACGGAGGACCATCCGCTGGAGTACGAGGACTTCGAGGGGGTCATCCCGAAGGGCGAGTACGGCGGCGGCACCGTGATCGTGTGGGACCACGGGACGTACGAGCCGCTCAGTCACGACCGCCGGGGGCGCCCGGTGGACTTCGCGGAGTCCCTGGAGCGCGGGCACGCCACCTTCCGGCTGCACGGCGCGAAGCTGCGCGGCGAGTACGCCCTCACCCGCTTCCGCGGCGGCGCGGACGAGGAGGAGACGTGGCTGCTGGTGCGCAAGGGGCCGGCGCGGTCGGACGGGCACGGCACCCCCGATCCCCGGCGCGCCCGCTCGGTGCGCAGCGGGCGCACCCTGGCCCAGGTCGCCGCGGCTGCCGGCCGGGAGTGACAGCGGCGGAGCACGCCGGTCGGAAGTGACTGCGCCGGAGCACGCCGGTCGAGTGTGACAGCGGTGGAGCAGCAGCGCGCGGGCGCCGGAATACGGATCACCGGGTTCCGGCCCCAACCCGCCTTCACGGCCTCTATGTTCGGGCGGTGTCCGCCCGCGCCCCTGGAGGCCCCGCATGCGCACCGCACTCCGTACCGCCGTCGTCGGCGTGGTGACCACCGCCGCCCTCGTGACCTGCGGCCCCGCCGGGGCGACCCCGGCGGGGCCCGGTGTGACGGCGCGGATCCTCGCGCAGACCACCGTCGACGGCACCGACTACACCCTGCGGGAGATCACGGTCCCGCCCGGCCAGAGCACCGGCTGGCACTACCACGACGGCCCGCTGTACGGCGTCGTGAAGCAGGGCACCCTCAGCCACTTCGACGCCACGTGCGGCTCGGACGGCGTGTACCGGACGGGCGCGACGATCCGGGAGCCGTCCGGGAGCGATCACGTCCACATCGGCCGCAACCTGGGGGACACGCCGCTCGTCCTCGATGTGCTGTACGTGCTGCCGCACGGCTCCCCGTTCTCTCAGGACGCGCCGAACCCGGGCTGCGCGTTCCAGTGATCAGTCGTCGGGCAGCGGCTGTTCGGCCCAGATGGTCTTGCCGGCGCCGGTCTGCCGGCTGCCCCAGCGCTGGGTGAGCTGGGCGACGAGCAGCAGTCCCCGGCCGCCCTCGTCGTAGGCGTGCGCCCGGCGCAGGTGCGGGGAGGTGGAACTGGCGTCGGAGACCTCGCAGATGAGGGCGCGGTCGCGGATCAGACGGAGCTGGATGGGCGGTTCGCCGTAGCGGATGGCGTTGGTGACGAGTTCGCTGACGACGAGTTCGGTGACGAAGGCGGTCTCCGCCAGCCCCCAGGCGGTCAGCCGCTCGGTGGCCGCCTGCCGCAGGACGGCGACCTGGGCGGGATCGGGCGGCACGTCCCAGGTGGCGACCCGGTCGCCGCCGAGGGCCCGGGTGCGCACGAGGAGCAGGGCGACGTCGTCGCCGGGCTGGTCGGGCAGGACGGCCTTCAGGACGTCGTCGGCGAGGGCTTCGAGGGAGGCGGCGGGTGCGGTGAGGGCGCGGCGCAGTTCCTCGGTGGCGCCGTCCAGGTCCCGGTCGCGGTCCTCGATCAGGCCGTCGGTGTAGAGGGCGACGACCGAGCCCTCGGGCAGTTCCCGTTCCGTCGCCTCGAACGGCAGTCCGCCGACGCCGAGCGGTGGCCCCACGGTGACGGGGAGGAACTCCGCGGTGCCGCCGGGCAGGACGACGGCCGGGGCGGGGTGGCCGGCGGCGGCCAGGGCGAGCCGGCGGGAGATCGGGTCGTAGACGGCGTACAGGCAGGTCGCGCCGAGTTCGGCGACCTCCTCACCGCTGCCGTCGGCGGCGAGGTGGGTGACCAGGTCGTCGAGGTGGGTGAGGAGTTCGTCGGGCGGCAGGTCGACGTCGGCGAGGGTGCGGACGGCCGTGCGCAGCCGGCCCATCGTGGCGGAGGACTGGATGCCGTGGCCGACCACGTCGCCCACGACCAGGCCGACCCGGCCGCCGGAGAGCGGGATGACGTCGAACCAGTCGCCGCCGATGCCGGCCAGGGAGCCGCTCGGCAGATAGCGGTGGGCGACGTCGACCGCGGCCTGTCCGGGCAGGCCGCGCGGGAGCAGGCTGTGCTGGAGGGTGAGGGCGGTGGAGCGTTCCCGGGTGAAGCGGCGGGCGTTGTCGATGCAGACGGCGGCGCGGCTGGCGAGTTCCTCCGCGAAGACGGCGTCGTCGGGGCCGTAGTCGTCGGGGTGGCCCATGCGGACGCAGACCGCGACGCCCAGGGTGGTGCCGCGGGCCCGCAGCGGCACCGCGATCATGGAGTGGGCGCCCAGCCGGAAGGGGCGGCCCCCGGGCGAGCGCGTGTTGCGTTCCGCCAGCCACTGGACGAACTCGGGCTCGCCGGCCTGGCTGAGCACCGCGCGGCTCTCGTGCAAGGCGCGGGCGGGCGGGGAGGTCGGCTGGTAGACGTCGGTCTCGCCCAGGTGCAGGGCCGCCGCGGGGTTGTCCGGGCGGGTGGAGCCGTGGGCGACGCGGCGCAGGACCACTCCGCCGTCCGGCAGCGTCGGCGGTTCGTCGGCGCCGAGGACCCAGTCGAGCAGGTCGACGCTGGCGAAGTCCGCGTACTGCGGGACCAGCAGTTCGATCATCTCCTCGGCGGTGCCGACCACGTCCAGGGTGGTGCCGATGCGGGTCGCGGCCTCGTTCAGCAGGGCGAGCCGGCGCCGGGCCCAGTACTGCTCGCTGCTGTCGAGCGCGGCGAGCGCGACCGCGGCCGGTTCGCCGGAGGCGTCGCGCAGCGGCCACATCTCGATGCTCCAGGCGTGTTCCTGGTTGAGGGCGGGGGCACCGGTGTAGCTCTCGTAGCGGACCGGCCGGCCGGTCTCGGCGACCTCGCGCAGATGGGCCAGGAAACCACGGCTGGGCTCGGTGTCCTCGACGGTGTCCGGGAAGGACCGGCCGAGCAGCGCCTCCTCGGGGACGCCCATCACATGGCAGGCGGTGGCGTTGACGCGCAGGTAGCGCTGGCGGAGGTCGAACACCGACATGGACATGGACGCCTGCTCGAAGGCCTGGGCCGCCAGGGTCGTGCCGGGCGGCAGGGCCGTGACGACGTAACCGGCGGGCTGTCCGGCGGCGCCGGCCAGCGGGCAGACGGTGACGGGCAGCACGAGGCGGTGCCCGTCGCGGTGGCGCAGGGCGACCGGGCCCCCGCGTGCGGTGAGGATGTCGCCGGGGACGTCCTCGGCCAGCAGGTCCGTGGCCGGCCGGCCCACGACCTCGTCCGCCGGATGGCCGGTGAGCAGCCGCGCGCCCTCGGTCCACCCGGTCACCGTGCCGTGCGCGTCGATCACCGCCACGGCGGCGACATCTTCCATATGCTCCAGGATGATCCGATTGTCCCGGTGCATCAAGCGGCGAGGGTGTCCGCTTCAGCCCTGATGGGCGCGGAGAGCGGCGAGGGCCCGGTCGGCGTGGGTGTTCATGCGCAGTTCGCTGCGGACGATCTCCAGGACGGTACGGTCCTGGGCGATCACGAAGGTGACCCGCTTGGTCGGGGCCAGGGAGAAGCCGCGCTTGACGCCGAACCGCTCGCGGACCGTGCCGTCGGCGTCGGAGAGGAGCGGCATGCCGAGGCCGTGCCGGCCGGCGAACTCCTGCTGCTTGTCGACGGTGTCCCCGCTGATCCCGACGGCCCGGGCGCCGACGGCGGCGAACTCGGCGGCGAGGTCGCGGAAGTGGCAGGCCTCGGCGGTGCAGGCGGGGGTGAGGGCGGCGGGGTAGAAGAAGAGGACGACCGGGCCGTCGGCCAGCAGCTCGGTGAGCCGGCGGGTGGCGCCGGTCTCGTCCGGCAGGGCGAAGTCCTCGGCCTCGGCCCCGATCTCGACGCGCTCGGTCACGACCGCCCCTCCCCGCCCCGGGCGACTCCGCGCGCCCACAGCACCAGCGGCACCTGGAGGGGCAGCCGGGTGAGGGCCGCCGCCCTCAGCGGCGCGGGCCGGTCGCGCCAGTCCACGGCCATCTTGACGTTGGCCGGGAACACGCCGACGAAGAAGGCGGCCGCCGCCTTCGCGGCGAGCGCGCGGGTGCGGGGCGCCGCGATCCCGGCCGCGAGGGCCAGCTCGACGGCCCCGCTCCCGTACGTCCAGGCCCTGGGCGAGCCCGGCAGCGCACGGGGCACGGTCGCGTCGAACTGCCGCGGAACGGCGAAATGGGCCACTCCGGCGGTCGCCAGCAGACCGGCGAGCAGCAGGGGTGAGCGTGGGGACCGGGGCACGGTACCTCCTCTGGTGTCCTGCCGCCGGATATTACTGGACGGTAGGCGCGGGGGTGGCCGTTCCCGGTGGACACGCACCGGATCGATGGTGGGGCCCGGGGGCGTCCCCACCGGGCCGACGGCAATCGCGAGCGTGACCGCGCAACGGACACGCGTCGAACGGCCGGCCCGGGGGGCGGACCGGTGGCGGCGCGTGCCGCCCGGGGGCGGGGGCGCGGTGCCGGAGCGTGTCCGGGGGCGGGACGAGCCGGGCGGCGGGGGCGGCGGGCAGCGTCCTGGGCCAGGACGTAGGCGCCCCTAAAGGTGCCGCCCCGCATCAGCGCGCTGCGCACCTCGGTGAGCTGTAAGAACTTCGCCCCGGCGCCCGCTCATCCGGCCCGGTACAGCTCGGTGAGCAGTTCCAGCACCGCCTGGAGGGCCGGGTGCGGGTCGTCGCGCCACCAGGCCAGCCGTACGGCGACGGGCTCGGCGTCGCGCACCGGCCGGTAGACGATGCCGGGCCTCGGGTACTGGTTCGCGGTGGACTCGGCGGTCACCCCGACCCCCCGCCCGGCGGCGATGAGGGTGAGCCAGTCGTCGACGTCATGGGTCTCCTCGGTGGCAGGCCGGGAGTCCGGCGGCCACAGGTCGGGGGTGGCCGTGCCGGTACGGCGGTCCACCAGCAGGAGCCGGTCGGCGAGGTCGGCGAGCCGCACGGACCGGCGCCGGGCGAGCGGATCGTCGGCGGCGAGCGCGCACAGCCGCCGCTCCAGCCCGACGAGGGCGGTGTCGAAGCGCCGGTCGTCCAGCGGTCTGCGGACGACGGCGAGGTCGCAGGCGCCCTCGGCGAGCCCGGCGGAGGGCGAGTTGACCCGGATCAGGTGCAGGTCGGTGCCGCGGTGGGCCGCGCTCCAGCGCCGCTGGAAGGCGACGGTGTGGCGGCCCAGCGCCGACCACGCGTAGCCGACGCGCAGCCGGGTGTGCCCCGAGGTGGCCTCACGGACCAGGTCCGAGACGTCGGCGAGGACGCGCCGGGCCTGAGCCACCACGCGCACACCAGTGGCGGTGGGGGTCACCTCGCGGGAGGTGCGCCTCAGGAGCCGTACGCCCAGGGCGCGTTCGAGGGAGGCGACGGCCCGGGAGACGGCGGCCTGGGAGACGCCCAGGGCGATCGCCGCGTCCGTGAAGGTGCCTTCGTCCGCGATGGCCACGAGACAGCGCAACTGACGAAGATCGATGTCATGCATACGTTCAGCGTATAGATCGACTCATGCATGCATTTTGCGCAAGCGTGCTGTGCGCGCACGATCCGGGCATGCCACCAGCTCTCGAACACCCCACCGTGGCCGGGCCCTTGGCCCCGGCCGCGCCCGCGCCCCCGCGGCTGGCCGGAGTGGCCGCCATGGCCGGCAGCGGGCTGTCCAACCAGACCGGCGCCGCCGTCGGCGCGCTCGCCTTCCCCGTCCTCGGTCCCCTCGGTGTGGTGGCGGTACGGCAGTACGTCGCCGCGCTCGTCCTGCTCGCGGTCGCCCGGCCCCGGCTGCGCCGGTTCACCTGGCGGCAGTGGTGGCCGGTGCTGCTGCTGGGCGGGGTGTTCGGCACGATGAACCTCAGCCTGTACAGCGCCGTCGACCGGATCGGCCTTGGCCTCGCCGTGACCCTGGAGTTCCTGGGGCCGCTCACGATCGCGCTCGCCGCGTCCCGGCGCCGGCTGGACGCCGGGTGCGCGGTGCTGGCCGGGGCCGGGGTCGTGGCCCTGATGCGGCCTCGCCCTTCCACGGACTACACCGGAATGGCGCTCGGCCTGGTCGCCGCGTGCTGCTGGGCGTCGTACATCCTGCTGAACCGGATCGTCGGGCGGCGCGTCCCCGGCGCGCAAGGCGCGGCGGCGGCCTCGGCCGTGTCCGCGCTGGCCTTCCTGCCCGTCGGCGTCGCCGTCGCGCTCGGCCACCCGCCGACGGCCGGGGCCGTCCTGTGCGCCGTCGCCGCGGGGGTCCTCTCCTCCGCCGTGCCGTACCTGACCGACCTGCTGACACTGCGCCATGTGCCGGCCCGGACGTTCGGCCTGTTCATGAGCGTCAACCCGGTGCTCGCGGCCGTGGTCGGCCAGGTGATCCTGCACCAGGACCCCGGCGCCGTGGAGTGGGCGGGCATCGGCGCGGTGGTGACGGCGAACGCCCTGAGCCTCGCCACGCGGCGCTGACCCGGACCGGCCGCACCCGACCGGCACCCGCGCCGGGCGTGAACCCGGGGAGGGCTTCGGCGGCACACCGGACGGCACGTGCCCGGTGCGCCCCGGGCCGGCGCCGCGGGCCGCCTGTTCACACCGGACCCTGGCACCACGGACGGGCCCCACCCCGCCGCCACCAGCACCGGCCCTCGCCGGTCGCGATCACCCCGCGCGGCGCGACAAGTACTGGACCGACTCCATCGGCCACACCGGGCGCCGGACCCAGCGGGGTGACCGCCTCGGTCCAGATGTGATCGCGGCTGTGCGCGAGGCTCGGCCCCGCCCGCAGGAGGCGCCCGCCATGCGCGCACGTTGCCCTAAGGCCGAGCAGCCCACCCGCCCCCTCGGTACCGGCCTTGCCCGGGCCGGGCACCCGGGGCAGCCTGGTAGCTATGGGTGCTCAGGACGGTCCCACCCTGATCGGCTCCGTGCAGCGGGCCTTCCGGCTGCTGGAGGCGGTGAGCGCGCACGAGAACGGCGCACCGGCGAAGCAACTGGCGCGCGAGACGCGGCTGCCCCTGGCCACCGCCTACCACCTGCTGCGCACCCTGGCGCACGACGGATACGTGCGGAAACTGGCCGACGGCGGGTTCGTCCTCGGCGACCGGCTGAACTCGCTGTACGCGGCGGGCGGCACGCAGTCGCTGCTCAGCCGCGTCCGCCCGGCGCTGACCGCCCTGCGGGACGAGCTGTCCACGCCCGCCTACCTCACCTTCTACGAGGACGGCGAGATCAGGGTGGCCGAGATCGTCGACGGCCCCCGTGCGCCCCGGGTGGATCTCTGGGTGGGGTTCGAGGACGCCGGACACGCCACCGCGCTGGGCAAGTCCGTGCTGCGCGAGCTGGACGCGGAGGCCCGCCGGGACTACCTGTCCAGGCACCACCTCGCCGACCTCACTCCCCGCACGATCACCAGCCTTCCCGAGCTGCTGCGCAGGATCGAGTCGCCCCCGATGGCGCCGGCCGTGACGGACCTGGAGGAGTACGCGGTCGGCACCGTGTGCGTCGCCGTACCCGTCTATCGCGGCACCACCCTCGGCTCGCTGGGCGTCTCCCTGCCGGCGGAGCGGCAGGACCGGCTGCAGGAGATGCGGGCCCGGCTGCTCCCGATCGCCGACCGGGTGACCAGAGGCCTCTCGCTCACTATCTGAAAATCCGCTCCTTGTGGCCACCCCCACTCGACCCGTTCCCTGGATGAAACGGACGATTCGGGTGTGCACCCCCTACAGACGAGGACTGCGGACGAGACATGAGTCAGGCCCCACACCATGGCGGCGCCCACAGGCCGACACAGCTCTTCAGGAACCGGGCGGCCTGCGTCCAGGGATCGGTCCACCGGTGTGCCGGCGGGCTGTCGGCCCCGGTCGTGCACGGGCTACCGGTCCTGGTCGCCGCCGTGGTCGTGCTGGTCGGCGTCACCGGGGGTACGGGGACGATCTGGCTGCCGCTGCTGGCGGCCGGCCCCGCCCTGGCCGCCACCATCAACGGCCCGCGCGGGGTGCTCTGCTCCGGTCTCCTCGCGGCGGCGACGGGCTCGGCGCTGGCGCTGGTGCACGAGGTTCCCGCGCGCGAGCTCGCGGCCGTCCTGTGCGCCCTGCTGGCCGTCACCGCGGCGAGTGGCCTGGCCAGCGCGCTGCGGGGCCGCCGGGAACGGGTCCTGGCAGCCGTACGATCGGTCGCCGAGGCCGCCCAGCAGGCACTGCTCCAGCCCGTCCCCGAGACCGTGGGCCCGTTCCAGGTGGCCGTCCGGTACAGCGCCGCCGCGGCGGAGGCCCGGATCGGCGGTGACCTCTACGCCCTGGTCGCCACCCCGCACGGCATCCGGCTGATCGTCGGCGATGTGCGCGGCAAGGGGCTGCCCGCCGTGGGGACCGCCGCACTGGTGCTGGGGGTGTTCCGCGAGGCCGCACACGACGAGCCCGACCTGCTCGCCGTCGTGAGCCGGATCGAGCGGAGCCTGGCGCGCAACCTCGGCCCGGACGACTTCGTCACCGCGGTGGTGGCAGGCTGCACCGCCTCCGGGCACCTGGAGGTGGTGAACTGCGGACACGCGCCTCCCCTGCTGATATCGGCCGCCGGAGAGGTCGGGGCGGTGGAGCCGGCCCCTCCCGCGCCACCCCTCGGGCTGCGCGCCCTCTCGGGCCAGGTGCCCCGCCTCCAGCGGCTGCCCTTCACGGTGGGCGACCAGCTGCTGCTCTACACCGACGGGGTCACCGAGGCCCGCGATCACGAGCGCGCGTTCTATCCGCTGGCCGAGGGCGTGGCCCGCCATCTGTGCGATGATCCGGCCCGCACGCTCACCGCGCTCCACGACGAACTGCTCGCGCACGTGGGCGGCCGGCTGCACGACGACGCCGCCCTCCTCCTGCTGCGGAGGACGGCCGCGCAGGAGCCCGTCTCCGTGCCCGCAGGCCCGCGGGCGACGCCCCAGGAGCCGCGGACCGCGACGAGCCCGGCCCACCGCGTGACCCCACCCCGACGGACACCCATGCCGTGACCTACCACCGAGACGCGCGCAGGCCCCTCACACCACGACGAGCTCAGCCCACCGCCTGACCCCACCGCGACGGACACCCACGCCGTGACCTACCGCCACAACGCGCGCAGGCCCCTCACACCGCAACGAACTCAGCCCACCGCGTGACGCCACCCCGACGGACACCCATGCGGTGGCCTACCACCGAAACGCGCGCAGGCCCCTCACACCGCGACGAGCTCGGCCCACCGCGTGACGCCACCTCGATGAACGCGTATGCCGTGACGTGTGGCCAGGGCGTGCACGATCGCCTCGCCGCGGCCGTGCTCGTCCGGGTCGATCCCGCCGAGCGGCTGCCCGGCCGGACGCGCGGGTCCCGCGTCGGTGACCTCCACGCGCAGGGTGCCGCCGCCGTCGCTCGCCTCCCAGGACAACCGCAGCTCGGCCGGGGGCCGGGCGTGGATGACCGCGTTGGTGGCGAGTTCCGACACCACCAGCAGCCCGTCCTCGACGATCTCCGGAGACACACGCCATTCGGCGAGGGCCGCCGCCGCGCGCCGGCGGATGGCCGAGACGGCGCCGGGAACGGGCGGCACCGGACACACGCGTTCGTATGCCGCCGCCCGCAGCAGCGTATTGAGCTGTGCCGCCATGTTCTCTCCCGATGGTGTGTGCCGTCCGGGCGCCCGATGCGACGCCTTTCCGGGCTTCAATGAAAGCTATGGAGACAAATCGGGCTGGTCAATGAACGGCGGTCGGCATTACCGAACGCGAGGGTCCGCGACACCCCTCTCGCCCGCGCGGCGAAGCGTCCGCGGCGGTAATAGGCTCGCTTCATGGCCGGCCCAGTCCAGTCGATCGAAAGGGCGGCGGCGATCCTGCGCCTGCTCGCCGGCGGGCCCCGCCGACTCGGTCTCGGTGAGGTGGCGGCGTCGCTCGGGCTGGCCAAGGGCACCGCCCACGGCATCCTGCGCACGCTCCAGCACGTGGACTTCGTGGAGCAGGACGCGACCACCGGGAAGTACCAGCTCGGAGCCGCCCTGCTGCACCTCGGCACCAGCTACCTGGACGTCAACGAACTGCGCTCGCGCTCCCTCAACTGGGCGGACGCCCTGGCCGCCCGCAGCGGGGAGGCGGTGCGCCTCGGGACCCCCCTGGAGGGCAGCGTCCTCATCGTCCACCACGTGTTCCGGCCGGACGACACCTTCCAGACCCTGGACGTGGGCGCGCTGCTGCCCCTGCACGCGTCCTCGCTCGGCAAGGTCCTGCTGGCCTTCGGCACCGCGACCGTCGATCCGGTCCGGCCGCCGGGACTGGAGGCGTACACCCGGCACACACTGGTCGACCCCGAGCGGCTCGCCCGTGCCCTCGCCGAGGTCAGGGAGCTCGGCTGGGCCGCCGAGATCCAGGAGATGAGCATGGGCGAGGCCGGGCTCGCCGCGCCGATCCGGGGACACGGCGGGCTCGTCGTCGGCGCCATCGGGCTGTCCGGTCCGGTCGAGCGGATCTGCGACAGCCAGGGCCGGCCCCGCCCGCATCTGGTCAGCCTGATCCGGGAAGCCGCGCGGGCGATCTCCAGGGACCTCGGAGCCACCCGCTGGTAGGCCAGGACAGCCGCCCCTCGATCCGTCGGAAGGCAGACCCGATCATGGCTGAACGGTACGTAATGTCCATCGATCAGGGCACCAACTCGACCCGCTGCATCCTGTTCGACCACCGTGGGCGGCTGGTCTCGGTGGCGCAGAAGGAGCACCAGCAGCACTTCCCGAGGCCCGGCTGGGTCGAGCACGACGCCGTCGAGATCTGGCAGAACCTGCGGCGCGTGGTGCCCGAGGCCCTGTCGGACGCCGGTGTGGACCAGGGGCAGATCGCTGCGATCGGCCTGGCCAACCAGCGGGAGACGACGGTGCTCTGGGACCGGCGTACCGGCGCGCCGCTCGGCCGGGCGATCGTCTGGCAGGACACCCGGACGGCGCCACTCGTCGACGCCCTCGCGGAGGATCCCGGGGAGGCGTTCTTCCTCGACCGGTGCGGCCTGCCGCCGTCGACCTACTTCTCCGCGCTGCGCATCCGATGGCTGTTCGACCACGTCAAGGGGGTCGAACAGCGCGCCCGGGACGGCGAGGTGCTGTTCGGCACGATGGAAAGCTGGCTGATCTGGAACCTCACCGGCGGCACCGACGGCGGTCTGCACATGACCGACGCCACCAACGCCAGCCGCACGATGCTGATGAACATCCGCAAGCTCGCCTGGGACGACGAGCTGCTGGACTTCTTCGGGGTGCCCCGCTCGATGCTGCCCGAGATCAGGCCGTCCGCCGAGCCGTACGGCGAGGCCCGCTCGCTGCTGCCGGGCGTCTCCATCACGGCCGCGCTCGGCGACCAGCAGGCCGCCCTGTTCGGCCAGACCTGCTTCTCCCCGGGCGAGGCCAAGTGCACCTATGGAACGGGCAGCTTCCTGCTCCTCAACACCGGGACGGACCTGGTGCGCTCCCGGCACGGGCTCCTCACGACGGTCGCCTACAAGATCGGAGACCAGCAGCCGGCCTACGCCCTGGAAGGGTCGATCGCCGTCACCGGCGCGCTCGTCCAGTGGTTCCGTGACCGCCTGGGGCTGATCAGCAGCGCGCCGGAGATCGAGACCCTCGCCCTGACGGTCGAGGACAACGGCGGCTGCTACATCGTCCCCGCCTTCTCGGGGCTCTTCGCGCCGCGCTGGCGCAGCGACGCGCGGGGGGTCATAGTCGGGCTCACCTCGTACATCACCAAGGGACACCTGGCGCGGGCCGTCCTGGAGGCCACCGGATGGCAGACCCGGGAGGTCGTCGACGCCATGAACGCCGACTCCTCGGTCGCCCTCCAGCAGCTCAAGGTGGACGGGGGGATGACCTCCGACAACCTGCTCATGCAGTTCGTGGCGGACGTGCTGGACGTGCCGGTGGTACGGCCCCTGGTCGCCGAGACGGTCTCCCTCGGCGCCGCGTACGCGGCCGGGCTCGCCGCCGGGTACTGGTCCGACCTGGAGGTGCTGCGCCGCAACTGGCACAAGGCCGGCCAGTGGCTGCCCGCCATGGATCCCGAGCGGCGGGAGGCGGAGTACGACGACTGGCAGCGGGCCGTCGAACGCTCCCTGGGCTGGGTCAGACCACCACGGCCCCGCTGACGCGGGGCGGCCCTCCGGTCGGTGGACCCGGCGACGGACGCTCGGGCCGGGCCGCCGGGTGTCAGCCGCTCATGGTCCGGCGCGCGGTGCCCACCGGGGCCAGCCACAGCCCCACGATCGCGTCCGCGAGGCCCGTGGCCACCTCGCCCCAGGTGGCGCGCGGGGTCGGAGTGCCCTCGGCCAGGGCCCGCTCCCGCTCGGCGCAGGTGTGCAGAATCAGCACCCGGACCATCTGACCGCGTTCGGCGCGCACCTCGGGCGGCAGCTCCGGCAGGGCGCGGTTCAGGCCCTCGACCGCCTCGCGCAGCGCCGGTGAGGTCAAGGACTCCTCGACCATGATCTCGTGCAGGGCCGGGTCGGTCATGACCTGGGCGCAGAACCGGGCGTACCAGGTGGGGCTGCCGAGGCTCGCCAGGTGCTCGGTCACCGGCCGGACCAGGCAGTCGACCCAGTCGCGTACGTCCGTCGAGTCACCGGCCGCCGCAAGGGCCCGCTCCCGCAGTGTCTCGATGTGCTCGGCGTGCCGCCGGGCGACGGCGCGGACGAGGTCCGCCTTGGTGCCGAAGTGGTAGCCGACGGCGGCGTTGTTGCCCTGTCCCGCGGCCTCGCTGACCTGACGGTTGGAGACGGCGTACACGCCGTGCTCGGCGAACAGCCGCTCCGCCGCGGTCAGGATCGCCTCCCGGGTCGCGCTCACCTGCTCGGCCCGCGCCGTCCTGCGCGCCATGCTCACCACCGCTCCGGGACTGCGCACCGCCCTGGGCCGGCCCGTCCCGCGCTCCGTCCCAGGTCCTCGACCGGGGCGGCGAGGTCCAGCCAGGGCAGCCTACGGGCCCGCCCGCACCGGCGGGGACAGGCCCCCGCGTGCCGCCGCCCCCTACCGCTACAGTAAGTCAAGCAATTGACTTAAATGAAGCCCGGGCGTCCGTCCGGCTCTTCTGCTCGCCCTTGTCCCCCGGAAGGTTCTCCCATGTCCGACGCCCCCGCCCGGCCCGCCGAGGCCGGCCGCTCCGCTCCGGCCCGGCCGGGTGCCGTGGTCGCGGTGCTGGCCCTGGCCGGTATCACCGTGTCGCTGATGCAGACCCTGGTGATCCCGATCGTCCCGGAGCTGCCCGGCTATCTGCACGCCTCGCCGTCCGACGCCGCCTGGGCGGTGACGGCCACGCTGCTGGCCGCCGCCGTCGCCACCCCGGTGGCCGGCCGGCTCGGCGACATGTTCGGCAAGCGGCGCCTGCTGATGGTCAGCCTCGTGCTGCTGGTGACCGGCTCGGTGGTGTGCGCGCTCAGCGACGCGCTCGTGCCGATGATCGTCGGCCGTACGCTCCAGGGGCTCGCCGCCGCGGTGGTCCCGCTGGGCATCAGCATCATGCGCGACGAGCTGCCGCCGGAGAAGCTGGCCGGCTCGACGGCGCTGATGAGTGCCTCGCTGGGCGTCGGCGGCGCGCTCGGACTGCCCGCCGCGGCCTTCATCGCCGACCACTTCGACTGGCACGTGCTGTTCTGGACGTCCGCGAGCCTCGGCGTCGTCGCGTTCGTGTGCGTGCTGAGCCTGGTGCCGGAGTCCAGTGTGCGCACGGGCGGGCGCTTCGACCTGGCCGGTGCACTCGGTATGGCCGTCGGTCTGGTCTCCCTGCTGCTGGCCGTCTCCAAGGGCGCCGACTGGGGCTGGGGCAGCGGCACCACCCTGGGCCTGTTCGCGCTCGCCGTCGTCGTCCTGCTGGGCTGGGGCCTCTTCGAACTGCGCACCGCGCAGCCGCTGGTCGACCTGCGCACCACCGCCCGCCGCCAGGTGCTGTTCACCAACCTGGCCTCCATCGCGTTCGGCTTCTCGATGTTCGCGATGTCCCTGGTGCTGCCGCAGCTCCTCCAGCTTCCGACCCAGACCGGCTACGGCCTGGGCAGGTCCATGCTCACCGTCGGCCTGGTGATGGCCCCGCAGGGTCTGGTGATGATGGCCATGGCCCCGGTCTCCGCCATGATCACCAAGTCCCGTGGGCCGAAGATCACGCTCATGATCGGAGCGGTCGTCGTCGCCGCCGGGTACGCGCTCAACATCGTGCTGATGAGCGAGGTCTGGCACCTGGTCCTGGTCTCCTGCGTCATCGGCGCGGGCGTCGGCTTCGCGTACGGCGCCATGCCCGCGCTGATCATGGGCGCGGTCCCGGCCTCGGAGACGGCCGCCGCGAACAGCCTCAACACGCTGATGCGGTCCATCGGCACGTCGGTGGCCAGCGCGGTCGCGGGCGTGATCCTGGCCCAGCTGACGATCAGCCTCGGCGGCCACGCGCTGCCGTCCGAGAACGGCTTCAAGGCGGTCATGGCGCTCGGCGCGGGCGCGGCGGCCCTCGCCTTCGTCCTCGCGTCCTTCCTCCCCCGCCACCGCCCCGACGCCCCGGCCCCGGCTCCGGCCCCGGAACCGTCGGCCGAACGGGTCGCCTGAGCAGGACCCCGCCGACCGGGCGGGGCGACCGGGCGGACCCCCGCCGCCGGAACGGGCCGGCTGAGCGGGCCCCGTCGCCCCGCACCGGCCCCACCGGTGCCGCACCCCTCCCACCCCGGCCGGCGCGCCCCCGTGCGCGCCTCCGCGGCGGGACCGTTCAGGGGAACCCGGTGGCAAAGGGGCGTGACGGCGTCGGCGGTGGTCGAGATCTCTGCCGTGACCGTCGTGACCCTGCCGCTCATTCCGCCGATGCTCGCGACGCCCGGCGGCCTGCCCCCCGCCGCGCAGGACGCGCGGTGGGCGTACGAGACCAAGCAGGACGGCCAGCGGGTGATGGTGTACCTGCCCGGCGACGGCAGTGTGCTGCTGCGCGCCCGCTCGGGAGAGGACATCACCGGGGCCTATCCCGAACTCCGGCCGCTCGGCGGGGCGCTCGGCACGACCCCCGCCGTGCTGGACGGCGAGGTACTGGCCCTGGACGAGCGGGGCCGGGCCGACTTCCAGCTCCTCCAGAGCCGGATGGGCCTGGCGCACGCCCCCGCGCGGGCGGCGCGCCGGGCCGCCCAGGTCCCGGTGCACCTGGTGCTGTTCGACGTGCCCTACCTCGAGGAACCCCTGGTGCGGCTGCCGTACGTCCGGCGGCGGGCACGGCTGGAGGCGCTGGGGCTCACGGGGCCGTACTGGTCGACGCCGGCGGCGGTGACCGGGCACGGCGCCGAGGCACTCGCGGCGACCAGGGAACACGGCCTGGAGGGCCTGGTGTGCAAGCGGCTGGACTCGGTGTACGAACCCGGCGTGCGCTCCCGCGCCTGGATCAAGATCCGGAACATGCGGGCCGAGGACGTGATCGTCGGCGGCTGGCTGCCCGGCAAGGGGCGGCTGACCGGACTGCCCGGCGCGGTGCTGGTCGGCCAGCGCGATCCGGAAGGCAGACTGCGGTACGTCGGCGGGGTGGGCACCGGCTGGAGCGAGGCCGAGCGCATCCAGCTGTCGGACCTGCTGCGGGACGCGGCGGGCGACCGGTGCCCCTTCGACCCCGTGCCACGCGTCCCCGGCGCCCGCTGGGTGCTGCCCCGGCTGGTCGGCGAGGTCAGCTACAGCACCCGCACCCGGAACGGCATGCTGCGCCAGCCCTCCTGGCTGCGGCTGCGCCCGGATCTCACCCCGGAGGAGTCGGCGGCCGACCTGCCCGGGGAATTCGGCTGAGGCCGGTGGGTCTATCGTGTGCGCATGCCGGTTCCCGAACTGATCCGAATCGTCTCCCGCGACTCGCCCATGGCCCTGGCCCAGGTCGAACGGGTCCGCGCCGAGTTGGCGGTGCTGCACCCGGGCGTGCGGACCGCGGTCGTACCGGTGAAGACCACCGGTGACAAGTGGCTCGGCGATCTGTCCCAGGTCGAGGGCAAGGGGGCGTTCACCAAGGAGGTGGACGCCGCCCTGCTGGCCGGGGAAGCGGATCTCGCGGTGCACTGTGTCAAGGACGTGCCCGCCGACCGGCCGCTGCCGGCCGGGACGGTGTTCGCCGCGTTCCTGAAGCGGGACGACATCCGGGACGCGCTGGTGCACCCGGACGGGCTCACCCTGGACGAGCTGCCCGCCGGCACCCGGATCGGTACCTCCGCGGTGCGCCGCATCGCCCAGCTGGCCGCCACCCATCCGCACCTGGAGTGCGTGCCGTTCCGGGGCAACGCCAACCGCAGGCTGGAGAAGCTGGCCGCCGGCGAGGCGGACGCGCTGCTGCTGGCGGTGTCCGGCCTGGAGCGCATCGGCCGCACGGACATGATCAGCGAGGTGCTGTCCCCCGAGACGATGATGCCGCCGATCGGCGCGGGCATCCTCGCGCTGCAGTGCCGGGAGGACGACACGGAGCTGATCGACGCGGTCAGCGGGCTCAGCGACCCGGCCACCCACCGGGAGGCGACGGCCGAGCGGATGTTCCTGCACGTCCTGCAGGGACACTGCAACAGCCCCATCGCCGGGTACGCGCGCGTGGACCGGAGCGGCGAACTCTCCCTGCGGGCCTGTGTCTTCACTCCGGACGGCAAGACCCGGCTGAACGCCCACGAGTGGGCGGGCCGGCTCGATCCGGCCACCCTCGGCACCTCGGTCGCGGTGGCGCTGCTTCGGCAGGGCGCGCGCGAGATCATCGACGGCATTCCGCACTGAGCGCCGTGACGGGCGCTCCCCGCGGGGCGACCGTCAGGCGGAACCGGGCTCGGTCTGGTCCCTCAGGAACGCGCTGACCTGGTGGGCCAGGCTGCTCTGTCCGGTGCCGGCGGGTGCGGCCGGCGCGGTCGACTCCGCGATGCCGATGCCGCCCGCCCACAGCCGCCGGTCGGTCCACTCCTCCTCGACCCGCAGCTGCACCTGCACGTCCACGTGCGTGAGGGCGGCCTCGGGCGCGGCGGCGTAGAGGACGGCGGTGGCCCGGCGCAGCGGGTAGATGTCGAAGCCCTCGATGAACTGGGAGTTGCGCCAGTCGATGAAGGCGCCCTCGCCGTCCGGACCGACGCGGACGTCGATCTGACCGTCCTCCAGGTGGATGCCGTAGTGCCGCGCGCCGCGGTTCTCCACGGTCACCCGGACGCTGAAGTACGTCAGCCCGGCGGCGGCGTCGTCCCGTCCGCGCGGCGGCTCGGCCGGCTCCAGGCGGTGGACGCGGACCCGCAGACCGGCATGCTCCTCGTACTCCTGCCAGTCCCCGACCACGTTCGGCTCGTACACAGTGCCCCTCTCGACCTTCGAGAGCTGCTGTCTATCTGTGCGCTCAGCGCACTGTCAAATGAGCGGAATGCGCCGTGGCCAGGGGATTCACCCGCTTTGATCGGTGATCAAGCGCTGCCCAGGAAGAATCCGTATCCGGCCCCCCGCGGCCGGGTGCGCGCGCGTGCCGCACATCACGTCCGCGGCAAGATCAGCGGGCCAGCCGGCCGAGCAGCGCGGAGGCCGCGGTGATGCCCGCCGCGGCGGCGGCCGCCAGCACCCCGAAGTCGGCGGCGAGATGCGCGGGGGTACCGAGCAGCAGGCCCCGCAGGGCGTCCACTTGGTAGCTCAGCGGGTTGACCTTGCTGACGGCCTGCAGCCAGCCCGGCATCACCGACAGGGGGTAGAGGGCGTTGGAGCCGAAGAACAGCGGCATGGTGATCGCCTGCCCGAACCCCATCAGCCGGTCGCGGCTGAGCACGATCCCCGCGATGGTCATCGACAGGCAGGAGAAGAACGCGGAGGCGAGGACCACCGCGAGGGCGACGCCGAGCAGCTTGAGCGGGTTCCAGGTGAGGGCGACGCCGAGCAGCGTGGCGATCACGATCACGACGACCGCCTGGACCAGCGACTTGACCCCGGCAGCGAAGGCCTTGCCGGTGATCAGGGCCGAGCGCGGGGTCGGGGTGACGAGCAGCTTGTTCAGGATGCCCGCGTCCCGCTCCCAGATGATCTGGATGCCGTAGAAGATCGCGATGAACATCGCCGACTGGGCGATGATGCCGGGCGCCAGGTAGTCGAGGTACGGGACCCCGCCGGTGGGTATCGCCCGGATCCGGGTGAAGGTCTGGCCGAAGATCAGCAGCCACAGGGCGGGCTGGACCGCGCGGGTGTACAGCTCGGTCCGGTCGTGGCGCAGCTTCTGGAGCTCGACCGCGCACATGGCGGCCACCCGGGCGGGCAGCAGCCGCCAGCCCGCGCGCGGCACGGGCGGGGTGAGCAGCAGGGGGGTGCCGTCTCCGGGAGTGCCGTCAGCCGACGCGGTGCGCGGTGCGGCGGGTGCTTCGGACATCGCGGAAACCTCCTCCGGAGTCGTCGAGGCCACTGCCGGCGACGTCGCGGAAGACGTCCTCCAGCGTGGGCAGGCGGTCGGTGCCCTGCCGCTCGGCGAGGCCCCGGCGCAGCGCCGCCGGGGTGCCGAGGGCGCGGACCCGGCCGCGGTGCATGAGACCCACCCGGTCGCAGTACTGGTCGGCCTCGTCCATGTAGTGGGTGGTGACGAGGACGGTCATGCCGGTGGCGGCGCGTACGGCGTTGATGTGCTCCCAGACGCCGGTGCGGGCGATCGGGTCCAGGCCGATGGTGGGCTCGTCCAGGATCAGCAGCCGGGGGGCGCTGACCAGGGCCTGGGCGAGTTCCAGGCGGCGGACCATGCCGCCGGAGTAGGTGCCGGCCAGCCGGTCGCCGGCGTCGGAGAGACCCACGGCGGCGAGGGCCTGGGTGACGCGTGCGGCGCGCTCGCGGCGCGGCACGTCGAAGACCCGGGCGAACAGGGCGACGTTCTCCCGGCCGGTGAGCCCGCTGTCGGCGGAGAGCTGCTGGGGGACGTAGCCGAGCAGCCGGCGCACCGCCATCCGCTCCTTGGCGGCGTCGTGCCCGAAGACGCGGACCGTGCCGGCGGGGACGGGCAGCAGGGTGGTGACGCAGCGGATGGCGGTGGTCTTGCCGGCCCCGTTGGGCCCGAGCAGCCCGAACACCTCGCCCTCCCGTACGGCCAGATCGAGCCCGTCGACGGCGCGGGTCTCGGCGAAGGCGTAGGCGAGCCCGGTGCAGGAGACGGCTTCGACGGGGGCACCGGCCTCGGCGTCGGAGGTACCGGCGGCCTGAGACGTGCCGGGTGTCCCGGGTCCTGCGGGCAGGTCGCTCGTCATTCTTCCTCGGCCTCCTCGTGCAGCATGACGGCCAGCCTGCGCAGGGCAGGCAGGGCCGCGCGCAGGGCCTCCCGGTCGGCCTCGCCGAGCCGGGAGGCGTGCCGTCCGACCAGTTCGGCCCGGCGGCGCCGCCAGTCCGCGAGCCGCTGCTCGGCGGCCCCGGTCAGCAGCAGCCGGGCGGCCCTCCGGTCGGCCGGGTCGGTCTCGCGGACCAGATAGCCGTCCCGGACGAGCTGGTTGACCAGGGTCGACACGGAGTTTCCGGCCAGGTGCAGCTCTCTCGCCGCGTCCGAGATGCCGGTGCCGGGCCGGGACTCGACCAGCCGCAGCAGTTCGACCTCGGCGCCGCGCAGCCGGGGCACGGTGAGCCCGCCGCGCAGCCGGCGCCGGGTCAGCCGCTGGATGCGCACCAGCGCGTCGGCCAGTTCCTCCGGAAAGGTGTCGGCGTCCACCCTTCGGAGATTACCTCTGTTACAGAGGTATCGCCTCCCAAGAGGCGGTCAAGAACACCTACCCCAAATCCTCCTATTTGTCCTTATTTGTTTTGAGATGCCCGTCAGCGGGAATGGGCAGAGCAGTGCTTCGGACAGGAGGCACGTCCGTGGGAGCCGGCCCTCGCCGGACGCCCCGGTGTCCTATCCATGGTCCGAGCGCACCTCCCACGGTGTCTGTCATCCAGCACCTGCTGAGAGAGGTGCGCGCGATGCGTGTCACTGGCAGCACGAAACCCCATCCACACGACGACGCCCCGGACACCAGCGGCGCTTTCGAGCGCCTCGCCGGACTGCCCGACGGTCCCGAGCGCCAGGCGCTGCGGGACGAGCTCGTCCGGTTGTGGCTCCCCATGGCCGAGCGGATCGCCGTGCGGTTCCGCGGCCGCGGCGAGGCCCTGGAGGACCTTTACCAGGTGGCCGCGCTGGGCCTGGTCAAGGCCGTCGACCACTACGATCCCGATCGCGGCCGGGCCTTCGAGGCGTACGCGGTGCCCACCATCACCGGGGAGATCAAGCGCCACTTCCGCGACCACATGTGGACCCTGCACGTGCCGCGCCGGGTGCAGGACCTGCGCAACCGCGTCCGCGCCGCGACCAAGGAGCTGGCGCAGACCACGCCGGGCCGGGCGCCCACCGTCACCGAGATCGCCGAGTTCACGCGGCTCAGCGAGGACGAGGTGCGCACCGGGATGGAGGCTCTGGAGTGCTTCTCCGCGCTGTCCCTGGACGCCGAGGTGGCCGGCACGGACGGCTACGCCCTGGGCGACTCCCTGGGCGGACCGGACCCGGGGTACGACCTCGTCGTGGACCGGGCCGCGGTCAAGCCGTGTCTGGAGGCGCTGCCCGAGCGCGAACGCACCATCCTCTACCTGCGGTTCTTCGGCGGCATGACGCAGAGCCGGATCGCCCAGCAGCTGGGTATCTCGCAGATGCACGTCTCGCGGCTGCTGAGCGGCTGCTTCGACCGGCTGCGCGACGAGCTGCTCGCGGAGGCCCGCGCCCGCTGATCCACGGGTTTCCGCACCCCGGCAGCCCGCTGTCGTTCCCCGGCTCCCGGGAGCCTCCTGGCATCCTCCAGGGCTCCCGGGAGTCCTACTGTCCCTCGGACCCCGGCACCTGAGTGGGGCCGTAGCGGTCCAGCGCGTCCTCCAGTTCGGCCCTGACCTCGGCCGGGATGTCACCGCGCCGCCCCCAGATCAGGATCAGCTCCGCGATGTTGCGCAGCTTGATGTTCGTGTGCTGGGAGACCTCCTTCAGCACCTGCCATCCCTGGTCCGGGGTCACCCGGCCGAGGGCCACGACCATCCCGATCGCCTGGTCGATCACCGCGTGGGAGGTCATGGCCTCCTTCAGCTGGTCGACCTCCGCCTGCAGCGCGGCGATCCGGTCCGGCTCGATCTCTCCCATCCCTCCATCGTGCGCAGGGGCCTGCACCCCCGCCACCCGGGGTACTCGACAGGCAGCACACCCGCTTCCGGTTGGACACTGGTGCCAGACCGGTGGCCGCCCGGCCCCGAGAGCAGGACGCGACTGCCATGAACCACGACACCCGCACCGGCGGCGAGCCACGCAGAAAAGAAGTCGTCTCCACCCACTCCGTCTTCGGCGCACCGTGCTGGGTGAGCCTGACCAGCCGCGATCTCCAGGCCACCCAGGACTTCTACGCGGCCGTCCTCGGCTGGCGCTGGCGCGGCGCCAAGCTCGGCGAGCACTTCCGGATCGCCCTGGCGAACGGGGTGCCGGTGGCCGGGATCGCCGCCGTCGCCTCCATGTGGCAGATGGCGGTGGCCTGGACGCCGTACTTCGCCGTGCCGGACGCGGACGTGGCCGTGTCCCGGGTCCGGGAGCGCGGCGGCACGTCGGCGGTCGGGCCGCTGTCCTTCCCGCCGGGCCGGGCGGCGCTGCTCGCCGACCGGGACGGGGCCACGTTCGGGATCTGGCAGGGCGAACTCGTCTCCAACTGGGAGGCGTGGCGGCAGGCGGCACCGACCTTCGTCCGGCTGCACACCCGGGACGCCTTCGATGCCGCGATCTTCTACGGCGAGGTCCTGGACTGGGCGACCGGGCTGCCGGGCTGCTGCGAGGTCGAGTACGAGGGCGGCGAGGTGGTGCTGCGCAGCCAGGGTGACATCGTGGCGCGCATCGACTCGGGCGCGGTGGAGGCGGCCCCGGACCCCTCGGTACGGCCGCACTGGCAGATCCACTTCGCGGTGGGCGACGTGCCCGGCTGCGCCCGCACGGCGGAGAAGCACGGCGGCAGCGTGCTGCGCGAGGAGGAGACCGAGGCGATCCTGCGCGACCCGGACGGTGCGCAGTTCACGGTGACGTCCCGCCGGAGCCGGTAAGACACTCTGAGCCGACGGCGCCGCACCCCGGCGGGGTGCGGCGCCGTCGGCTTCGCGCTCTAACCGGCGACGCGCGACGGGCGCGACAGCAGCACCAGGCTGCGCGCCTCCACGCGCACCTTTGTGCCCGCCTTGCGTTCGCGTTCGTCGGGGACGCCCTCGGGGTCGGCGGTGTCGATCAGCGTGACCCAGCGCTCGCCGAAGGAGTCGTCGGGCAGGCGGAAGACGACCGGCTCCCAGTAGCCGTTGACGAGCAGCAGGAAGGAGTCGTCGACCATGCGGCGGCCGTAGGAGTCGCGTTCGGCGATGGCGTCCCCGTTGAGGAACACCCCGACCGTGTGCGCGTCCCCGCGCTGCCAGTCGCGGTCGGTCATCTCCCGCGCGTCGGGCCGCAGCCACATCAGGTCGGGCAGCGGCTGCTTGGCGTGGGTCGCGGTGTCGCCGCGGAAGAAGCGGCGCCGGCGCAGCACCGGGTGCGCGGCGCGCAGGGCGATCAGGCACCGGGTGAACTCGGCGAGGGCGCGCTGTTCGTCGGTCAGGTCCCAGTCCACCCAGGAGATCTCGTTGTCCTGGCAGTAGGCGTTGTTGTTGCCCCGCTGGGTGCGGCCGAGTTCGTCGCCGTGGCACAGCATCGGGATGCCCTGCGAGAGCAGCAGCGTGGCCAGCAGGTTGCGCTGCTGGCGGGCGCGCAGTTCGAGGACGGCGGGATCGTCGGTCTCGCCCTCCGCCCCGCAGTTCCAGGACCGGTTGTGGCTCTCGCCGTCCCGGTTGTCCTCGCCGTTGGCCTCGTTGTGCTTGTCGTTGTACGACACGAGGTCGCGCAGGGTGAAACCGTCGTGCGCGGTGACGAAGTTGACGCTCGCGCGCGGCCGGCGCCGGCTGTGCTGGTAGATGTCGGAGGAGCCGGTGAGCCGGGAGGCGAACTCACCGAGCGAACCGGGCTCGGCCCGCCAGAAGTCCCGTACGGCGTCCCGGTACTTGCCGTTCCACTCCGACCACAGCGGCGGGAAGTTCCCCACCTGGTAGCCGCCCTCGCCGACGTCCCAGGGCTCGGCGATGAGCTTGACCCGGCTGATGACGGGGTCCTGCTGGATCAGGTCGAAGAACGCCGAGAGCCGGTCCACCTCGTGGAACTGCCGGGCCAGCGTGGCCGCGAGGTCGAAGCGGAAGCCGTCGACGTGCATCTCGGTGACCCAGTACCGCAGCGAGTCCATGATCAGCTGGAGCACGTAGGGGTGCCGCATCAGCAGGCTGTTGCCGGTGCCGGTGGTGTCGTAGTAGTGCGCCCAGTCGCCGTCGACCAGGCGGTAGTAGGAGGCGTTGTCGATGCCCCGGAAGGACAGCGTCGGGCCCCGTTCGTTGCCCTCGGCGGTGTGGTTGTAGACCACGTCGAGGATGACTTCCAGGCCGGCCGCGTGCAGCGCCTTCACCATGGCCTTGAACTCGTTGACCTGCTGGCCCCGGGTACCGAAGGCGGCGTAGGCGTTGTGCGGGGCGAAGAAGCCGATGGTGTTGTAGCCCCAGTAGTTGGACAGGCCGCGGTCCTGGAGCACGCCGTCCTGGACGAACTGGTGCACCGGCATCAGTTCCACCGCGGTCACGCCGAGCGAGGTGAGGTGCTCGGTCACGGCGGGGTGGGCGAGGCCGGCGTAGGTGCCGCGCAGCCGCTCGGGGACGTCGGGGTGGGTCATGGTCAGGCCGCGCACATGGGCCTCGTAGATCACCGAGTCCGCGTACGGCGTCCGGGGCGGGCGGTCGTCGCCCCAGTCGAAGAACGGGTCGGTGACCACGCCCAGCATGGAGTGGCCGGCGCTGTCGGCCGGGGCGGGGCCGTCCGGGGCGCGCTCGTACAGGGAGGCGTGGTTGTCGATCTGGCCGTCCACGGCGCGGGCGTACGGGTCGAGCAGCAGCTTGGCCGGGTTGCAGCGGTGGCCGAGCGCCGGCTGCCAGGGGCCGTGCACCCGGTAGCCGTAGCGCTGGCCGGGGCCGATGCCGGGCAGGTAGGCGTGCCACACGAAGCCGTCGACCTCTTGCAGCGGGACCGGTGTGGCGGTGCCGGCGTCGTCGACCAGGATCAGCTCCACGCGCTCGGCGACCTCGCTGAACAGGGCGAAGTTGGTGCCCTGTCCGTCGAACGCGGCACCCAACGGGTAGGGGTGCCCGCTCCACACGGGCACCCCTTTGCGGCTCTTGCGGGCGGTCACCGGCTGCCCTCCAGGGCGTCGTCACCTGCGGGCGCCGGCGCGGTCAGCACGGCCACCGGCTCCTCGCGCGGGACCATGAGGCCCTCCCGCAGCGTCGGCGCGGGGGCGGTGGGCACCAGCGGGACGCGCTGGCCGGCGCGGGCGCGCTGCGAGAACCAGATGATCTTGCTGCCGGTGTCCGAGGCGCAGCAGCCCCAGCCGTCACTCATCGCGGCGATGTCCGCGAGGCAGGACCTCAGGTCCAGGTCCGGGCGCAGATCCGGGTCGTCGTCACCGAAGGCGGTGATGAGGTGCTGGCCGTTCCACCACATCTCGATGGAGGTGTGCTTGTCCGTCGCGTGCTCGTCGATCGCCCGCAACAGCAGTTCGGCGCCGCGGCAGACGGGATCCACGAGGTTCTCGAGGTCCCAGTAGCGGAGATGGGCGGCCAGGATGCGGCTGACCTGTCCCACCCGTTCCGGGCTGACTTCCACGTCGAGGTGGTAGTAGCAGGGCACTGCGGTCTTCATCGTCGCTTGCTCCTCACCGGCGAAGCTCTCGCTCCCCTCGCCCTGTCCGGGAGGGATCCCGGACACCTAGCGTGAGCGCTGATCGCTTCTGAGTCACCTCCACGGTGAGGGCACTACGCCATTCGTGCAACACGAGCACCCGACACCCCAAATGGTTGAAGCTCCAACAAGACGCTGCGTCGTCGCGCGTGCACCATAAGTGAAAGCCTCGATCGCCGTAACGGTGCCGCGCCTCCCCGTGCGCGGACGCCACCCGACCGTCGGGAACGCGCCCAGTCGAGAGCGTGGAAGGTGAATGAGGGCCATGCTGCTACCCGCCAAGGCCGAAGTGGCCCGGCAGTTGCGGCGTTACCGGGCGTGGGAGCGCGTGATGCTCGCCTCGCCCCACGACCGCACGGTCCGGGCCACCTTCGAGGACTCGGGGTACACGCTGTGCGTGCTGATGGGCAAACGCTGCGCCCGCGAGGCCGCGGACGCCGCCGAACGCTATCTCCGCACGAACCTGGTCACCTACCTGCGCGAGCAGGACGGACGGCCGCAGCCACGCCGGGCGGCCAGAAGAGCGCCGCCGCCGGAGCGGCGTTCCACGGCGCCAAGCCCCTGACCTGGCACCGTACAAGGCGTTCCTCTCGGACCGGCGCGCGCCGGCCCGACTTTCGGATCGCGGAGCCGGGCCGGGTGTCCGGCTCCGCGCACGGCGGAGGTGAGATACATGCGCAGGACCCCGGCCATCGGCCGTGTACCGGTACGTGACGTCCGGCCGGCCGTGGAGTGCGGCAGGCGCCCGGCGAAAGCGGTGGCCGGGGAGACCTTCGAGGTCACGGCCACCGTCTTCCGCGAAGGGCACGACGCCGTGGGGGCGAACGTGGTCCTGCGCGATCCCAACGGCCGCCGTGGCCCCTGGACACCGATGCGGGAGCTGTCCCCGGGCAGCGACCGCTGGGGTGCGGAGATCACGCCGGACACGACGGGCCGTTGGACCTTCCGGGTGGAGGCCTGGAGCCATCCGCTGGCGACCTGGCGGCACACCGCCTCCGTGAAGGTGCCGGCCGGGATCGACACCGGCCTGGTCCTGGAGGAGGGCGCCGAGTTGTACGAGCGGGCCGCCGCCGGAGTGCCCAAGGGCCCCGAGCGCGCCCCGATCCGATGCCGTTGCTGGTGGAGCGCGAACGGGCCCTGTTCGGGTCGTGGTACGAGTTCTTCCCCCGCTCGGAGGGGACCGCCGAGGAGCCGCACGGTACGTTCCGCACGGCCGCGCGCCGGCTGAAGCCGATCGCGGACATGGGCTTCGACGTCGTCTACCTGCCGCCCATCCACCCGATCGGCACGACGTTCCGCAAGGGCCGCAACAACACGCTCACCGCGGGCCCGGACGACGTCGGCGTGCCCTGGGCGATCGGGTCGCCGGAGGGTGGCCACGACGCCGTGCACCCCGGCCTTGGCACCCTGGAGGACTTCGACTTCTTCGTCGGCGAGGCGAAGAAGCTGGGCCTGGAGATCGCGCTGGACTTCGCGTTGCAGTGCTCGCCCGACCATCCCTGGGTCCACAAGCACCCCGAGTGGTTCCACCACCGCCCGGACGGGACGATCGCGTACGCGGAGAACCCGCCGAAGAAGTACCAGGACATCTACCCC